>NZ_LMNG01000022.1 GCF_001423295.1 Methylobacterium sp. Leaf112 | reverse complement strand
CACGCGATACGACAGGCTCGCAACCAACTATCTCGCCGCCGTCTCCATCGCAGCGACCGTCAGTTATTGGTTATGAGTCCAGAGCCTAGGACGGGGGCGCATCCACCGCTTCGTGACGATGCGTTATCGATCCGAACTCCGACTTCGTAACCGACGGCGGCAGTTGGGGCCAAGCTCCCCCGACAATCGGATGAAGGCTTCGTTAGTCAGCATTCATGCAGATTTTGCCAGAACCTCCCGACCGCATTGCCGGATTGACCGGGCTGCGCACCGTCGAGTGGAGGTGGGGAATAGGCATGATCGCTGGCAACCTTGGACGGGCATCGTCCCGCACCGGAAACGATCCGGCGATGACGGCGATCAAGGTCGCATCCGGGAGCGGGATACCCGAGGCCGTCAGGGTTCATCTCGGTATGGAGCTCAAGGCACTCTATGCGTCGATCCTTGATGAGGATCAGCCATCGACCCTCCTCGAACTGATCGCCCGATTGGATGTCGGATCGACCCCTGCCACTCCGGCCGTGCCGGATGCCTTCCGTGCAGGGCTTCTCGACGCCCTTCCGGGCCTGCGGGCCTTCGCGGTATCGCTGACCATCAACCCGACCGCGGCCGACGACCTCGTGCAGGAGACGCTGCTGAAGGCCTGGGCCAACCGACACCGCTTCGAGCCCGGCAGCAACCTGATGGCATGGCTCTGCACCATCCTGCGCAACCAGTTCTACACCGACTGCCGCAAGCGGAAACGCGAGGTGGAGGATGCCGACGGCGTATTGGCCGGCAAGATCGTAGCGCCGGCGGCGCAGGAGGCCAGCGGCGACCTGCGGCGGGTCTGGCAGCACCTCGGCAAGCTGCCCGCCTCACAGCGTGAGGCGCTCGTCCTCGTGGCGGCGCAGGGCGTGACCTACGAGGCCGCCGCGGAGATGATCGGCTGCCAGGTCGGCACAATGAAAAGCCGGGTCAGCCGTGCGCGGTCCTACCTAATCGGCTCGCTCGGGATGGAGCCTCGCCAAGCTGCCGCGACCTGAAGGAAACCTGGGCCCGAATGAAATGGAGCCCGCCCGGCGATCACCGGGGGGCTCCCAAGGCAGGCGATTGCGCCGGAACGGGTCCGGCGCTGGGTCGATCAGTCGATGACCTCGACGATGCGGCGGCTGCGGTCCACCAGCACCGGGCGCTCGTTGACGATGGTGTAGCGATAGCCCGGACGGGTCCGGTACTCCTCGGGCACGTCGTAGTAGGTGACCTCTTCGTCGGGCAGCACGGTCCCGACGCTCACCGGGCCACCCCAGCTATACGAACGGACGCCGCGCTCGCGGACGTAGGAACGGAAGCGCGGGCGATCCTCGACGCCGAGGATGCCGCCGACGGTGCCCGTGGCCGCGCCGACTGCGCCGCCAACGATGCCACCGATGGGACCGGCCGCATCGGCACCGCGCTCGGCGCCCTCGGCGGCACCGCGCAGGATTCCCTGTGCCTGGGCGGTCATCGGGAGGGCGAACAGGCCGGCGGCGGCCATGGCGAGAAGCAGCTTGTTGGACATGGTGTCGTCTCCTTGCGCCGGAAGGACATCGGGCACTGGCGTTCGGCCCTCATGAGGGATGGCGAGCCCCTCCCGCCCAACGGCGAGCCGTCGGATTTCCGCCGTAGCAACATCAAGCTCCGGAATCAGTTGCACCGCACTCTTGCGATCCCGATCCCGTCCTTAACGCCCTCGACCAACAGAACGTGGTCGACCGGTTCGGAACGCCGGCCCCCTCGTGTCGGGCCCGGCTGCTATCGCTAATCGGGTGGTGTCTCGCCGCCATCGATCTCGTCGTTCCCGGTGTCCTGAGGCAGACGCACCTCGGCGCCTTCCTCGGCTGGGCGGACCGAAACCATAGCCTGGGGCGCGGGGGCCGACGGCATCATCGCGGCGCCTGATGCAACCACGCCGGCCATGGCCCGAAGCTCGTCAGGTTGCCGGGGATCCTGGGCTACACCCTCGGCCTCAGCCTGGAGGCGTAGGTTGCACGCCTTCGTCGCCGGTCCGTTGTCGGGCGTGCAGTCGTCGTGATGGGCGCAGGCCGCATCGAGGGCATCGATGGGCGCGAGCGGCCCGTTGTTGCCCGGCCCGCAGTAGTTGCGGTGCAAGAGTACCTTGGGGGCATCGCCGGCCCGTACGCCGACCGGAGAAGCGAGGACGACCGTGAACAAGGCGTAAGCCGCCAATCGGGACGTGACCATGCACCAGCCTCGGTTCGTTTGCCCCTCGGGCGAGACACCCCCCTGCGCGGTCGGTGCGGACCATCGTAATCCCAAGGGCGCCAATACCGTTCCTGCCGCCTCCCCGGAGCCGCACAGCCTCACGGCTCCCCGTCCGCGCACGGATACCAACGCATGTCCCTTGCAAATCGCGGATCGGTTTCGCCGCTTGCGCCGTTGTCTCGTCCATGCGAGCGGCCGGGCGAGTAACGGGATAGGTTCGCGGAGGCCGACCACCATGATCGACGGGCACTTCCGCGTGACGCTCGTGACCCGTGACGAACGGCGCGTCCTTGAGGCGAGGTCCGAGCGCGAGATCGCCCTGATGGGCGAAAGCGTCCTCCATCGTTACGAGGGCCAGCCCTGGGCCGTCGGCTTCTACGTCGATGGCTGGGACCGCAGGGCCGTGCGCCGCATCGCCCTTTACCTGAACGACGTCACCCTGGAGCTCGAACTCGCCCATGAGGCGGGAGCGACGAGCGCTCCCGCCCGCGGCCTCAACGCTTGAACTTGCCGTCGTACTTGAACTCGGGGGCGGCCTTCAGCGCATCCTTGCTCGCATTCACCGACGCCTTCCACTTCTTGGCGCCCGTGTCGTAGGTCAAGGCCACAGAGGATGGGTCGATCACGACGTAGCGCTCGCCCATGCCGAGGAAGCCGCCCACCGACACGATGTAGCCGGCGAGCTTGCCCTTCTCGATGACGATGTCCTCGATCTCACCGACGTTGCTGTTGGTGCCGTCGACGACGTTCAGGCCAATCAGGTTGTAGCTCAACACCGCGTCCTGCGGGACGGGAGCGAACTTGACGGTGGCCGGAGGCGTGGGGGCTTCGTCCTTGGCGAGGACGGGGCCGGTCAGGGCGGTGACGGCGGCGAGGGCGAGAACGAAGCGACGCATGAATATTCTCCTGAGCCCGGATCGGGTGCCCAGGAATGTGCGGCGACCGCAAACCGTTCCGCCGGGAGTCTCGGGTCTCGGTGAGGCCCATTGGCGACCCCTCCATGCCCGAACCTGACGCCCGGCTTCCTGCAACGGGAACGGTCCCGCGAGGATCGCCGTTCCTGGCCGATCTCGCATCCCCCATACGGATCGACCGAGGGATGCGATGGATCAGCCAGGAGCGAACGCCCTGGCAATCGACGGAGCGAAGAACCGTCCGCCGGGCAATGTCCCGACAGTAGATCTATGACTGAACCAAACATACACACTGTGTTAATCTGCCATTCATTCAGGCCGATTGCTCTTCAATGCTGCGTTATTTTGGAACGGTATCTCCGGGGTCTCCGTTTGTTGTTCCGTAACGACCAGAACAACCGGAGAAAACCATGTTGAAGCAGCTTCGCGTCGCCGCCCTCGCTACCAACTTCGTCCTCGGCGGCGCCGCCCTGGCGGTCGCGCAGTCGTCCTCCACCGTCGGCACCGGCGGCTCGTCGGCCGGCGGCGGCACCAGCTCCTCCACCGTCGGCACGGGCGGTTCGTCCGCCGGCTCCGGCACCGGTGCGGGCACGTCCTCGACGCTGGGCACCGGCGGTTCGTCGGCGGGCGGCGGCACCAGCTCCTCGACCGTCGGCACCGGCGGCTCGTCGGCCGGTACGGGCGGCGGCTCCAACTCGACCGTGGGTACCGGCGGTTCGTCGGCCGGCAAGGGCACCAGCGGCTCGACCGTCGGCACCGGCGGCTCGTCGGCCGGCATGTCCGACGGTGCCGGGAAGTCGGGCGGCGCGGCCGGTCATGACAAGGGCGGTCACGGCAACTCCGAGAACGCGCCCGGCCACAACAAGCGCTGAGCCGGCGCGCTCCTAAAACCTCGGGCGCGGACCTACGGGACCGCGCCCGTCCCGCTACCGAGGAGAGTTGCACCATGGCGCGCCTGATCCTGCCGCTTCTCGGCGGCGCCCTCGCCCTTGCCGGGGTCGCCGCGAGCCATGCCCAAACCAGCACCGTCACCGCGGGTCCGAACGGCGTTTCGGGCGGCACGACGGTTAACACCGGCGCCAACGGAAAGCCCTGCAAGGTCGTCCACTCCGACGACGCGAGGAACACCGGGGCGCTGTCGAGTTCGGTCACGGCCGGCCCGGACGGCGTGAAGAGTTCCACGACCGGTGGCCCGTCCGTGACCACACGATCCGCGAATGGCACGACGAGCAGCTCGGCTTCCAGTTCGAGTTCCGGCAACGGCACGACGATGACCACCACGGGCGACGGCGATTGCGTAGTCACCGTTCCCAAGGACAAGAGGTGAGGCTGACATGACGATGACCAGGATCATTCCGGCGTTCGCGGCCCTTGGGCTACTTCTCGCCCCCGCGATGGCCGAGGCCCAGACCCGCGGCAGCGCGACCGGCGGCAGCGCCGGCTCGGCCGCCGTCGGTGGCACCTCCGCGTCGACGGTCGGCACCGGCGGCACGTCCACGGGGGCGAACGGCGCCACCGGCTCGTCGCTCGCGACGGGCGGCAGCGCCGCAGGGGCCAAGACCATGGATCGCGCGAAGGTCAACGAGACCGGGAACGGCGGCCTGAACGGGCAGGCCAAGGCGATGGCTCACGACGGCGGCACCTTCTCGAAATCTCAGACCAAGACCAAGGTCCGCGACGGCGAGAGCGTCGAATCCCGCACCAAGACGATGACGCACGAGCCGGGTTCGAAGCCGGTCAAGTCGACGACCTCCACAGGCTCCACCGTCGGCCAATAGGATGAACGGCCTTTTCGAGGGCCTGGAGGGGCAAGGGACTTTCCGTCGAGACGGCACGAACGGGACGGGGCAGCCTGCCATCGAGGCTGTACCTGTCCCGTTTGCGTTGTCGGAGCCAAGACGCAGCGTTCCCCGCAACGATCCGATGCGGTTTTCGCAAGCCCCTGGCGATGATTTGGATGCAGGGGAAGGCGTGAGGATCCTCGTTTCCCCGAAGATCAGCACGAATAGCCGGATCTCCGAGAGCCATCCGTCGCGCAGCCGTGAACCACGATCAGGAACGGGATCGATCCGGACGCCGTTCCTGAGCCCCTGGGCCGCTCCGGTCCCGGGTGAGGAGAAGCGCCATGAGCAGCACCACCGACAAGATCAAGGGTCTGGCCAACGAGGCCGTCGGCAACGTGAAGCAGGGCATCGGCAACGCGACCGACAACGACAAGCTCAAGGCCGAGGGCAAGGCGCAGGAACTCAAGGGCGACGCCCAGAAGACGACCGGGGACGTCAAGGACGGCGCCAAGCACGTCGCCGACAAGGTCACCGGCAAGGCCTGAACAATTGGGGTGGGCCGGATATGGCCGACCCGCCCCCGCTCCCCCGGCCGTAGGTCCGGGCCGCAAGGATACATTAAACTCGAATTTAGTATTCAGTTTCGCGAACGTTCAGATTTGAGCGACTCTAAGGAGGCTCGGAATTTGGAGGCGCGTAAACGATTGACGACAGCTTTGCCGCAACTGGGTTCGTTGTTGGCGAAGACGTAGTCGACGGTGCGCACCTATCTGCAAGTACCTTTGGACCGCGTTGCACTCCTATTTAGCCTAGCCGGTTGGGACCAAGCCTTGGCTTAGGTACGCTTGATACCGAGGCTGGGCCGCGTGTGAATAGCCACAGAAGGGCGTCCTGCTGCCTGATCGTCGAAGGCTAAGCAAGCTTCGCAACCCTTGTATTGGCAGGTCCCGGGCTCACTTCCGCGCTTGGTATCGTGATCCCCAAAGCCTTCGGGTGAGCGGGGGCCAACTTCGGTCCTGCGCTCAGGAATGGTAGGGGTAGATGAAGTCCGAATAAGGAAGTCCCATGAAGAAGCTGCTCCTGACCACGGTTGCCCTGGTAATGCTGGGCTCCGCGCCCGCGATGGCAATGAGCTGCTGCGGAGGCGGAAAGGGCAAGGCGCCGATGTGCGGTAAGGGCTCTATGGCGATGGGCCACGAGAGCATGAAGGCCAAAAAGGGTGGATGCTGTTGTGAAGGCATGTCCGGTGGGATGAGCCGGAAGCGCGTCTAAACGCTGGCTCGATTTCATAAGGCCACGGACCTTATGCGTCGCTTCCCGCCCGAACGCATAGTCTGCCTGACCGAGGAGACGGTGGAGACCTTGTACCTGCTGGGCGAGGAGGACCGCATCGTCGGCGTGTCTGGCTATGCCGTCCGGCCCGCCCGGGTGCGTCGGGAGAAGCCGCGGGTCTCGGCCTTCACCAGCGCCGACATCCCCAAGATCCTTGCCCTGACACCTGACCTGGTGCTGACCTTCTCCGATCTTCAAGCTGGCATCGTCGTCGATCTCGTGCGGGCGGGCGTCGCGGTGCACGCTTTCAACCATCGCGACGTCGCGGGCATCTTGGCGATGATCCGCACCCTCGGGGCACTCGTCGACGCCCGGGACCGGGCCGAGGCGCTTACGACCGGCTACGAGGACCGCCTGGCTCGGGTGGTTGACCTCGTCCGTGGGCGACCCCGGGCCCGGGTGTACTTCGAGGAATGGGACGAACCGCTCATCTCAGGCATCGGCTGGGTGTCGGAGCTCGTGGGCATCGCCGGCGGCGATGACGTCTTTCCAGAGCTTGCCCGGCAGGCGGCCGCCAAGGACCGCATCGTATCGCCCGAGGCGGTGCTTGCGGCGGCGCCCGAGGTCATCCTCGCATCTTGGTGTGGGAAGAAGGTCGTGCCGTCCCGCATTGCCTTACGTCCAGGCTGGGCCGATATGCCGGCCGTAGCTCAGGGGCGCATCCACGAGATCAAGTCGCCCCTCATCCTCCAGCCCGGGCCCGCGGCCCTGACCGACGGCCTGGACGCGATCCTGTCTGCCCTTGGGCACCCACCGGTGCCGGGCAGCCCAACGCTCCCTATCCTCGGCTAGAGCCGTTCCCCTTTGGATTGGGTCTGGGGTACCCGCCACGAACATCCGCAATGGGTGGTAAGCGGTCGGTCAGTTTTTGTGCCTGAAGAACCATAGTTCGGACACGGTTGGATGCGTCGTATTGGCAGCGACCCATCCAAAATACCTAGATATCATCACCCTGCTTAAAGCTGATCGACGTCTAGCACTCCATCTCTTGGAATTGCGAACAGTCGTATGGCATCCGAATGTCCCCGGATCGTGTGAAAACCTCGGTCCGTGAATCTTCTTACCGTTCCCTCGCTTCCTTCGCTCTGCATGCGCCTGACTACAGCGTCCGTGATCAGGATCGAGGCCTTATCTTCACGGCAGTGATGCTCGACGCGGCTCGCAACGTTCACGGTATCGCCCAGGACCGTCAATTCCAGCCTGCTTTCGCATCCGACATCGCCGAGCACGACATCGCCGTAATGGATCCCGATGGCAACGGCGACCGCTTCCAGTCCCGACGCCGCACGTTCATCGTTCCATGCCTGGAGCCTCGCCTGCATGGTCAGCGCACATCGTACGGCGTTCGTGGCACTCAGGTCGTTCGAGACGGGCAAGCCGAATACTGCGATCAAACCGTCGCCCGTGAACTTGTCCACGGTGCCCTGGTGCTCGAACACACTGGCGCTCAGGGAGCATAGTAATTCACGAAGCATGGCGATCACGTCCTGCGGTTGCAGAGCGCTACAGAATTTCGTGAACTCGATCATATCGACGAACAGGACCGCGGCAGGTTCGTAGCGCGTTGTCGATAGCGCAATGTCGTTCTTAGCGATTTGCTCGACGATGGCGGGCGGGAAAAACCGAGCCAAGTTGTCTTTTTCTTTTCCGACCATGATTAGCCGCTCGCGAGTGACGATGTTTAACAAAGCCAGTTTCGTCGTGATCGCAATGGCAGCGAGGCTGATCAATGTCCGGGCCGAGGCAGCACTCTCCAGATCCGCGCCGTGAGTGATGATGAAGCTCAGGCCTGTTAGAAATGCGCAGAACGCCGCAGTTCTGATCGTGCCAAGGCGCTTAAACCAGAGGTTCGCCAGAACCACGACGACGCTATAAAGAACAGCGACGGCAAAATGTAATGGGCTCCATGTGTCGAACAGAAATATGACGGCTGCGGATAGAAAAATGTAGATCAACGCGGCGTAGCTTCGAAGAAAGTCAAGCGCTCTGCCTTGCATAACTGCGAATATCATAGGGTAGGAGGAAACTTCAGATCGCACTGCAGATGCTCCCTCTGGATCGATTTCAGCGCAAATTACAGAAAAAACTAAATTTGCGATTATTTGGTAAATTCTTAATCCACGGGCGCGCGTCGATCAAGCTTTGCAATTTGTCTCGTGCCACTGATCTGCATGGGGACGAGATGACGGACATCCGGATGGGTCATGAGACAGTGATTGCCGCTCCGCTGCAGCGGAGCGGCAATCACATGACAATCACATATCCCTCCAGGGGTTCGGAATACTCGCCGCCGGTCTCAGCGTGCGATAAATCCACCGTTGATGAACAGGGTCTGTGCCGTAACCCAACCGCTGCTCGGCCCGGCCAGGAATGCTATGAGGGGCGTGATCTCGTCGATCTCGCCCAAGCGATTCTGGACGCTCATACCCTTCAGGAATTCAGTGGAATGCTCGGTTTCGGCCGGGTAGAAGAAGGACGTGTTCAAGGGACCCGGCGCGACCGTGTTCACCGTGACACCCCGAGCGCCGATTTCCTTGGCCAGGGCCCGGGTGAAATGTTCGAGGGGTGCCTTCGACCCCGCGTAGACCGAGTACAGTCCGGTGGTCGCGGCTTGTAGTGTCGTCCCTATGTTAATGATCCGACCGTGATCCGAGATGCGTTTCGCGGCCTCCTGCATGCAGAAGAAGGCAGCCTTGGTATTGACCGCGAAGCTCTGGTCGAAATCGTCTTCAGTGATCTCTACGAAGGGCTTTTTCAGCACCTTGCCGACGGTGTTCACCACGATGTCCAGTTGCCCGAACTGACGGTCGATTGCATCGAAGAGTTCTGTCACTTCGCTGACCCGCGCAAGGTTCGCACTGACTAGGAAAGGGGTGCTGCCGAGGTGCTCGATCTCGGCGGCGGTCTCCTCAGCCTCGCCGCGCGAACGCTCACCATGATAGTGAACCGCTACGCCGCGACAGCCATTCTGCGCTAGCATCACAGCATAGGCTCTTCCTTGGTTGCGCGTTGCGCCAGTAACCAATCCGATCTTGCCACTGAGATCCCCGCCTGCGTTTGTATTTGTCATAGTCTTTCCTCTTTGTCGATAAGAGGAAAACTAGCCGAAGCTCCCAAGCTTGGCTTTCAGAAATTGCGCGTTCGTAGTAGAAGCCGCGCATTCCGGACGGAAAGCGATTATGGATCAAATCGACCAGCCTGGCTTTCCCGACGTCGCCACCGCCGAAGATCCCGTGCCGAACTGGGGGCGGCTCGTCCGAACGGATTTCGGCACGGCGGCGTGGAATAAGCGAGATGCCGGGGAGATCAGCCAAACCATTCCCCATCATTTGGTATTGTTCTCGTTCGCGCCATTCGCAAATCGCGAGACGCGGTTAGGTGGGACGAGGATACGCACTGCGTCCGCCACCAGCGGGATGTGCGAGATTGTGCCTGCTGGTGCGGATTACTGGGCGCGATGGCACGAGCACAAGGAGGTTGCGGCTTTCGCCCTGTCGGAACGCTGGCTCGATAAAGTGGCGCAAGACAGCTTAGACCTGCCTTCAGCTACCGTCATGTCTGACGCATTACCTGTTCTGGATCGCCGTGTGGCCATTCTAGGCGAAATGCTCCGTGACGAGCTCCGATGCGACGCCGATACGGGCATGCCAGACCTGCAATTGGACTCGCTGTTGAACCTTTTAGGGTTCCACTTGCTCAAGCAATATGGCGCCCGCAGCGTAAAACAGGTCGGTGCCGGTTTGTCCGACCGACAGTTCAGGCGACTGCGGGATTACATGTCTGCGAATTTTGCCGGTACCGTCAAGCTTGACGACATCGCGAGCGTGGTCGGTCTCTCGTCCAGCCAATTGCTCCGCACCTTCCGGCAGCGCACCGGCACGAGCCCTCATCAGTACCTTACCCGCATGCGTCTCGATCATGCGCGTACACTCATCCTCGGCGGGCCCATGAGTCTGGCAGAAATCGCTTTGACATGCGGGTTCTCCAGCCAAAGCCACCTGACATCAGTGATGCGTCGGGAGGACGGCCTGACACCAGGGGCTCTGCGTGCCTGAAGCTGCTCTTAGAAATCCCTTGAGCGATCCCTATACTTTGCCCTCGCCCATGAATCGAACGTCTTCTTCGGGATGATACGAAGCGTGCGATGGATGGCTATGTTGGGTCGAGACCTGTCCGGTCGCATCCGGGCCCATCCATCCAAGTTTAGACATCGCTCCCCGGTCGAAAGGTAGATTGACCCGACCGGGGGGACGTCCGTCAGCGGGCGTCCGACGGCGGGGACGCCGGCGCAAGCCAGCTACCGGCGGCGGCCAGCATGGTCTCGACACCGGTGCGCAGGGTCGGCGTCAGGACGGGGGCGTACTCGGGCGAGTGATTGGAGGGGAGCTCGTTCAGGGTCCCGGCCTTCTCCGCTTCGGCGTAAAGCTTCGGGTCGGTCCCGCCGACGAACCAGAACACCGACGGCACGTCCCAGGCCCGGGCGAAGACGGTGAAGTCCTCGCTAGCGGCCGCGTTGCTGGCCGGCTGCACGCGGTCCTCTCCCAGCCGCCGCTTTAAGGCCTCGGTCACCTTGGCGGTCGCGTCCTCGTCATTCACCGTCAAGGGGAACCGCCCCAACCTGGTGAGGAGGGGCGGCTTCGGGGCGCCGGAGATGGTGGCCTCCCCGTCGACGACCCGCTTGACCGCGTCGTCGTACGTGCGGACGTTGAGCTGGAGTTGCGCTTCTTCAGGGATGATGTTCGCGCTCGACCCGGCAGGCTGGCGTCAGTGCGATCACCGTGATTACCCTGCCTTGCTTGCCGTCCAGCGGCCGCGGCAAGGGATTGGACCGGAGAGGTTCCAGCGGCCGGCTCCCGCGGCTGTCCGGAGGCGGCCTTCGACGGCGATGTCGGCAAGCCCGCTTTTTATGGAGCCGACGAGACGACCGTCCTTGCGGACGCGTCCCGATGCATCGGCCCCGCTGCCGCTCGCGTCATCGACGACGCCGTCACGAATGACGATGGGGTACCGGTAGGGACCCGTGCAGCCGCCGTCCTCGACGGTGGCGGTGACGGACCATTGTCCGTCGAAGCCCGCCTGCGCTGCGGCCTGGAAAGGCACGGCGCACGCGATGCTCAGCCACAGCGCGGCGAACTTGGGATGGGATGACATCAATTCCTCTCCAGGGCCTGCCCGCTAAACGGGTGGCACGGTGTCGTCCTGATCCTGCGCGAGGTATCGGACCATGAGCTCGCCCGTTGCCCGGGCCGCATAATCCGCGACCGGTTCTCCGGCATGGGGCGGGATGAAGTCGCTGATCCGCAGGCCGCCCAAGGTCTCCATGAGCTCGCGGCGGGCCATGCCGGACTCGATGGCCTCTTGGATCGCCTGCGTCTCGTAGTCCTCCCGAAACGCGCTCAGCTCCGTCGTCACGGGGCGGTCGGCTCCGCCGCCGGCCGCTCGGGACCGATACCGGGCCTAGGCGAATCGTTCGGTGGAGTTTCCCCATAGGGCTCCGACGGCTCGTCCGACCCGAGCGGACGCTCGCCCGGGAAAGGCCGCGGGGGCGCCTCGGTGAGGTCGTCCGCCCCGGGTGTGGGTTCAGGCGCGCCGGAATTGGCCAATCTGGAATCCTCCAACCTGTTCGTGACGGATGGCCTTCGGGCCGGACGTGCGCCCGGAGCGGCACGACGCCCGGCCCTGCGGCCATGCCGGACCTGATCGGGGGGACTCATGAAGTCCGGCATAACTCCGGTATTCGCTCGCCGTTCGCACCGACGCGTTCGGCGTTGACCGGGAGATATGACCGTCTCGGAATCGCTCAATGATGCAGACGCATCATTTTTCTGGGCCAAGACCTGGTAAAATGCAGTCTCCGTGGCGCCCTCACCGAACCGTGTTCGATGGATGGCCCGTTCAGGACGAAGTCTTCGACGGCGCTGGTAACGCGTATCCGGCCAGGGTCTCGAAGTTCCCGCCGTATCCGAGCGCGACCGCCTTCCAGAACGCCACCCGCTGGTCGGGCGCGCGTTCCCGCAGGTAGCCGTCGAGAGCGGCCTGCACCCGCGCGGCGACGGGTGCCGGATCGAAGGGCGGGACGGTTCCCTCGGCATCCGGTGCAGGCGTGTGCACCGTCATGATAGGCCCAGGGCGATGGCGAGACGTTCCCGCGCCCGGCTGACCCGACTCTTCACGGTACCGACCTGGCAGCCGAGGATGACGGCCGCGTCCTCGTGCCGGAGCCCATCCACCGTCACCAGCAGCAGGGTCTCGCGCTGCTCCACGGGAAGGTCATCCAGGGCGGCCTGCAACTCGAACAGGGCCACGCGGTGCTCCTGGTCCGGCGCCGAGGAAAGCGCGCCTGCGAATGCCCCGTCGACGTCCTCGACCTCGCGTCGCGAGCGCTTGCGCTGGTTCAGGTGCGTATTGCGCAGGATCGTGAACAGCCACGCGACGAGGTTGGTGCCGTCCTCGAACTGGGACCTGCGCTCCCAGGCCCGCATCAGGGTCGCCTGAACCATGTCGTCGGCCTCCGCGGCGTTTCCGGTGCGAACGAGGGCGAAGCGGCGAAGGCGCGGCACGAGGGCGATAAGCTCTTCGCCGAACGCCTTCGTGACCTGTCGCTCCGCCTCGGCGTCGAGCAGGGCGGCCTTGAGCCGAAGCAGCACCCGACCGAGCCGGGTGTCAGAATCGACAGCGTCGGCTCTCGGGATGAGCTCGTCGAGTTTCCGTCCGATCAAATCCTGGACATGGCGGGGCAATCCCTCGCCAGGCGAAGGTTCGTTGGAGATCATGCTCAAGTACATGCGAGAAGATTCAACCTTCTTCCGGTCGTCGACCGGATCTGTCCGCCCCTCTACGGTAGAAAACACGTAGCGGTTTGTGGCTGATCGTTCACGTTCACGTCAATGATCCAGATATACCAGCCATTCGCTCGCTCGCATCGGAACCGTCTTCCCCAACCACCTGTTACGGCCTGGCTTGATCCAAGCAGCAGGGAAGGTGGTCGAAGGTGACGGTTGGCGTCGACAGGCACGAGCTCCGGCAGATCATCGCCGGCTTGAGCGAGGGCGTGATCCTGGTCGAGCCCGACCAGACCATCGCCTATGCCAACGAGGCGGCCCTCGCGATGCACGGCGCCGAGACCGTCGACGAGCTCGGCGAGACGGTGGACGCCTACCGCGAGCGCTTCGCCCTGCGATACCGCAACAATCACACCCCGAACCAGTACCCAATGGAGCGGGTCGTCTCGGGCGAGCGCTTCCACGACGTCATCGTCGACGTTAAGCGCATCGACCGGCCGGACGTCGACTTCGTCCACTCCCTGCGCAGCCTGGTCGCCACCGACCGGGAGGGCAATCCGAGCTGCCTCGCGCTCATCCTGAAGGACGTCTCGGAGCAGTTCGAGGCCGAGGAACGGTTCGAGACCACGTTCAATGCCAATCCGGCACCGGCGGTGATCTGCCGGCTGTCGGACCTGCGCCACGTCAAGGTCAATCTCGGCTTCCTGGAGATGACCGGCTACACCAGGGACGCCGTGATCGGCCGCAGCGTCTACGAGGTCGATGTCCTGGCAGGCGCCCGCAGCCGCGACCTCGCGATCTCGCGCCTGAACAGCGGTGGCACCATCCCGCAGATGGATGCCTGCCTCGATCTCCCCGACGGCGGATCGCGCTACGTCATCGTCGCCGGCCAGCCCATCGAGCTCGGTGACGAGCCGTGCATGCTGTTCACCTTCGCCGACCTGGACCTACGGCGAAAGGCCGAGACGGCCCTCCGCCAGAGCGAGGAACGCTTTGCAAAGGCATTCAACCTGACCCCGGCGCCCACCCTGCTGGCCCGCGCCGACGGCTTCACCATCACGGGCGCGAACGAAGCCTTCACCCGGGTGTTCGGCTACGGCGCCGACAAGGTCTCCAGACGCTCGCCGGCCGATTTCGGCCTGTGGGTGCACGATGCCGCCCGCATCAAGTTCGAGTCCGCGGTGGCGCGAACCGGTTATGTGCTCGGCCTTGAGGTCTGCCTGAAGCACGAGGACGGCACCAACTTCGATTGCCTGGTTTCGGCCGAGCGGGTCGAGATCGGTTCCGAGACCTACGCCTTAATGGTTCTGCAGGACATCACCGAGCGCAAGCGCACCGAACGAGAGATGTTCGAGGCCGTCGAGGCCGTGATGGCCGACACCTCCTGGTTCAGTCGCGGCCTAATCGAGAAACTCGCCAACCTGCGTCGCCCGGGCACCGATCACAAGGACGGCATCGTCCCGAACGTCTCGGTGCGAGAGCGCCAGATCCTCGACCTGATCTGTCAAGGGCTCGGGGACAGCGCCATCGCCACGCGGCTCAACCTGTCCAAGAACACGGTGCGGAACCATTCGGCGTCGCTCTACCGGAAGCTCGACGTCCACAAGCGCTCCGAGGCCATCGTCTGGGGCCGGGACAACGGATTTCCGTTAACCGAACCACGCAAATAAAATTACTCAACTGGTACATCTGCATCATTGCTCGCCGGGATAGTCGGGCCACTTGATGGATGTTTCAATCGCCCAGGCTTTGGAGCATCCCGTGAGCGCGCAGAAGACGACCGACACATCCGACCAGATCAAAGGCTCGATCAAGGAAGCCATTGGAAAGTTGGTCGGCGACCCGAAGGTCGAAGCCGAGGGCAAGTCTCAGCAGAAATCACCGAAGTCCGACGTGAAACCGAAGATCGCTTCTAAACCGTAGATTCGGTCATGCGTCGCACCTGACGAACACAACAGAAATCTGAACAGGACAAACATCATGGTTGATACGGATCGCATCACGGGCGCCGCCAAGGAACTCGGCGGCAAGGTTCAGGGCACGGTGGGCGATCTCACCGGCTCTAAGCGGGACTCGGTCGAGGGCCGCGCCCGCGAGGCACAGGGCGCCGCGGAGAACCTATACGGCCAGGCCAAGGACACCGTGCGCGACGCCGCCGACACCGTCGTCGACACGGCCCGAGACATCGGCGGTCGGGTTCGCGACACGGTCGGTAACCTGATCGGGTCCGACGACATCGAGGACCGCGCGCGCCGCGCCCAGGGTGCCGCCAGCGACACCTACGACCGCGCCGAGCGTTCCGTTCGCGGCGCCGGCCGCGATGCCTACGACCGGGCCGAGGACGCCTACGAGAACGGCGGCCGCTACCTGCGCGAGGGTGGCCGCGAAGCGACCAGCCAGATCGCCGAGCATCCCATTACCGCCCTGCTCGTGGCTGGCCTCCTCGGCTACGGCCTCGGCCTGCTCATCCACCGCCGCGACTGATCTCGCCGCGATTGATCGGTCCGACCGCGCCGGGACTGCGCGGTCGGACCCAAGAGTTCCAACCCCCGACTGACCCCTCGAACGACCGAACGACTCGGACGACCGACCACCCGGAGTACAAGTAACGTGTCCACTTCCCCCCTTCTCGCGACCTCTCCCGCAGCGGCCTCGGCCGACACCCGCACCGTTCTGCTGAACCAGGTCTCGTGGGGCGCCATCTTCGCCGGCGCCGTCACTGCCCTGGTGACCCAGGTCATCCTCAACATGGTCGGCGTCGGCGTCGGCTTGTCCAGCGTCGGAGCGAACGCCGCCGACAACCCGGCCGCTTCGACCCTGTCGCTGAGCGCCGGCATCTGGTTCGTGGGCTCGGGCATCGTCGCAGCGCTGGCCGGCGGCTTCATCGCCGGTCGCCTGTCTGGCAAGCCCGTCACCGGTGCGGCCGGCCTGCACGGCCTGGTGTCATGGGCGGTCACCACCCTGGTGGTGCTCTACCTGCTGACCTCGGCGGCCGGCGGCCTCATCGGCGGCGCCTTCTCGGGCGTGACCAGCACGCTCGGCGGCGCCGGCTCGCTGGTGGGTGGCACCGTGCAGACTGCGGCCCAGGCCGCGGCTCCCTCGCTGTCCAAGATCTCGAACCCCTTCGACGGGATCGAGCAGTCGGTCCGCAACCAGGCCGCCGGCCAGGACCCGCAGGCCGCCAAGGACGCCGCCGTCGCCGCCATCCGCGCCCTGTTCACGGGTGACCCGGCCCAGAAGGCCCAGGCCGAGAACCGCGCCGCCGACGCTCTCGCCAAGGCGCAGAACATCCCGGTCGATCAGGCCAAGGCCCAGATCCAGGACTACAAGAAGCAGTACGAAGAGACCGTCGCCACCGCCAAGGTGAAGGCCGAGCAGGCGGCCGTCGTAGCCAAGTCCGCCGCCNAAGGCCCAGATCCAGGACTACAAGAAGCAGTACGAAGAGACCGTCGCCACCGCCAAGGTGAAGGCCGAGCAGGCGGCCGTCGTAGCCAAGTCCGCCGCCGCCCAGGGTGCCTTCTACGGCGCGCTCGCCCTGATCCTCGGCGCGCTCGCCGGCTTCCTCGGCGGCCGCCTCGGCGCCCCGAAGCTCCACACCCTCGCCGACGCCTACGACGCCCGTCGCGTCTGAGCTGTTTCCCGGTCGGTCACCGAGACCGGCCGGCCTCCTCATAGAAGCCCACCTCAACCGAACCCAAGGAGACATCCCATGAGCAGCACCACCGACAAGCTGAAGGGCCTCGCCAACGAGGCGGCCGGCAACGTCAAGCAGGCCGCCGGCAAGGTCACGGGCAACGACAAGCTCGTCGTCGAGGGCAAGGCCCAGGAACTCAAGGGCGAGGCCCAGCGCACCGTCGGCGAGGCCAAGGACGGCGTCGCCTCGGTCGTCGACAAGGTCACCGGCAAGCACTGAACCGAGACGGCGGCGGCGGCCCGCTCGGGTCCCGCCGCCTCCATTGAATTCGTACGCAGGAGAATCCCATGAACGGAGACCAGTTCCGCGGCGCGTCCCGCCACCTCAAGGGTCGCGCGCAGACCGCCGTCGGCGGCATCACCGGTGATCCGGCCCGTCAGGTGCGTGGCGCCGTCAACCAGATGGCCGGTGGTGCGCAGTACGCCTACGGCCGCGCCCGCGACCGTGCCGAGGATCTCATCGACGACGGGCGCGACATCGCCCACGAAGTCCGGGATCGCGCCGGCAACCTCATCGAGGACGGCCGTCATCTCGTCGACGAGGCGCGCGACCGCGCGGGGAACCTGATCTCGGAAGGCCGGGACTTCGCCCGCCACGCCCGTAAGCGCGGCACCACCTATGGCCGCCAGGCCGTCCGCTACGCCGACGACAATCGTACCTCCGCCCTGCTCGGCCTCGCCGCCGTCGCCTTCGCGGTGGGCTGGCTGTCCCGCTCCAAGCGCTGACCCACTGACCTCGGAGATCACTCCATGATCCGCAAGCTTCTCACCGCCTTCCTCCTCCCGAAGGTCATCGCCTACGTCAGCCGCCGTTTCGGCGGCCGTTCGGTCACCCCGCCAAAGCGTCGGGGCTACTGACCTTCCCCTTCCGCGTGAAACCGATTCAGGAAACCCATCCACGATGAAGCTGACCCTCGCCCTCGCCGCTACCGTCGCCGCCGCCCTGGTCGGGCTTCCGGCCCATGCCGCACCAACCTCCTCAGCACCCATCGAAGCGCTCGTGCGCGGTGACCTGCCGACCGACTTCGTGCAGTACCGTCGCTTCGGTCATCGGCATGGATGGCGTGGCGGACGCGGATACGGGCGGGGCTATGGCTATGGCTACGGTCGCGGCTACGGCTACCGTCGCGGACCCGGCGTCGGTGCCGCGGTGGGTGCGGGCGTAGCCGGCCTTGCGGCGGGCGCCATCATCGGCGGTGCCATCGCGAACTCGCAGGCGCAAGCCGCCCCGGTGGTCGTACAGGGTGGTCCGGGCCCCGAGGTCGTGGCCGCATGCGCCCGTCGCTTCCGGTCCTACGACGCGTCGAGCGGGACGTACCTCGGCAACGACGGCGACCGCCACCCTTGCCCGTAGCCGGATGGCCCCGCCGAGCCGAGGCCCGTACCCCGTGACCTTTCCGGGCCTCGTCCTGCGCCGCGAGTTCGCGTTCCTCGCCCTCGCGGTGCTGCTCGGGCTCGGGGCGGCGGCGGCCTACTGGATGTCGCGCGCCACGGTGCTCACCATCGCCGTGGCGCCCAGCGACGGCACCGAGCCGGCCGTGATCCAGGCCTATGCCGACGCCCTGGCTAAGCGTCATAAGGAGATCCGCCTCAAGATCCTGCCCTTCGACGACGTGCGCGACAGCGCCACCGCGCTCCAGGACGGCCGCGCCGACCTCGCGGTGGTGCGTCCGGACGTCGACCTGCCCGATAATGGTCTGACGCTCGCGATCCTGCGCGACCAGGCGATGATCATCGCGTCCCCCGAGGCGTCCGGGCTCACCAGCTTCCCGGACCTCGACCGCAAGCGCCTGGCCATACTTGCCCACCGCGATGCCGACCAAGCCCTGATCAAGGCGATGGTCGAGCATTACGGCCTGACGCTCCTCGACAAGGATCCCGAGGGGCCTTTGCCGCCCCGTCACGTCGCCCTGGTCGAAATGCCCGAGGCCGACCTCGCTGCGGCCTTCGCGAAGAAGCGCATCGACGCCGTCATCTCCGTGATCTCGCCGACGGCGCAGGCGGCCCAGCGCATCATCGGCATCGTGCAAGGGGCGAGCAAGAATCGAAAGGTCGCCTTCGTGACGGTCGCGAACGCCGACGCCATCGTCGCCCGGTTGCCGCGGCTCCAGGCCGTGACCATGCCAGCCGAGACCTTCGGAGGCAGCCCGAAGATCCCCGCCGAGGACGTGGCCACCGTCGGCGCCTCCTACCGGCTGATGGCGCGGGCGAACCTGTCCCGCCCGGTGGCGGCCGACGTGACCCAGCACCTGTTCGACAGGCGCCGAGCTACGACAGCACCGCGGCCGCGACCAGCGCGCGGCTCCCGATCCATCCGGGGGCCGTCGACTACTTCGAGCGCGAGCAGCAGGGCTTCGTCGAGCGCTACGAGACCTGGATCTACCTCGTCGCGTTCCTCGGCGGCGGCATCGGCTCGGCGGTCGCGTGGGTGGGGCAGCGCCTGTCCCGCATACGGCGCGAACGTATCGAGGAAGCCACCGACCGGCTGCTGGAGATCCGTCGCGAGGCGCAGGACGGTGCGGATGCCCTGCGCCTCGAAGCGCTGGCCCGCGAGATCGACGACCTTGCCGGCGACATCGCCAAGCATGCGTTGGAGCGGCCGACCGAGGCCAGGACCATGTCGGCGGCGGCCATCGCCATCGACGCGGCCCGCTCCACGGTCAAGCGAACCATCGTCGCCGGGCAACCGCCGGACGATGAGCCCGACCTGGCCGGGCGCATGACATCGACGGGAGCCTCCGCATCAGACGCGGCGGGCTGACCGCGAAACCCCGGACGTCCTCGTCCGGTACGAAACGCAACTCGGAAAAGGAAAACACGATGAGCAAGGGTTACCCCTCGATGACCGCGCTTCTGGGCCTGCTGGCCGTGGCCGGCTACCAGAACCGCGACAAGCTCGCCGAGCTCCTGAAGGGTCATGACACCCCGTCGACCCGCTCGTTGAGCCCGAACCATGGCAGCGTGCCGCCGATCCCGAACACGGTGTCCAACACAGGCACGACCGGCGGCATCGGCAACCTCGGCAGCCTGCTCGGCGGCCTCGGCACCGCCGGTGTCGGCGGCCTGATCGCCAGCGGCCTGAGCGAGCTCGTCGACCACTTCACCAAGGGTGGTCACGGCGAGACGGCGAACTCCTGGGTCAACCAGGGCGCCAACCGCGACATCCCCGAGGCCGACCTCGAACGTGCCATCGGCTCGGACACCCTCGACCACCTGACCCAGCAGACCGGCCTGAGCCGTGGTGCACTCCTGTCCCGCCTCTCGCGCGAGCTGCCCTCGGCCATCGACCGCTACGCCGCCGACGGCCGCCGGCCGGCCTGATCCCACGACAAGGCCGGTGCCCTAGGGCGCCGGCCACACACGACGCCGGGCGACGCCGCGCCGGGGTTCGATCCACCGCCTTTCTCCGACCTTGCGAGACCCCCATGGCCATCGACTACCGTTCCGAACTCCGACGCCCCTTGCCCTTCAGCCTCGCGGTGATCGCCGCGGTGCTTCTGGTCTGGCTCATCGTCGCCTCCATCGCCGGCGCGC
Source organism: Methylobacterium sp. Leaf112 (assembly GCF_001423295.1). GTDB lineage: Bacteria > Pseudomonadota > Alphaproteobacteria > Rhizobiales > Beijerinckiaceae > Methylobacterium. The sequence continues at coordinate 1,898 of NZ_LMNG01000022.1, read as the reverse complement.
GTCAGCGCAGCGCCCGTGACCACCGTATCGAGGACTTGCAGACCCAGCAGACGGCACTCCGGACCGACCTGGACCGGCAGATCTCGACTGCCGGCACCCTGACTTCGCTCCAGGCCAAGATCGCCACCGCCCAACAGCAGGACCAGCAGGCGAGCAAGGCGGCCGACGAGGCGAAGTCCCGTGCAGCGACCCTGACCCAGGAGCAGCAGGCGGCCGAGGCCAAGGCGAACGAGGCGAAGAAGGCGGCCGAGGCCGAGACGCAGAAGCTCACCGACCTACAGTCCCAGGTCACGCAGGCCGAGGGGAAGCTGACTCCGCTGCGCGAGGCCATCACCACCGCTGAGAAGGCCGCCGTCGACCGCACCCAGGATCTTGCCGAGGTTGGACGCCGCCTGGAGGACGCCCGCGTGCAGGAGGCAAAGCTTCGCGCCGACCTTGCGACCATGACCCAGGAGGCGACTGCCAAGACCGCCGACCTCGCCAAGGCCGAGGAGCGCCAGCAGAATGCCCGCGAGGCCGCCGCCGCCGCCCAGAAGGAACTGGCCGACGCCCGGACCGCGACCGAGCAGGCTACGAAGCAGCGCACGGACACGGATCAGGCGGTCGCCGCCCTGACCGCCACGAAGGACAAGCTGAACACCGAGATCGAGCAGGCGAACCGCGACGCCCAGCAGGCGCGGGAGGCGTTGGCGAGCCTTCGCAAGGAGCTCGCCGAGGCCCAGGCCCAGCGTGACCGCGTCGTGTCCGAGCGCGGCCAGGCCGAGCAGGCATTGCAGAAGCTCTCCGCCGACCGCGATGCCGGAACGGCCGCCCTCGACGCCCTGCGCAAGCGCCAGACCGATGCGCAGGGAGAGTTGGCCACGCTGACCGAGACCCTGGCCACCCGCAACAAGGAGGCGGCAGCCATTGACGAGCGGCTGGCCTCGGCCCGGCAGGACCTGAGCACCGCTCAGGCGAAGCTCGCCGAGGTCCGCCAGCAACTTGCCAACCCGCCCGCCCCGGCGCCGAGCCAGCCCGCTCGTTGAAGGAACATCGACCCCCGCGCGCCACCGCTCGCGTGGGTAACCCGTCCGGCCCCACCGCTCGAAAAGATCGCATGATGAACAATCGTACCCTCGCCCTGACCGCACTCGCCCTGGTTGGAGCCCTGGTCGTTTCCCGGCCATCCGAAGCGCAGGAGGGCCCCGAGATGGAGGCGATGCGTGCCAACTGCGGGGGCGATTATCTTCGCCTGTGTGCTGGCATGAAGCCGGGCGGGCCCGAGGTGAAGGCCTGCTTCAAACGCAATCGCCCGAATCTGTCGGAGGGATGCTCGCAGGCCATCGCGGCCTACGAGCGGTCCCGTGCCGGATCGTCCAGCGAGGCCGACGACTAACCGTTTCGACAATGAAAGCGGGAGCCTCGGACAACCGGGGCTCGCTGTGCCCCTGCCCGAGGGCGTGTTCCGGGGCATCCGCCCCGACCGAACGAATGCCCGATAACCGGGAGCCCCGGACAGTGATCACGGTGGCGTGGGAGACAAGAACACTATGCTGACCCGCCTGAGCCGCGCCTTCCTCCGGGTGTTCCCTGCGATACTTCTTGTCGTCGTGGGTTTGCTCGCCGCCCTGTTCCGTAGACGTGGCGGTTCCCGAAAGGGGGCGACGACGCTCGTCCCGGTACCCGTGAGGCAAGCTGTACCTGCGATGCGACGCCGCGGGGCTGCCATCGCGCTCTTTGCCATCCTCGTTGGACTTGGGTTGATCCTGGCCTTGGTCGGCGGTGATGGGGCCCTTTGGCGGCTCGGGTCCCCGCTTCCGTCCTCGAACGGCGAAGGCGGGCGACCGGTGGCGGCCCTATCGCGGCCGGATGTCGATGCCGGTACGGGAAGAACCCCGGAAGCGGTCCCTCCGGTTGAA
>NZ_LMNG01000021.1 GCF_001423295.1 Methylobacterium sp. Leaf112 | reverse complement strand
CGCCGGTCGCCGCGGTCGTCGAACACGCCGACGATGCGGATGCCGGACTCGGCCTGGGCGTCGAGGGCGCGGATCAGGTCCTCGGCCACGGGCCCGCCACCCACGATGGCCGTGCGCCGGTCGAACCGGCCACGCCGAGTCTGGGCACCGATGATCCGGGACAGGATGAAGCGGCCGAGCAGGAGCAGGCCGAGGCCCGCGACGAAGACGGTGCCCAGCCAGACGCGCGAGTAATGGTCGGCGACCTTGGCAAACACCATCACGGTCGCCACGACGAGGAGAACGAGCGTCCAGGCGGCTACGAGGCGCAAGGCCGGCTTCAGGAAGCCGCGCAAGGCCCCGATGCCGTAGAGCCCCATGACTTGGAAGAGGATCACCGCGACCGTGGCGATGCCGAGGATCGCCGTGGCGTAACGCGGACCGAGCGGAACGACGCCCGCGAGCTGGAGCCATTGCGTGGCCAGACCCGTGACACCGATGAGGGCGAACTCCGCGATCCGCACACAGCCCGTCAGCACGACGGGCGAGAAGGCCGGTGCCGGCCGAGCCGTGGCCTCGGCCGGGGGGATCGCGCTCGAGCCGCTCGGCAGAGAAGCTTCCTGTTCGGAAGCGGGAAACGGTCGGGCCGCGGCTTCCAAAAGGTCGCGGACGTCGAAGGCACTCATCGTCAGGGCTTCCGGACTTCGGTCGACGTCGCGTCACCACGACGATGATCCACTCTGTCAGGAAGGCCTCACGGAACGTTTAACGGCCTCGGTGGTACGGGCTCCGGATCAGATCGCCTGTCCCGCATGCGCGGCGGCGGGCTCGGCTTTGACACGGGCTCGGAAGGCGGCGGCATAGCCCGACAGGACATCGGCGCCCATGCGCTTCATCGAGAAGCGCACCTGGACCGAGGCACCGAGATCGGCGAATCGCGCCGCGCGGGCATCGGGGGCTTCGTCGAGCACCCGGACGATGGCGTCCTTGAGAGCGCCCGCATCCCGGGGAGGGACGAGGTGGGACGCAGCCGCCCCGAAGATTTCGGGAATCCCGCCGACATTCGTCGCCACCAGGGGGTGCTGGGCCGCAGCCGCTTCGAGCACCACGTAGGGCAGGGATTCGGCCAGGGACGGCACCACCATGATCCTGCCCCGCGCCAACACGGCACGGATGGGCTGAGGCGCCTCGAACGCGACGGCGTCGCCGAGTCCCATGGCCCGGACACGGGCGGCCAGGAGGTCGGCATCGGGACCGGAGCCCACCATCAGCAGGCGTAAGGTCCGGCCCTCTTCTCGCAAACTCGCCAAGGCTTCGAGGAGAAAGGGCACACCCTTGGCATCCCGCAATTCGCCGATATAGAGCAGATCGTAGGGATCTGCCGCGGGCGCGACGGGCAGGAACTCGGATTCGCAGATCCCATTGTGGACGATCCGGGTCAAGCGGGCCGTACCCGCATGAGCGCGGTGGCGCCCGGCGACGTACTCGCTCTCGAACAGGAACAGATCCGTCCGCAGGGCCAGAAGGCGCTCGATGCCCATGTAGAGCCTGTGCCGGATCGTGCCGGGCTTGTAGTTGTAGCTGCCCCCATGGGGCGTATAGGCCCGAATCGGATTGGGTCCGGCGACCCTCGCCGCCCGCGCGTAGACGCCGCCCTTGGCTCCATGGCCGTGCAGCACCGTAGCCCCCGTGATCCTCGCCCGCTCGGCGAGGACGCGCAGAGCCGTCAGGTCGGACGGATGGGGATTCCGGTGCATCGGCACCCGAACGATCCCGAGTGCAAGGCTGGGCGCGAGTGCTGCGAAGGCCTGGGCCGCCCGATCCCCACCGGTGTTCGCATCGCAGACGATGCCGACCTGATGACCGGCCGCTGCCTGCAGTCGGGCGAGATCGACCACGTGGCGGAACAGGCCCCCCACGGGGGCTCGGAAAACGTGGATGATGCGGTGAGAGGTGGGTGACGGGCCTTCGGCCAGGGTGGCGGAACGAGATGCGTTCGAAATGGAAGCGGACGCATTCACGATCGGATTCTCCACGCGGCAACCGGCGGGCGGCGGCGCCCGGATGGCCGTGATCCTGTCGTCAGCGGGATGGCGGGAACATTAAGAGCATCCCGGTCACATGCTCCAACTTCGACTTGCGGTTACGCAAGGCTTAAAGGCGCCGTTTCGCGCGGATGCCTCAGAAGAAGCGCTCCTTGACCACAATGGTGTCGCCCGGGCGAACCGGGTAGGTCATCGGCACGATGCCCGAGACGAGGCCGCCACGACCCTCACGGGTCAGGACAGCGTAGTCGCGCGCCGCCCGCGGGCCGAATCCCGCGGCGATGGCCACGGCCGTCTCCACGGCCATGCCGTTGACGTAAGGGTATTGGCCGGAGTTCGTGACTTCGCCCAGGATGTAGAATGGGCGGTAGGCATCGACCTCCACGGTGACGTGCGGCTCACGCACGAAGCCGGACGCGAGCTTGGCCTCGACGGTACGGGCGGCCTGCGCCGTGGACTGACCGCCAACCTTGACGAGGCCGATGAGGGGCATCGCGATACTGCCGTCCCCATCGACGGCATAGATGTTGGATAGGTTGTCCTGCCCGAAGACGATCACCCGCAGGCGGTCGCCCGCCGACAGGGTATAGCGCGCACCGATCGAGCCCGTCGTCGTGGCGTCGAGCTGTTCCGTCCGGAAGTCCGGACGCAGGCAGCCGCCCAGCGCGAAGCTGGACGAAAGAGTGAGAAGAAGTGTGCGTCGGTTCATCACCAATGCCGCCATGACCATGAATTCTGGTCTCGATCCCTAGGGGCATATGGTTAAGGAATGCTGATCCGGGCTCCTGCCCGGTGGTTCTGTGCCGGGACTGCCCGGTCTTAACGCGTGATCAACCTTAATATGATTGCCTGATGCGACGAAGGCCGGCCTACGGCCGCTGCCTCGCACGAGCGTAAAGATCGATCCATGCCTCGCTCATCGCCGAACTTTGCCGGTCCGTCGGTCCTGCACAGGGCCGGGGACGGCCTCGGGCTCGCCCAGCTCGCCAGCCTTCTGCGCCGCTCCTGGCGTTGGATCGCCGTCCCGACGGTGGTCGCGGGGCTCGGTGCCATCGCGTTCGTACAGGTTGTGCCGCCGCGCTACACCGGCGAGGCGAAGCTTCTCCTCGAGAGCCGGGAGGCAGCCTTCACGCGCTCGACCCAGGAGCGGGGCGAGCAGGTGGCGCCCATCGACGAGCAGGCCGTCGCCAGTCAGGTCCAGGTGGTGATGTCCCGTGATCTCGCTCGCGAGGCGATTCGCCGGCTCAAACTCGTGGGCAACGCCGAGTTCGATCCGGAGGTGGCCGGCATCGGCCCGGTTCAGCGCCTTCTCATGATGATCGGCCTCGCCAAGAACCCCCTGGAACGGGCGCCCGAGGATCGGGTGCTCGAAGCCTATTTCGACCGACTCCTGGTTTATCCGGCGGGGAAGTCGCGGATCCTCACGGTCGAGTTCCGCGCAAAGGATCCGGAACTCGCCGCGCAGGCCGCCAACACCATCGCCGAACTCTATATCACCTCTCTGGAGGCCGCGAAGACCGATACCGCCCGCTACGCCTCGACCTGGCTCGGCGGCAACATCGAGACCCTGCGAACCCGCGTCGCCGAAGCCGAGGCGAAGGTCGAGGCGTATCGTGCCCGCAACGGCCTCATCGGAGGCGGTACGGCGAGCCAGCCGCTGAGCGCGCAACAACTCGGCGAACTCTCGACGCAGCTATCGCAGGCCCGCACCGTCAAGGCCGATCTCGCCGGACGGGCCAAACTGATCAAGGAAATGATCAAGGACGGTCGTGCCTTCGAGATCCCGGATGTCGCCAACAACGAAATCATCCGCCGCACGGTGGAGCAGCGCATCACCCTGCGCGGCCAGCTTGCCCTGGAGGCCCGCACGCTCCTGCCGGCCCACCCGCGCATCAAGGAACTGACGGCGCAGATCGCCGACCTCGACACGCAGATCAAGGCCACCGCCGAGCGCATCGTCCGGACCATGGAGAACGACGCCCGGATCGCCGAGGCCCGCGTCGAAAGTCTGAGTGCGACCGTCGATGCCCAGCGCGATGTCGTCTGGAAGGGCAATTCGAGCGAGGTTCAACTGCGGGCCCTCGAGCGCGAGGCCAAGGCCCAGCGTGAGCAGCTCGAATCCTACCTGTCCCGCTACCGCGAAGCCTCCGCTCGCGACGCCGAGAGCGCGACCCCCGCCGACGCCCGCATCGTTTCGCGCGCCGTGGTGCCGGAAACTCCCTCCTTCCCCAAGAAGCTGCCGGTCATCACGCTGGCTGTGATCATGGCTCTTCTGTTTTCGATGGGCGGCGTCATCGCCCGCCATCTTCTCACGGATCCCGATGATATCCGGCGCAAGCGCGCGGATGCGGATGCTGAGACCAAGGCCGAAGCCGATGTGGGCGAGCCGTCCGGCTCCGCATCGTCGCGCTTCACCTTCCCGGAGGCGTCGCCGGCATTGGCCCGCCACGGCGTCACCACCGCGACTTCCTTCGAGCCCATGGTCGCCTCGGCATCGGTCGTTCCCGCCGCCGCGCCCGTTCCTGCAGTCACTCCGGCGCCCGGCCGGTTTGCGCTCGACGGGCTCGTGGCGCGCCTGAGTGAGGATGCGTACGCGGGAATCGGCCGCCGGGTCCTCTTTGCGGAAACCCTGGATCCGGTGGAAACCCAGGACGGCGGCATGGGTGACCCCGCCGGAACCCTGGCGGGTACCCTGGCCGAAGCCCTTGCGGTCGGTGCGCGCACCGTGGTGCTCGATCTGAATGGCCCAGCCTGTGGCCCCGAGGATGCCGGCCTCACGGACCTCGTCGCCGGCGAAGCGGCTTTTCTCGATGTGATCCAGCGAATTCCCGGGTCGCGCCTCGACAGGGTCCAGCGCGGCTTCCTCGACATCGACGTGCTGAGCGAGGAGCCGGAAGCCTTGGAGATTGCCCTCGATGCCCTGGCGCAAGCCTACGATTGGGTGCTCTGCCGCCTTCACGGAGCGGAGACCGAAGCGGCCCAGGCGCTTCTGTCGGCGGTGGGCGGCGCCATGGACACGGTGGTGATCGCTTCGAACCGGGAGGCGGACGATGCCGAACTCGTTCATCTCTTCGCCCTGGCAGAAGCATCCGGCGCCAGCCGTATTCTCGTGGCCCGGGACCGGACCGTCGCCGAGACACCCGTTCGGGGGTTCGGTGCCGACCTCGAACTGCGTCGTTCGGCGGCCTGAACGGGCGCCGACCTCTGCGCCTTCCGAGCGCCGGCCGCCCCCCGAGCCGACGCCTCCCGCGCTACTGCGCGAGCGCACCTGCCCGCCAGTGGCGTAGGCGGCCGACCAGGGTCGACAGGCGCGGATCACGCTTGATCCGCCGCTTGAGCCGGGCAACGCCCACGGTCTTGAGGAGGAGGATCCGACCGGGCAGGGACACGGGAATCGTGACCTCGCCGAGCTCGATGGTCTCGTCACATGTGTTGGCCTTGTAGCGCGCCTCGCCGACGCCGAGGTCGAGGGCGCGGCGGCCACGCTCCGCCTGATCCCGGATCAGATACTGCAGCAGAATATCACCGGGGCTCGATCGGCTCACAGCCGGATCCTGGTCGAACGACGTCATCATGCCGCTGTAGCGGGCCGCGTCCACTGCGCCGGCGAAGACCGCGAACACCCGCCCGCTCTCGGTGCCCACCAGGGCCGCGACTTCGATGGCCGGTTCGTCGGAGCGTCCGTTCCGGCGCGCGCCGGCGGCGAGGAAGCCGCGCACGCCCGCATCGGCATAGGGGTTGGCGATCCCCATGGCGGAAAAACGCGATGCCTTCTGGGCGTAGAACGCGTCGAGGTAGGCGGTGACCTCCGCATCGGTCCGCGCCATCCGGTATGCCACCGGGCCGAACGCCTCGACGAGCTTCTTCTCCTTGGCGCGCAGTTTCTTGCGGGCGTCGGTACTGAACACCCGCTTGACCGTGGATTCCGCATCGGGCCCCAGCAGGAGGCCGTAGGCGTCGCTCGGCGAAGGCTCGGCCCGGAAGCCGAGGGGGTTGGCGGCACCCTCCCAAAAAAAGGGCTGGTGCGAGAAGGCGTAGGCGGCGATGCCGGCGGCCCGGGCTGCCGCACGGAGAGGCTCTGCCAGATCCTCGGGCCGCAGGGCGGCTGCCGCGCGCGAGGCGAAGAGGGGCATATGGAAGTTGGCGTGCTTCCCGCCGACGACCCGTGCGACACGCAGGCCGTGCTCGTACGTCAGGTGACAGGGGATCAGCACCTGCGGTCGACCGGCCGCGTCGCGTACCACGAAGACACGAAGCACGGCGTCCGGTTCGGTCCGCAGATAGGCGGAGACCCAGTCGAAGCGCTGGTAGGGGGTCATCAGGACCGCCGGATCGGCTTCCAGGCCGCGCCACAGGGCCTCGACGGCGGCCAAATCGGAATAGACCTCCGTGGTCAGGCTGCCGCGCGCCGTATCCCGTATCATCTCCACTCCGCCTAGATCGTGCACGCCGCCCGTCACCACCGTCGCTCCCGCTCGCTCGGCGTCGAGGGAGCGCTCAGGCTCTTAAACGACGGGTGAAGCGCCGGGGCCGTCCTGTCGGCGTGGGTAACGAAACCTTGCCGGTTCCGGGACGACTATCGCTGGCCCACGTTCGGAGTTTCGATGTCGACAGCCCGCCGCCACCGCCTGTTCGAGGCCGGGTTCCGGACCATCGCGGCGACGGGGGCCGACCGCTGGCTCGCGCCCCTGGCCCGGGGACGGGGGGTGATCCTCACCTTTCATCATGTCCGCCCCGAGCCGCCCGGCGCCTACGCGCCCAATCGGCTGCTGGCCATCACACCGGACTTCCTGGATCACGTCCTCCTCACCCTGGCCCGACGCGGGTTCGAGGTGATCTCCCTCGATGCGGTGCCCGAGCGGCTCGCGGGGACGGGGCGCGCGCCCTTCGCCGTCCTGACCTTCGACGACGGCTACCGGGACAATGTCGAGCACGCCGCCCCGGTCCTGAGACGGCACGGCGCCCCCTGGACCCTGTTCGTCACCAGCGACTTCGCCGGTGGGCGCGGTCGCCTGTGGTGGCTCGAACTGGAGCGGGCGATCGGTCGCCTCCGGCGGGTGCGGCTTCCCGGTACGCAGATCGACCTGCCCGCGGGCAGCGACGCGGAGAAACGGGCGGCGTTCGAGGTGGTCTACCGCCACCTGCGCGCCGGACCCGAAGGGCATCTTCTCGCGGAGATCGCGGGCCTGTGCGAGCAGGCCGGCATCGCGGCAGGGACCCTGGCACGCGAACTGTGCCTGAGCTGGGACGAGCTCAGGGGGCTCGGCCGCGACCCGACCGTGACCTTCGGCGCCCATACGATCAGCCACCCGATGCTCGCCAAGCATGACGCGGCGACCCTGCGGCGGGAGGTCGAGGCGGGCCGCGAGGATCTCGCCCGCGAACTCGGCCGCCCGGTGCGGCACCTGTCCTATCCGGTCGGCGACCCGAGTTCCGCGGGCCAGCGGGAGTTCGCCCTGGCGCGGCAGCTCGGCTTCTCGACGGCGGTGACGACGCGGCCGGGCCACCTGTTCCCTGGGCACGTCGACCACCTGCAGGCCCTGCCGCGCGTCTCGGTGAACGGCTGCCACCAGAGCCCGGCCGCCCTCGCGTCCCTGCTCTCGGGTGTGCCGTTCCTGGCCTGGAACCGGGGGCGGCGCCTCAACGTCGGTTGAACGGAAAGGTCTTGGCGATCAGTCGGATCAGCGCCGGCGGTGACGGCGATACGAGCGCGACCCGCCGCCGGTGTCGAAGCTCGCGCTCTGGCGGCCGTGGCGGCCGTAGCGACTGCGCCGTCCCCGACGGCCGGTCTCCTGCACCGTCGGCAGGGCGGCGGCGATGCTGGACGGCAGGGCCGCCAGGGCCGTGGCGACGGAGGCCGAGGCGGTCGCCGCTCCTGCGGAAATGCCGGCCGCAACGTTCTTGGCGGCCGGGCCGAACATCGCCAGGCACTGGTTGTAGGCGAGATCGTTCTTGAGGCGTTCGCACTCGCCCACGGAGCGCGGTGCGCCTTGGGCGGCGGCCAGGGTGGGGGCGAGGAAGGCCAGGAGAACCAGAGTCGGGCGGAGCGGCATGATGCGGGGAATCGACCTTCGGCGCGTTCGGGAGCTGGGCCGTTTGTGCCCCGCGAGTGCGGCGAAATCCCGGCGCCTTCCGGTCAAGCGTCGGAGTCGGGCCGCTGCATCCAACTGATGAGGGGCATCAGCGGGATGATCCAGGCGATGCCCAGGATGCAGTAGAGCACCGCCTGCACGGGGGCCGGGGTCTGCGAGATGCGGCTGTCGGCGAGCGCCATGGCGAGCGGCGCGTAGACGACGACGAAGGCCAGCATCGTGATGGTGCCGATCAGGGAGCGGGTGCGGCGGCGCATCGGCCTTCTCCTCGGGCGGTCCTACGGAGAAAACGGACGCCCCGGGCGGGGTTAAGCCCGGCGCACGCGCGGCGCAATGCGCCGGTCCGTCGCCCGGATGGAACGGCGCACGCCCCCCATGCGCCGAAGGCGCCGGTACGGTTCGGCCGGCGCGGCGCCGTCACAACTCGGCCGAGCGGCCCGACAGTTCGGCCCGCAACTGGCGGGCGGCCTCCAGCAACGCGGCGTCGCGGCGGCGGCGGGGCCGGGGCACCGTGACGGCCATCTCCGCGGCGACCCGGCCGGGGGCGCCGGCCAGGACCACCACCCGGTCGGCCAGGGTGACGGCCTCGTCGATGTCGTGGGTGACGAACAGGATGGTCTTGCCGGTGGCCGCCTGGATGCGCTGCAGCTCGTCCTGCAGGCCTTCGCGGGTGAAGCTGTCGAGGGCCGAGAACGGTTCGTCCATGAGGAGCACGTCGGGATCGACGGCGAGGGCCCGGGCGATGGCGACGCGCTGGCGCTGGCCGCCCGAGAGCTGGTGCGGCCAGCGCTGGCCGAGGTCGGCCAAGCCCACCAGCGCCAGCATCTCGGCCGCCTTGGCGAGGCGCTGGGCCTTGGTGAGGCCGCTGCCCTCCAGCCCGAAGGCTACGTTGGCGACGACCCGGCGCCACGGCAGCAGGCGGGCGTCCTGGAACACCAGGGCCATGGGCGTGCGGCAGCCGGGGCGGGGCTCGACGCGCACGGTGCCGGCGCTCGGCTGGGCGAGGCCGATGAGCACCCGCAGGACCGTGGACTTGCCGACCCCGGATTCGCCGACGATGACGAGGAATTCGCCCCGCGCGATGGTGAGGTCGAGGTCGGCGAGGATCGTGTTGCGCACTCCTTCCCGCTCGTAGGCGAGGCTGAGGCCCTGGATGGCGATGATGGGCGAGGGGACGGGCGTGCTCACGCGCGCCACCGCAGGAGCCAGCCCTGGAGGGCGACGAAGCCGGTGTCGAACAGGCCGTAGAGGCCGGCCATGGTGAGCATGTAGACGACCACGATGTCGGTGGAGAGGAGGCTGGAGGCCTGCATCATCCGCGCACCCACGCCCGGCACGCCGAAGATCTCGGCGGCGACCACGGCCATCCAGGCCTGGCCCAGGGCGGTGCGCAGGCCCACGAGGATGCCCGGGGTGGCGGCCGGCAGCAGGATCTTGACGAGGCGCGACCACGGCGAGCGGAAGCCGAAGGCCTGCGCCACCTCGACGAGGTCGCGGTCGACGCCGCGCACGGCGCCTTGGGTGGCGAAGAACACGATCCAGAACACGCCGATGGCGATGATGAACACGGCGGCCGAGGGCTGGACCCCGAACCAGATGATGGCGAAGGGCACCCAGGCGAGGCCGGGGATCGGCCGCAGCAGCCGCACGATCCAGGCGGTGACGGCCTCGAACCCCGAAAACATGCCGCTGAGGAGGCCGAGGGCGATGCCGGCCCCGGCGCCCACAGTGAGGCCGACGACGTAGTGGCTCAGGCTCGACCACACGGCCTCGCCCCACACGCCAAGCTGGATCTCCCGCAGGAAGGCGGCCGGAATCGTGCTCGGCGGCGGCAGGAAGGCCGGGTTGATGAGGCCGAGGCGCGGCATCGCCTCCCAGAACACCAGGAAGGCGGCGAGGCCGAGGGCGGAGAGCGCCGTGGCGCGGAACGCGGGCATGCGGTTCAAGCGGGCGCGCGGCTCAGCGCGCGGTCGCCTTCTCGTAGGGGCGCGGGTCGAACAGACCGTCCAGCGGCACGTCCTTGTCCAGCGTCCCGATGGAGACCTGATAGGCCTGCATCGCCTTGGTGGCCTCGACGATGGCGCGGGGATCGGCGGTGAATTTCGCTGCCGGCGAGGTGATGGCCTTCTGGATGGTGGCCAGATCGGTGATGCCCTTGCCCAAAGCCGCCTCGACGGGCTTCGCCGCGCGGGCCGGATCGGATTTCAGCAACTCGCTCGCCTTGATCACGGCCTTCACCAGGCCCTCGACGGCCGCCGGGTTCTTGTCCGCGAAGGCGCCGAACACGCCCACCACGGTGCCGGGCTGGTTGGGGAACATCTCACCGCCCGTGGCGATGAGTTTGATCGCCGGGTTGCGCTGCTGGACGATGGTGAGCGCCGGCTCGCGGATGGAGGCGCCGTCGACGGCCCCGGCCAGCACCGCCTGTTGGGTCGCGTCGATGCCCATGGCGACGACCTCGGCATTCGCCTTGTCGGCCTTGGCGACCTGCCAGAGCCAATGCTGCAGGGTGGTGTTGGGCACGGAGCCCGGCGGCTGGGTGGCGAGGCGGGCGGGCCGGCCCTCCTTGGCCTTGAACTGGGCGAAGGCCTCGGCCTTGCCGGCGCCGTTCGCGAAGTAGGGGGCGAGCTTCGGCCCGGCCACGAACACCATCTCCTCGATGGCGGTGGCGGCCACCACGCGGACGTCGATGCCCTTGGTGCGGGCGACGGCGAGCGGCGCGACGCCGGCGACGTAGACGTCGATGGTGCCCGACGCCAGGGCCTGGATCATGTTGGGGCCGGATTCGAAGGTGGTGAAGGTGGGGGCGAGCCCCGCCTCCTTGAGCCAGCCCTCGCCATTGGCGACGAAGACCGGCGCCGCGCCGACGACCGGGATCACGCCGATGCGCACGGGCACGGGGGCGGTGCTCTGGGCCGAGGCGACGCCCGTCATGGAGAGCAGCAGGGCGAAAACGGGCAGGAGGCGCATCGGTCAGGTCCGGTCAGGGGCGTCGAGAAGGGTGGCCGACGGCACGGGGCGCCCCAGGGCTCCACCGCACGGATCGATCGGGGCTTCTGGTCCCGGGCCTTGGCACGGGGCGGCGGGGCACGCAAGAATTTGCTCGCGTCTCCGGCCCGTTGCTCCGTGCTTTGGAAGATCCCTCTCCGTTCGCGGGGGCGGGCAGGGCGGTTCTGTCGCGGCCCGGGCGGGTTCCGGCGCGGCTTTCGGGAACGGCCTCGTCTCGCTTCCGTTATCCCCCCGCTGCGGCCACCGGGCCGGCGGCGGCACCAGAATCAGGGATTTCCACCATGAGCCTCCTCGGCAGCATCGTCAGCAAGATCCTCCATCCCTTCGGAGGCGGCGACGCCCAGGCCAAGCCCGCCGACGCCCCGGCCACCACCGGCTCCGACGCGCCCGCCTCCACCGGCACGGCCACGGGCGGTTCCGTCCCGGCCGGCTCCGTCGATGTCGAGGAGGTTCTCAACGGCATGGCCGCCAAGAACGGCCAGACCCTCAACTGGCGCACCTCCATCGTCGACCTGATGAAGCTCCTGGACCTCGATTCGAGCCTCACCGCCCGCAAGCAGCTCGCCGACGAGCTCCACTACACGGGCGACAAGGACGATTCGGCCTCCATGAACGTCTGGCTCCACAAGCAGGTGATCAAGAAGCTCGAAGAGAACGGCGGCAAGGTCCCGGCCGATCTGAAGGATTGATTTTTACGACGGGCTCTAGGCGCTGTTGCGCTTAAACTGTTAGAAAGGTCCGGTTGCCTGCTTGGCGGCTGGGCCTTTTTGTATTTGGCCGTTAGGCTCATGCTCTGTTGTCGACATAGATAGACGTAGAGTTAAAATTCAGCATGCTAACCTCCGCATGCAAAAACTAATGGCCGTTCGGTGTCCTCATATCTAATCGATGATCTATGATGAGCGAGCGGCCGATGCCTATCAGAACGTTTCTTCACATTTGTATTACGCGTACTGCGGATACCAAGCGCTGCCAATCACTCGCCAGCCTCTTGCAAAAAAGTTTATTAAGGTTTGATGGAGCGCTGTGCTGCTGTAGGATTACATTGCAGTGCAAGAGGTTGGCAGCGTGAGGATTTATCAAGTAAATATATTGATTTATGGTTATGTCCAAAGCACATATGGACATGTGCCATTATTGAAATTTATATGTGCAGACGGATGAGGGTAAAGGATGGCAGTGCCACCGTTTATAAATTCAACTGGCCTTATCGGAAAGATTTTCGAGAAAATCCAACAAGCTAAAGTTCCGCCTCGTTACACGCTAGACTTTCAAGCTACTATTTTAGGGTATGGTTCTGGCAGTGCAAAACCATTCATTCCTTTTCTGAAAAGGCTCGGCTTTATACAAAGTGATGGTACTCCGACCGAATTATACACCCGGTTTCGTAACGCTGACAGTAGCGGCGCAGCGATGGCTGAGGCCATGCGCCAAGGATTTTCTGATATTTTTCAGAAAAATGAGTTTGCACACGCACTCGCAGATGACAAGTTGAAGAATCTTGTTGTTGAGGTGACTGGCAAAGAGCCAAGTGATGGAACGGTTAGCGCAATTGTTGGAAGCTTCAAAGCTTGTAAGCAGCTGGCCGACTTTGATGCTGCGAGCATCGTGGATAAGGAGAAGGTCCCGCCTTTGGATGTTTCCAAGTCCTTAGTTAGGCATGAATCAAAATCAGGCCGACTAAATGATATTAGGCTTGCGTATACAATTAATGTAAATTTACCAGAAACTACTGACGTAAATGTGTATAATGCTATATTCTCTGCCATTCGCACGAATCTTTTGACCGATGAATAAAGCTCTCGACAGAGTACGCCTTTTTGCTTTGAATAACTTGGCTATAGAGGCGGCGATCCAGCAGGTAGAGCGAGATCGGGATCTTGACTTAGGACATCGGCCGCCTACCAAAAATGAGATCGACGAAACATATTACCCACAGTTTGAGGAAAGAATTCGTCGCGAAGCCGCGTATATGAGTGCACACTACCGTGTTTTTTATTGCCTAGAAAATTCAATTCGTTCACTTGTTATCGAGGTGTTATTCGAGAAGCATGGCGAACACTGGTGGGACGCTAAGGTATCGGACAACGTGAAGAGTCATGTTGCATCGACAAGGAAGAAAGAGAAGGAATGTGGTGTTTCTATTCGCTCGCCGGAGCCAATCGATTATACAACATTCGGGGAATTGTCTGAAATAATTAAAACAAATTGGTCTGATTTCAATGATATATTTCAAGATGTAAAAGCTCTCGAAAGGGTGACCGCTGCTTTGAACGTCCTTCGAGGCCCAATTGCGCATTGTAAGCCTCTTGCAGAAGATGAAGTGGTTCGCCTCCACCTTTCGATTCGGGATTGGTTTCGATCGATGGGATGATGTGGGTATTGATTTTATCAAAGTTGATATTTGATGCGTAAGCAAGTAAAATTCGCTTACTTATGATTTGGTTGCGTTTGTGGGAAATATTAGAGCTGCTGCTTATGCTTAAATTCAGTTGGCATCGTGTGGGTGCAGCAGTGGAACACAAATTAGCGCGCTTTGACAAGCGCGCATTGGCTTAGTTTGCGCTCCGCCCGTTAAAGTGAAATGGACCGTGGGAACGGGCCAACGCACGTATAAAACTCTCACCCCAACCGCTGCCCCAGCCGCCCCGCCAGATCCTGAATGTACTGGAACGCCGTGCGCCCCGAGCGCGAGCCCCGGGTGGTCGCCCATTCCAGGGCCTCGGCCCGCACGGTGTCGGGGTCGGCGGTCAGCCCGTGCCGGGCCACGTAGGCGCGGACCATGGCGAGGTATTCGTCCTGGCTGCATTTGTGGAAGCCGAGCCACAGGCCGAAGCGGTCGGAGAGCGACACCTTCTCCTCCACGGCCTCGCCGGGATTGATGGCCGTGGAGCGCTCGTTCTCCACCATGTCGCGGGCGAGCAGGTGCCGGCGGTTGGAGGTGGCGTAGAACAGCACGTTCTCGGGGCGCCCCTCGATGCCGCCGTCCAGCGCCGTCTTCAGGGACTTGTACGAGGTGTCGTCGCCGTCGAACGACAGGTCGTCGCAGAACACGATCCAGCGGTGCCGGTCGCCCCGCAGGGTCGCCATGAGGTCGGGCAGGGCCTCGATGTCTTCGCGATGAATTTCCACGAGCTTGAGCGGGAGGGCGTCGCCCCGGCCCGCGTTGATCTCGGCGTGCACGGCCTTCACCAGGGACGACTTGCCCATGCCGCGCGCCCCCCACAGCAGGGCGTTGTTGGCCGGCAGGCCGGCGGCGAAGCGCCGGGTGTTCTCGGACAGCGTGTCGCGGGCCCGGTCGATGCCCGTGAGCAGGCCGATCTCGACGCGGTTGACGGAGCGCACCGGGATCAGCCGGCGCTCGGGCCCCCACAGGAACGCGTCGGCCGCCGCGACGTCCACCGCCGGCCGGGTCGGGGGCGCGGCCCGCTCCAGGGCGGCGGCGATGCGCTCCAGCACGGGCAGCAGATCGGGGTGAAGGGTTTCGTGCGGGGCCGGGTCGGTGGCAGAGGTCATCGCGAAAGGTCCTTCGGGCGGGCGCGGGGGCCGGTTTAGGGCAAATCCGCCGAAAGATCAGCGTCCCCGGGGCAGGGGGCTTGCGCCCGGGACCGTTTCGCCCCAGGCCCACGCCGTTGCTTTCACTTAGGCCGTGGCTATAGTCCGCGCGCTTTTTCGACAGGCCCGCACGCCCCCTCGCCCGAGGGGATCGGGGCCGTATCCTTGAGGAGTCACGCGCTTGATCACCCCCGCCTTCGCGCAAGGGGCCTCCGCGGCCGCTGGCGGAGCGGACATCGCCTTGCAGGTGGTGCCGTTCGTCCTCATCTTCGTCATCATGTACTTCCTGATCCTCCGCCCGCAGCAGCGCCGCGTGAAGGAGCATCAGAGCATGGTCAAGAACGTGCGCCGCGACGACACCGTCGTCACCACCGGCGGCATCGTCGGCCGCGTCACCAAGGTCGCCGACGACGCCTCGGAGATCGAGGTCGAGATCGCCCCCAACGTCCGCGTCAAGGTCGTCCGCACCATGATCGCGGAAGTCCGGGTCAAGGGCGGGCCGGTCAAGGCCGCCTGAGCCATCGACGGACGAGGCCGGCGCAAGGGCCGGCCTCGCAATCAAGAAACGGCAAGGGACGGGACTTCCGGATGCTGCGCTTCTCGCGAACCAAGATCGTCACGACGCTGGCCGTCATCCTCATCGGCCTGAGCCTCGCCGTGCCGAGCTTCTTCTCGCCGGAGCAGCGCAAGGGCTTCATGGCGGGGCTGCCGGGCTGGTTCCCGAGCTGGATCATCCCCCAGCGCGCCATCGTGCTCGGCCTCGACCTGCAGGGCGGCTCGCAGCTCCTGCTGGAGGTCGACCAGAACGAACTCGTGGCGTCCCAGGGCAAGGCGCTCCGCGACGACGTGCGCCGCATCCTCCAACAGGAATCCGTCCGGGCCGAGGGCGGCATCCAGCTCTTGCAGCGCGGCGTTCAGGTCCGCGTCCCCGACGATGCGGCGCGCGCCAAGGTGCTGCCGAAGCTGCGCGAACTCGCCCAGCCCATCGCCAATCCCCTCGTCGGCCAGGGCTCGGGCCGCACCCTCGACATCGCCGAGCAGCCCGACGGCGCCATCCGCCTGAGCCTCACCGATGCGGGCATCACCGAGCGCACCCGCCGCGCCGTGAGCCAGGGCATCGAGGTCATCCGCCGCCGCCTCGATTCCACGGGCACCACCGAGCCGTCGATCCAGCAGCAGGGCGCCGACCGCATCCTGATCCAGGTGCCCGGCGAGCAGAACCCGGAGCGCCTCGAGAAGCTCCTGGGGAGCACCGCCAAGCTCGAATTCCGCATGCTGTCGGACTCGCCCTCGGGTGATGTCGATCTGCTGCCTTCCAAGGACGAGAAGGGCGCCAAGGTCCCCGTCGAGCGCCGGGTCATGGCCGATGGCGGCGACCTCACCGACGCCCAGCCGGCCTTCGACCATCAGACCCAGGAGCCGATGGTCTCCTTCAAGTTCAACCTGAAGGGCGCCCAGCGCTTCGGGCAGGCGACGGCCGAGAACGTCGGCCGCCGCATGGCCATCGTGCTCGACAACGAGGTGGTCTCGGCGCCGCGCATCAACACGCCGATCACCGGCGGCTCCGGCCAGATCACGGGCAACTTCACGGTCGCCCAGGCCAACGACCTCTCGGTGCTCCTGCGCGCCGGCGCCCTGCCGGCGAAGTTCACCGTGGTCGAGCGCCGCGTCGTCGGCCCGGGCCTCGGCCGCGACTCGATCCAGGCCGGCAAGCTGGCGACGTTGGTCGCCGGCGCCCTGGTCATCGTGTTCATGTTCGCCACCTACGGGGTGTTCGGCTTCTTCGCCAACATCGCCCTCATCGTCCATGTCGGCCTCATCCTGGGCCTGATGTCGGTGCTGGAGGCCACCATGACCCTGCCGGGCATCGCCGGCATCGTGCTCACCATCGGCACGGCGGTGGATTCCAACGTGCTGATCTACGAGCGCGTGCGCGAGGAGGTGCGGGCGGGCCGCTCCATCGTCTCGGCCCTGCAGGCGGGCTTCGACAAGGCGTTCGCCACCATCATCGACTCGAACTCGACCATGGCCATCGCCGCCCTGATCCTGTTCTTCCTCGGCTCCGGCCCGGTGAAGGGCTTCGCCGTGGTGTTCATCCTCGGCATCCTCACGACCGTCATCACCGCCGTGACCCTGACCCGCATGATGATCGCCCTGTGGTACAATATCGCCCGGCCGAAAGCCCTGCCGTTCTGATCGTCCCCACCGGGGACGCCCGCCGGCCCTTTCGACCCTGAGACACATTCGAGACCGATCATGCGTCTGCTCCGCCTCTGGCCCGACGAATCGCACTTCGATTTCATGCGCTTCCGGCGGTTCACCTTCCCGCTTTCGGCGCTGATGTCGGTGGCGACCGTGATCCTGTTCCTCACGGTGGGCCTCAACTTCGGCATCGACTTCAAGGGCGGCACCCTCGTCGAGCTCCAGGCGAAATCCGGCACCGCCGATGTCGGGGCCGTGCGCCACACGGCGAACGGCTTCGGCTTCGGCGAGACCGAGGTGCAGGAACTCGGCGGCCAGGGCACCATCCTGGTGCGCTTCCCGCTCCAGGCCGGCGAGCAGGGCCAGACGGCGGTGATGCAGAAGGCGCACGCCTCGTTCGACGCCGAGTACGAGTTCCGCCGCACGGAGACCGTCGGCCCCCGCGTCTCGGGCGAACTCGTGCAGTCCGGCACCATCGGGGTGGTGCTCTCGGTGCTGGCGGTGCTGTTCTACCTGTGGTTCCGGTTCGAGCGGGAACTCGCCCTCGGGGCGATCGTGGGCACCCTCCACGACATCGTGCTCACCATCGGCATCTTCGTCATCACCCGCATCGAGTTCAACATGACCTCGATCGCCGCGATCCTCACCATTGTGGGCTACTCGCTCAACGAGACCGTGGTGGTGTTCGACCGGACCCGCGAACTGATGCGCCGCTACAAGACGATCCCCACGGTGGAGCTCCTCAACCTGTCCATCAACTCCACCATGTCCCGCACGGTGATGACGGCGACCTCCGCCTTCCTGTCGCTGCTCGCCCTGGTGCTGTTCGGCGGCGAGGCGATCAAGGGCTTCGCCATCGTGATGCTGGCCGGCGTCGTCATCTGCACCTACTCTGCGATCTTCGTCTCGACGCCGGTGCTGATCTACCTCGGCCTCATGCTCTCGGGGGTGAAGGCGCAGGCCGCCCGGTCGGGCGGGCGGGTGCCCCAGGCGGCGGAGTAGCGCATGGCAGCCGGCAGCCTCCACGACGGCTACGTTCCCGGCCGCCACATCATCGACGCCTACGGCAACGGCGGCTTCCGCTTCGCCGAGATGTCCCATCGCGGCTCGATCCTGATGCTGCCCTCGGGCGTCCGCGCCTGGGCGCCCGACGACGCCCGGGCCATCGACCGCAACGCCCTGCGGCCCGTGGTGGCGGAGGGGGGGGCGGTCGAACTCCTCCTCATCGGGACCGGCCTCGACATCGCGCCCCTGCCCGACGCCCTGCGGCGCTGGCTGAAGGAGGCCGGCATCGGCCTCGACGTGATGCAGACGGGTGCGGCGGCCCGCACCTACAACATCCTGGTGGCCGAGAACCGCAAGGTCGCCGCCGCCCTGGTGGCGGTCGCATGACGGACACGGACACCAAAGCCGGCCCGGCCGGCGGCCTCGACTTCGCGTTCGGGCATTGCGAGGCCCTGGTGAAGGCGGGCGACCCAGACCGTTACTTCGCCACCCTGTTCGCCCCCGCGAGTGCCCGGCCGCACCTCTTCGCCCTCATCGCCTTCAGCCTCACCATCGCCCGCACCCGCGAGGCGGCCTCGAACCCCATGGCGGGCGAGATCCGTCTGCAATGGTGGCGCGACGCCCTACAGGGCGAGGCGCGGGGCGACGTGAAGGCCAACCCCGTGGCGGCGGCCCTCGACGACGCCATCGTCAAGCGCAAGCTCGGGCGCCAGCCCTTCGTCGATCTCATCGACGCCCGCGTCTTCGACCTCTACGACGACCCGATGCCGCGGGTGAACGACCTCGAGGGCTATTGCGGCGAGACGGCCTCGGCCCTCATCCGCCTCGGCGGCCTCGTCCTGTGCGACGGCGCCGAGCCCGGCGGCGCGGCGGCCGCCGGCCATGCGGGCGTCGCCTACGGCATCACCGGCCTGCTGAGGTCCCTGCCGTGGCATGCGCGCGGCGGCCAGGTCTACCTCCCGGCCGACATCCTGAAGACCTACGGCGTCACCCGCGAGGACGTGGTGACGGGCCGCGGCGGCCCCGGCCTCGTGCACGCCTGCGCCGACCTTCGGGCGCTCGCCCGCCGCCACCTCGCCGCCTACGCGGCGGCGCGCGGCACCATCGCACCCGCCGCGCGGGCCGCCTTCCTCCCCGTGGCCCTGGTGGAACCCTACCTCGCCGCCATGGAACGCCCGGGCTACGACCCGCTGAACACCCTCATCGAGATCCCGCGCTGGCGCCGGCTTTGGCGCCTGTGGCGGGCGTCCCGGGGGGCGTTCTAGGGGCGAACGCGTTTCGGTCGGGTCCGAACCCATGGGGCCGGGCAAGGATGCGTTAGGGGTTGACCCCTGCCCGTAAGATCGGACTCATGACCACGCTGAAAGCTAGGCTTCAGGCCCTCTACGAAGGCGACACCGACCGAGCGCACCGCTTCCGTTACGCACTGCTGGCGTTTGACATAGCGACGATCGCTTTCGTCATCGTCACATCTTTTCTGCCACTTTCACCTTGGATCGTCGTACTCGACGTGGCGCTTGGCGCAGGTGTTCTGGCCGATTTCCTCGGCCGCCTGCTGATTAGCCGGGCGCCGGCCCGCGAGTTCCTGCGGCTGAGCACTTGGACGGACGTGGTGGCGATCGTCTCATTCCTGGCGCCAATGGTCGTGCAGGGCGTCGGCTTTCTGCGCATCCTGCGCACCCTTCGACTGTTGCGCACCTACCAACTGCTTGAACGGTTGCGGCACGATAGTCCGTTTTTCCGGCGGAACGATGATGCCATTCTGGCCGCCACCAACCTTATGGTGTTCGTGTTCGTAATGACCGGTGTCATCTACGTCACGCAAGCAGGGAGCAACCCAGCGATCGGCAGTCCGGTTGACGCACTGTACTTCACGGTCACATCCCTCACGACCACCGGCTACGGCGATATTACGTTACCGGGACCGACCGGGCGCCTGATCTCGGTGTTCGTGATGATATGCGGGGTGACACTCTTCTTCCGGCTCGCCCAAGTCGTATTTCGCCCCTACAAGGTACGCTTCCCGTGTCCGACCTGTGGGCTGCAGCGTCACGAGCTGGATGCTGTACACTGCAAAGCCTGCGGCACCACGCTGAACATCCCCGACGAAGGCGCATATTAGGCTCTGGACTCATAACCAATAACTGACGGTCGCTGCGATGGAGACGGCGGCGAGATAGTTGGTTGCGAGCCTGTCGTATCGCGTGGCAACGCGACG
>NZ_LMNG01000020.1 GCF_001423295.1 Methylobacterium sp. Leaf112 | reverse complement strand
GATCGCCGCCGTCAGCGACGTCTTGCCGTGGTCCACGTGACCGATCGTGCCAATGTTGCAGTGCGGCTTCGTACGAGCGAATTTCTCTTTGGCCATCGTAGCCTCCGTAATCTCAGTGTTTCAGGTGATGCTGCTGCGGTCCGGAAAAGGCGGGAAGCCTTAAGCGTACTTCGCGACGACCTTCTCGGCCTCGCCGCGCGGCACCTCTTCGTAATGGTCGAACTGCATCGTGAAGTTGGCGCGCCCCTGCGAGAAGGAGCGCAGCTGGTTCACGTAACCGAACATGTTGGCCAGCGGCACCATCGCGTTGATGACGTTCGCGTTGCCGCGCATGTCCTGGCCCTGGATCTGGCCACGGCGGGAGTTGAGATCGCCGATCACCGAACCGGTGTATTCTTCCGGAGAGACGACCTCGACCTTCATCACCGGCTCGAGCAACACCGATCCACCCTTCTGGAGGGCCTCACGGAGGGCTGCACGCGACGCGATCTCGAAGGCGAGCGCCGAGGAGTCGACGTCGTGGTAGGCGCCGTCGATGAGCTCGACCTTGATGTCCACGACGGGGAAGCCCGCCAGGATACCGGCACCGAGCACCGAGTTGAGGCCCTTTTCAACGCCCGGGATGTACTCCTTGGGCACCGTGCCGCCGATGATCTTCGAGGAGAACTCGAAGCCCTTGCCGGGCTCGTTGGGCTCCACGATGAACTTCACCCGGGCGAACTGACCGGTACCGCCGGTCTGCTTTTTGTGGGTGTAGTCGATCTCGGTGCGCTTCGTGAGCTTCTCACGATACGCCACCTGCGGCTGACCGATGTTGGCATCGACCATGTAGGTGCGGCGAAGGATGTCGACCTTGATGTCGAGGTGGAGCTCGCCCATCCCGCGAAGGATGGTCTGGCCCGACTCCTGGTCCGTCGAGACCCGGAACGACGGATCCTCGGCGGCCAGCTTGGCGAGAGCGATGCCGAGCTTCTCCTGATCGGCCTTCGACTTCGGCTCCACGGCGATCTCGATGACGGGCTCGGGGAACTCCATCTTCTCGAGGATCACGGCCTTCTGCGGATCGCAGAGGGTGTCGCCCGTACGGGTGTCCTTGAGGCCGGCCAGGGCGACGATGTCGCCCGTGAAGGCCTCCTTCACGTCCTCGCGGTTGTTGGCGTGCATGAGGAGCATGCGGCCGACGCGCTCTTTCTTGTCGCGCGACGAGTTGATGACGTTGGCGCCCGACTCGATCTTGCCCGAGTAGACGCGGCAGAACGTGATCGTGCCGACGTGCGGATCGTCCATGATCTTGAAGGCGAGCATGGAGAAGGGATCGCTGTCCGACGGATGACGGACGATCTCTTCCTCGGTCTTGAAGTCGAGGCCCTTGATCTCGCCGCGATCGGCGGGGGACGGCAGGTAATCGACCACGGCGTCGAGCAGGGGCTGGACGCCCTTGTTCTTGAAAGCCGATCCGCACAGCACCGGATGGAAGGCGCGACGCTGCACGGCGGTGCGCACCAGGCGATGCATCGTCTCGGCGTCGGGCTCGACGCCGTCGAGGTAGGCCGACATCGCGTCGTCGTCCATCTCGACGCAGGCCTCGACGAGCTTGATGCGGTACTCCGCGGCCTGCTCGGCGAGATCGTCGGGGATCTCGGTTTCGGCGAATTCGGCGCCGAGCTTCTCCGAGGTCCAGACGATGGCCTTCATCTTGATCAGGTCGATGACGCCCTTGAAGGAAGTCTCGGCGCCGATCGGCAGCTGCAGGCACACCGGCTTGCCGGCGACGCGGTCGATGATGTCGGCGACGCACTTGAAGAAGTCTGCGCCGATCTTGTCCATCTTGTTGACGAACACGACGCGAGGCACGTCGTACTTGTCGGCCTGGCGCCAGACGGTCTCGGTCTGGGGCTCGACGCCCTGGTTGCCGTCGAGCACGCACACGGCGCCGTCGAGGACGCGAAGCGAACGCTCCACCTCGATGGTGAAATCCACGTGGCCGGGGGTGTCGATGATGTTCAGGCGCTTGTCGCGCCAGAAGCAGGTGGTCGCCGCGGAGGTGATCGTGATGCCACGCTCCTGCTCCTGCGTCATCCAATCCATGGTCGCGGCGCCGTCATGGACTTCGCCGATCTTATGGGACTTGCCGGTGTAGTAGAGGATCCGCTCGGTGGTCGTGGTCTTGCCGGCATCGATGTGGGCCATGATGCCGAAGTTGCGGTAGTCCTCGATCGCGTGCGTGCGGGGCATCGGATTGCTCCTGAAAGGGTCCGGGTCCGCTTACCAGCGGTAGTGCGAGAAGGCGCGGTTGGCTTCCGCCATCCGGTGCGTGTCTTCCCGCTTCTTCACGGCGTTGCCGCGGTTGTTGGCGGCGTCGAGGAGCTCAGCCGACAGGCGCTCCACCATGGTGCGGTCGTTGCGGCCGCGTGCGGCCTGGATCAGCCAACGGATTGCCAGGGCCTGGCGGCGCTCGGTGCGAACCTCGACGGGGACCTGGTAGGTCGCGCCGCCGACGCGGCGGGAGCGGACCTCGATGGCCGGGGCCACGTTCTCGAGGGCGGCGCGGAACACCTCGATGGGGTTGGCACGAGCGCGGTTCTCGACGATGTCGAACGCGCCGTACACGATACCCTCGGCGATGGACTTCTTGCCCTCGTACATGATCGAATTCATGAACTTGGTCAGAACGATATCGCCGTACTTGGCGTCCGGAATGATTTCGCGCTTCTCGGCAGAATGGCGGCGGGACATCGCTCGCTCCGTCTAAATACAGGGTCTTGAAACCACCCCGCGCAGGCCGCCTCGAGCCCAATCGGGGCCGGCGACATCCTTGCGGGGTGCGCGAATAACTTACTTCGGACGCTTGGCGCCGTACTTGGACCGGCGCTGCTTACGACCTTTGACGCCCTGCGTGTCGAGCACGCCGCGCAGGATGTGGTAGCGAACGCCGGGAAGGTCCTTCACACGGCCGCCGCGGATCATCACCACGGAGTGCTCCTGAAGGTTGTGACCCTCGCCCGGGATATAACCGATGACTTCGAAGCCATTGGTCAGACGAACCTTGGCGACCTTACGGAGCGCGGAGTTCGGCTTCTTGGGGGTCGTCGTGTAGACGCGGGTGCAGACGCCACGCTTCTGCGGGCAGGCGTCGAGCGCCGGCACCTTGTTGCGGCTCTTCTGCGCCTTGCGCGGCTGAGCGATCAGCTGGTTGATCGTCGGCATGCCAATCCTCTCGAAACGCGTCGCCTGCGTCGGCGACCGTCGAAATCCAAATCTCGTTTGGCCCGCCCCGTCGCCGCACGATCTGTGCGATGAAACGCAAAACCGCGCCCCAGGCTGATGTCAGCCTTTGGCGCGCCGTTGCAAGCAGAGGATCACCTGCAATGAAGCAAGCGATCATGCCGGGCTGACACGTGTTCGTCTGTTGAAGTCGGATGCGTTTAAGAAGCTTGGATCCGAGCGAGACGCTCGTGGATCAATTGCTGCTTACGGCCAGCCGTTCAATGAGGGCCTGATAGAGGTGGTTTCGCCGGCCGTCAACCCATTTCCCCTAGCGAACCGTGAATGAAACGAGCTTCGCGGCCCGAAACCTGTCTCCGATGGTCCGCGCACGAAAAAGGGGCCGCCCGTAGGCGACCCCTGGTTTGTTCGGGGACGGTCGCTCTCGCCTACTCGGCGGCGGGCGGCAGGCCCGTGAGGGGCTGTGCGCCGCTCTCGGCGGCCTTCTGCTGGAGGATCATGGCGTCGCGACGCCGCGCCACGGCGCGGATGTCGGCGGCCATGGAGCCCGTACCGGCCGGGATGAGCGAGCCCACGATGACGTTTTCCTTGAGGCCTTCGAGGTAGTCGATCTTGCCGTTGACGGCCGCCTCCGTGAGGACGCGGGTGGTCTCCTGGAACGAGGCCGCCGAGATGAACGACTTCGTCTGCAGGGAGGCCTTGGTGATGCCGAGCAGGACCGGCACGCCGACGATGGGACGCTTGCCTTCGGCGAGCAGCTTCTCGTTGGCGTCGGCCAGTTCCGTCCGGTCGATCTGGTCACCCGTGAGGATGTCCGAATCGCCGCCGTCGGTGATCTCGACCTTCTGCAGCATCTGCCGGACGATGACCTCGATGTGCTTGTCGTTGATGGCCACGCCCTGGAGCCGGTAGACCTCCTGGATCTCGTTGACGAGGTAAGCGGCGAGCTCCTCCACGCCCTTGATCGCCAGGATGTCGTGCGGCGCCGGATTGCCGTCGACGATGTAGTCGCCGAGTTCCACCACATCCCCGTCCTGCAGGTGGATGTGCTTGCCCTTGGGGATGAGGTACTCGACGGCGTCCGAGCCGTCGTGCGGGGTCAGCGTCAGGCGGCGCTTGTTCTTGTAGTCGCGCCCGAACTGGATCGTGCCGGACTTCTCGGCGATGATCGCCGCGTCCTTGGGCCGACGGGCCTCGAACAGCTCCGCCACCCGCGGCAGACCGCCGGTGATGTCGCGGGTCTTGGCCGAGTCGGTGGAGACGCGGGCGAGGATGTCGCCGGCCTTCACGCGCCCACCCGGATCGTAGCCGATGATAGCGTCGACGGGCAGGAAGTAGCGGGCGTCGGAGCCGCGCGGCAGCTTCATCGGCTTGCCGTCGGCATCGAGCACCAGCATCGCCGGCTTGAGGTCGGCGGTGCGGGCGGTCCCGCGCCAGTCGATGACCACGCGCTTGGCGATACCCGTCGACTCGTCGGTGGTCTCCGTGATCGACTGACCGTCGATGAGGTCCTCGTAGGCGACGGTGCCGTCGGTCTCGGTGATGATCGGACGGGTGTAGGGGTCCCATTCGGCGATGCGCTGGCCGCGCTTGACCGTGTCGCCCTCGTCCACCCGCAGCTTGGCGCCGTATTGCAGGCGGTGCACCGCGCGCTCGGAACCGTCAGAGCCGACGATGACGACGGCGACGTTGCGGCCCGTGGCGATGAGGTCGCCGTCCGTGTTCCGGGCGAGCGCCCGGTTGCGGATCTTGATGGTGCCCTCGAAGCTCGACTCGATGAACGACGAGTCGGCGATCTGCGCCGCACCGCCGATGTGGAAGGTGCGCATGGTGAGCTGGGTGCCCGGCTCGCCGATGGACTGCGCCGCGATGACGCCGACGGCCTCGCCCATGTTGACGGGCGTGCCGCGGGCCAGATCTCGGCCGTAGCAGGTGGCGCAGACGCCGCTGCGGGTCTGGCACACCAGCACCGAGCGGATCTTCACCTCCTGGATGCCCGCCGCCTGGATGGCCGGCAGGTGCTTCTCCTCGATGGTCTCGTTGGTCTTGACGATGACCGTGCCGTCCTGGGCGACGAGATCCTCCGCCGTGGCGCGGCCGAGGATGCGGATCGAGAGCGGGGCCACGACCTGACCCGCGTCGACGATGGCGCGCATGCGGATGCCGGAGGTCGAACCGCAATCGACCTCGCGGATGACCGCGTCCTGGGCCACGTCGACGAGACGACGGGTCAGGTAGCCGGAGTTGGCCGTCTTCAATGCGGTGTCCGCGAGGCCCTTACGGGCGCCGTGGGTCGAGTTGAAGTACTCGAGCACGTCGAGGCCTTCCTTGAAGTTCGAGATGATCGGCGTCTCGATGATCTCGCCCGAGGGCTTGGCCATGAGGCCGCGCATGGCGGCGAGCTGCTTCATCTGCGCCGGCGAACCACGGGCACCGGAATGGCTCATCATGTAGATCGAGTTGATCTGCTTGTCGGCGCCGTTCTCGTCCTTCTGCACCGTGGAGATGCGCAGCATCATCTCGGCGGCGAGCTTGTCCGAGCACTTGGCCCAGGCATCTACCACCTTGTTGTACTTCTCGCCCTGGGTGATCAGGCCGTCGTTGTACTGCTGCTCGTAGTCCTTCACGAGGGCACGCGTGTCGTCGACGATGGGCCA
Organism: Methylobacterium sp. Leaf112; assembly: GCF_001423295.1. GTDB lineage: Bacteria > Pseudomonadota > Alphaproteobacteria > Rhizobiales > Beijerinckiaceae > Methylobacterium. The sequence continues at coordinate 14,331 of NZ_LMNG01000020.1, read as the reverse complement.
CTTGTTGTCGGGCACCACCATGTCGTCCTTGCCGAACGAGATGCCGGCCTTGAACGCGTGGTTGAAGCCGAGCGCCATGATGCGATCGCAGAAGATCACCGACTCCTTCTGACCGCAGTGGCGGTAGACGGTGTCGATCATCGACGAGATCTCCTTCTTGGTCATCAGCTTGTTGACGACGTCGAAGGGGACGTTCTTGTGCAGCGGCAGGGCGCCGGACAGGATTACGCGGCCCGGCGTGGTGTCGTAGGTCTTCGTCAGCGGCTCGCCATCGGGGCCGATGCCGTTCCACCGCCAGCGGATCTTCGAGTGCAGCTTGACGGTCTTGGCCGCCAGCGCGTGCTCGAGCTCGCCCACATTGCCGAAGACGCCCTGCATCGGGTTGGTCTTGCTCGTCGGGTCGAACGCGCCGATGGCGCCCTCGGCCACGATGGAGAGGTAGTACAGGCCGAGCACGATATCCTGCGACGGCACGATGATCGGCAGGCCGTTGGCAGGGTGCAGGATGTTGTTCGTCGACATCATCAGCACGCGCGCCTCCAGCTGAGCCTCGAGGCTCAGGGGAACGTGCACGGCCATCTGGTCGCCGTCGAAGTCGGCGTTGAACGCGGCGCAGACCAGCGGGTGGAGCTGGATCGCCTTGCCCTCGATGAGCTTGGGCTCGAACGCCTGGATGCCGAGGCGGTGGAGCGTCGGCGCGCGGTTGAGCATCACCGGGTGTTCGCGGATCACCTCGTCGAGGATATCCCAAACCTCGGGCTTCTCCTTCTCCACGAGCTTCTTCGCCTGCTTCACGGTTGCCGAGAAGCCCTTGGCGTCGAGGCGCGCGTAGATGAACGGCTTGAACAGCTCCAGCGCCATCTTCTTCGGCAGGCCGCACTGGTGCAGCTTCAGCTCCGGGCCGACGACGATGACCGAACGGCCGGAATAGTCGACGCGCTTGCCGAGCAGGTTCTGGCGGAAGCGGCCCTGCTTGCCCTTGAGCATGTCGGCGAGGGACTTCAGGGGACGCTTGTTGGCGCCCGTGATGACGCGGCCGCGGCGGCCGTTGTCGAACAGGGCGTCGACCGCTTCCTGAAGCATGCGCTTCTCGTTGCGGATGATGATGTCCGGCGCGCGCAGTTCGATCAACCGCTTCAGGCGGTTGTTGCGGTTGATGACGCGGCGGTAGAGATCGTTCAGATCGGACGTGGCGAAGCGGCCGCCGTCCAGGGGGACGAGGGGGCGCAGGTCCGGCGGGATCACGGGGACCACGGTGAGGATCATCCACTCGGGCTTGTTGCCCGACATCTGGAAGGCCTCGATGATCTTCAGGCGCTTGAGGAGCTTCTTCGGCTTCAGCTCGGAGGTCGTGGTGGCGATCTCCTCGCGCAGCGAATCCGCGATCCCGTCGAGGTCGAGTTCCTGCAGGATGCGCCGGATGGCCTCGGCGCCGATCATGGCGGTGAACGAGTCCTCGCCGTACTCCTCCTGCGCGCGCAGGTACTCCTCCTCGGAGAGGAGCTGACGCTCCTTGAGGGGGGTGAGGCCCGGCTCGATGGTGACGTAGGACTCGAAGTACAGGATCCGCTCGAGGTCCTTGAGGGCCATGTCGAGCAGGAGGCCGATGCGGGACGGCAGCGACTTCAGGAACCAGATGTGGGCGACGGGGGCGGCGAGCTCGATGTGGCCCATGCGGTCGCGCCGGACCCGCGCGAGGGTGACCTCGACGCCGCACTTCTCACAGATGACGCCCTTGTACTTCATGCGCTTGTACTTGCCGCACAGGCACTCGTAGTCCTTGATCGGCCCGAAGATCCGGGCACAGAACAGGCCGTCGCGCTCGGGCTTGAACGTGCGGTAGTTGATCGTCTCGGGCTTCTTGATCTCGCCGAAAGACCACGAGAGGATCTTCTCCGGCGACGAGATCGATATCTTGATCTGGTCGAAGCTCTGAGGCTGAGCCTGCTGGTTGAAAAGATTCATGACCTCTTGGTTCATGGATCGACTCCTGCTGACGGGGCGCACCCTCCGCCGAGGGGCTACCGCGTGCTGTAAACTGGTCGGCGCCGCGACTGTCTCAGTCGCCGCTGGCCGTCATCATCCGGGAGGCGCTTCCCCTCCCCGCTCGGACCGCGCCGGCGAGTGAGCCGGCGCGGGAGCGTGGTGCGGTGGTTACTCGGCCGCCTCGGCGGGCGGCTCGATCTGGTCGTTGGCGGTCTTCTTCGAGGAGGTGAGCTCGACGTTGAGGCCGAGCGAGCGCATCTCCTTGACGAGCACGTTGAAGGACTCGGGGATGCCGGCCTCGAAGGTGTCGTCGCCGCGCACGATGGCCTCGTACACCTTGGTTCGGCCGGCGACGTCGTCCGACTTCACCGTGAGCATCTCCTGCAGGGTGTAGGCCGCGCCGTAGGCCTCGAGCGCCCAGACCTCCATCTCGCCGAAGCGCTGACCGCCGAACTGCGCCTTGCCGCCCAGCGGCTGCTGGGTGACGAGGGAGTACGGCCCGATCGACCGGGCGTGGATCTTGTCGTCCACGAGGTGGTGCAGCTTCAGCATGTAGATGTAGCCCATGGTGACCTTGCGGTCGAAGGGCTCACCCGTGCGGCCGTCGTAGAGCGTCGACTGGGCCGACCGGTCGAGACCGGCCATTTCCAGCATCTGCTCGATGTCGGCTTCCTTGGCGCCGTTGAACACCGGAGTCGCCATCGGCACGCCGCGGCGCACGTTGTTGGCCGCTTCCGCCATGTCCTCGTCCGACAGGCCTTCGAGCTCCGACGGCGAGTAGATCGCCTCCATCTCCGCCTTGAGGGGCGCGATGTCGTTGCTGCGAAGATACGCGTCCACCGCGAGCCCGACCTTGCGGCCGAGACCGGCCGCGGCCCAGCCCAGGTGGGTCTCCAGGATCTGACCGACGTTCATGCGCGAGGGCACGCCCAGCGGGTTGAGCACGATGTCGGCATGCGTCCCGTCCTCGAGGAACGGCATGTCCTCGATGGGGACGATGCGCGACACGACGCCCTTGTTGCCGTGACGGCCGGCCATCTTGTCGCCCGGCTGGATCTTGCGCTTCACCGCGACGAAGACCTTGACCATCTTCATCACGCCGGGGGGCAGCTCGTCGCCGCGCTGCAGCTTCTCGACCTTGTCGAGGAAGCGCTGCTCCAGGCGCTTCTTCGACTCGTCGTACTGCTTCTGCATCGCTTCCATCTCGGTCATGAGACGGTCGTCGATGACGGCGAACTGCCACCATTGCGAACGCGGGTACTCGGAGAGGAGCTCACGGTTGAGCGTGGTCTCCTTCTTGAAGCCCTTCGGACCGGCGATGGGGGCCTGACCGATGAGGACGGTGGCCAGACGCGCGTAGGTGTTGCGGTCGAGGATCGCCTGCTCGTCGTCGCGATCCTTGGCGAGACGCTCGATTTCCTCGCGCTCGATGGCCTGGGCGCGCTCGTCCTTGTCGACGCCGTGGCGGTTGAACACCCGGACCTCGACGATGGTGCCGGTCACGCCCGGGGGGACCCGAAGCGAGGTGTCGCGCACGTCGGACGCCTTCTCGCCGAAGATCGCGCGGAGAAGCTTCTCCTCCGGCGTCATCGGGCTTTCGCCCTTCGGGGTGATCTTGCCGCACAGGATGTCGCCGGCGTGGACCTCGGCACCGATGTAGACGATGCCGGCCTCGTCGAGGTTCTTCAGCGCTTCTTCGGAGACGTTGGGGATGTCGCGGGTGATCTCTTCCGGACCGAGCTTGGTGTCTCGGGCCATCACCTCGAACTCCTCGATATGGATCGAGGTGAACACGTCATCCTTTACGATCCGCTCGGAAAGCAGGATCGAGTCCTCGAAGTTGTAGCCGTTCCAGGGCATGAACGCGACGAGCACGTTCCGGCCCAGGGCCAGCTCGCCGAACTCCGTCGACGGACCGTCGGCGATGATCTCGCCCTTCTTCACGGACTCGCCGACGCGCACCAACGGCTTCTGCGTGATACAGGTCGACTGGTTGGAGCGCTGGAACTTCTGCAGGCGGTAGATGTCGACGCCCGGCTTGGTGGCGTCCGCCTCTTCCGTCGCGCGGATGACGATACGGGTGGCGTCCACCTGATCGACGATGCCCGAGCGGCGCGCCGCGATGGCGGCACCGGAATCGCGGGCGACCACGGCCTCCATGCCCGTGCCCACGAAGGGCGCGTCGGCACGAACCAGCGGCACCGCCTGGCGCTGCATGTTCGAGCCCATGAGGGCGCGGTTCGCGTCGTCGTTCTCGAGGAACGGGATCAGCGCGGCGGCGACCGAAACGAGCTGCTTCGGCGACACGTCCATGAGATCGACGCGGTCCGGCGGCACGACGATGACGTCGCCGGCACGACGGCAGACCACGAGGTCTTCCGTCAGCTTGAAGGCCTCGTCCATCTGGGCGTTGGCTTGGGCGACGTAGTACTTCGCCTCTTCCATCGCCGACAGGTAGGCGACGTCAGTGGTGACGACGCCGTCCTTCACCTTGCGGAAGGGGGTCTCGATGAAGCCGTACTTGTTCACCCGGGCGAAGGTCGCCAGCGAGTTGATCAGGCCGATGTTCGGGCCTTCCGGGGTCTCGATCGGGCAGATGCGGCCGTAATGCGTCGGGTGCACGTCGCGCACTTCGAAGCCGGCGCGCTCGCGGGTCAGACCGCCGGGTCCGAGCGCCGAGAGGCGACGCTTGTGCGTGACTTCCGAGAGCGGATTGGTCTGATCCATGAACTGCGACAGCTGCGACGAGCCGAAGAACTCGCGCACGGCCGCAGCCGCGGGCTTCGCGTTGATGAGGTCCTGCGGCATCACCGTGTCGATGTCGACGGAGGACATCCGCTCCTTGATGGCGCGCTCCATGCGGAGCAGACCGAGGCGGTACTGGTTCTCCATGAGCTCGCCGACGGACCGCACACGGCGGTTGCCGAGGTGATCGATGTCGTCGATTTCGCCCTTGCCGTCGCGCAGATCCACCAGAGCCTTGACGACCGCGAGCATGTCCTCACGGCGCAGGGTCCGCACGGTGTCCTCGGCATCGAGGTCGAGGCGCATGTTCATCTTCACGCGGCCGACGGCCGAGAGGTCGTAGCGCTCGGAGTCGAAGAACAGGGAGTGGAACATCGCCTCGGCGGTGTCGAGCGTCGGCGGCTCGCCGGGACGCATGACCCGGTAGATGTCGAACAGCGCGCCTTCGCGGGCGGAGTTCTTGTCCACCGCGAGGGTGTTGCGGATGTAGGGACCGACGTTGATGTGGTCGATGTCGAGCACGGGCAGCTCGGTGATGCCGACCTCTTCGAGGCTCTTGAGGAGCTTGTCGGAGATTTCGTCGCCGGCCTCGGCCCAGATCTCGCCCGTCTGGTCGTTCACCAGATCCTCGGCGATGTACTGGCCGATGAGGTCTTCGTCCGTGGCCTTGAGGAAGTTCACGCCGCGCTCGGCGATCTGGCGCGCGTTGCGAGCGTTGAGCTTCTTGCCGGCTTCGAGCACGACTTCACCGGACTCGGCATCGACGAGGTCGACGGAGGCCTTGAAGCCCTTCAGGCGCTCGGCATCGTACGGCACGCGCCACTCGGCGCCGTCGCGGTCGTACAGCACGCGATTGTAGAACGTCGACAGGATCTCCTCGCCGTCGAGCCCGAGGGCGAACAGCAGGGAGGTCACCGGCAGCTTGCGCTTGCGGTCGATGCGGACGTGGACGATGTCCTTGGCGTCGAACTCGACGTCGAGCCAGGAGCCGCGATACGGGATGATGCGGGCGGCGAACAGGAGCTTGCCCGACGAGTGGGTCTTGCCCTTGTCGTGGTCGAAGAACACGCCGGGCGAACGGTGCATCTGGGAGACGATGACGCGCTCGGTGCCGTTGACGATGAAGGTGCCGTTCTCCGTCATCAGGGGCATGTCGCCCATGTAGACGTCCTGCTCCTTGATGTCCTTGACCGACTTCGCACCGGTGTCGGGATCGACGTCGAACACGATGAGGCGCAGGGTCACCTTGAGCGGGGCCGCATAGGTGATGCCGCGCTGACGGCACTCGTCGACGTCGTATTTCGGCTGCTCGAACGTGTACTTCACGAACTCGAGGAGGGCCGTGGCCGAGAAGTCCGAGATCGGGAACACCGACTTGAACACGGTCTGCAGGCCTTCGTCGCCCCGCCCGCCTTCCGGCTCGTCCATCATCAGGAACTGGTCGTAGGATGCCTTCTGAACCTCGATGAGGTTCGGCATCTCGGCGACTTCCTTGATCTTGCCGAAGAATTTGCGAATGCGCTTGCGACCGACCAGCGTGTTGGCCATGGGTGACCTCGCTCCTACGTCCCGCGTACCGGATGCCCGGGGAAGGCTCGTGCCTCCCGCGACCAGGCGATGGACGCGCCCCGCCGGACGCCGCCCTCCCGAACTGAAAATCTGGTGGCCCGTCGCCGGGCCGGTCGTGTCGCCGGAAGCGACCTTAGCCCACGGGCGCGAACCCGCGGGCCTTTGGGCCCGTCAAGCTCCGGGGAGCCCGACGGGGAAGTGATGGGCCTGAGGCGGCCCACCGAAGAGTCTTACTTGAGCTCGATCTTGGCGCCAGCCTTCTCGAGCTGGGCCTTGAGCTTCTCGGCCTCTTCCTTGTTGACGGACTCCTTGACGGCCTTCGGAGCGCCTTCGACGAGGTCCTTGGCTTCCTTGAGGCCGAGGCCGGTGATCGCGCGGACCTCCTTGATGACCTCGATCTTCTTGTCGCCGGCGGCGGTGAGCATGACCGTGAACTCGGTCTGCTCCTCGACGGCGGCGGCCGGACCGGCGGCGGGGCCGGCGACGGCGACGGCAGCGGCGGCCGAGACGCCCCACTTCTCTTCGAGCAGCTTGGCGAGGTCGGCGGCCTCGAGAACGGTCAGCGAGGACAGGTCGTCGACGAGCTTGGCGAGATCAGCCATGGTGGTGTTCCTTCAGAGATCGGTTTGAACGGATGGGTTGAGAAGAACGATGCGACCTTCAGGCCGCTTCGTCCTGAGCCTCGTCCTTCGTGGCATAGGCCCCGAACACGCGGGCGAGCTTGGCCGCCGGTGCGTTGACGACCTGGGCGATCTTGGTCGCGGGAGCCTGGATGAGGCCCACGATCTTGGCGCGCAGTTCGTCGAGGGACGGGAGCGAGGCCAAGGCCTTCACGCCGTCCGGGTTCAGGGCTGTCGTGCCCATGGCGCCGCCGAGGATCACGAGCTTGTCGTTGACCTTGGCGAACTCCACCGCAACCTTGGCGGCCGCGACCGGGTCGCTCGAATAGGCGAGCAGGGTCGGACCCTTCAGGAGGGGCTTGATGGAGGCGACGTCCGTGCCATCGAGAGCGATGTTGGCGAGGCGGTTCTTGGTGACCTTCACGGTGGCACCGGCCAGCTTCATCTGCGAGCGCAGCTTCTGCATGTCGGCGACCGTGAGGCCCTTGTAGTGGGCCACGACGACGACGGACGTGTTCGCGAACACGCCGTTGAGCGTCGAGACGAGATCAGCTTTGGCTGTCCTGTCCACTGGGGCTCTCTCCGGTTGGCGGAACCCGAGGATGGGTCCGCCGGTTGCACATGCCGCCCGGGACGGAATTCGGCTCATGAAAGCCGGAACGTCCTGGACGACGCTTCACGGCCCTGTCCCCTGCTGCCCCCCGAATGGGTGGACGACACGGGTGAGATGGTTCAAACCGATGCCTCTCGACCCCGACGAATCGCCAGGGTGCGCGAGGATGTTGAATTCGGTCTTCCCCGTCTGTGCAGGCTGGAAGATTAAGCCGGTCGCCCAGCGCCTGCAGTCTCGGACAGGACATGGCCGGACAAAGCCTGAAAGGGCTTTCGCCCCTCAAAGCCTTCCGGCCATATCACCTGGTTGCCCAGGGATCTCTCGATTGGAAACCGACCGATGGGTCGATTCCTTTCTCGTTCATGAAAACGTTGAGCGCGGTCTATAGAACCTTGCAAGCAGCCTGCCAAGGGCCAGTGCGGGACTATTCGGTCGCAGGCGCCGATTTTCCTTGACGGCACTTGCCGCCGCGGCCGAGCGCAGCGGCAGGTCCGTCACTCCATCACGTCGGCAGGAACCGGCGCGCGGCCTGCCACCATGGCGTGCGTCGCTCCTTCGCCTGGTCGGCTTTGGCCGCGTAGAACGAAGCGTTGTGCTCGCCGCGCAGGGCCTCGCGGGTGAACCGGATGAGGTGGTGGGCGACGAAGCCCATGTTGAACACCGCCTCGATCTGCCCGCGCTTCAGGGCGTGGCCCGCCGCCTTCCAGAACACGCCCCGGTAATCCGACAGGACGCCGACCCTGAGGGCGATGTTGAAGCCGAGGATCAAGCCGCGGCGCAGGTTGGTCCGGGTGAGCTTGCCCTTCAGCGGAGTCTTGATCCGGTGCGGGTAGGTCCGTTCGACCTGATACTTGAAGCGCTCGAAGAGGTGGGCCGGCTCGTACGCATGGGCGATGGCCCGGCGCCAGCTCGCCACCACGTCGTCGTGGGGCCGCTTGAACAGGACGTTGGATTCGAGCGACGCGTCGTGGAGCAGACGGCCCTCGCGGGTGAGACGGTCCCACAGGGGGGTCTTGGGCAGGGCCTGGAGCAGGTTCATGGTCAGCACCGGCACCGCCGACTTGTCGACGAAGTCGATGAGCTTCTGCTCGGAGCCGTCGGTCTCGGTGTCGAGGCCGAGGATGATGCCGGACGTCACCTCCAGTCCGAAGCTGTTGAGGGTCTCGATGGCCTCGTACATGGGCACGGCGGCGTTGTGCTTCTTGTCGATGCCGGCGAGCGCGTCCTCTTCCGGCGTCTCGATGCCGACGAAGACGGTCATGAAGTTTGCCTCGCGCATGAGCGCGAGGATGTCGGGCTGTTTCGCCATGTTCAGGGTCGCCTCGCAGGCGAACTGAAGCGGGTAATGGTTCTTCTTCTGCCACGCCACGAGGTGGGGCAGCATGTCCTTCGTCGCCTTGCGGTTGCCGATGAAGTTGTCGTCGACGAAGTACACCACCGCCGGGTGACCGGGCTGGGAGATGATCGCGTCGAGTTCGCCGAGCATCTGCTCGGGGCTCTTCAGGCGCGGCTGGCGGCCGTAGAGCTGCGGGATGTCGCAGAATTCGCAGCGATACGGGCAGCCCGACGAGAATTGCAGGGAGCCGATGAGGTAGCGCTTGAGCGGGGCGGCCTCGTAGGCGGGGGCCGGGAAGTCGGAGAGCGGCAGGCGCTCCTTCGTCTCCAGGCGCACCTGGGCGGCCGGGATCGACACGTCGCGGTCGAGGATCGCCACGAGTTCGTCGGTGGCGTCGCCGATCTCGCCGATATGGAGGTAGTCGAACTCGGGGTACTGCTCGGGCGAGCCCGAGACCGACGGGCCGCCCAGCGCCGTGACCTTACCGGCCGCGTGCGCCCGGGCGTAGATATCGCGGATCTGCGGGGCCTGGATGTGCATGCCCGACACGAACACCGCGTCGGCCCAGGCGAAGTCGTCCGGCCCGGCCCGTTTGATGTTCTCGTCGACGAACCGGTACTCCCAGGTCTCCGGCATGTAGGCCGCGATGAGCAGCAGACCTTGCGGCGGCATGAACGCCTTGACGCCGCCCATCAACGGATAGGCGTGCGCGAACGTCCCGAAGGACGGCGTGTAAGCGGGGAAGACGCACAGGATGCGTCGCTTGGAGGAGACGGAGAGGGTGCATCGCATGAAGCCGTACTTAGCACAGCCCCGCGCGATGGCGTCCCCCTCGAACGCGATTTCTCGCACCGCCGGTTGCTTGCCGCCCGGTGCCTCACGGTCCTTTGAACGGTGGGCCGTCCGGTCTCACTCGACGGGGCGGTCGTCCCCCCCTGCCGCCAGCTGGCGCAGGGTCCGCAGGGCGGTGGCGAGGGCGTCGAGGGGCGGTGAGGCCAGCGCGAGGCGCACGGCGTTGGGCGCGTGGCCGGGATGGACGGCGAAGGCGCTGGCGGGGGTGACCGCGATCCCGCGCCGGGCAGCCGCCGCGACGAAGGTTTCGGCCCGCCACGCTTCGGGCAGAACCAGCCAGAGGTGGTAGGCGCCCGGATCGCCCCGCACGTCGAGGTCGCCGAGGATGTCACGCGCGAGCGCCTGCCGGGAACGGGCATCGCGCCGCTTCGCCAGTCCCATCCGGGCCGCCTCCCCCGAATCCATGAGATGGAGTCCGATGCCGAAGGGCAGACCGGTGGCACCCCACCCGCCCGAACGTACGCAGTGGGCGACCCGATCCGTGAGGGCCGGCGGCGTGGCTATCAACCCGAGGGTGAGGCCGGGCGCGACCCGCTTCGACAGGCTGTCGAGGAAGACGACGCGGTCGGGCGCCAGGGCGGCCAAGGGGGCGGCGTCGCTCAGGAATCCGTAGATCGCATCCTCGACAGCCAGGAGGCCGAAGGCTTCGAGGCAGGCCGCGATGGCCGCCCTGCGCTCACCGCCCATGGTGATTCCGAGGGGATTGTGAAGCGAGGGTTGGAGATAGAGGCCGCGCAGGGGTGTGGTCCGGTGCGCCTGGGCGACCGATTCGGGGCACAGGCCCTCCCCGTCCATGGCGATGGGCACCAGGACGATGCCGAGGCGCGCGGCGATTCCCTTCACCACCGGATAGGTCATCGCCTCGACCCCGATGCGCTCGCCCGGCGGAACGAGGGCCGCGAGGGCGGCTGCCACGGCCTGGCGCCCGTTGCCGGTGAACAGCATCCTGTCGGGGGTGGGCGTCCAGCCCGGTCGGGCGAAGAAGCGGGCGGCGATGGCCCGCCCCTCCGCATGACCCGTCGCCGCCACGGGACCGGCAAGGGTTTCGAGGCGGTCGGATCGGAGCAATCCCGCAAGTGCACCGGAAAGGGTCTCCACCTCACCCGGTAGGATCGAATAGTTGCGTTCGAGGTCGATGGCGGTCGGCGGCGGTTCGGCGAAAGCGAGGATGGGTGTCGCGGCGCGCGACCGCACATAGGTGCCCCGGCCGATCTCCCCTGTGACCAGACCACGATGGACGAGTTCGGCATAGACCCGGCTCGCCGTCGAGACGGCGATGCCGTTGGCGTAGGCGTAGGCGCGTTGCGGCGGTAATCGCGCGCCCGGTGCCAGTCGTCCCGCGGCGATCGCGTCGGCAAGGCGGTCGGCCAGGACCCTGAAGTCGCTCACGAACGAAAATGCTCCGAGATCAATGTTTCGATTGATCCGATTTGTGCTCGGATCAATGTTGCGCGGCAAGCCCCTTCGGAGGCTGCGCTATCGGAGTAGATCGCCATGTCGTCCACGTCCCTCGTCCGATCCCCATATCCGACTGCCGTGGCAACCGGCGTGGATCGCGGGCTCGGTGCGTTGTGCCGTGTCTGGCTCGGGCGCTGGCGTCACCGCCGGACTTTGGCGAACTTGCATCCCGAGCAGATGCGCGAGGTCGGGCTGAACCCGGAAGCCGTTCGGCGGGAGGCCTGCCAGCCGTTCTGGCGGGCGTGAGGCCTTAAACGAAAACGCCCGGCCGCGAGGCCGGGCGTTTCCAAAATGTGGCAGGCCAGCGGGTGTTACGCCGGCAGGACCGTCGAGGGCTCGACCTTGACGCCCGGACCCATGGAGGAGGTCACGGCGACGCGCTGGACGTACTGGCCCTTGGCGCCGGCGGGCTTCGCCTTGGAGACCGCGTCGGCGAAGGCCTTGATGTTCTCGACGAGCTTGTCGGCGTCGAACGAGACCTTGCCGATGCCGGCGTGGACGATCCCGGCCTTCTCGACGCGGAACTCGACCGAACCGCCCTTGGCGCCGGCGACCGCGGACTTCACGTCCATGGTGACGGTGCCGACCTTCGGGTTCGGCATCAGGCCGCGCGGGCCCAGCACCTTGCCGAGACGACCGACGAGCGGCATCAGGTCCGGGGTGGCGATGCAGCGATCGAACTCGATCTTGCCGCTCTGGACGATCTCGAGGAGATCCTCGGCGCCGACGATGTCGGCACCGGCTTCCCGGGCCTCGTCGGCCTTGGCGCCGCGGGCGAACACCGCCACCCGCACGGTCCGGCCGGAGCCGTTGGGCAGGTTGCAGACGCCGCGGACCATCTGGTCGGCGTGGCGCGGGTCGACGCCGAGGTTCATGGAGACCTCGACGGTCTCGTCGAACTTGGCGCTGGCCTTCTCCTTAACGAGCTTGATCGCCTCGTCGATGGTGTAGAGCTTGAGCGCGTCGATGCCCTCGCGGGCGGCGCGGATGCGCTTGCCTTCGTGTGCCATGGTGCCCTCCCCTTAAGCGACGATGTCGAGACCCATGGCCCGCGCGGAGCCACGGATCATCGCGACGGCGGCATCCACCGAATCGCAGTTCAGGTCGGGCATCTTGCGCTCGGCGATCTCGCGGAGCTGTGCCTCGGTGACCTTGCCGACGTTGGTGCCGGGCTTGCCCGGGGTCTTGGAACCGGAAGCCGGCTTCTTGCCGATCTTCAGGCCGGCGGCCTTCTTGAGGAAGAACGTCACCGGGGGCTGCTTCATCTCGAAGGTGAAGGAGCGATCCTGATAGGCCGTGATCACGACCGGGATCGGGGTGCCCTTCTCGATCTGAGAGGTCTTCGCGTTGAAGGCCTTGCAGAATTCCATGATGTTGAGGCCGCGCTGACCGAGCGCGGGGCCGATGGGCGGCGACGGGTTCGCGGCGCCGGCCGGAACCTGAAGCTTCACGTAGCCCGTGATCTTCTTTGCCATAGGGACTGCTCCCAAAGAATGCCCGGCACCCGGCTGGCCTCAGCGCGGGTGGAGCGGGCGGTTGCAGGTCGCGGTACGGTCCGTGGGCCCCGGCGGCGAACCGGGCGGGCCTTCCGCGCGTGACACCATCCTGGAGATGGTGGTTTCGCGTCCGGCGCGGAGCCGAACGGAAGAAAAGCGGATGCGTCAGTGGTGACTCACCCGCGAAATCCAAAAGATCAGAGCTTCTCGACCTGGGCGTATTCGAGCTCCACCGGGGTGGCGCGGCCGAAGATCGATACGGCGACCTTGAGGCGCGAGCGGCTCTCGTCGATCTCTTCCACGGTGCCGTTGAAGGACGCGAACGGACCGTCGGACACGCGGACCGTCTCGCCGATCTCGAAGGAGATGGAGGGCTTCGGGCGATCGACGCCCTCGGCGACCTGGCCCTTGATGCGCTCGGCTTCCGAATCCGGAATCGGCACGGGCTTCGACTTGTCGGCGCCGAGGAAGCCCGTGACCTTCGGGGTGTTCTTGATCAGGTGGTAGACCTCGTCGGTGAGGTCGCACTTCACCAGGACGTAACCGGGGAAGAACTTGCGCTCGGCATCGACCTTTCGGCCGCGACGGACCTCCACGACCTTCTCGGTCGGAACCATGACCTCGTCGAACAGCTCCATCAGGCCACGCTGGGCCGCCTGATCCTTGATGGACTGCGCGACCTTGTTCTCGAAATTCGAGTAGGCGTGGACGATGTACCAGCGCTTCGACACGTTCTCACCAAATCCTGACGTCGCTCGGCCGGTCGCGAAAGCGCACCCGGACCGATAGATTAGTTGGTCCCGACCCCGAGGATCAGGGTCACGAGGTAGCGCATGGCCTGATCGACCACGGTGAAGAACAGGCTCGCGGCGACCACCATGATGAACACCATCACGGTGGTGACCACGGTCTCTTTGCGGGTCGGCCACGTGACCTTGCGGCCCTCGTCGCGCACCTGGCCGAGGAACTCCACGGGGCCGACGCGCTTGGGCGCGGGCCGCACGGGGGGCGTCGCCCGAGCAGGACCCGGCGTGACGGAGCCACGCGGCGGGGTGCGCGCGAGGTCCGTTTTCTTCGATGCTTCGTTCGATGCCATGGCGCCAACAAACAGGAGAACGGTCCGGGGATCGGGAAAGCGCGGTGCGGAGGCCTGGAGCCACGCCTGCCGCGAAAGCCTTCATCGATCTCGGAAGGCGACCGCTCTAGCGCAAGTCCCCGTGCTTGTCGACTGCACCGGGTTCCGACTTGCGGACAGGCGATCTGATCGGAATGGAACGGGGAGTGGACTTGAACTGGAGCAGCGGCCAATTGGCAGGAGTGGAGGGACTCGAACCCGCAACCTCCGGTTTTGGAGACCGGCGCTCTGACCAGTTGAGCTACACTCCTATGCGGGGACGCATTCATCGCCGCGGCGCTGCTATAGACCGGCCCGGGCCTTGCCGCAATGGCGAACCGTACGGGATTTTCCGAGATTGTCGGTGCCGTCAGGATTGTTCGGCTCGGAGAGCAAACGCCGCGGGACCGGGGTCCCGCGGCGTCGCGACGGTGATGGCGGACCGACTACTCGTTGATGGCGGCGACGACGCCTGCGCCGACGGTGCGGCCGCCTTCACGGATGGCGAAGCGCAGCTTCTCTTCCATGGCCACCGGCACGAT
>NZ_LMNG01000019.1 GCF_001423295.1 Methylobacterium sp. Leaf112 | reverse complement strand
CGCGTCGAGGAGCGAGGTGCGGGTGTCGAGTTCGAGGTCCCGGCGCTGGCCGTTCACCGTCAGCGACACCTTCGCCAGGACGGGCTTGTCGGTCCCGGCGGGTGCGGCGCCCGCCGTAGAGGGCACGGCCACCAGGGCCGCCGTGGCGGATGCGCCCGCCATCAGATCTCTCCGGTTCAACGCGTAATCTGAAGGACTTCCCATCTCGGTCTCCGAACGGGCTGCAGGGGGACGGCGCGACGGCCGCCCATCGAGGGTGGGATGCCCAGGGCGAGCGGGCACATTTGATCAAATCCAAGGTAGGGTTTCCGACCTCGTTGATTAGTGCCGTCCATCGACATAGGGTCATGAGCAGAGCTTATGGATTCGGCCGTTCCGCCACCCCGGCGCCTCTCCGGCTCATCGGACATGCGACGCGGAGACCATCGATGGCGAGTGCGGACCTGACCGACCTGCTGTCCTTCGTGACGGTGTCGCAGGAGGGCAGCTTCACCCGCGCCGCGGTACGCCTGGGCATCACGCAATCGGCCCTGAGCCATGCCCTGAAGGGACTCGAGGCACGACTGGGTGTGCAGCTGCTGAATCGCTCCACCCGGGCGGTCTCGCCGACCGAGGCGGGGCAGCGTCTGTTGCGGAGCGTGGGGCCGCAATTCGAGCAGATCCAGGTCGAACTCGCCGCCCTGACCGAGTTGCGGGACAAGCCGGCCGGCACCGTTCGCATCACGGCGAGCGAGGACGCGGCGGCGACGGTTCTGTGGCCTGTCCTGACGCGCCTGCTCCCGAGTTACCCCGACATCACGGTCGAGGTCGTCACGGAGCAGGCCCTCATCGATATCGTGGCCGAGCGCTTCGATGCGGGCATACGCATCGGCGAACACGTCGAGAAGGACATGGTCGCGGTGCGGATCGGGCCGGACATGCGCATGGCCGTGGTCGGGGCACCGGGCTACTTCGCCGGCCGACGGAAGCCCCGGCATCCGGCGGACCTCACGGCACACCTGTGCATCAACCTGCGCCGGCCGACGCGCGGCGGGTTCTACCCCTGGGAATTCGAGCGCAAGGGCGAGGCTCTCGACGTGCGCGTCGAAGGCCGGCTCGTGTTCACCAGCCTGCGCCTGATCCGGGAAGGCGCGCTCGCCGGGCTCGGGTTGGCCTACCTGCCGGAGGAGCACGTCGAGCGGGACCTGGCCGAGGGGCGGCTGGTCCGGGTGCTGGAGGGGTGGTGCGAGCCCTTCCCGGGGTACCACCTCTACTATCCGAGCCGCCGTCAGCCCGCCCCCGCCTTCACGGTGCTCGTGGAGGCGCTGCGCCAGCGCGGGGCGGGCGGTGGACGTCAGCCCACCGTCTGACCGCCATCGACCACCATGGCATGCCCGACGACGAAGGCCGCCAGATCCGAGCAAAGGAAGAGCACGGCAGTCGCGATCTCCTCGAGTTCCCGGACACCGTCCTCGGAGATGTCGGCGACCGCGACGGCGGCACCGGCACCGGCTCGGGCGAACGCCAGGGCGGTGGCGCGGCCGATGCCGCTCGTCGCGCCCGTGACGAAGGCGACTTTGCCGGTCAAATCATGCGTCTGCGTCATCGGTCACTCCAGGTCGGATCGTCGGCGGGTTTCAGGAGGACGAGGCTCAACGCGGCAGCGCGTAGGCGACCAGCTTGGTCCCGAGGCTGATCGCCAGCGGCGGCTTTCCACCGGCCGCCACCACCACGAACTGGCGCCCGCTCACCGGGCTGCGGTAGGTCATCGGCGTGGCGTTGCCGCCCCCGGGAAGCCGGGCCTGCCAGAGTTCGCGGCCCGTTGCCGCGTCGAGCGCCCGGAAGGTCCGGTCCATGCTCGCGCCGACGAAGACCAGGCCGCCACGCGTGACCACCGAGCCACCCGAGACCGGGGTCCCAACGGTCAGCGGCAGCATCGACGGGATGCCGAAGGGGCCGGTGTCGCGCGCGGTCCCGAGGGGCTTCGACCACAGCAGGCGGCCGCTCGACAGGTCGACGGCCGCGATCAACCCCCAGGGCGGCGCCGTGCAGGGAATGCCGAGGGGGGACATGAACAGGCCGCCAAAGGCGCCGTAGGGCGTGTTCAGCATCGGCCGGTCGGCGTCGCCGCCGGGGCCTTTCCCGTCGGCGAGCTTGAGCTTGCGCCGCTCCGCCTCGGCGCGGGTGAGGAGCTCGACCCGGTCGGGAAACCGCATCCAGTTCGCCACCATGATCCCGCGGTCGATATCGACGGAGGCGCTGCCCCAGTTCACACCGCCCACCGAGCCCGGATCGATGAGGACCGGCTTGTCCAGGGTGATCGGGGTCAGGTGCCCTTCGTAGCGCGACCGGCGGAACAGGATGCGGCAGACCATCTGGTCGATGGGCGTGGCGCCCCACATGTCGGACTCGCGCAGGGTCGCGCCGCGCAGGGCCGGTAGATCGAGCGAGGCGGGCTGGGTCGGCGCCAGGCGTTCGCCGGCGGCGGTGCCGTCCTGCGGCGCCGACACTTCGGTGACGGGCTTGATCGGCTGGCCGGTCTCGCGGTCGAGCACGAAGATCTCGCCGCGCTTCGTCGGCTGGATCAGGGCCGGCCGAATCCCGTTCGCCGTCGGCATGTCGAGCAGGGTCGGTTGCGAGGGGGTGTCGTAGTCCCAGATGTCGTGGTGCGTCGCCTGGAAGCGCCAGCGCAGGCGGCCCGTCTCGGCGTCGAGGGCGATGACGGCGCTGGAGACCGCCTCGTCGAACGGACGTCGCTGGCCGCCGAAATTGTCCGGCGTGGCATTGCCCATCGGAAGGTAGACCAGCCCCAGCGCTTCGTCGGCACTGATGGGCGCCCAGCTGTTGGGAGAGGACGGGGTGTAGGTCTCCCCCGGCGGCGGTGGGCCGGCCCGGTCGGGCTGGCCAGCATCGAAGGCCCAGGCGAGTTCGCCGGTGCGCGCATCGAAGGCGCGAATCACGCCGGAGGGGCCGCCCCAGAACTGGCCGTCGGGAATGCCGCCTCCGACGACCGCCTTCCCGCGGATGATCTGCGGGGCCGAACTGACGTAGTACTGGCCTTCCGGATACGCGCTGAGGCCTTCGCGCAGGTCGACGCGGCCGGCTTTGCCGAAGTCGGTGCAGGGCGCGCCGGTCCCGGCGTCGAGGGCGATCAGCTCCGGTGTCTGGCTGGCTGCGATGATGCGGGCGGCACAAAGGCCGCTCGCATCCGGCACGCGATAATGGGCGACGCCCCGGCACGGCTTGCCGGAGGGCGGCACGCCGTAGGAGAGGTCGTGGCGCCAGCGCTCGCGCCCGGTCTCGGCTTCCAGGGCGAAGACGCGGTTGTGGCCGTCGCAGAGGTAGAGGGCGTCGCCGACCATGATGGGCGTCGCCTCGAGGGCAGTCGCCGGGCCGGGCGTGTCGGGGCCGGTCTCGGCCTCCCACGCCACCGCGAGCTTACCGACATTCGCCGGAGTGAGGTCGGCGAGCGGGCTGAAGCGCGTACCGCCCTGGTCGTTGCCGAAGGCCGGCCAATCCTCGTGCGTCACCCGCGCGAGCGGCTGCGCCAGGGGACTCGGAACGCCGTCGGCCTTACCGCGGCGCAGGATGGGCTCGGCCGGCGCGCCGGGGCCGGCCGCATGCAGCAGGCCGCCGACGAAGAGGGCCGCCGCCATGATGCCGGTGACGGCCAGCCCTGCCGCGGCACGTGCGGGAGAGGCGTGCCGACCGATCCGGAAGACCGGCGGGAGCAGCAGAGCGAAGCCGAGGACGAAGGGAGCCAGCAGGCGCGGAAGCAACTGCCAGGCGTCGAAGCCGACTTCCCAGATCGCCCACGCCGTCGTCGCGGCCAGCACCGCGACGTAGAGCGCAAGGCCACGTTCGTCGCGCCGCCAGATCAGGGCGCCGCTCGCCACGACGGCCAAGCCGGTCAGGAGGTAGTAGGGCGAGCCGCCGTACCAGACGAGCGCCGTTCCGCCGGTGGCGAGCCCGAGGCCGACGAGGAAGAGGAGTATTGCGACGGCGCGCCGGGTCCAGATCGCCCCGCGGCCGCCCTGCCCGGCGGGTGGGGCGGATCGGGGCATCGAATCGATGCGTGTCATGACGAGACTTTCGCTGTCCGGAGCTGGGCCGGGCGTTACTGGTGCGAGAAGAGGCGCAGTGCCTTCGCGAAGGTGTGCGCTTCGAAGATCGTGGAGCCCCGGCCGCCTGAGCCGTCGTTGGCGACGATGAGCAGGTCTCCGGTGCCGGGCCGCAACGCCATGCTGGTGGACCGGAGGTTGTGGCCCTCGTCCCGACCCGGCAGCAGGACCTGCCCGATGGGGATGCCGTTGCGGTTGAACACGAGCACGCGGCCCTGGCCGTACAGGGCGACGTAGAGGTTTCCGTCGGCATCGGCCCGCATCGAGTCGGGCGCCGGACCGGTGAAGTGGTAGGCCACCGTCGTGCCGAGCGGCGTCGGCGTGGTCGCGTCGGCGAGGTCGACCCTGTGCAGGAGGTTGCGACCGAACTCGGTGACCCACAGGGTCTTGCCGTCCGGACTGAGCGCGACACCGTTGGCCAGCGCGAGGTTCGGCAGGACCGGCGTAACGGTCGTGAGGTCGGGCGCGACGTAGTAGGCACCGCCCTTCGGGTCGGTGGAGGTGCCCCGGAAGTCGGTGAAGTAGAAGCCGCCCTGCGCGTCGAAGACGAGGTCGTTGACCACGTACCCCGCCTCGGCGGGGACGATGGTTCGCAGATCCGAACCGTCCGCCCGTACCGAGACGATGGAGCCATGCCGGAAGCCGCCGGTGCCGGCGGCGAAGATGCGCCCGTCCTTGTGGATCGCGAGCCCACCGAGGTTCAGGGCATTCGCGGGCACGATCGTGGAGAGGCGCCTGTCCGGCGTGAGGCGGAGAACGCGGCCGGTGCCGGCATCGGTGAACAGCAGGTCGCCCGCCCGGTCGAAGGACGGTCCTTCCAGGGGAACCCCTTCGTCCGAGACCTTGAACCAGGGCTGCGCGACCACGGTCTGAAGGTCTCGTTCCCCCGGTGGGATGGGGACCGGCCCATGGGTCCGCAGGTCGTAGGCGAGCGCGCCGGGTGCCGCGTGGGCCAAGGTCCCGCCGGCCGTCCCCGTCAGGCAGGCCAGGATCGGGAATGCCCGGGCGAGGCTTCGCAATCTCGGACGCTGCGTTGTCATGGGGCCGGCTCGATGGTCACCGTGATCGGTCCGGGCTGGCGGAGCGCGTCGGGGATGCGGCTCAGCCGACCCAGGCGGACGAGCCCGCGCGAGTACCCGAAATCCTTGTAGAAGATCGCGAGATTGCCCCAGGGTGCGTAGTAGGTGATGTCGCCCGGCTCCGGGTCGATGCCGGCGGGCTCGCCCTGAATCGAGAGCTTCCCGGGCAGGTCGCCGATCTTTTCGGTGGCGCTGTAGTCGGTCAGGTTGAGAGTGAGGGGCAGGAGCGCCCGGAAGGCCCGGGCGGCCTCGCCGGATTCCAGGGTCGCGGTGACGGTTTCGCCGGCGAGCCGGATTCGGATACTTTCCATCGCGGGCGTCTTTCTGCCGGGGGATGCGGAGGAGCCCCGCTCCGGGGCCGGTTCGCCGTGGAGCCCGGCAACGCCACCGAGGACGAGGACCATTGCCGCCGCCAGTGATGTCGCGGCGTGTCGTGCGTGCTTCATGGATCGTATCCTTGATCGGTCACCGGGACGGGGAATGTGGCTGGCGGGATCGTGATCACGCTCGCGAGGTCTGCCGCGAAGCCATGATGGCGACGACCGCGCACGCGACGAGGGCGACCGCGCTGACCGCGAAGGTGCTGCGGTAGCCGCTCGCGTCGTAGGCAAGGCCGCCCAGGGTGGCGCCGAGCGCGATGGCGAGCTGGACGACCGCGACCATGAGCCCGCCACCGGCCTCGGCTTCGTCGGGCAAGACCCGGCTCAGCCACGTCCACCAGGCGACGGGCGCCGCCGTGCCGATCAGCCCCCAGGCGGCCAGCAGCAGCGCCACCGCGACGGGTGTGCCGCCCAACGCCATGAGCGAGACTGCAATGGCTGCCATCCCGAGGGGCATCGCGACCAGGAGGCTGTGGAGCCGCGACCGGAGGAGGAAGCCGATGAGGTAGGTTCCGAGCACGCCGGCGCCGCCGATGAGCATCAGGATCAGGGACAAAGTCGGGACGTCGAGTTTCGTCACCGTCTCGAGGAACGGTCGCAGGTAGGTATAGAGGGCGAACTGCCCGAGGAAGAACAGCGAGATGGCGAGCATTCCGAGGGGGACTTGGCGGCGCCGAAGGACCCGGAACACCGTGCCGCCACCGGCCGTGCGCGCGGACGGCATCGTCGGAAGGCTCGCGAGGAACCAAGCGAGCGTCAACGCCCCGAGCGGCACGACGAGGAAGAACGCCCCACGCCAGCCGATGTAGTGTCCGAGGAAGCTGCCCAGGGGCGCGGCCACCGTGGTGGCCAACGCGTTGCCGCCGTTCAACATCCCGAGGCCCCGGGGAACCTGCTCCGCCGGGACCAGGCGCATGACGATGGCGGCGGACATCGACCAGAACCCGCCGATGACCACCCCCACCAGCGCGCGTCCGGCCATGAACACCGCCGCGTTCGGGGCGAGGGCCACCATCAGCCCCGATCCCATCATCAGGATCGTCATGGCCACCAGGACGGTACGGCGGTCGATGCCGCGCGTGGCGGACGCGATGACGAGGCTCGTCAGGAGCGCGAAGAGCCCCGAGACGGCGATGGCCTGCCCCGCGTGCCCCTCGGTGATGCGGAGGTCGGCGGCGATGGGCGTCAACAGGCTGACGGGCATGAACTCCGAGGCCACGAGCGTGGTGGAGCAGAGGGTCATGGCGAGCACCGCACCCCATCCGCGCGACGCCCCGACCCCCGTCTCTGGGGCGAGCGATCCACGTTCGATGCAGACTTCCTTCGGATTCATGGGCATCCCGCCCCTTCCCTGTGATTTGTGCTCGCCTGTGATTCATGCGCGCGCAGCCCCGCCCCGGGTCGGGCCCGCGAGAGCTCCGGCAGGGTCCGCGTCGTCGGTGTCAGGCTGCGTATTGTCGGTCGGAGACCTTCTCCATCCAAACGACGGCGCTGCCGTTCAGCGCCTCCTGGATGGCCATGTGGCTCATGGCGGTGGTCGGCCCGGCACCGTGCCAGTGCTTTTCACCCGGTGGGAACCAGACCACGTCGCCGGGGCGGACGTCTTCGATGGGACCGCCGTCGCGCTGGACCCGCCCGCAACCCGCCGTGACGATGAGCGTCTGGCCGAGTGGATGAGTGTGCCACGCCGTGCGGGCGCCGGGCTCGAAGGTCACCAGAGCACCGCTCGCGCGGGCCGGCTCCGTCGCGCCGAACAGCGGGTCGATGCGGACGGTGCCGCTGAACCAGGCGTCCGGCCCCTTGGCCGACGGCTGCGAGCCGACGCGCTTGATCTCCATGAACCATGCTCCAGCGAAAATGACGGCCCGATGCGCTGCGAGCACGCCGAGCCGGGGCGTGTGCGTAACTAGCCCCCGGGATCGGATCGGATTAGGGGCTCGTACCGACATGGGGTCATGAGCGAGGCTTATGGATGCTGCGGGAAAGCCTGAACGACCTCACCGCCTTCCTCGCGGTGGCCCGCCTGGGCAGCTTCACGAAAGCGGCGGCGCAGCTGGGGGTTTCGCAGCCGGCGCTCAGTCAGACCGTGCGTGCCCTCGAGACACGTCTCGGCATCCGGTTGCTGGCCCGGACGACCCGCAGCGTGTCGGCGACGGAGGCCGGCGAGCGCCTCCTGAAGGCCGTCGGGCCGCGCTTCGACGAAATCGAAGCCGGACTCGTCGCCTTGGCCGAGATGCGCGGCCGGCCTGCGGGGACGCTGCGCATCACCGCCGACGAGCACGCGGCCAAGACGGTCCTCTGGCCGGCCCTCCGGCGTCTCCTGCCGGTCTACCCCGACATCAAGGTCGAGACGAGCATCGATTACGGCCTGACCGACATCGTCGCCGAGGGGTTCGATGCCGGCATCCGACTCGGCGGGATGGTGGCCCGGGACATGACCGCGGTCCGGATCGGGCCCGACATGCGCATGGCCGCGGTCGGCGCGCCGGCCTACTTCGCCACGCGTCCGCCCCCGCGCCGGCCGGAGGACCTCACCGACCACGCCTGCATCAACCTACGGCTGCCGACCCTGGGGGCGCTCTACGCCTGGGAGTTCGAGAACGAGGGGCGCGCCCTGCATGTGCGGGTGGAGGGGCAACTCGTCTTCAACTCGGTCACGCTGATCCTCGAAGCGGCCTTGGACGGTTTTGGTATCGCATACCTGCCCCAGGATCAGGTGCAGGGGCATGTCGCGACGGGACGCCTGGTGCCGGTGCTCGCAGCGTGGTGCGAGCCGTTCTCCGGCTATCACCTCTATCACGCCAGCCGCCTCCCCCTCACACCGGCCCTCGCCGTGCTCGTGGAGGCGCTTCGGTATGGCGGCTAGGACGAAAGTTCGAGGCATTGGTTGAACCGGAAGGCACACGATCCCTTGCGGTTCTCCTGACGAAGGTGGTGGGCCCGGCAGATGTGGAATAGATGAACAAATAGAGTGCTTTAGAACGAAGTGCGGGATGAGGGACCCCTCTGACGGATAAGGGTTATTTCCTGCGGCCCCCGCACCTTTTTGGGGCAGTTTCATTGAACGCCTTCCCCTCGCAGTCAGCGCAGCGACGGCCTTCGCGAATCAGAGCGTGACGCTCCCCCGGCAATGATTCGTTTCGAGTTATCCCCAGTCCGCACAGGGCAGTGACGCCGCAATTGACCCCGGAACCGGGACCGTATGTTCCTTCTTTGTTCTCAGAAGGAGCTTGCCAATGACCGCCGCACAGATCGCCGAAATGGCGTCGATGAGCCAAGCCGAGGTCATCGCCCTCGCCTACGAGGAGGCGGCCGGCGGTGATGTCGATCAGGCGCTGCGCGACGCGGCCGAAGACCTCCTCGCCCTTGAGGACCGGCTTGCCACGACCGAGCGGCTCGTCTCCCGCGGGTTCGTCCGGGCTGGTACTCGAACCGAGCGCGCTTGAGATGGAGCGCCTCTGCGATGTCCGGGCCGAGCGCCTCGTCATCACCTGCGGACCGTGCGACCGCCGCGGCGTCTATCGCATCGACGGCCTGCGGCAGCGGTTCGGTGATCACGCTTCGGTGCTGGACGTCTACCTCAGGCTCACGCAAACCTGCCGCTACCAGCGCGAGGTCGGGAGCCGCCAGCCCAACGTCTATGGCGTCGGCTGCCGGGCCAAGCTCGACACCACGGGGACCGCGGCGAAGGGCGGCCTGCCGTCGAGGACATGAGCGGATGTGCAACCTCTACAGCCTGGTGACGTCGCAGGCGGAGATCAGGGAATCCTTCGGCGTTTCGGTCGATCGCACCGGCAACCTGCCGGCCATGCCGGGGATCTTCCCCGATCAGCGGGCACCGATCGTGCGGGTCGACGCGAACGGCGAACGCGTGATGGAGATGTTCCGCTGGGGCATCCCCGGGCCGAAGCAGTTCGGCGAGCACCCCGTCACAAACGTGCGCAACGTGAAGAGCCCGCACTGGCGGCCTTGGCTGAAGCCCGAGTTCCGCTGCCTGGTCCCGGTCTCATCCTTCAGCGAGTACGCCGACACTAAGCCGAAGAAGACCCCGACGTGGTTCGCCCTCGACGACGCGCGCCCTCTGTTCGCCTTCGCGGGTATCTGGCGCTCCTGGACCGGCGTGCGTGGAACGAAGGCCGAGAACCCCGACCGGATCGAGGAGGAGCACCACCTGTTCTCGTTCCTCACCTGTGAGCCGAACGGCGTCGTCGGCCCGATCCATCCCAAGGCCATGCCGGTGCTGCTGACGACGCAGGAGGAGTGGAGCATGTGGCTCGCGGCCCCCACGGAGATTGCCCTGGAGCTTCAGCGCCCGCTGCCGGATGCCGAGATGCGGATCGTAGCGCAGGGCGCGCGGCGGGATCCGGCGGCGTGATGGTTATCGACGCAGTTCGTCATCCCACGACTGGGTGTTGTACGAATCTGAGCGAACCTGAGCCGCTCGCTTGATAGGTCGACGCCGTGTCGAGGCCAGCCGCTTTGCAGCTATTGCCCGCCTGACCCTCTTTGCTTGCAGGGACACATATCTCGATTTGATAGTTTGAGATGTGTCATAGCTTGCAACTATCATTTCTTCAGGCAGCGTTCTAGTTGGCGCCTTCGCGATCCGATGCAAGACCGCTTTGTTTTCGTCAACTAAACATCCCGAACATACAAAATTGTAGGAATCGGGCAGCCGAGGTCGTAGAACGAAAGCTTCCATCGCCTTTTTTGCTCGCGTGCCAAGCTTTTCCAGTGCAATCAGATCTGGATCAGTAAATCGGGGTGGATCGCCCGACTTCGAAAAAGCGTGCTCGGTGATAATTAGACTTGCAAGGCCGATGGCGAAGCCGGTTTTAGCTGCGAATCGCATCTATCGGTCTCAGTCTCTTCAACGATAATGCCGCAGATTGCATCGCCTTGGTTAACAGGATCTTCGCAGGGCGAACTTTTCGCCCGAAGCGCGGCGGATCGCTCAACCGCGGGTATGGAACATGGTAAGGAACGCGAAGTTTGAACCCCACGCCCCGAGGGAAAACTCATGCCGTCAGATGGAAAGCGCGATAGGGCTGTCAGTGCGGATGTTGAATCTGCTCTCAACGCATACGGTTTCGTTGGCGCCTGGGAAAATGATCTACATGCGGACCGTGTTTACCTCTCGGGATCGCTGATCGAATTGATGGGTATCGCACCTGAGAACGCTGTTTGTGGCGTGCCGCTATCCGTTTTTCTGACCGGCATTCACCCTGATGATCGAGAGCGTGTCGCCGAGCTCGCCCACAAGGCGCATGTCAGTCTCGGACGGTTTGCGGCACAATTCCGAACCGTGTGTGCTGATGGAAGCGTACGTTGGGTTTCTGCGCGTGGACAAGTCGATGCGGACGGGAAAGGCCAGGGCCCTCGCTGCATCGGCATGGCCGTTGATATAACGAATGCCCGCGCCGGCAATTGCGACGCCGGCCGGCGGATCGATGTCATCGAAAGCCTAGTCGACAACCTGATATCTCTTAAGAATATTTTGCTAGAAGAGGATTCGAGCGTTTTAAAAATGCTCGTTGACATGCTGTTACTCGAGCTTGGAAAAGAACTTTCTAAGGAAGGTTTTGATATTACATCCAAGAGCTTGCATTGACTTTTTGACAATTCCAAAGCGATTAATTGCAGGCGTCAAAATCACATGGGATAGTAAAATCGATTTTTGATAGCTGAAATTTACGCCTGCTTGCGCGTGCTCTTCGATGACGCGGTTCGGGCTGTCACGTATCAATCTGGTGATCACCTAAGCGAGGTTGTCGCTGCTGCAAGCGGGTACGCAAATGACGAATCATATCCTGCGATCTGAGCTTACCATGCGAAGAATTGCGGAAAGTATCGGCATTGGAATCGATGCGTTTGGGCCGAACGCAAGCACGCTGGATACAGAGCTAGCGCAATCCGCTTCGCTTATGAAAAGCTTTCTATCTATCCATGATCCTGAATTACGCAAAAAGTGCTTGGCCTTTGTATTGCAGATTGCGGCCGAATCGGTCAATGAGAGCTCTTGCGGAGCCCCCGCTGATCTGACCAAAATCTAGGCGACTGCATGCGGGCCCTATCCGCCCTACTAATCTGGCTGTTCGGGCGGTAGGCCCTATCTGGCGAGTATGGCCAACGCACCTCAGACCACCGGCGAGCTGTTCAAAGCGAAGGCCGTGACCGAAGCGGACATCGTCGCTGCGGTGGACGCCTTCATGGCCGATCCGGGCACCACGGCGTTCCTGTTCGGCGAGGGGTATCGCCTCGACCTCGCCGAGGCCGTGCGCGCGCACGAGTGGGCTTCCGTCACAACGGCCAACGAAGATGCGACGGACCACCTGAAGCGCGCCGCCGTGCGTACCGCGATCCTGCTCGCCCGGCCGGAGCAGGGGTGATCCCGAATCGGGAGCCGCCCGGCATCGTCCCCTTGATAAGACGATAACTCGCAGTCCGCATCCTGCAGTCGAGCCGCGTTGCGTACCGGCTCAAGCGTGAGATGGGCGTCCCACCCCGCCGGCCCGTGAGCAGATCGGGCGGCGGGGTATTCCTATTCTACAACCGATGACAATTAGGCAGCATTGGGCAATGTCGGCGCTCCGGCGGGCCCATCGGCGGTGAAAAGATTGGTTGAATCCGGTATATAAATATCTGGCAAGCGGGCGATCGCTGGCTTGGCGAACAGATACCCTTGAAACAGATGAATCCCAGCCGCGCGAAGTGCTATAAGTTCTGCGTCCGTCTCGACACCTTCTGCCAACACGGTGACACCAAGCTCGCGGGCCATGGTTGTGATGCAAGCGATAATAATCTGCCGCTCTGGTGACGTGGCGATCCCACGGATCAATTCCATATCGAGCTTGATCAGATCAGGTAGAAAGTTAGCCAGTAGGTTGAGCCCGGCATACCCAGCACCAAAGTCGTCTAGGGCAGTGACAAAGCCTTGCTTGCGATACTCGGAGATAATCCGCTTTACATGCGCAACGTCAGCCATGCGCTCGTTCTCAGTGAACTCGAACATGATCTGCTCGTGAGCGAACCCGACACGGCGTGCCGCCTCTAGGGTAGCCCGGATACACGCCGCTGGCTCGTAGACCGCGTTCGGCATAAAGTTGATGGAGAGTTTCGTATCCCCGTTCAGGAACAGACTTCCAGCCAACTCGATGGCCTTAACACGACAGGCTTGATCAAATTTGTAGCGGTTGGTCTCATCGACTTGCGAGAGGATCTGGAAGGCCCCCTGACCTTCCGTACCCCGAACCAAGGCTTCGTAGCCCCAAACAGAACGGCGCTCAATATCAACGATAGGATGGAACGCCATTGTAAAATCGAAAGCCAACGGCTCTCCGTCGTGGCAGCCCTGGCACTGAATTCGACCCATCGAAATTCATCTCCAATTTTGCCGATAAAGTCGCATGCAACTCATAAAAAGTAAGTAAATGACCTCAAAAATAATATAGATTGATCTATGTAATCAACTTATATCAATCTCATTGTTGTCAAGATGTACTCCAAAATGAGAAAACCCGCCGCGGATTGCTCCGGGCGGGTCAAGGTGGGGTCTCGATGAGGATTGGTGAACGGCTCAGAAGCCGGGCGGTTCCGCCCTACACCGCCGGCACCCCAAAGCGCCGAACAAGTCCGCTCTGGCTCCAGAGGTCGGTGCGGATGTCCGTGCCTCGCTCGGTCACGATCCGGATCGCTTCCTCATCGCTGCCCGCCCGAATATCTCGCACGTGGATGATGCGTCCGTCGGTGTGTCGCGTGATGGCCCGGTAGTATTGCGTCGAGCAGCGCTCGGCGCCGGGACGTGGTGGCTCCACCTCTGACAAGATGCCCCCTCCAGACGACGCGCATCGAGTCGGCTCTACGTTCAGTTGAGGCAGAAATCTTCAACACAAGATAAGAAGACCCGCCGCGGCGTGAGCCGGGCGGGCTTCAGGTCGGCATGTGTACCGGGTCAGGCGAGGTCGTTCTGATCCTCAGGGTCCTCGGGTAGCCGCTCCGCCGGATCGATCGTCTCCTGCGTGTGGCTACCTTCGATCTTCGGAGTCTTCGTGATTACCTGATCCATGGGCACGTTCAGAGCGTCCTGCGGATCGGGGGCAGTCGGCGCGGACGTCGCATCACTCGGGGGCGCTTTATTCTCGCTCATCGTTTCCTCGCTGGCTTCTTGGATGAAACCAACGGCTGGGTGACGTGGATGTTCGAGCCGGCGTTTGACCCATCCTCGGTTCGTTGAAGCGACAGAACGAGCAACAAAAACCCGCCGCGGCGTGAGCCAGACAGGTCGATGTGTCAGCCCTTTTTCGGAGGTGCCAACAGCTTCTGGGGCTCGCCCGGCGGAACGTATCGCCCAAGCGGCGCTGGAGCTTTGGGGTCCTTCGCCCAACCCTTTCGCCCTTCGGCCAAGCCAAACTCGAGAAAATGCACGAGCGGATTGAAGCCGTTGGCTTTCACGTCCGGGTTGGCTGCGAGGTAGCCATCTCCGCTGAAGCCCGCACTCGGGTCGCGACCCTCTTTCCACCCGTGCCGTAGGTAGTGCTGCAATGGAGTGCCGGGATACTGGCTGACATCACGATACCAGTAGCGGTAATAAATCGCATCGAAGCCCGGCATAAGGCCCTCCGTGGAAAGGGACCGGAGCTTCTGGATGATGCGGGGAATCTTCATGAGCGAATTCCTACTCGACCGCCGTGAAAGTTCAAGATCGCCCGCGGAGCAGCTGTTCGATGCCAGCCTTGTGTCCGTTCGCTAAGATGGTACGCATCCCTGATGGGTGCCTCGGTCCCAATGAGCGACCACTCTCACGCTGAAACAAGGAAGCCTGATGCCGATTAACGTTCTCGAGTTCATCACCCCCGAGACGTTTCATCCGGAAGGGTATCTGCTGGCTAATCTCGATGTGGCGAACCACGTTAGCCATAGCGGCTCCACTGCTCTCACCCATTATACCGAGTATGGACACGGCGAGAAACGTCGGCAGGTTTCCAAGTCGTTCCTCTCTGATCGTCAAGATTATTTCACGCGAAAGTTCGAGCGGTTCCGGGCTGTCCTCAAAGATGGCGTTCCGTTTCGATTCAAAGGCGAGGACGGGAGCTTTCCAATCGTTTATGGGGACCGTCATTTTTCACACTTGGACTATTCGGTTGATTCGCAGGGGGGTAATTTCCACCCCTTCATTGATGAAATCCAGGCGAATCCAAACGGGTTATTCATGGATCTTGGGGCAGGACTGCGACGAGACGTCTATGATCAATGTCTCTATCTTGAAGTTTACCCCTCCCTTACAGCTGACGTAATTGTAGATCCGACCTGTGAATACCCAATTGTGAGCGGATCGCTTGATGGTATTTGCTGTGCCGCAGTCCTTGAGCACACAATGTATCCCTGGAAGGTCGCTGCAGAAATTCGAAGAATGCTCAAGCCTGGCGGTAAGGCATTTATCAACTGGCCATTCCTACAGCCCGTTCATGGCTACCCGTCGCACTATTACAACGCAACGCGTATGGGGCTGGAGTTGCTCTTTAAAGAAGGTTTCGAGATCAATCGCATCACAACTGAATTATACGAGGATCCAGCCTTTAGCATTAACTGGTACTTAGCTTCTTTGATGGGGCAACTTCCAGAAATGGAGCGCGCAGAAATGGCGCGTATGACCATTGGGGAACTGACTAAATTAAGTCCGCTTGATCCATTTTGGCGCCGTATGATTGGCGCATTAAGCGACACAGCAGTGCGAGAGTTAGCTTGCGGCAACACGTTAATAGCCACTAAAACAGCGTAGACGGCACCTGCTTGTATGTTCGTCTTCGGGGTGAGGCTCAACAAAGAACCCGCTGCGGATTGCTCCGAGCGGGTCAAGGTGGGTCTGGGTTGAGGACCCGAAGTTAGGCGGCCGATTCGCGAGCGGCTATCACATGGGTTGCCCCGATCGCAGGATGGGCTCGGTGCCTCGATCGGCTATCCCGCGCATCGGATATCCCGCGCGCCGCGCGTGAGCCCCTGGATCGCATCGATCAGCTCGCGGTGCTCCCGGTGCCGGTCCTCGGCAAGCCGCTGCTCGTGCTGCCGCCGCTCCTCGAGAAGCCGCCGCTCGTGCTCGCGATGCTCCTTCGCCTCCTCCTTCCGAGCAAGCATCTCCGCCTCGCGTACAAGGGTGCACCGGTCGTGCGAGGCGGCGACCGTGCGCAGCCCTTCGACGAGATCCTTTAGGTCGCCCTGCCCCATCACCATGCCGCCGATCTGCGCCATCGCGGCGGCTCCAACCGACGGCTTGTCCGCGATATGCGGCTTCTCGGCCTTCGCCTTCAGCCATCCGAAGAATGCCAGAGCCACACCGCCTGCCGCGCCCGGGCCCGCGAAGGCCAGGAGGTAGTCCAACAGTTCCTTAGCCTCTGGCGACATCAGCGACCCCGCACCGACAGCGAGCCATTCTTCTGCATGTCGTACCCGGCGGCGGCGAGGCACCACCCCTCGAATGCGAAGAACGCCGGGTAGAAATATGAACCGGCCGCCAGGGGCGAACCGGACTTGCTCGATGCGGCGAAGATCAGAACGCCGATGCACATCCAGAACAGACCGGATGCCAGGGTGCCGGCCGCGCGCAGCAGGGGCGACCGTCGCCAGAACCCGTTGATCCCGAGGCCGAGGATGCGCAGCGACCCGATCAGGATCGCCAGGGCGCCCCACCGGCTCTCCGTCATGAGTTCGGCCATCAGGTGGTAGGCCGGCAGCGTGAACGCGACCTCAGGCTGAAGGATCGCCCAGCCCCAGAGGACCGCACAAACCGACAGCAACCACTCGGTGGACCGGGTCTTGTTGAGCGAAGAGGTGCCGCTGCCATTGTTCATGGGCGGCCCTCCCCGCACACAGCCCGGAATTTCGCGTTCGCCACGCGCAGCTGGCGCCTCGTCTCGGTCGTGTCCTGAGCCGAGTATCGGATCAGGGCGGCGGTCTCACAGAACCGGGCGGCCGCAGGCATCGGATCTGGCGCGTTGCAGGCGAACACGAAGAACCCAGCAGCGGCGCAGGTGAAGGTCATGGGTCTCTCCGGAGGTCGCGTGGGTCGTCGGGCTCGGCGGCGGCCGCCTCGCCCGCGCGCCGGGCGATGGCTTCCTGACGCTCGGCCTCGACGCGCGAGGCGTTGGCCTGCGTCGCCGCTCCGAGGTCGCGCAGGGCCTGTTCGGCGCGCTTCGTCTCCAGCCACTTGTTCAGGAGGCTGGTGACGAAGCCGATGATGAGGCTGGCGAGGCTCACGGGTCAGCGGGCCGTCTGGACCTTGTCGCTCGCCACGGCATCGACGATGCGCGGCGAGGCGGTGATGCTCTGCACCGACGGCACGGCGGCGGCGGACGCGACGAGGCCGGCCGAGCGGCGGGTGTAGAGGCTCCAGGCGGTGGCGGCGATGGTGACAAGGGCGCCGATGATGGCGGTCGAGGTCTCGGCGTCGATCCAGCCGCGGCCGACGGCGATGCCGCCCGCGAACTGGAGGACAGTGCGCAGCAGGGAGGTCAGCTGTTCGCTGTTCATGGTCGTGCTCTCGATGTGGGGGGTTGCGCGGCGGACCCGGCCGGCTCGGGAGAAGGTTGCGCGCCAGGGTGAGGCGGCGCTGGACCGGCTTCAGTGCCGGGTGATGCGGTCGAACAGCCACCGGCCGAGCCGCGCCCACGGGGACGGGTTCTCGGGGTAGCGCGGCGGCGGCAGAGGCTGCGGCGGCGGATCGGACGCGCGGCGGGGCGCGGCCGGGAAGACGGGGCGATCCGGGGGCATCACGCTTCACTCACGCCGGAGCGCGCCCCCGCCACGGTGGTCGGCAGCTTCGAGGCCGTCGGGATCGGCACGTCGGACGGCCAGCGGTAGGAGACGATCTCGGAGCGCTTGAAGGACGCCACCGATACCTGATCGGATTGGTTGCCGCCGAGGCCGAACACCTGATCCTTGCTGGCGCCCACGACGAAGAACGTGTGCCCCTGCCAGGTCGAGTTGCCCCGCTTCTTGGTGGCGATGCACCCCAGGACGGGATCCTTGAGGCCGATACCCCAATTCTCGAATGAGCGAGCGGCGAGGCTGCGCGAGCCGCGGTGCCCGGCCCGCTCGAGCATCGCGTTCACGTAGGCAGCGCACCACGCCGTGTCGTCGGTCTTGATGCCGGGGAAACCCGCATCGGCGAACAGCTTCACCACCTGAGCGTTGTTCGCGGCGCCGGGGCCCTCCTTCACGCTGAGCATGTCGGCGGCCAGCGCCAGCCACCCGGGCTGATCCGGCTCGGCCTTCTTCTCCGACACGTCGGCTGTGCCGAGCGCCTTCTGCGTCAGCGACCCAGCGATGCCGTCCGCGACGAGGCCGGCGGTGCGCTGGAAGGCCTGCACCGCCGCGATGGTCCGGGGCCCGGCATCGCCATCGGCGCCAGCCGGCCCAAGGTCATACCCGCGCGCCAAGAGAGCACGCTGAATCTCAGCGATTGTCATGGTGGTCGTCTCCAATGGAAAAGCGCGGCGTTGCCTGGCCGCTGCGGGATCGTCAGGCCGTAAGGGGTGCGAAATTCTCGCAGGGCTCGGGCGCGCTCGGCGTGCTATCCGGCCCCATGCCCCGTTGGTTCTTCCTGCTCGTCGTCATCGCCCTCGGACTGTCCGTGGCCGGTGGCGTGCTGATCTTCGTGCGGTCGCCGACGCCGGTGGCGCAGCGGGCGGACTGACGGGTGGTCCGGAAAGTTTCCGGCGCCGGTCCGCTTAGTCGCCGGCCTTCCGGTCGTCCTTGCCCGCTTTGTCGTCGGGCTGCTTCAGCGTGAGCTTGGTGGTCGCGCCGCCGCTTTCGGCCGCGCGCAGGGTGTGGGTGGCGCTCTCAATCCGATAGCTGCCGTTCGTACCGGGCCGCCACCGCTCGACGATGCAGGTCCCCTCGGCCTTGGCCATGGGCTCGATCGTCATCTCGACGGTGCCGCCGCCCTTGTCGCGCTCGGCCTGGCTCGCCCGGCCTTTGCCCTTCGCCTTGGTGTCGTCCTTGTCGGCGGCGCGCCCGCGCAGGGTGGCTGTCGGGCCGCTGGCCGTGCCGCCGGCGGGGCGGATTTCGGTCTTCTCATCGACGAACTTCGCCGTCTTCCGATCGAAGAAGGTTAGGCGCACGTCGCGGTAGACCGCGCTCGCCTCGTAGGGTTCGATGTTAGCCGAGATCAGGTTCGCGCCGCCCGTCGCCCGAACCGTTGGCAGCGCCTTGCCCCCCGGCGTCATCCCGGCCCCGCGCTTGGCGATCACCGCCTTCTTGCCGGACATCTTGAGGGTGGCGCCGTTCTCGTTGGCGAGCTGCTGCGCGACGTGCTGGAACGACCGGCCTTCCGAGGCCCAGAGCGTGCGCTTGATCTTGGCGAGTTCGGGATCGACCTTAACGGTGAACCCGGCCTTTTTGCCCAGCCCGGTCAAGTATTCCTCGAGGGTGCCGTTTTCCTTGACGAGCTGCCGCCCTTCTTTCGCCGGCCCCTCGGTGTCGTGCCCGGTGGCGTTGAGCATCATCTGCCCGCCTTGGCCCTTGGCGGTGGTGCAACGTGGCGCCTTAAGGACCCCGGTGAACACCGGCTCGCCCATGATGGTGATGGTGATCTCGGCTCCCTTGCGGGGCATGATGATGCGGCCATCGTCGCGCAGGGTGATCCTTGCGGAATCACCGTCGTCGCCTGATCCGTCGACGGTCTCGATCTCGACGACGTAGGGGTTAAATCGGTCGGTCACCGGCTTGCCGTTGATGGTCAGGGTCCAGGGGACGGTCAGGGGCATCGCGGCCTCAATCGTCGAACAGGGAGACGGCCGGCGCCGTCGACGTCGCCCGCTCGGTGACAGGCGGCAGGTCCGGCAGCATCACCACGGTGCCTAGCGGCAGTTCGGCCCCGAGGGCGGCGAGGCCCGGGTTCATCTCCAGCGTCTGGGTCAGCCGGGCCGAGGTCGCACCGCGAACCTTGCCGTGCCGCCACAGCAGGATCTCGACGGTGATCCCAGCGCCGCCAACCGTCCGTTTTGTCGCCATGGTGCGGCTACCCGAAGAGGCTGATGAGGGTGGACAGCATGTCGGCGCCGACGCTCGCGCCCTGCTGGCCCACGGGGACCAGCTTGAGCTCGTGCTTGATCGCCTGGCCGATGCCACCGGTCTGCGGTCCGATGGCGGTGTGGCTCTGCTTCACGCTCTCGATGCCGTAGAAGCCGAACACCCGACCATCGCCCCGGGTCACGAACACGGGTTGGCCCGTGCGGCAGAGCGATTCCGCCAGCGCGAGGCCGGACAGCCCGGCGATGGCGTTCCGATTGGGCGAACCACGTGCCGCCGTTAAGCCCGTAGAAGTAGGTGCCGGAATGCGGGTTCACCTCGTCGGCACCGCGTGGATGTACGCGGCCGGCGTGCTGGTGAAGTAGGTGTAGAACCGCCCGCCCTTGAGGAAGAACGGCTCCACCGTCGTCATCGGATCGTCGGGGCCGGCCGCGTTGGTGAGCTTCACCTGCGGCGGGGCCAGCGTCGTCATTGACAGCACGGAGTCGAAGTCGGGTTCGCCGCGGTAGGTGCCGCACACGCCGAAGGTGAGGTTGCCCTGCGCCGGCTTGCCGTGGATCCACGGGGTGATGCCGTCGATCCAGCGATCGTGCTGGTTGAAGAACGTCTCGCAGTGGGCGAACTCTTTGCACTCGACGCACCGGAACTCGCGAACCCGCTGATCAGAGGCCTCGTATTCTCGGCAGATCGTCGAGGTATCGGCGTCGGTGGGCGTCGAGCCCCGGATGATCTTCCGGTTCGGAAACGACAGGGTCCGCTTGATGGCGAGGTCGAGGGCGTCACCCTCGTTCGTCACCTCCATCGCGTCTTCCTCGTCGATGAGGAGGATGCGGACGGTGTGAGCGCGCAGGTTGCGCGGCGAGCGGGCGGCGACGATCTTGAGCGACCCGCCCGGGAAGCGGCGGTGGCGGATGGTGTTGCGGCCGGTCTCGTCGGCAGCGGTGGCAAGGATGCCGGCCACGGTCGGGCTGGCGTCGAAGATCGGCTCCAGGTCGGAGACGATGTAGTTTCGGCAGTCGTCCTCCGTTGGGAGGAGCGTCAGGATCGGTGCCGGCTCGTTGGCGACGTAGCTCGCCGTAGCCCCGGTCAGCAGGGTCGTGTAGCCGACGCGTACGCACTTCTTGACGGTGACGCGCTCGATCTCCGGATCGGTGATCGCGTCGGCGATCTCGCGCTGGAACGGCCACAGACGGATGGGACCGGGTTTTGCGACCAAGCCCTCGGGAAGCCGTAGGTGCCGCTCGATCCACTGCGACAGAGGCAGGCGGGGCGGCGGCCGGAATTTGGCGAGCGCCGCCGCAACGGTGCGGTCAAGGAGGTCCGTCACCGGCTGCCTGGTCCATCGCGTCACGCACGATCCGGTCGATCACCGACACCTCGTGCTTGGTCAGGTGGCTCAGCTCCAGCGCGCAGTCGCCCGGTATGGCGAGCATGCGGGCCCCGAGCTTCACGATCTCGTCGGCCCAGCGGCGGCCGGCCGTCTCGGCGTCGACGACTTTGCCCTTCGCTTCGGCATGGGCCTGATCTCGCTGCCAGGTCTGGACAATCTTCTCGGCCGTCCTCGCGTGGTTGAACGTTAGCGGGCCATCGACCCCGACGCCTTCGGCCAGCAGGATCTCTCGAATCCGCGTCACGGCCAGCTGCGCCTCGACGGAGGCTTGGGCAGCAACGTCAGGTGCGGGCTCGACCGTTCGTGCCAGCCGTTCACCGTTCACCGGCTGGTGACCGCCCGCGAACGCTTCGCCCTGACGGCTTGGATCGGTGTTGCTGACGAGCGCCAACCGCACCGCTTCGAGGTCGAACTTGCCATCGTCGCGCTGAGGGATCTGCCCTTTGGCGGCCAGCTTGTGCAGGCCCGACTTCGCGCGGCCCAGCTGCCTCGCGAGCTCGCTGAGGCTGATGCCCTTCTCCATGGAAACCGCCGTCGTTCACCTACATTTTCGGGGCTGTAGAGGCTCGAAAGTCGGGAGCAACTCTGCCCGCAGTCAGTGCACAGACGCCGGAGGACCCGTTGCTGCGGCGGGGCGGGCGAGGCGGCCCGTGCCCTGCGGGATGGGGCCTATCGAACCGAGCGGGTGTGGGAAGCGGGCATTGCCGGCACTGCGCTCATCAATCGGTAACTCGGGCGCGCAACACCTCCCCTACGCGGGCCATCAAGACCTGCAGCGGGATGAGGTAGAAGGCACATGGCAACAGCATCGACCGACCTGGGCTACGTGAACCGCAACGACCAGATGGTGCTTCGGAAGACTGGCTGGCCGGGCAACGATCACTTTCGGGAGGTCTACGTGCTGCGCTGTCTTGAGTGCGAGCACGAGTACGATGTGAGCGAGACCGACACTCCCGTGTGCCACTGCCCTGTTTGCAACGGCGGCCGCCTGGAGCTTGCTCAGGCGGCGTGATTACGGAGCCCCGTCAAGTCCATCGGCCTCACCTTGTCCTGTTCGGAGCCGAGTGCGTAGCCATTGCTACCAATCGCCTCGACGGAACTGAAAAGGGGCGTATCCTCGTATCTGCTCCGTTTGGAGCAAGGGAGGAAGAAATGTCCGCGAACTGGAAATCAGTTAAAGAGGACTTGGACTTCAGCTTGAACCACGGCGAGGATGTGAAGGGCCGCGCTGAACTCAAGGAGGCCTTCAGTAAAGGTAATTCCAAGGAGATGGGACACGTAATCGAGGCTTTCAAAATGGGCCAGCGAGATAACCACAAGCTCGCCAATTTCACGCGTTGCGCCCACGAGGACGAGAAGCGGCTGTACAACATCGGGCGAAAACTAATCGAAGTGAAGGCCACCTAGTCTATCGTTATAATCTAGGCTCCTGACCCATAAATTTGGCTTGTCAGGAGTGTCCGTGATTCCTTTGTGACGAAGGAGGATCGGATGGACGAGTTTTGGCTGACGGACGCAC
>NZ_LMNG01000018.1 GCF_001423295.1 Methylobacterium sp. Leaf112 | reverse complement strand
ACGATGGCCAAAGAGAAATTCGCTCGTACGAAGCCGCACTGCAACATTGGCACGATCGGTCACGTGGACCACGGCAAGACGTCGCTGACGGCGGCGATCACGAAGGTCCTGGCCGAGTCGGGCGGTGCGACGTTCACGGCCTACGACCAGATCGACAAGGCGCCGGAGGAGAAGGCCCGCGGCATCACGATCTCGACGGCGCACGTCGAGTACGAGACCGCCAACCGCCACTACGCCCACGTCGATTGCCCGGGCCACGCCGACTACGTGAAGAACATGATCACGGGTGCGGCGCAGATGGACGGCGCGATCCTGGTGGTGTCGGCCGCCGACGGCCCGATGCCGCAGACCCGCGAGCACATCCTGCTCGCCCGCCAGGTCGGCGTGCCGGCCCTGGTGGTGTTCCTCAACAAGGTCGACCTCGTCGACGACGAGGAGCTCCTCGAGCTCGTCGAGATGGAGGTGCGCGAGCTCCTCTCCAAGTACGACTTCCCCGGCGACGACATCCCGATCACCAAGGGTTCGGCCAAGGTGGCCCTCGACAACGGCGACAAGGCCGTCGGCCACGACGCCGTCATCGCCCTGATGAAGACCGTGGACGACTACATCCCGCAGCCGGAGCGTCCGATCGACAAGCCGTTCCTGATGCCCATCGAGGACGTGTTCTCGATCTCGGGCCGCGGCACGGTGGTGACGGGTCGCGTCGAGCGCGGCATCGTCAAGGTCGGCGAGACCGTGGAGATCGTGGGCATCCGCGACACCCAGACCACGACGGTCACGGGCGTCGAGATGTTCCGCAAGCTCCTCGACCAGGGCCAGGCCGGCGACAACGTCGGCGTGCTCCTGCGCGGCACCAAGCGCGAGGACGTCGAGCGCGGCCAGGTCGTGTGCAAGCCCGGCTCGGTCAAGCCCCACACCAAGTTCAAGGCCGAGGCCTACATCCTCACCAAGGAGGAGGGCGGCCGCCACACGCCGTTCTTCACCAACTACCGCCCGCAGTTCTACTTCCGCACCACGGACGTGACCGGCGTGTGCGTTCTCCCCGAGGGCACCGAGATGGTGATGCCCGGCGACAGCGTGACCATGGACGTCACCCTCATCGTGCCGGTGGCCATGGAAGAGAAGCTGCGCTTCGCCATCCGTGAAGGCGGCCGCACCGTCGGCGCAGGCGTCGTCGCCGCCATCAACGAGTAGTCTCATCGTGCCGGTGGCCATGGAAGAGAAGCTGCGCTTCGCCATCCGTGAAGGCGGCCGCACCGTCGGCGCAGGCGTCGTCGCCGCCATCAACGAGTAGTCTTCCGTCCCACGGTCACGTCTGCAGGGAACGACAGAGGGGCGGGTCCTCGCGCCCGCCCCGATATCGCCCCGCCAAGGTTTAGGTCATGAACGGTCAGAATATTCGTATCCGCCTCAAGGCGTTCGATCATCGGATCCTCGATGCATCGACCCGCGAGATCGTCTCGACGGCCAAGCGCACCGGTGCCACCATCCGTGGTCCGATCCCGCTACCGACGCATATCGAGAAGTTCACCGTCAACCGCTCGCCGCACATCGACAAGAAGTCGCGCGAGCAGTTCGAGATGCGCACCCACAAGCGCGTCCTCGATATCGTCGATCCGACGCCGCAGACCGTGGACGCGCTCATGAAGCTCGACCTCGCCGCCGGCGTGGACGTGGAGATCAAGCTCTAAGTCCCGCGGGGATTTAGAGCTTACCGTAAATCGCGCGAGGGGAGACACCTATGCGCTCAGGCGTCATTGCACAGAAGGTCGGCATGACCCGCATCTTTACGGATGCAGGCGAACATGTTCCGGTCACAGTGCTTAAAATCGATCAATGCCAGGTGGTTGCCCACCGTACCGTCGAGAAGAACGGTTACGTCGCCCTTCAGGTCGGCGTCGGCAAGGCCAAGGTGAAGAACGTGTCGGCTGCCGAGCGCGGCCGGTTCGCGGTCGCCAAGGTCGAGCCCAAGCAGAAGCTCGCCGAGTTCCGCGTGTCAGAAGACAAGCTGATCCCGGTCGGCGCCGAGATCACCGCCGACCATTTCATCCCGGGCCAGTTCGTCGACGTGACGGGCACCACCACGGGCAAGGGTTTCGCCGGTGGTATGAAGCGTTGGAACTTCGGTGGTCTGCGCGCGACCCACGGCGTGTCCGTGTCGCACCGCTCGATCGGTTCGACCGGTGGCCGTCAGGACCCCGGCAAGACCTTCAAGAACAAGAAGATGCCCGGTCACATGGGCGTCGATCGGGTGACCACCCAGAACCTGCGCGTCGTCCGCACGGACGTCGAGCGTGGCCTGATCCTGGTCGAGGGTGCGGTTCCCGGCGTCGCCGGCGGCTGGATCCAGATTCGCGACGCGGTGAAGCGCAAGCTCCCCGCGGACGTTCCGCAGCCTGGCAAGTTCCGTGAGCTCGGCGCTTCGCCCGTCTCCGACGCCCCGGCTCCCGAGGCTCCCGCTTCCGAGGAGAACGCGTGATGAAGCTCGATATCACCACCCTCGACGGCGCCGGAGCCGGCTCCGTCGAGCTCGACGAGACCATCTTCGGTCTCGAGCCCCGCGTGGACCTGCTCCAGCGCATGGTGCGCTGGCAGCTCGCCAAGCGTCAGGCCGGCACCCATGCGGTCAAGAACCGCTCGGACGTCAACCGGACCCGCAAGAAGCTGTACAAGCAGAAGGGCACCGGTAACGCTCGCCACGGCGCCGCCTCCGCTCCGCAGTTCCGCGGCGGTGGACGCGCCTTCGGACCGGTCGTGCGCTCCCATGCCCACGACCTGCCCAAGAAGGTCCGCGCCCTGGCCCTCAAGCATGCCCTTTCGGCGAAGGTGAAGGATTCGACCCTCATCGTCATCGACGACGTGAAGCTCGAGGACGGCAAGACCAAGAACCTCGCCGCCCGCTTCGAGAAGATGGGTCTGTCGAGCGCGCTGTTCATCAGCGGGTCCGAGGTTGACGTGAACTTCGGTCGCGCCGCCCGGAACATCCCGATGATCGACGTGCTTCCGATCCAGGGCATCAACGTCTACGACATCCTGCGTCGCGAAAAGCTCGTGCTGACGCGCGCAGC
Organism: Methylobacterium sp. Leaf112; assembly: GCF_001423295.1. GTDB lineage: Bacteria > Pseudomonadota > Alphaproteobacteria > Rhizobiales > Beijerinckiaceae > Methylobacterium. The sequence goes on along the minus strand of NZ_LMNG01000018.1, from coordinate 27,928 downwards.
GATCGATGCGCTGGAGGCGCGTTTCAAATGAGTGCTGATCCGCGCCACTACGACATCATCGTCTCCCCGGTCATCACCGAGAAGGCGACGAACCTCACCGAACAGAACAAGGTCGTTTTCCGGGTTGCCCCGAAGGCGACGAAGCCGCAGATCAAGGAAGCGGTCGAGAAGCTGTTCGACGTCAAGGTGACGGGCGTGAACACGCTCGTGACCAAGGGCAAGAAGAAAATATTCCGCGGGCTTCGCGGACAGCGCTCGGACGTGAAAAAAGCGATCGTGACCCTCGCCGAGGGTGAGACGATCGATGTCACGACCGGCCTCTGAGACAAGTCGGGTTAAGGATTACCACCGATGGCCTTGAAGACATTCAAACCGGTCACGCCGAGCCTTCGCCAGCTCGTGCTCGTCGACCGCCGTGAGCTCTACAAGGGCAAGCCGGTCAAGAAGCTCACCGAGGGCAAGTCGTCGTCCGGCGGCCGCAACAACCTCGGCCGCATCACCGTCCGCTTCCGTGGCGGCGGTCACAAGCGCACCCTGCGCAACGTCGACTTCAAGCGTCGCGTTCAGATGGGTGTGAGCGCCACCGTCGAGCGGATCGAGTACGATCCGAACCGCACGGCGTTCATCGCGCTGATCGCCTTTCCGGACGGCACGCAGAGCTACATCATCGCGCCCCAGCGTCTCTCGCCGGGTGACAAGGTGATCGCGGCCGAGCAGGTCGACATCAAGCCGGGCAATGCCGGCCCCGTCGGCAACATGCCGGTCGGCACCATCGTCCACAACGTCGAGCTGAAGATCGGCAAAGGCGGCGCGATCGCCCGCTCCGCCGGCAACTACGCTCAGATCGTCGGGCGCGACCAGGGCTACGTCACCCTGCGCCTGAACTCGGGCGAGCAGCGCCTGGTCCACGGTCAGTGCTTCGCCAGCGTCGGCGCGGTGTCGAACCCGGACCATATGAACATCTCGCTCGGCAAGGCGGGTCGTAACCGCTGGCTCGGCAGGCGCCCGCACGTTCGTGGTGTCGCCATGAACCCGGTCGATCACCCGCACGGCGGCGGTGAGGGACGCACGTCCGGCGGCCGTAACCCGGTCACGCCCTGGGGCGTTCCCACGAAGGGGAAGAAGACCCGCTCGAACAAGCGGACCGACGTCTTCATCCTGTCCAGCCGTCACAACCGCAAGAAGTAACCATCATGGCACGCTCGCTCTGGAAGGGGCCGTTCATCGACGGCTACCTCCTCAAGAAGGCTGAGACCGCGCGCGGATCCAGCCGCAACGAAGTCATCAAGATCTGGAGCCGCCGCTCCACGATCCTGCCGCAGTTCGTCGGGCTCACCTTCGGTGTGCACAACGGGCAGAAGCACATCCCGGTCTACGTGTCCGAGGAAATGGTCGGTCATAAGTTCGGTGAATTCTCGCCGACCCGTACCTTCCACGGTCACGCAGCCGACAAGAAGTCGAAGAGGCGCTGATCATGGGCAAGCCCGCCACTCCCCGCGCGCTCCCCGAGAACGAGGCTCAGGCCGTCGCGCGCATGCTGCGCGTCAGCCCCCAGAAGCTCAATCTCGTCGCGCAGCTCATTCGCGGCAAGAAGGTCGAGTCGGCCCTCGCCGATCTCGAATTCTCCCGCAAGCGGATCGCCCGCGAGGTCAAGAAGTGCCTCGAGAGCGCCATCGCCAACGCCGAGAACAACCACAATCTGGACGTCGATGATCTCATCGTCGCCCAGGCGTTCGTCGGAAAGGCCCTCGTGCTCAAGCGCTTCCACGCTCGTGCCCGCGGCCGCGGCGCCCGCATCCTGAAGCCTTTCGCGAACCTCACCATCGTGGTGCGCGAAGTCCCGACCGCCGAAGCGGCGTGAGGAGGACCTGATGGGCCAGAAAGTCAATCCGATCGGTCTGCGGCTCGGTATCAACCGGACCTGGGACTCCCGCTGGTTCGCCCAGAAGGGTGAATACGCCAAGCTCATGCACGAGGACGTCGCGATCCGTGCCGCCCTCATGAAGCAGCTGAAGCAGGCTGCCGTCTCGAAGATCGTCATCGAGCGTCCGCACCGGAAATGCCGCGTCACCATCCACTCGGGTCGTCCGGGCGTGGTGATCGGCAAGAAGGGCGCGGACATCGAGAAGCTCCGCAAGCTCGTCGGCACCCTGACCAAGGCCGACGTGACGATCAACATCGTCGAGGTGCGCAAGCCCGAGATCGACGCCACCCTTGTGGCCGACTCGATCGCCCAGCAGCTCGAGCGCCGTGTCGCCTTCCGTCGCGCCATGAAGCGTGCCGTGCAGTCGGCCATGCGTCTCGGCGCCGAGGGCATCCGGATCAATTGCTCCGGTCGTCTCGGTGGTGCCGAGATCGCCCGCCAGGAGTGGTACCGCGAGGGCCGCGTTCCCCTGCATACCCTCCGGGCGGATGTCGATTACGGTGTCGCCACCGCCTTCACGACCTACGGGACGTGCGGGATCAAGGTCTGGGTGTTCAAGGGCGAGATCCTCGAGCACGACCCGATGGCACAGGATAAGAAGGCGCAGGAAGAGGGTGGCCGTTCGGGCGGCCGTCGCGAGCGCGATGGCGAGGGTGGCCGCGAGCGCGGCCGGCGCGAGCACGCCTAACGGCGTGTTCGTGACCCCGTCGCCCTAGAAAGGTGTTGAGAGGCTGCCATGTTGCAACCCAAGAAGACCAGGTTCCGTAAGCAGTTCAAGGGTCGCATCCACGGTGCGGCCAAGGGCGGCTTCGACCTCAACTTCGGGACCTTCGGCTTGAAGGCCGTCGAGCCCGAGCGCATCACCGCGCGGCAGATCGAGGCGGCCCGCCGCGCGATCACCCGCGAGATGAAGCGTCAGGGCCGCGTCTGGATCCGGATCTTCCCGGATGTTCCGGTCACGGCCAAGCCCACCGAAGTCCGCATGGGCTCCGGTAAGGGTGCTCCCGAATTCTGGGCTGCCCGCGTGCATCCCGGTCGTATCATGTTCGAAGTCGACGGCGTGGCCGAGGACGTCGCGAAGGAGGCCCTGCGCCTCGGCGCGGCCAAACTCCCGATCCGCACGCGCGTCGTTCAGCGCATCGCTGACTGAGGGGAGGGGATCATGAAGTCGTCACAGAGACAGTCGGATCTCGCCGCCCTGTCGCCCGATCAGCTGAGCGATGAGCTGCTGAACCTGAAGAAGGAGCAGTTCAACCTGCGCTTCCAGGGTGCCACCGGCCAGCTCGAGAACGTCGCGCGGGTCCGCGAAGTCCGCCGCGATATCGCCCGCGTCCGTACACTTCAGCGTCAGAAGACGCTGAAGTCCGCGCAGGCTTGAGGAGTACACCATGCCGAAGCGCGTATTGCAGGGCGTCGTCGTCAGCGACAAGGGCGAGAAGACCGTCGTCGTGAAGGTGGAGCGTCGCTTCACCCATCCGGTGATGAAGAAGACCGTCCGTCGTTCGAAGAACTATCACGCCCACGACGAAGGCAACGTGGCCAAGGTCGGCCAGACCGTGTCGATCGAGGAATGCCGTCCGTTCTCGAAGACCAAGACCTGGCAGCTGATCTCCGGCGCCGCGTCCGAGGTTCCCGCCGCCGAGGCGTGACCCCGTCGTCAGGACCGACCAAAAACGGGCGCAGGTTTCTGCGCCCGTTTTTTTGTGCCCGGCGGAGAGAGGGTTCCGCAACGGGATGCCTTGAACGCCTGCGTCGTCCGCACGAACCCGGGGATCCTCTCGGCCGTCCGAGACGGCGCCGGATCAGGGTGCCTCATATGGTTTCCGGCTGATCCGTTCGGTGACGCGGTGAAACGCGGGTCCTCACACCTTCCAGGAGAGGGAGCCAGTCGCGCCCGCTCGATCCGAGGTGATCGGGCGGACACCGTATCAAGCGCCGTCGTAGCGGCCGCGGCTGGCTTCTCCCGCTAAGCCACCTTCACCAATCGCCGGCCATGATGCTGCCGTAGGGCTCCACCGAATCGACGATGTCCGCGAGGCCGTGGTCGTGATCCGCGCCCGGACCGATACTGCGTCCTTGTAGGCGCCCGGTAGGCCGAACGCGGCTCGGACGCGATGTGACGAGCGAGCCGGGCGATGCGTTCGGCATCCGTGCAAACCCTCTCAGGGTCCGCGACCCACAGTGGATCCTGTTCGGGACGGTTGCTTCGGGTTCCTGGGCGTCCGGGTTCCGGCCACGGCATTGTGGATCGCCGGCGGGGCGGTTTCTCGGGCGGTTCCTGCGACGGGCCTTGCACCGGCAAGCCGGCTGATGTATTGGGCATGCCTTCGCGACAGTTGAGAGAGGTGCTCGCACCTTTCGAACGCGGTGACCGCGCCGGTGTGAAAGCACCGATAGCGCGGTTCGTCATATGAGCCGGGGACATCAGATCCCCCTCAGGCGTCGTCCGCCGGACAATACCGTCCGCGTGCGGAAACCCGCCTGAAACAAAGAAAGGTCACTGCCCGTGATCCAGATGCAGACGAATCTGGACGTCGCCGACAACTCGGGTGCACGCCGTGTGATGTGCATCAAGGTTCTGGGCGGGTCGAAGCGTAAATACGCCGGTGTCGGCGACATCATCGTGGTCTCGGTCAAGGAAGCGATTCCCCGGGGTCGCGTCAAGAAGGGCGACGTCATGAAGGCCGTCGTCGTGCGCACCGCCAAGGAAGTGAAGCGTCCCGACGGTTCGGTGATCCGCTTCGACAAGAACGCCGCCGTTCTGATCAACAATCAGAAAGAGCCGATCGGCACCCGCATCTTCGGACCGGTGCCGCGCGAGCTTCGCGCCCGCAACCACATGAAGATCATCTCGCTCGCGCCGGAGGTGCTGTAATGGCCGCTAAGGTCAAGAAGGGCGACACGGTCGTCGTTCTCAACGGTCGCGACAAGGGTCGCTCCGGCGAGGTCACCCAGGTGCTCCCCAAGGAAGACCGCGCCTTCGTGCGTGGCATCAACCTGGTCAAGAAGCATCAGAAGCAGACGCAGAACCAGGAAGGCGGCATCGTCTCCAAGGAAGCTGCGATCCAGCTCTCGAATCTCGCGTTGCAGGACGCGAACGGCAAGCCGACTCGCGTGGGTTTCCGCATCCTCGAAGACGGCCGCAAGGTTCGCTTCGCCAAGACCACGGGGGACCAGATCGATGGCTGAGAAGAACATTGACGGGTACGTCCCGCGCCTGCGCAAGCATTACGACGAAGTCGTTCGTCAGAAGCTGATCGAAGAGTTCGGCTACGCCAACCCGATGCAGGTGCCGACGATCTCCAAGATCGTCATCAACATGGGTGTCGGCGAGTCCACCGCTGATTCGAAGAAGGCCTCCGTCGCCGCCGGCGATCTGGCCCTCATCGCCGGTCAGAAGCCGGTCATCACCAAGGCCCGCAAGGCCATCGCGACCTTCAAGGTCCGCGAGGGCATGCCCATCGGCTGCAAGGTGACCCTGCGCCGCCAGCGCATGTACGAGTTCATGGACCGCCTCGTCACCATCGCGCTTCCCCGCGTGCGTGACTTCCGCGGCCTGAACCCCCGCTCGTTCGACGGCAACGGCAACTACGCGCTCGGCCTCAAGGAGCACCTCGTGTTCCCGGAGATCTCGTACGACAAGGCCGAGGCCACCTGGGGCATGGACATCGTCATCCAGACGACGGCCCGCACCGATGCTGAGGCGCGTGCGCTCCTCACGCAGTTCCGATTCCCGTTCCGGCAGTGAGGCCTGCTTAGGTCTCATACGCGGACACCGGAGAGAGAAATGGCAAAGAAAAGCTCCATCGAGAAGAACAAGCACCGCGAAGCGCTGGTCAAGCTCTATGCTCCCAAGCGCAAAGCCCTGCTGGCGACGGCGAACGATCAGTCCCTCGAAATGGAGGAGCGCTTCGAGGCGCGCCTCAAGCTCGCGGAACTGCCCCGCAATTCGTCGCCCACCCGCGTCCGCAACCGTTGCGGCATCACTGGCCGTCCGCGCGCCTTCTATCGCAAGATGGGCATCTCGCGCATCGCGCTGCGCGAACTCGGCAACCAGGGTCTGATCCCCGGTCTCGTCAAGTCGAGCTGGTAAGGAGCAACCACCATGGTCAACGATCCCGTGGGTGATATGCTCACCCGCATCCGCAACGGTCAGCAGCGCCGCCGCAACGTCGTCCAGACGCCCGGTTCGCGCCTGCGTGCCAGCGTGCTCGACGTCCTCAAGTCCGAGGGCTACATCCGTGACTACGCGACCACGGATTACGGCAACGGCCGCACCGAGTTCGCCATCGAGCTGAAGTACTACGACGGCCAGCCCGTCATCCGCTCGATCCAGCGCGTGTCGAAGCCCGGCCGCCGCGTCTACTCGTCGGTCGGCGAGCTGCCGCGTGTCGCCGATGGTCTCGGCGTCACCATCGTGTCCACCCCGCAGGGCGTCATGGCCGACCACGAGGCGCGCGAGCGCAACGTCGGCGGCGAAGTGCTCTGCAAGGTGTTCTGATCCTGGACTTGGAGGAATAAGGCGATGTCTCGCGTAGGCAAGAAGCCCGTTCCCGTCCCGTCCGGTGTGACGGCCACGGTGACCGGTCAGACGGTTAAGATGAAGGGCTCCAAGGGCGAGCTCCAGTACGTCGTTCCCAACGTGGTCGACGTGAAGTTCGAGGACGGCGCCGTCTCGGTGCAGCCCCGAAACCAGACCAAGGAGGCCCGCTCGCTGTGGGGCACCTCTCGTGCTCAGGTGGCGAACCTCGTCGAGGGCGTCTCCAAGGGCTTCGAGAAGAAGCTCGAGATCACCGGCGTGGGTTACCGCGCGGCGATGGCCGGCAAGGCACTCAAGCTCTCGCTCGGCTACAGCCACGACATCGAGTACGAGATCCCCGTCGGGATCACGATCGCGGTGCCGAAGCCCACCGAAATCGTCATCTCCGGCATCGACCGGCAGGTGGTCGGCCAGGTGGCAGCCGAGATCCGCGACTATCGCAGTCCCGAGCCCTACAAGGGCAAGGGCGTGAAGTACGCGGGTGAGTTCATCTTCCGCAAGGAAGGCAAGAAGAAGTAAGGGCCGGCCAACATGTCACGCAAAATCGATGCACTCGACCGCCGCAAGGCGCGTGTGCGCCGCGCGCTGCGGGCGGCGGCCAACGGACGGCCCCGGCTCTCGGTGTTCCGTTCCTCCAAGCAGATCTACGTCCAGGTCATCGACGACGCCGCGGGTAAGACCCTCGCGGCGGCGTCCAGCCTCGACAAGGATCTGCGGACCGGTCTGAAGACCGGTGCCGACGTCTCTGCCGCCCAGGCGGTGGGCAAGCTCGTCGCCGAGCGCGCCAAGGCAGCCGGCGTCACCCAGGTGATCTTCGATCGCTCGGGCTACCTCTATCACGGGCGCGTCAAGGCGCTCGCCGACGCCGCCCGCGAAGGCGGTCTCGAGTTCTAAGATTGGCGGAGGGGAGCGGTTTCGGCCGTTCCCCGTCCTGACGATTCAAGCGAGCGGGTCCGCCACCCGCGCCAGTGAGATGGAAGTGTAAGAATGGCACGTGAACGTGAAGGCGGGGGCCGCGGCCGCCGCGATGAGCGCGAGGAGCGCGACAGCGAGTTCGTGGACAAGCTCGTCCACATCAACCGCGTCGCCAAGGTCGTGAAGGGCGGACGTCGCTTTGGCTTCGCTGCCCTCGTCGTCGTCGGCGATCAGAAGGGCCGCGTCGGCTTCGGCCACGGCAAGGCCCGCGAAGTCCCCGAGGCGATCCGCAAGGCGACGGAAGCCGCCAAGCGCGGCCTCGTCCGCGTGGCTCTGCGCGAGGGCCGCACCCTGCACCACGACGTCCAGGGACGTCACGGTGCCGGCAAGGTCATCCTGCGCGCCGCTCCCCAGGGTACCGGCATCATCGCCGGCGGCCCGATGCGCGCCGTCTTCGAGACGCTGGGCATGCAGGACGTGGTGGCGAAGAGCCTCGGCTCCTCGAACCCCTACAACCTCGTGCGCGCCACCTTCGACGCCCTGAAGAACGAGGACAGCCCGCGCTCCGTCGCGGCCCGTCGCGGTCTCAAGGTGTCGGCGCTCCAGGCCCGCCGTCGTGACGCCGATCCGTCCGACTTGTCCGAAGCCGCAGTGGCTTGAGGGAGGGTCAGATGGCACAGAAGACCGTCCGTATCGAGCAGATCGGCTCGCCGATCCGCCGTGAGGGCGACCAGCGCGCGACGCTGATCGGCCTCAAGCTCAACAAGCTGCACCGGGTCTCCGAGCTGGAGGATACCCCCTCCGTGCGCGGCATGATCCGCAAGGTGCAGCACCTCGTGCGTGTCCTTGGCGACGCGGCCTGAGGGAGGGCATCATGAAACTGAATGAACTCCACGACAATCCCGGCGCAACCAAGAACCGGATGCGCGTCGGCCGGGGCATCGGCTCCGGCAAGGGCAAGACCGCTGGACGCGGCGTGAAGGGCCAGAAGGCCCGTACCGGCGTGTCCATCAAGGGCTTCGAGGGCGGTCAGATGCCGCTGCATCGTCGCTTGCCCAAGCGCGGCTTCAACAACCTGTACTCGACGGACCTGAACGAGGTGAACCTCGGCCGCGTCCAGCAGGCGTTGGATGCCGGTCGTCTCGAAGCCGGTGCGGTCGTCACCGTCGAGACCCTGATCGCCGCGGGCGTGTGCGCCCGTGCCCGTGACGGCGTCAAGCTCCTCGGCGTCGGCGAGCTGACCACGAAGGTCTCCTTCGAGGTGACCCGCGCGTCGAAGTCGGCCATCGAGGCCGTCGAAAAGAACGGCGGAACCGTCACCGTGACCTTCGGCGACGGCGTGTCCACCCGTGGCAAGCCCGCCCGCGTGGTTGCGTAGACTCGAGACCGACTTTAAGTCGAACCTCTGAGCGGCGGCCCGTGCGACCTCGCGCGTGGCCGCCGTTTCAGTTTATCGGGGAGCTGTTCGCTCCCGTGCGAATCGTGACTCAGGAACCGGTGCCATGGCCTCAGCCGCCGAGCAGCTTGCCGCGAACCTCAATTTCGGGGCCATCGCCAAGGCCGACGAGCTCAAGAAGCGGATCTGGTTCACCCTGGGTGCGCTGATCGTCTTCCGGCTCGGCACGTACATTCCGATTCCCGGCATCGATCCCGAGCAGTTCGCCCGGAACTTCCAGCAGCAGGCGGGCGGCGTGCTCGGGCTGTTCAACATGTTCTCCGGCGGTGCCGTCGAGCGCATGGCGATCTTCGCCCTCAACATCATGCCGTACATCTCGGCCTCCATCATCATTCAGCTGCTGACCTCGGTCGTTCCGACCCTGGAGGCGCTGAAAAAGGAAGGTGAGTCCGGCCGCAAGGTCATCAATCAGTACACCCGCTACCTCACGGTGGTGCTGGCCCTGGTCCAGAGCTGGGGCATCGCCTTCGGCCTCCAGAGTTCGAGCGCGGCCATCGAGCCGGGGCCCTTCTTCATCCTGTCCACGGTCATCACCCTGACGGGCGGCACGCTGTTCCTCATGTGGATCGGCGAGCAGATCACCTCGCGCGGCATCGGCAACGGCTCGTCGCTCATCATCTTCGCCGGCATCGTCGCCCACCTGCCGGTCGCCATCGTGGGTGCGCTGGAGCTGAGCCGCACCGGGGCGCTCTCCTCCGCCGTCATCCTGGGCATGGGTGTGGCTGCCATCGCCCTGGTCTACTTCATCGTGTTCATGGAGCGCGCCCAGCGTCGGCTCCTGATCAACTACCCCAAGCGCCAGGTCGGCAATAAGATGTACGAGGGCCAGACCTCGTTCCTGCCGCTGAAGCTCAACACCGCCGGCGTGATTCCGCCGATCTTCGCCTCGTCGCTCCTGCTGCTGCCCGCCACCGTGGCGAGCTTCTCGGCGAACAACGGCGGCACCGGCATCCTGGCGACGATCACGACCTATATCGGCCACGGCCGGCCGCTCTACATGGTGCTGTACGCCGCCCTGATCATCTTCTTCGCGTTCTTCTATACCGCGGTGGTGTTCAACCCCGAGGAGACGGCGGACAACCTGAAGAAGCACGGCGGCTTCATTCCCGGCATCCGGCCGGGCGAGCGTACCGCGGCCTTCATCGACAAGGTTCTCACGCGCATCACCCTCGTCGGCGCCCTGTATTTGACCTTCGTCTGTCTGGTGCCCGAAATCCTGGCGTCGTACTCTTCGGCCAGCATCGGGTTCGGCGGCACGTCGCTCCTCATCGTCGTCTCGGTGACGATGGATACGGTGGCGCAGATCCACGGTCACCTGATGGCCCACCAATACGAAGGCCTCGTCAAGAAGGCCAAGCTGCGGGGCGCCACGCGGCGCCGCTGAGCACCCATCGGGCGAGCCTATCAGCGACGGCGTTCCCTTTTCGAGGGCGCCGCCCTTCAAGAAGAACGGACCTGAGGAAACGACGCCATGCGGATCATTCTGCTCGGACCGCCGGGAGCTGGTAAGGGAACGCAGTCGGCGCGCATCGTCGAGCGGTTCGGCATTCCGCAGCTCTCCACCGGGGATATGCTGCGGGCGGCGGTGGCCGCCGGTACGCCCGTGGGCCTCGAGGCCAAGGCGATCATGGAAAGCGGCGGGCTCGTTCCCGACGCCGTCGTCGTCGGTATCGTCGCCGACCGGATCGAGGAAGCGGACGCGCGCAACGGCTTCATCCTCGACGGTTTCCCCCGGACGGTCGCGCAGGCCGCCGCCCTCGACCGGATGCTCGAGAAGAAGAACCTCGCCCTCGACACCGTGGTCGAGTTCGCCGTGGACGAGGACGCCTTGATCGGACGCATCGCCAAGCGCGCCTCCGAGACCGCCGCCCGCGGCGAACCCGTACGCAAGGACGACACGCCCGAGGTGTTCAAGACGCGCTTCGAAGCCTATCGCGAGCTCACCGCGCCGCTCTCCGCCTATTACGCCAGCCTCGGTATGCTGGAGACCCTCGACGGCATGAAACCGGTCGACGAGGTCACCGGGGATCTCATGGCGACCCTGGAGCGCCATGTCGAAACGACGGCGTCCTGAGTCGAAACGACGGCGTCCTGAGCGGCTGGATTTGTTACCATCGAGTTGACAGGGGGACCGGCCCGCGCTAGTGGGCCGGTCTTCGTTCACACGGATTGGGTCCGGGCCGCCTCGCCAGAGGTTGCCGCGGGCCGCTTTGTCGTTCTGGACGGTACGCAGGGGCCGGTCTCCACCGGACGCGTATCACGATAACCCGGGCCGGACCGATTGGGTCCGCTGCCCAGATGGAGAAGACCTTGGCTCGTATCGCTGGCGTTAACATCCCGACCAACAAGCGCGTCGTCATCGCGCTTCAGTACATCCACGGCATCGGTTCGAAGAAGGCGGAAGAGATCACGGAGAAGGTCGGCATCCCGGCCGAGCGCCGTGTGAACCAGCTCACCGACGCCGAGGTTCTGTCGATCCGCGAGACCATCGATCGCGATTATCTCGTCGAGGGCGACCTCCGCCGCGAAGTCTCGATGAACATCAAGCGCCTGATGGATCTGGGCTGCTACCGTGGCCTGCGCCACCGCCGCAACCTGCCCGTCCGCGGCCAGCGCACGCACACCAACGCCCGCACCCGCAAGGGCAAGTCCAAGCCCATCGCCGGCAAGAAGAAGTAAGCTTTCGCATTTCGGGAGGCCGTGGTTCGCTCGGCCTCCCGAACGTCGATCCGGGTACCCCTCACGGAGGCCCGGTGTGTCGGTACGGTCTTCCACGCCCGCGCCGCCAACTCCCAGAGAATCCCGAGCGCCTGGTATGACGGGCGCGTTTGAAGGACGAGAACCAAGATGGCCAAGGAAACAACCCGCGTTCGTCGCCGCGAACGCAAGAACATCGTCTCGGGCGTCGCGCATGTGAACGCGTCGTTCAACAACACGATGATCACCATCACCGACGCCCAGGGCAACACCATCTCGTGGTCGTCCGCTGGCGCCATGGGCTTCAAGGGCTCGCGCAAGTCGACCCCGTACGCGGCCCAGGTCGCCGCCGAGGACGCGGCCCGCAAGGCCGCCGAACACGGCATGCGCACCCTCGAAGTCGAGGTGTCCGGCCCCGGCTCCGGCCGTGAATCCGCTCTGCGCGCGCTTCAGGCCGCCGGCTTCACCGTGACCTCCATCCGCGACGTCACGTCGATCCCGCACAACGGCTGCCGCCCCCGCAAGCGTCGGCGCGTCTAAGACTGACGAAAACCGGCCGGGCCGGTCCGAAAGGACTCTGCCCCGGCCGGCATTTTAGGTGTGTGACGGAGACGTGCGTGTCGAACGGTTCGAGTCCGCTTCCCGGTGTGCTGCGGTGGACCTTGGGTGATCTCACGGTCACGGTTCTGAATGACGGCTACCTGCCCGGGTCGCTCGACCTCGTCGTCGGGATCGATACGGATGAGGCCGGCTCGCTTCAGGCGGCCGGCTTTCGCGCGCGCGATCCTCGCATCACCCTCAACGCGTTTCTCATCACCGGGCCGGGCCGGGCGCCGATCCTCATCGATACGGGCATGGGTCGATTCGGGGGCGATACCCTCGGGCGTGTCCCGGCGGCCCTGGCCGCCGCGGGTGTCCGGGCCGAGGATGTCGGCACGGTGCTGCTGACCCACCTGCACCCCGACCATGCCGGCGGTCTCGTCACCGCCGATGGCTCGGCGGCGTTCGTCAATGCAGAACTCGTCGTGCACGCCGACGAGTCGGCGCACTGGCTCGACGAGGGTGCCCTGTCCCGTGCGCCGGAAGGGGCCAAGCCCTATTTCGAGAACGCCGCCAAGGCGACATCCCCTTACGCGGGTCGGCTGCGGACCGTGACCGGGGGCGAGGTCGCGCCCGGAATCACCATGGTCCCGTTGCCCGGCCACACGCCGGGTCATTCCGGCTATCGGATCGTGTCGGGCGACCACGCACTCCTGATGTGGGCCGACATCGTCCACCTGCCGGCGATCCAGTTCAAGCGTCCGGACGCCGGGATGGTGTTCGACGTCGACGTGGACGCAGCGCGCCAGGTGCGCCGCCGCATCCTCGACGAGGTCGCCACCGACCGGACCTTCATCGCCGGCGCCCATCTCGAATTCCCGGCCCTGGGCTACGTCGCCCGGGACGGGGCCGCTTACAGCTTCGTCCCCGAACTCTGGGTCGCGGCACACTAAATCCGTTCGCTGCGAAAGCGGCGAGCGCCATCCTTTTCAAGGGGTTTCGGCGCTGAGGCGCAGCATCGAAACCCGAGCGTGGACCGCCCGTGTGGGCCGCGCCGATCGTCGCGAGAGGTAGCATCGTGGTCATTCAGAAGAACTGGCAAGAGCTCATCAAGCCGAACAAGCTCCAGGTCTCGACCGGTCACGACCCCAAGCGGGTCGCCACCGTCGTGGCCGAGCCGCTCGAGCGTGGTTTCGGCACGACGCTGGGCAACTCGCTCCGCCGCGTGCTGCTGTCCTCGCTTCAGGGCGCGGCCGTGACCTCGGTGCAGATCGACGGCGTGCTGCATGAGTTCTCGTCGATCCCCGGCGTGCGCGAGGATGTCACCGACATCGTCCTCAACATCAAGACCATCGCCATCCGCTCGCAGACCGAGGCTCCGAAGCGCCTGACCCTGCGCAAGACCGGCCCCGGCCTCGTCACCGCCGGCGACATCGGCACGGTCGGCGACGTCCAGATCCTCAACCCCGACCTCGTCATCTGCACCCTCGACGACGGCGCCGAGATCCGGATGGAGTTCACCGTCGCCACCGGCAAGGGCTACGTCCCGGCCGAGCGCAACCGTCCCGAGGACGCACCCATCGGGCTGATCCCCGTGGACGCCCTGTTCTCGCCCGTGACCAAGGTCAGCTACCGCATCGAGACCACCCGCGAGGGCCAGGATCTCGACAAGGACAAGCTGACGATGACCATCGAGACCAACGGCGCGGTGACGCCCGAGGACGCGCTGGCCTACGCCGCACGCATCATCCAGGACCAGCTCCAGGTGTTCGTGAACTTCGAGGAGCCCCGCAAGGAAGAGGCGCAGCCGCTCGCGCCGCAGCTCCCCTTCAACCCGGCCCTGCTCAAGAAGGTCGACGAGCTCGAGCTGTCGGTCCGTTCGGCGAACTGCCTGAAGAACGACAACATCGTCTACATCGGCGACCTGATCCAGAAGTCGGAGGGCGAGATGCTGCGCACCCCGAACTTCGGCCGCAAGTCGCTCAACGAGATCAAGGAAGTGCTCGCAGCCATGGGCCTCCACCTCGGCATGGACATCCCCGGCTGGCCGCCGGAAAACATCGAAGATCTCGCCAAGCGCTTCGAAGAGCATTATTAGGGCGAGCCGCCCCGGCCGGGACTTTCTGGCGCGTCTCGGCGCCGGTTGTTTGGCCAATCCATCGGGGGTTCGCGAAGACGCGAACTCCCAAAAGAATCCCGCCGCGGGGTCATGCGGAATGAACAGCCCCGCTCATGGGGCGCTTGGCCGTACCGTGGCACGGCGGCCATCACATAAGGACCAGCCATCATGCGTCATGGATTTCGCGGTCGTCGCTTCAACCGCACCACCGAGCACCGCAAGGCGATGTTCGCCAACATGTCCGCCGCGCTGATCAAGCACGAGCAGATCATCACCACTTTGCCCAAGGCGAAGGATCTGCGTCCGGTCATCGAGAAGCTGATCACGCTCGGTAAGACCGACTCGCTGCACGCGCGCCGCCTCGCCATGTCGCAGATCCGCGACCACGACATGGTCCGCAAGCTCTTCGCCGTCATCGGCCCGCGCTACAACGCCCGTCCGGGCGGCTACTGCCGCATCATGAAGGCCGGCTTCCGCTACGGCGACAACGCTCCGCTCGCCGTCATCGAGTTTGTCGATCGCGACGTCGAAGCCCGTGGCAAGGATTCCGGTCCGGTCCAGGTCGTCGACGCGGCGTAAGTCTCAGGCCTTCGGGTTGGCTTGAGAGCTTTCTAAGCTGAGGAACCGAGAAAAGGCGGCCTTTAGGGCCGCCTTTTTCTTTTCTCGGACGTCCCGCGCGCTACCATCATGCCTGTAACCGATCGCAACACAGGTTCCGTCATGCGCGCGACTATCAAGATACTCTTATGTTTCACCCTGTTCATGGCCACCGGTGCACAAGCGGCGAAGTTGACCATGGACGACAAGGTCGCCCGCTGGCCGCGCGCGACGACGGACGAGAAGATCGATTTCGCCACCCGCATGGGCAAGGCGTTCACGAGCCTTTCGCCGGATCTCGACCGCAACTACTTCATCAAGTGCCTGGAGGAGACGGCGAACATCGGCAACCCGCGCGACATCAAGCTCGAAGAGGCGGTGAAGATGTGCGTCGCCGTCAACAAGCCGCCGTCGGAGCCGGAGTAAGCGCCGCGCGTCGCATCGTGTCCAACCCGCCGCCTCTGCCACGCTGCGGCAGAGCGGCGGCGTCAGACCATCCGCAGGCGCGGGCCGCGGCGGACGAAGCCGACGATGTCCTTCACCGCGTCGAGGGTCGGGGCCGCGATGGCCTCGGCGCGCTCGGCCCCGTCGGCCAGGACCGCGTCGATCTCGGCCGGATCGGAGACCAGACGCTTCATCTCGGACCCCAGCGGCGCCAGGGTCTCCACCGCGAGTTCGACCAGCGCGCCCTTGAACTGGGAGAACTGGGCGCCGCCGTAATCGCGCAGCACATCCTCCCGCGACACGTCCTTGAGGGCGGCGAAGATGCCCACGAGGTTGTCGGCCTCGGGCCGCCCGGCGAGCCCCGCCACTTCGGAGGGGAGGGCGTCCGGGTCGGTCTTCGCCTTGCGCACCTTGGCGGCGATGGAATCGGCGTCGTCCGTGAGGTTGATGCGCGAATTGTCGGAGGCGTCCGACTTCGACATCTTCTTCGTTCCGTCGCGCAGGCTCATGACGCGGGCGGCCGGCCCGCCGATGAGCGGCTCGGTGACGGGAAAGAAGCCTTCGCCCGCATCGTGGCCATGGGCCGAGATCGACTCCGAAAAGTCGTTGTTGAACTTCTGCGCGATGTCGCGGGTGAGTTCGAGGTGCTGCTTCTGGTCCTCGCCCACGGGCACGTGGGTGGCGCGGTAGGCCAGGATGTCGGCGGCCATGAGCACCGGGTAGGCGTAGAGCCCGATCGACGCGTTCTCGCGGTCCTTGCCGGCCTTGTCCTTGAACTGGGTCATGCGGTTGAGCCAGCCGAGCCGCGCGACGCAGTTGAAGATCCACGCGAGCTCGGCGTGCTGGGGCACCTGCGACTGGTTGAAGACGATGCTCCGCTTCGGGTCGATGCCGGCGGCGAGGAACGCTGCGGTGACCTCGCGGATCTGCCCCTTCAGGGCGGCCGGGTCCTGCCACAGGGTGATCGCGTGCATGTCGACGACGCAGTAGAGGCACTGCGCGTCGCGTGCCTGCATCTCCACGAAGCGCTTGATGGCGCCGAGATAGTTGCCGAGATGCAGGTTCCCCGTGGGCTGGACGCCCGAGAACACAAGCTCCTTGAACGCGGTCATCGCGCGGGGTCCTTCACGTGCCGTCCTGTCGGAAGGGCGCCGTCGTGCGAGGACGCCAAGGGGCGGTTTCTGAACGCCGCGTCGGGGCCGGTCAAGCGGCCGTCGTCTTGCCCTGTCGTGCCTGCCCCGTGGGGCAGAGATCGAGGAGGACGCAACGCCCGCAGGCCGGACTCCGGTGGTGGCAGACCGCCTGACCGTGCAGCATCAGGATCTCGTGGTTGTCGTAGAGGTCCTGGGCGCTCCAATCGGCCGGCAGCTGCGCCCGCAGGATCGGGTGCGACGGGCCGACATCGATCGCCGCGCCGATCAGGCCCGTGCGCTGGGCGACGCGGTGATGGTGGCTGTCGACGGGGAGCGCCGGCATCCGCAGGATGCTGAACGACAGCACGGCGGCACTGGTCTTCGGGCCGATTCCGGGAATCGCTTCGAGCCAAGCGCGCGCCGCGTCGACACCCATCTCCGCCAGGAAGTCGAGGGACAGGGCACCGTGCCGCTCCTGTACGGCGCGCAGGATGGCCTGGATGCGCGGAGCCTTGAGTTCGGGCCAGGTCACCCCGGCGATGGTCGCCTCGATCTCGGACACGGGGGCCGCCAGCATCGCGGCCCAGTCGGGGTAGCGCGCCCGCAGCGCCTTGAAGGCCCGGCCCGAATCGGCGTTCCGGGTCCGATGCGACAGGAGTGACGAGACGAGCTCGCTCAGCGGGTCGAGGCTGTGGAAGTAGGGGATCGGGCACGCGTAGACCGGGCACAGGCGCCGGTGGATCTCCAAGGCCTTCTCGCCCAGGCCCGGATCGGCCGGGAGGTCCGTGGAGCGGCGTCGCGAAGGGCGGGGGCCGGCGAGGTCGTGTCCGGATGCGATGGTCATGAAGCGGGAATCGCCGAGGATTCGGACCGGTTCCAGGCTGTGACGAAAGCTCCGGGTTTGTCAGGCCCCGGCTTGCGCGGCCCGGCACGGCATGTAACCTTGCCCTCGTCAGCAATGGCGATACGGGAGAGCCCAGGTCGAAGCACTTCGTGTGCGAAGCATTTCGATCATGGCGCCGACGGAGCAACCACCCCCGGAAACTCTCAGGCACAATCACCGTATCGTTTCGACAATCTGGAGAGAGGCGCCTGACGGCGCCCACCGAAGGAGAAATCCCGCGTCGCGCCGTCTGCGCACGGGAGAAGCTCTCAGGTAACCGCGACAGATGGGGGCAACCGGACCACTCGACCGAGGGTCCGGAACCGTTCTGTCGTGGGAATTCCGATGCCGTTCGACGCCCTCCGCACGCCGCTCCACGCCCTGCATCTGCGCCACGGCGCCCGGATGGTGCCGTTCGCCGGCTATGCCATGCCGGTGCAGTACCCGGACGGCCTCCTCAAGGAACACCTGCACACGCGCGCCCACGCCGGGCTGTTCGACGTGTCGCATATGGGGCAGATCCAGCTCATCCCCCGTTCGGGCAGTCTCACGGATGTGGCCCGCGCCCTCGAAGCCCTGCTGCCCATCGACGTGCTCGGGCTGCGTCCCGGCCGCCAGCGCTACGGCCTCCTGCTCGACGAATCCGGCGGCATTCGCGACGACCTGATGGTCGCCCAGTGCGGTGACAGCCTCCTCCTCGTCGTGAACGCGGCGAACAAGGTCGCCGACGAGGCGTATCTGCGCGCCCATCTCACCGGCATCTGCGAGATCGCGGTGCTGCCCCGCGCCCTCCTCGCCCTGCAGGGACCGGGGGCGGAGGCCGCCCTGGCACGCCTCGCCCCCGAGGTCGCGGCCCTGCGGTTCATGGATGTCCGGGCCGTCGATCTCGCCGGTACGTCCGCCCTCGTCACCCGCTCGGGCTACACCGGCGAGGACGGGTTCGAACTCTCCGTGCCCGAGGACCGGGCCGAGGCCCTCGCCGAGACCCTGCTCGCCGACGGGACCGTCCGGCCCATCGGGCTCGGCGCCCGCGATTCCCTGCGCCTCGAAGCCGGTCTGTGCCTGCACGGGGCGGACATCGACGCCGGCACCGACCCCGTCGAGGCCGGCCTCGGTTGGGCGATCCCCGCCGTGCGCCGGAGGGGCGGCGCGCGGGAGGGGAGCTTTCCCGGTGCGGCGCGCATCCTCGCGGCCCTCGCCGACGGTCCGTCGCGCAAGCGCGTCGGCCTGCGCACCGAGGGCGCCGCGCCCGTGCGGGCCGGCGCTCCCCTGTTCGCCGGAGAGGTGGCGGGCGACGCCATCGGGCACGTCACCTCCGGTGGCTTCGGGCCGAGCCTGCAGGCCCCCGTCGCCATGGGCTACCTGCCGGCCGCGCTGACCCGGCCCGGCACCCGCGTCTTCGCCGAGGTGCGCGGCCGGCGTCTGCCCATGGTGGTGAACGGCCTGCCCTTCGTTCCGGCCGGCTTCAAGCGCGCCTGACCCCCCGCGCCTGAACCCCAGACTCGTCCCGAGCCCCGACTTCCCGACCTGTTCCCAGGAGTGACCCATGCTGCGATTCACCGACGAGCACGAATGGCTGGCCCGCGAGGGCGATGTCGCCACGGTGGGCATCACCACCCATGCGGCCGAGCAGCTCGGCGACCTCGTCTTCATCGAACTGCCGAAGGTCGGCGCCCGCCTGGTGAAGGGCGAGGCGGCGGCGGTGGTGGAATCCGTCAAGGCGGCGTCCGACGTCTACGCGCCCGTCTCGGGCGAGGTCACGGAGGTCAACGAGGCGGCGGTCGCCGATCCGTCGAGCGTCGGCAGCGATCCGCAGGGAGCCGGCTGGCTCTACCGCATCCGCCTCGACGACCCCGCCGCCCTCGACGATCTGATGGACGAGGCCGCCTACGCGGCCTTCCCGAAGTAGCGGCCACTCCTTCAAACCTCCGAGGTCCCGCCATGAACAACGACCGCTACGACCCCTACGATTTCGCCAATCGCCGCCACATCGGCCCGACGACGCACGAGATCGAGGCCATGCTCGCCGTGGTGGGGGCCGAGACCCTGCACGCTCTCGTGGACGAGACCCTGCCGGCCAGCATCCGCCAGGCCGAGCGCCTCGATTTCGGGGTGTCGATGACCGAGCGCCGGGTGCTCGAGCACATGCGCGGCATCGCCGACAAGAACCGGCTCCTCGTCTCGCTCATCGGGCAGGGCTATCACGGCACGACGATGCCGCCGGTGATCCAGCGCAACATCTTCGAGAACCCGGCCTGGTACACGGCCTACTCGCCCTACCAGCCGGAGATCAGCCAGGGACGACTCGAAGCGCTCCTGAACTTCCAGACCCTGGTCTGCGACCTCACCGGCCTCGACATCGCCAACGCCTCGCTCCTCGACGAGGCCACGGCGGCGGCCGAGGCCATGGGCATGGCCGCCCGCATCGCCACCAACGGGCAGACCGCGTTCTTCGTCGATGCCGAGTGCCTGCCCCAGACCATCGCGGTGCTCAGGACCCGCGCCGCGCCGCTGGGCTGGAGCATCGTGGTCGGCGATCCGGCGACCGACCTCGATTCGGCGGCGGTGTTCGGGGCACTGTTCCAGTACCCGGGCGTCTGCGGCGCCATCCACGACGTTTCGGAGATCATCACGCGCCTGCACGCGGCCGGCGCCGTGGCGGTGATGGCCGCAGACCCCCTGGCGCTCACGCTCCTGAAGCCCCCCGGCGAGATGGGCGCCGACATCGCGGTGGGCTCGATGCAGCGCTACGGCGTGCCCATGGGCTATGGCGGCCCGCACGCCGCCTACCTCGCCACCCGCGACGCCCACAAGCGCACCCTGCCGGGACGCCTCGTCGGCGTCTCGGTGGATGCGCGCGGCAACCGCGCCTATCGCCTCGCCCTCCAGACCCGCGAGCAGCACATCCGCCGCGAGAAGGCGACCTCGAACATCTGCACCGCACAGGTGCTGCTCGCGGTCATCGCCGGCATGTACGCCGTGTTCCACGGCCCCCGCGGCCTGAAGGCCATCGCGGCCCGGGTCCACCGCGACGCCGTGCGGGTGGCGCAGGGGCTGGAGAGCCTGGGCTTCGCGATGGAATCCGAGACGTTCTTCGACACGGTCACCGTGCGGGTCGGCGCGTTCCAGGGCCTGATCCTGGCGAATGCGGTGGCCAACGGCATCAACCTGCGCAAGGTCGGCACCGACCGCATCGGCATCACCGTCGACGAGCGGACCCGCCCCGACATCGTCCAGGCCGTGTGGCGCGCCTTCGGCGGCGACCACCTCGCCTACGACGAGGCCTGGCCCGACCCGCGCCTGCCGGACGGGTCGATCCGCACCTCCCAATACCTCACCCACCCGATCTTCCACATGAACCGGGCCGAGAGCGAGATGACGCGCTACATGCGCCGCCTCAGCGACCGGGATCTCGCCCTCGACCGGGCCATGATCCCGCTCGGCTCCTGCACCATGAAGCTCAACGCCACCGCCGAGATGCTGCCGATCTCCTGGCCGGAGTTTTCCGAGATCCACCCCTTCGTGCCGGCGGATCAGGCCGCCGGCTATCACGAACTCCTGGCCGACTTCTCGCAAAAACTCTGCGCCATCACCGGCTACGACGCGATCTCGATGCAGCCGAATTCCGGCGCGCAGGGCGAGTATGCGGGGCTGCTCGCCATCCGCGCCTATCACCTGTCGCGGGGGGACGGACACCGCACCGTGTGCCTCATCCCGTCCTCGGCCCACGGCACCAACCCGGCCTCGGCGCAGATGTGCGGCATGAGCGTCGTGGTGGTGGGCGCGGACGCCAAGGGCAACATCGACGTGGAGGATTTCCGCAGGAAGGCGGAGCTCCATTCCGAAAAACTCGCGGCCTGCATGATCACCTATCCGTCGACCCACGGGGTGTTCGAGGCCAGGGTGCGCGAACTCTGCGCCATCGTGCATTTCCACGGGGGCCAGGTGTACCTCGACGGGGCCAACCTCAACGCCATGGTGGGCCTCGCGCGCCCCGGCGACATCGGCGCCGACGTCAGCCACCTCAACCTGCACAAGACCTTCTGCATCCCGCATGGCGGCGGCGGCCCCGGCATGGGCCCCATCGGCGTCAAGGCGCACCTCGTGCCGTTCCTGCCCGGACATCCCGAGACCGGCGGGGAGGGGGCGGTGTCGGCGGCCCCCTACGGCTCGGCTTCGATCCTGCCGATCTCGTGGAGCTACTGCCTGCTCATGGGCGGGCGCGGCCTGACGCAGGCCACCCGCATCGCCATCCTCAACGCGAACTACATCGCCGCCCGGCTCGGCGACGCCTACCCGGTGCTCTATTCCGGCGCGCACGGCCGCGTGGCGCACGAGTGCATCATCGATTTGCGCCCGTTCCAGAAGAGCGCCGGCGTCACCGTCGAGGACGTCGCCAAGCGCCTCATCGATTGCGGCTTCCACCCGCCGACCATGAGCTGGCCCGTGGCCGGCACCCTGATGATCGAGCCCACGGAATCCGAGACCAAGGGCGAGATCGACCGCTTCTGCGATGCCATGCTGGCGATCCGCGAGGAGATCCGCGCCATCGAGGAGGGCCGGATCGACCGGGCCGACAACCCCCTCAAGCACGCCCCCCACACGGTGCGGGACCTGATCGGCCCGTGGGAGCGGCCCTATTCCCGCGAAGCCGCGTGCTTTCCCACCGGCAGCCTCGGGATGGACAAGTACTGGCCGCCCATCAACCGGGTCGACAACGCCTACGGCGACCGCAACCTCGTGTGCTCGTGCCCACCGGTGGAGGCGTACGGCGAGGCGGCGGAGTAGGGCCGTCGTCCGTCTCGTGGGTCGCGGAGGATGCGTCCCGATCGGCGCATGGTAGGCTCTGCCATGCGCCAGACAGCCTACACGATGCTCGCCAGCCCCATCGGCCCGCTTCTCCTCGGGGGAACCGATGACGGGCTGGCCTGCATCGGCTTTCCGAGCGGCAAGGGCGCCGTGACGCCGGGCGCGGACTGGCACCGGAACGACGCGGCCTTCGCCGAAGCGAGGGCGCAGCTCACGGCCTATTTCGACGGTCGGCTGACCCGGTTCGACCTCGCACTGGCGCCGCGCGGAACGCCGTTCCAGTTGACGGTCTGGCAGGCCCTCACGGAAATCCCGCCGGGCGAGACGATTTCCTACGGCGAACTCGCCCGCCGGATCGGGCGCCCGAGCGCGAGCCGCGCCGTGGGTGCGGCCAACGGCGCCAACCCGCTGCCCATCGTGGTGCCCTGCCACCGGGTGATCGGCGCCAGCGGAGCCCTGACGGGCTTCGCCGGCGGTGTCGAGACCAAGCGTTTCCTGCTCGCCCTGGAGGGCGGCCCGGCCGGGCCGGCACCCGCGCGACTCGGCCTGCTGTAACGTATTCCTTCCCCGATCGCCCCAGGCGCCTTGTCACCGCAACGCCAGGATGCAATGAGCCCGGCCCGATGCTTCCGTGGTCCGTAGATCCGGGGTCACACGCCGGTCTGCATCGACGAGTGGCCGAACAAGGCGTGGGCGGGGCACCTCTGCCTCGGCTGGTCCGAGAGGATGTCGATGGCGGAGGCGCGTGCACGTTTGGGGCGGCTCGGACAGGATGCGGTGCGGCTCCTGCGCCCCCTCTGGCCGCTCGTCGCGGTCTCCTCGGTCATCGGCGCGGCGAGCGGGCTGGCGACAGCGGCGGTCCTGGCCCAGGTCAACACGGCGATCCACGCCGAGGGCGGCCTGCCGGAGAATTTTCTGGCGATCTTCCTCGGCCTCGTCGTCCTCGGCGTCGGCGGGTCCCTCGTCTCCGGGCTCGGCAGCAGCCTGGCGGGCGGGCGCATCAACGCGACCCTGAACCGGGATCTCGCGGACCTGATCCTGACCGCGCCGCTCTCCCGCATCGAACGGCTCGGCCGCCACCGCATCCTCGCCTCCCTGAACGAGGACGCCGGCACCCTCTCGCGGGTCATCGGGCTCCTGTCGGGCCT
Organism: Methylobacterium sp. Leaf112; assembly: GCF_001423295.1. Lineage (GTDB taxonomy): Bacteria > Pseudomonadota > Alphaproteobacteria > Rhizobiales > Beijerinckiaceae > Methylobacterium. Next base: position 4,723 of record NZ_LMNG01000018.1, on the reverse strand, counting down.
GATCATCCAGATCGGCGTGCTGACCGGCTGCCTCGCCTACCTGCTCTATCTCTCACCGACCCTGTTCGCGATCACCCTCGTCGGCTTCGGCCTCGGCAGCTACGGCGAGGCCGTCCTGCGCCGCCGGGCGATGGTTCATTTCCGAACGCGCCGGACCCTCGTGGAGACCCAGCAGAAGCACTATCAGACCCTCACGGAGGGGTGCCGGGAGTTGCGCCTCAACAAGGTGCGCCGCCTGCGCGTGCGCAACGTGGCCCTGGCCGGCTGCATCGAGGATCTGCGGCGCAACGCCTGGGCAACGCAGACGCTGTTCGAGTTCTCCTTCCTCACGAAGAAGCTCGCCCTGTTCGCCACCATCGCGGCCATCATCGCCTACAAGGCCGCCATCGGGATCGACAGTTCCGTCCTGTCGGGCTTCGTGCTGGTGCTGCTCTACGTGGAGACGCCGGTGAGCTATATCCTCGCCTGCCTGCCCGAGATCGGCCGCGCCGAGGTCGCCTATGGACGCATCGCCGCGTTCTCGGCGGACAGCGACGCCGCCGAGCCCGATCTCCTCACGCCGGCCGTCCCGCCCGTAGCGGACGCCATTGACACCATCGAATTGCGGGGCGTCAGCCACACCTTCCCATCTGTGGACGACGGGCCGGCCTTCACCCTCGGACCCCTCGACCTGACCATCCGGCGGGGCGAGATCCTGTTCATCGTCGGCGAGAACGGCTCGGGCAAGACCACCCTGATCAAGCTGATCCTCGGCCTCTACCCGCCGCAGACCGGCACGCTCCGCCTCGATGGCGTGCCGGTGACGGCGGAGACCCGCGACGCCTACCGACAGCACTTCTCGGCGGTGTTCTTCGACTACACCCTGTTCGACGATCTGGTGATGCCCGCCGCCATCGGCCCGGAGGCGGGCCAGGCACTTCTCGAGACCCTCGATCTGGCCCGCAAGGTCGCGATCCGCGACGGCGCCTTCTCGACCACGGACCTATCGGCGGGGCAGCGCAAGCGCCTCGCCCTGATCCAGGCCGCCCTCGAAGGACGCCCGGTCCTCGTCCTCGACGAGTGGGCGGCCGAGCAGGACCCGACCTTCCGGCGCCTGTTCTACGCCGAATTGCTGCCCGCCCTGAAGCGCCAGGGCCGCACCCTGGTGGTGATCAGCCACGACGACCGCTACTTCGACGCAGCCGATCGGGTGATCCACCTGGACGGCGGCCGCGCGACCGAGGCGCCGCGCGGGGCGCCGGCCCCGGCGAAATCCTACGGCTTCGGCAGCGCGTAGATGTTCACGTCGAGCTTCTCGTCGGCCTTGTCGTTGAGGTCGGTGACGTATTCCTCGATGAAGCGGTCCTGCACCACCACGTCCTTGGCGTCGAGGTAGGCGGTGAGCGTCTCGTAGGTGCCGTCGATCTCGTCGTAGGAACCCCGGTGCGGGAAGCGCAGGGCCTTGCCGCTCGGGGTGGTTCCGAACCGCAGGCCGTCGGCCTCGGCGGGCTTCGGGTCCGGCATCGCCGCGATGGGGATCATAGCCTCGTACTGGAAGCCGTCGTCGTCCGTCTTGGCGAAGACCGCGATGGGCCGGCCCGTGGGCGTGATGCCGGCCTTGGCGAGATCCGCCTCGATGCGCTGGAACGCGGCCTTCAGGCTCGGCACCGCCTCCTCCCATTTGGCGCGTCCCGACAGGATCGCGGCGGGTTTGGGCGGCAGGGACACCGCATCGACGTCGTTGGCGTCGCCGGGCGTCTCCACCAGGGTCTTTCGCGGCGCGGCCGTGGGGGGCGCGGCCGGGGCGGCGCCCGCCTGGGCGGGGACAGGCACGTCGGGCGTGCCCGGGCCGGCCGGGCCGGGCGTCGTGGTGGTGGGCAGGGGGGTGGCGACGGCCGGCGGCACCGCTTCCTGAGCGTGGGCGAGGCCGGCCGCGAGGCATCCGGCAAGGAGCGTCAGGCGAAAGCGAATCACGGCGGCGCTCCGGAGGATCGGCGGCCTCCCGGGGAAGCCGGGGGCAGTGGTCGCCAACGTAGTGACGAAGCCCGCCCCCCGCGAGGCGCATCGCGTGTCCACGCGCACGAACGTGACCGGGCGCGGCGCTTCTGCAACGCAGCCCCCCGGCGGCCCCGCGTGCGCGGCCCCGGGCTTTCGCCTATATGCGGGGCCCGGGCCCTTCCACCGAGACAATCATCCGAAGAGACATGAGCGCACTCGCCCATCGACGGTTCCTGAAGATGAACGGCGCCGGCAACGCCATCGTGGTGCTGGACCTGCGCGGGTCGGACCTCACGGTCGCGGCCGGCGACGTCCGGGCCATCGCGAGGCACCCGGCCTCCGCCTTCGACCAGCTCATGGTGATCCACGACGCGCGCACCCCCGGCACCGACGCGGCCCTGCGCATCTACAACACCGACGGATCGGAAGCGGGCGCCTGCGGCAACGGCACCCGCTGCGTCGCCTACGCCATGCTCGACGACCCCGCCATGGCGCGGCCGGCCGAGAGCGGGCGCCTCACCCTGGAGACGCGGGGCGGCCTCGTGAGCGTCAAGCGCATGGCCGAGCGCGCCTTCACCGTCGACATGGGCCGGCCCAAGCTGAAGTGGGACGAGATCCCGCTCGCCGAACCGTTCCAGGACACGCGGCGCATCGAACTCCAGGTCGGCCCCATCGACGCGCCTGTGCTGCACTCGCCGGCGGTGGTCAACATGGGCAACCCGCACGCGATCTTCTTCGTGGACCGCGACCCCGCGACCTACGACCTCGCCCGCATCGGCCCGATGCTGGAGAACCATCCCGTCTTTCCCGACCGCGCCAACATCTCGCTCGCCCGGGTGACCGGCCCCGACACCATCGTCCTGCGGGTGTGGGAGCGCGGCGCCGGCCTGACCCTGGCCTGCGGCACCGCCGCCTGCGCCACCGTGGTGGCGGCCGCGCGCCTGCGCATGATCGGCCGGGGCGCCACCGTGCACCTGCCCGGCGGCGACCTCGTCATCGAGTGGCGCGCCGACGACCACGTGCTCATGACCGGCCCCGTGGCGCTGGAATGGGACGGCACCTTCGATCCCGCCCTGTTCGCCGGGGCCGCCTAGAATGGCGGTCGAGACCCTCACCTTCGGCTGCCGGCTCAACACCGTCGAGGCGGAGGTGATGCGCGGCCATGCCGGCCCCCATGCGGCGGACGACCTCGTCATCGTCAACACCTGCGCGGTGACGCAGGAGGCCGGGCGCCAGGCGCGCAAGGCCATCCGCCGGATCGCCCGCGACCGGCCGGCGGCCCGCATCGTCGTCACCGGCTGCGGCGCGCAGGTGGAGACCGCCCTCTACGCCGCCATGCCGGAGGTCGCCCGCCTCGTCGGCAACGACGCGAAGGGCCGGATGGAGACCTGGGCGCCTTCCCGCGTCCCCCCCGACCGCAATGCGGTGGACGACATCATGGCCGTGCGCACGGTCGCGCCCACCCGGATCGCCGCCATCGCGGGGCAGACCCGCGCCTTCGTGCCCGTGCAGAACGGCTGCGACCACCGCTGCACGTTCTGCGTCATCCCGTTCGGGCGCGGCAACTCGCGCTCCGTCGCGCAGGCGGACGTGGTCGATCAGGTCCGCCGCATCGTCGACCATGGCGGGCGGGAAGTGGTGCTCACGGGCGTCGATCTCACCGCCTACGGCCGCGATCTTTCGGACACATCGAGCCTCGGACGCCTGACGCAGGCGATCCTGTCCGGCGTGCCCGACCTCGCCCGCCTGCGCCTGTCCTCCATCGATTCCATCGAGGCCGACGACGCCCTCATGGATGCCATCGCCGGTGGGGCGCGGCTGATGCCGCATCTCCACCTCTCGCTCCAGGCCGGCGACGACCTCGTCCTCAAGCGGATGAAGCGCCGCCACACCCGCGCCGACGCGATCCGCTTCTGCGCCGAGGTACGCCGCCTGCGGCCGGAGGTGGTGTTCGGGGCCGACCTCATCGCGGGGTTCCCGACCGAGACGGAGGCGCAGTTCGTCCGCTCCCTCGACCTCGTGGTCGAATGCGGCCTGACCCATCTTCACGTCTTCCCGTACTCGCCGCGCCCCGGGACCCCGGCGGCGCGGATGCCGCCGGTGCCGGGGGATGTCGTCCGCGCGCGCGCCGCGCGGTTGCGCGCGGCCGGGGAAACGGCCCTGGCGGCGCATCTCGCGGCGCAGGTCGGGCGCACCCACCGGGTGCTGAGCGAGCGCGGCGGCATGGGGCGGACGGAGGGGTTCACCCAAGTGCGGCTAGAGCCGGACACCCCGGCCGGAGAGCTTCGGGACGTCAGCATCGCCGGCCACGACGGAACGATGTTGGTCGGGGCCTGACAAACCCTCCCCCCTCTGCGGGCTACGGGATTCACACGACGGTGAAGCCGGCGATTTCGGCCGCTCGCCGAGGAATCCTGTGCGTCGGCGTGAAGCGCAACAGGCCCCCTCTCCTGAAGGGAGAGGGCTGGGGTGAGGTGAGAGGTCTCTCCGGAAAGGTCGTACACCTCACCCTGTCCCTCTCCTGGAAGGTGTGGGGACCCGTGCCGCCCGCGAGAGGTGTGAATCCGGCAGCCTCCGCGGGAGAGGGCTATGTTCGGCCCGGAGCCACTCGAGCACCGAAATTTCTTGACAATATTCCTATTTCGTTGTTCAGTCCGGGCACTCGCCTCCCACGCGGGAGGCCCCCCGGCGAACCGGGTCGGGGGGCTCGGGGGAGGAGACGGCGCCCCGCGTCGATGGCCCGGTC
>NZ_LMNG01000017.1 GCF_001423295.1 Methylobacterium sp. Leaf112 | reverse complement strand
CGATCCGCTCATGCCCGAGGCTGTCCCCGGCGCCGTCTACGTACCGGAAGTGAGGACTGCCCGGATCGAGCGCGGCGACAGCCTCTGGGCGATCAGCCGACGGACCTATGGCGACGGCGACCGCTACACGGCGATCTACGACGCCAACCAGGACCAGATCCGCGACCCGGACCTGATCTATCCGGGTCAGGTCTTCGTGCTGCCTGCCGAGGACGCCATCGATGCCGTTCAGGATGGAAAACGCGGCTGAGAAGAATCAAATCATGATCAAATTCACCAAGACCGTGACCTATGTCCACGCCGCCGCGGCCGTCGTCATGCTCGTCGTCGTCGTCCTTCAATCGACCAGCATGCTGGCGAGTTCATGAGGATCCCGCAGGCTTTGAGGGGCCTGTCACACGTCGGTCTCGGTCGGGAGCATGCAAGGAAAGCTCCGGTTCGAACCTGATGGTCCTTGATCCTTGCACTGACGGGATGGTGTAGGAACGGTATCGTCGCAAGGATGTTTCTGGTCCCTCAGATTAAGCCGGAGGCGTCCATGCGTAACATGCCGTCTATCCTGACCATGTTTTCAGGGCAGAAGAATGCGAGTCCTTCCAGAACAGGGAAAAACGGCCGCATTCGCATCCACTCCGCTCTTCGTGAGGATCATGCCAGGATCTATCCGACCGGACAGAGCTACACCTGGGGAGGGCCGATCACGGCGTCGAACGGGTTCGCGCCGGCTATAGGCTACGACGCTTACCACGGCGGCAATGGCTACTGACCCTGTGACGCGTTGTACCACACCCAACGCCGGAACGGCCGACCAGGCGAGGTTGTTTCTGGCCCACATCTTGAAAGACAGGAGCTATCAAATGCGCAAGCTCGCACTTGCATCCACGGCGCTGCTCGGCCTCGGCCTGCTGGCATCGGCACCCGCCGAGGCTCGCGGCTGGGGCGGTGGTTACGGCCACGGCGGCTATGGCTCCACGGCGCTGCTCGGCCTCGGCCTGCTGGCATCGGCACCCGCCGAGGCTCGCGGCTGGGGCGGTGGTTACGGCCACGGCGGCTATGGCTACGGCGGTGGTTACCGCGGTGTCGGCTTCCGCGGTGGTTACGGTGGGTATCGTGGTTACGGCGGCGGCTATGGCCGCGGCTACGGTTATCGTCGCGGCATCGGCCCAGGCGCAGCCATCGGCCTCGGCATCGCCGGCCTCGCGGCGGGTGCCATCGTAGCGAACAGCTATGGCGGATACGGGTACGGTCGTCCGGTCGGGTACTACGGCGGTGGGTATGGCTACGCGCCTGCCTACGGTTACGCACCGGCTTATGGGTACGGCTATCCGGCTTACGGCTACGGGTACTGATCCAAACGTCACGCCACCCGGCATGACAGACCTAAGTAAGAGTTCGGTGCGCTTGGAGCAATCCAAGCGCACCGAACCTATTTAGTGCAATATCGATTATTTCGTTTGTTTTTGTATCTAGTGAAAATATCTTGAAATATTTGAACATAGTAAGGAATTTTGCGTTGCTCATGTGATGGTTAAAAGGACGCAAATGTCACGTTTTAAGTTGCTCTGTGGGGCCGCGGTCCTCTCTACCATGGGTCTCATGAACACAGCCGTATTCGCGCAGGAAGGCGGCCCCTGCTCGGATGACATCGCCAAGGTCAAGCGCGAGCTCGGGACCCAGGTCGGAATGGGGGCGCCGGTCTCGCAACCCGACACCGGCCAGCGCAAGGGACCGAACGACGGCTCGGCTGACCAAGCCGCTGGTACGACGGCATCCACGGCCAAGCCTGTCGGGAACGCCGAAACAGACCGCGCTCAGCAGGGCGGAGCATCCAAAGCGACGGGTGGATCACCGGGCACGGTCGGCGGCGTCTCTGGGCCAGTCGGAGCCGCCACCGGGACCGGCCAGGCCGACTCGGTCGCAAGCGGGCGGATCGCCACCTCGCCGGCCGACGTCCGGGCGCAGTCCGAGAACAAGCCGACCGCCGCCGTCGAGGCATCCAAGGGCGGCGAGGCATCCGCCTCGGCGAGCCTGTCCCCCGAGGACAAGATCTCGCAGGCAAAGACGGCCTTGCAGCGGGCAACCGACCTCAACGCCAAGGGTGATCAGTCCTGCCGCGATGCCGTCCAGCAGGCTCGTTCGCTAATGCCGCAGCAGGGGCGTTAAAACGCATCGCTTTGGGATCGAACGGATCGCAAGGCTTGTCCAGGAACAGAACCTGCCTTGCGATTGTCTGTGCGGAACGTCCCGGACACCAATAGCAATAGCTGTGTCGTTCCGACATTAGAAAATCCGGCCACGCCACCAAGACGCCCCTGGCTCTCCGAGGCCGGGACCGTGGCGACCCTGCGACCCTTTTCAATACGGTTCATAGGCACCTGCCACAGCATCGAGTCTATTTAGGCTGTGAAACTGCCGGTCGGGAGACGCCTATCTTCACCGTACTTCGATGGGCCCCGGTGGCTGGGGAGCCGGGGGCTCGACGGGTGGATCGATCTCAGGCGTGGTGGGCTCGGGAGCCGGGTCGCCGATAGGCGGAAGAGGATCGTCACCTGGGCGTGGAGTGTCCGACTGCATTCGTCTCATTCCCCTTCATGCTGGACCGTCAAGGCGGCACCTTCGTATAACGTGTGACGTTCGCGATGGTCCCGCCACCGGTCGGATGGGGAAGGGACAATCGGGCGTTTGATGATCCGTGTCCGGCAGCGCCGACATCGGCATAATCACGTCGAACCCAAGCAAACCTATCGAATGCGTTGGGCGCCACGACCGCTTCAGCGACGGCAGCGACCGCCCGGCCCGCGGTAGAGACCCGGAGGGCATCCGCGCGGTGCGCCGGTCAGGGCGCGCCTGATCTCGCCCCGGGGGCCACGGTTGAGACGGCATCCGCCGAACGGGCCGCGATGGGCGCCGAACCCGCATCCGCCGCGCGCCAGAACAATGGGCGCGTCGAGCCCGGCCGGGCCGGGCGCAATCGGTAGGGCCTGAGCCTGACCGATGGCGAACAGCGTTGCGGAGGCGGCGACGATGAGACTTGCGAGCTTCATGTTGATTCCTTGGTTTTGGGGCGACCGGACACGCTTCTGGGTCGCCGTGTCAGGGCGATGGGATAGGGCGGCATTGCCACCGGTTCACTTGCACCAACAGGGCCGTTCCGCCCGCGTGACGCGGCCATCGTGGTCCGCATCGAGACGTGCGAAGCGCTGGGCGAAGACCGCGTCGATCTCCTCCGCCGTGACGTACCCGTCGCCGTTCGCGTCGAGGCGCCGGAAGCGTTTTGCTGGATCGGCCGGCCCCTTCCCGGGATGGGCGGTCCACCAGGCCGTCCACTCAGCCTCGCTGATCCGCGCGTCATGATCCGCGTCGGCCTTGATCAGGCGCGTCCGATGCCGGGCCTGGAAGGTTGTCAGGTCGACGCCATCGGCCTTGGCATCGACTGGCGCCGACGCCTGTGCCGACGGTTGCGGCGTCTGGGCGAGGGCGGCGGACGCCGAGAGGCAGGCCGCGAGGGTGAGGCAGAGGGTTCTGCGTGCCATGGAACGACATCCGTGATGATGGGATGGGGCGGGATCGCGCCCTCCGGCGCGATCCCGGGTCCTCAAGCCGGATGGGCTCGGTCACCAGCGGTGGTGCCAGCCACCGCGCCAGCCGACGTGACGGTAGCCTCCCCAACGGTGCCAGCGCGGACCGCCCCAACCGATGCGACGCGGACCGTAGAAGCCAGGACCGTAGACGCGGGGGCCGTAGAAGGCCGGCCGTACGACGTAGGGGGCGTAGACGACCCTTGGACCGAGGTTGGGTCGGCAGAAGCCGTAGAGGCCACGATGGAAACCGAGGCCGCAGCCGTCGCGGGCTTCCGCCGTTCCGGCCGTGGCCAGCGGCGCCGCCAGGCCGGCGGCCAGGAGCGCCGCCGGCAGCAGGCGCTTCAGTCCGGTGGAGGCGATGTCGGTCAGACCCGTCATTGCAGGTTCTCCCTGGTGGGTGATTGCGATGGGGGGAGATTGCCCGCGCTCTGTCGCAGGGATTTGTCGGCGGATCCCGATTGTGTCGCGGACCGTCGCGGAGTCGGGCGGCCCGACACACATTGCGACAACTTCGTCGAGAGCCGCGGATCGCGCCGCGGTAGAACCAGCGGATGGGACACGCAGCCATGGACCACGCCCACGTGCTGGTGGTCGACGACCACCGCGACATCCGCGACCCGCTCGCGGCCTACCTCAAGCGGCACGAGCTCCGGGTCAGCGTCGCCGCCGACGCGGCCGCCGCCCGTGCCGTGCTGTCAGGCTCGGCCATCGACCTCGTCATCCTCGACGTGATGATGCCCGGCGAGGACGGGCTCTCGCTCTGCCGGCACATCCGCGAGGTCCACGACATGCCGGTCATCCTGCTGACCGCCCTGGCGGAACAGACCGACCGCATCGTCGGCCTGGAGATCGGGGCGGACGACTACGTCGTGAAGCCGTTCGACCCGCGCGAGCTCCTGGCCCGGGTCAAGAACCTCCTGCGCCGCGCCCGGGCGCTTCCCCGCGCCCGCGATATCGCCGACGGCAGCCGCCTCGCCTTCGACCGTTGGGTATTCGACACCGACCGGCGCGAGCTCGTCGACGATGCGGGCGGGGCGGTCGCCCTCAGCACCGCCGAGTTCCGGCTCCTCTGCGCCCTTACGAACCACCCCCGCATCGTCCTGTCGCGCGACCAGCTCCTCGACCTCACCAAGGGCCGGTCCGCCGACGGGTTCGACCGGAGCATCGACAACCAGGTCAGCCGGCTTCGGCGCAAGCTGGAGCGCGATCCGGCACACCCAGAACTCATCAAGACCGTCTGGGGCGGTGGCTACGTCCTCGCCTCCGATGTGAGGACGGTGTCGTGAGGCTGAGACCCGGTTCGCTCGGCGGCCGCCTGGCGCTCCTCCTCGTGCTCGCGGTCGTCGGCGCACAGGCCGTCGCCTTCGCGATGGTGACGCGGGAATCCTCCCTCGTCGGGCGGGCCGTCGCCCGGACCCAAGTCGTCGACCGCGTCGCCACGCTGGTCCGTCTGCTCGATACGGTGCCCCCGGACGCCGTTCCGCGCGTGATCGAGGCCTACGGCTCCCCGCGCCACCGGTTCACCATCGATACGGCCAGCCTGGTGCCGAACAACGCCATGGACGACGATGAGGCCCGGCTCGCCGGCCGTCTCGACCGGCGCATGCGGGACGGCGCGAGCCAGGCCCGTCTGCTCCTGGTCGAACGGGAGCAGGGGGAGGAACCGTCATCGGACCGGCTTGCCGGCAAGCCGCAGGTCCTGCGCGTGTCCGTGCGTCTCGACGACGGTCGCTGGCTCAACGGCGAGGCGCCCCTGGCGCTCCCGACGCCACCCTGGGTCCGCATCGGCCTGATCCAGATCGCCGCCAGCGTCGTCGCCGTGCTGGTCGTGATCGGCATCGCCATGAAGGGCATCGTGGGGCCGGTGAAGGCACTGGCCTCGACCGCCGAACGCGCCGGTCGGGGTGTCGCCGTCGAGCCCTTGCCCGAGAAGGGACCAAGCGAGCTTCGCACCATGACGGCGGCTTTCAACGAGATGCAGGCGCGCTCGCGGGCCTTCGTCACAGACCGCACCCGCATGCTCGCCGCCATCAGCCACGACCTGCGCACCCCCATCGCCTCGCTCTGGCTGCGGGCGGAGATGGTGGAGGATGCGGAGCTGCGCGACGCCATGGTGCGCACGATCTCGGAGATGCGCGAGATGGTCGAGGCGACGCTCGCCTTCGCGCGCGACGATGCCCTCATCCAGGACGACGGACCGCTCGACCTTGCCGCCCTGGTTCGGACGATAGCGGAAGACCACGGGGTTCTAGGACAAGACGTTGCCGTTACCGCTCTGGCGTCCCTCCCGTTCCATGGCCGCGCGATGGCCTTGCGCCGTGCCATCGACAACCTCGTAGCCAACGCCGTCCGCTATGGTGGATGCGCCCGGATCGCCTTGAACCGGCGCGATGGCGACATCGTGCTCACCGTCGACGATGACGGTCCCGGCATACCGCCGGACAGGATCGAGGAGATGTTCGCGCCCTTCGCGCGCCTGGAGGATTCCCGCAGCACCGAGACAGGAGGCACTGGCCTCGGGCTCGCCATCGCGCGTTCGGTCGTTCGTGCGCACGGTGGTGAGGCAAAGCTCCTAAATCGGGAGGAAGGAGGCCTCAGAGCAGAGGTGTCCTTGCCTGCCCCCAAGGGAGATGGCTCCTTGGTGCGCGGTTGAGCGCCGGTCGACCCCACCCGCTGGCTCATACCAAGTCGTGAATACGTAGAAGCATACGACGCCGTTCCTTGCCTATGGGATAACTCGGAGACCTGTCCCCGAACCTCTGCGACCCAAGTCCATACCCGCGTGCGGCAGATGCCGGACATCGTCGGCGACCTGGTTCCAGGCGCCCAACCTTTTGATGAGTTGGGCCGAACGGCTGCCCCGCAGGCCGGCGAGCTCAAGCTTCTTGTCGCGGACATACGTGTCAACGCCGCTCTCCGCGAAGGGCGAGGCGTGGGCCACGTCCCGCCCTAGGCCTTCAGGCCCGGAGGAAGGCGTCAGACGCGTAGAAGGTGCTCCGGCCCGGGGGGAGAGGCGAACGCAATGGCGATGATCGCGACAAGGCTGCATTCCGCCGGGACCTTCTGCCGGACGTTGGGCGCCGGGGAGTTCGATAAGCGTCGTGGTAGCAGCATCGAAGTAAGTATAACTCTTAACAATTGTTTTATAATCAATCAAGACTTCTATTATGATTTGTTATGGCCCCGCGCTTAGCAGCATCTGATGTGTTCCTCAGACCAACTTCGACAGCTTTGTCGTAGTCGGCTTGAGCGCGTTCGAAGTTGCCCTTGACCTTCCAGGCGACGCTGCGATTAGCATACGTGGACAGATCGTTGGGATTGATTTCGATTGCCTTATCGTAGTCGGCCAACGCACGATCAAGATCGCCCTTATCCCTCCAAACGTTACCGCGATTGTTATACGCAGGCGCATAACCTGGGTCGATCCGGATGGCCATATCGTAGTTGGTCAAGGCGCGGTCGGGATTGCCTTTTGCCCGCCAGGTTACGCCGCGCATATTGTACGCGGGTACATACCTTGGGTCGACCTGGATGGCTTTATCGTAATCAGTTATCGCTTGGTCGAGATTGCTTTTATCCCTCCAAGCATTGCCGCGACTTGTATACGCGGGTGCGTAGTTGGGGCTTAACTCGATGGCTTTATCAAAATCGGATAGTGCACGCTCAATATTTCCCTGTCCCTTCAATATTATACCACGATTAAGATACGCAAGCATGATTTATGGGCTGATCTGAATAGCTTTGTCATAGTCGCTCAAGGCGCGATCAAGGTAGCCCTTGATCTCCCAAATTGTGCCACGGTTGGCATAGCCGGCCGCAATTTTTGGATTGATTTCAATAGCTTTGTCATAGTCGGCCAAGGCGCGATCAAGATCGTTTTTTTCTTTCCAATTAATACCCCGTTGAACAAAAATCTGCGAGAGACCCTGGTCGCTTCTGTTGCCAGACTCAATTAAAGCAGTGCACGCTTCGATCCGCTTTTCGATTGCATGGACCCCTTTGCGGTCCCAACATAAATCAAGCTGGGTTTGAGCCAGCGCTGGGCAAGCCAAGCCGGCTATAAGCATAATGCCATAAACTCCTTCCTTAAACGAACAGCGGATCACTGAACCTCCCGTCAGATGACATTAGCATAAAAATCTAAAAGCTAATGCTTTGCAAGCTCATATCAAAATCTAGACCTTCGTAAATCCGTTGTCACTGACGTGTTCTAATTCGGCTTATTTCGATAAAAAGTTCAGCGCCATTCATTGGTATCATATGGAACGGTCGGACACCTAACTAAGCCCCGCGCTGGTGGGCCTGCTCTCAGATTGGACGCCCTGGTCGATTAGTCACGTGATCGCGGTCGCAGACATCGGAAGCGCCGCATGCGCATTGCTGATCGGATCGATCAACCACCCCGATCCCATGCCGAAGGGCCTGAGTGAACCATCGCGGCCATGCTCGGAGTTGAGATGTTGAGCGGCACCAGAGGCTCGACCGCGATGTGTCGTTTATCCAGGTCGCGTAACCGAACGTCTTGTTCGACCCGTTCGACGCAGTGCGGAAAGCCTCAGACCGGCATCCCACACACCGAGTGAACATTATCTTCGAAAAAAGGGGAACCATGGCGCCACAAAAACGTTTATCGCGCGCGGGGCCGGAATTCGGCTCTCTGAGCGGGCGCCGGGTCAGGCATCCGGCGACCCTTGTCATCACGTTGCTCCAAGGAGGATGTGGTCATGAGGACCCTCGATTTCGCCCCTCTCTACCGTTCCACCGTCGGCTTCGACCGTTTGTTCTCCCTGCTGGACCAAGCCACCCAGGCCGAGATGTCCGCGACTTGGCCACCCTACGACATCGAGAGGGTGGAGGACGATGCGTACAGGATCACGATGGCTGTCGCTGGCTTCGCGCCCGACGAGATCGATCTTACCCAGCACGATACGACCCTCCAGGTCACCGGCCAGAGGAAGTCGTCCGAGGGTGAGCGCCAACTCCTGCATCGCGGCATCGCAGCCCGAACCTTCCGTCAGACCTTCAACCTGGCCGACCACGTGAAGGTCGTCGGCGCGAACCTGGAGAACGGCCTGCTGACGGTCAACCTCAAGCGCGAGGTGCCGGAGGCTCTGAAGCCGAGGCGCATTCCCATCGGCGGGACGCAGGCCGCAGTTGGCCAGGACAACGCACAGCCTCGGATCGAGACCGAGCGCAAGGCGGCTTAAGTTCCGCCACCCGTCGAATGCCTTCCCTTGCGTACCGGCGAGGGAGGGTACCGCCCATCCAACCCATCTTCAGGAGGGATGATCGATGTCGATGATGGAGAGCTTCAGTTCCCGTACCAGCGCCGTGAACCCAGTGGGCGCGCATCCGGCCTCGTTCGAGGCATGGCAGGCGCTCGTCGCTCCGGGCGACGTGTTTCGCCACCCCAGGGAAGTGTTGGCCCACCCCGGGCTCTCAATGGGGGAGAGGCGCGCGATCCTCGCCTCCTGGGCGTCGGATGCGAGCGCCCTTGAGAACGCGCCGAGCATGCGCTGCCTCACGGGCAGCAGGGCCGAGCCGGTCTCCGTCGATGCCGTCCTTGCTGCGCTTGGCGAACTTGACCGCAAGTCGGCTCCGAAGTTCGGGTCGGTAACGTCCGCAGGCCAGCCGAGGCAGCCCAGGCAAAGACGGCTAAGACGTCTCGCTGACCTGCACCGGTACGTTCGCCCGGGACGCCGTGACGATGACGACGATCCGCCGCCGTGCCCGGTGATGTCGATGCCGCGTCCGAAGACGCCCCCGGATGCCTCGCTGGCCGCTGCCATTCCAGCCTAGCGGATGGCATCGTTCCCTGACGCCGTGGGCGTCCTAGATTGATCCGGACGGCCCGACGTTCCGCTTGGCGGCAGCGTCGGGTCGTCGCGCGTTTTCACGAAAGCGGATCAAGGCGGTGATTGCCCCTAATCGGTCGCTCTACGATTTCCGCCGGTCACCGAGTGTCACCCGATGGATAAGTTCCTCTACTATCTCGTCACCCTCTTCGAGTCCGTGCTCGGGGTCTTCGGCGTGCGGACCTTCTATGACCAACCCAGGTACGCCGTCGTCGAGCGTCTCGACCGTGGCGTCGAGGTCCGAGCCTACGAGCCCCGCCTCGCCGTCGAGACCGACGGGCGCGGACAGGGTGATGGCGAGGCGTTCGGACGGCTCTTCCGTTACATCACCGGCGCGAACCAGCGGGGCGACCGCATCGCCATGACCGCCCCCGTGGAAACCGGAGGTCAACGCATCGCGATGACGGTTCCGGTCGAGCAAGGCTCAGGGGGGACGATGCGGTTCTTCCTTCCACGCGACGTAGCCGAGGCCGGGGCCCCGCAGCCCACCGAGCCAGGCGTCCGTCTTGTCCGCGTCCCGGCCGAGAAGATCGCCGCCCTTCGCTTTTCAGGCTCCATCACGCCGGAGGCTCGAACCGAACAGGAGCGTATCCTGACCGAAGTGCTTTCCATCGCCGGCCGGAAGGCCAGCGCTCCCGCCGTCTTCATGGGCTATGACCCACCGTTCGCGATCCCTTTCCTGCGCAGGAACGAGGTCGCCGTGAGACTCGCGATACCTTGAGACCGTGGACTGGCATGACCCGGGAACAGGATTGGCCACCGGCTACCGTCCTGGAAGGGCCTGCATCAGGCTCAGGGGTTTCCTGCCCTGAAGCCTGATGGCCGGTCGCCCGGGTACGAGCTACGCACGCGACAGTTCGACAATCGAAAAGGAAGCCGGCAACCGACACCGCCTTGCTTGGTTGGGTAGCCATGTCGGCGAAGCGTGCCCCGGAATCATCGGCCATTCTCGTAGTTAAAGACGATGACCTCGTGCGCACCGTCGCCGTCGAGTTGTTGGAGGATGCCGGCTACGCGGTGATCGAGGCGCGCCATGCCGACGAAGCCTGGTTCATCCTGCATGAGCGTTCGGACATCGGCGTGCTCTTCACCGACGTCGACATGCCCGGATCGATGTGCGGTGCGACCTTTGCCGGGAAGGTTCACCAATCCTGGCCGGACATCCGATTGATTCTGACGTCCGGTCGTCGGCGTTTCGCCGATCACGAGATCCATGAAGGCGGCCTGTTCCTGCCGAAGCCCTACAGCGCCGTTCAGGTCATCGACGCCATCCATTACGCCGATTGAGCCAGCCTTGGCGAAATACGGGGCGGACGGGCCGCCCCGTGCAGTTGGCTTACGCCTTGCCGGTGACCTTGTCGGCAACGTGCTTGGCGCCGTCCTTGACGTCGCCGGTCGTCTTCTGGGCCTCGCCCTTGAGTTCCTGCGCCTTGCCTTCGGCGTTCAGCTTGTCGTTGTCCGTCGCATTGCCGATGCCCTGCTTCACGTCGCCGACGGCCTCGTTGGCCAGACCCTTGATCTTGTCGGTGGTGCTGCTCATGGCGGTTCTCCTTCGCGACCAAGCCGGCCACGGGTGCCTTGAGCGGCTATGGCCCGAACGCCGATGCGCCGTATCCACCGAACGGGAGCAACCTGCACCCAGGCTTTTCCACACCTGAGAGTGCGGGGACATATCGGGGACAAATGCCGTTTTCAGGCAGCAGAAAACCCACTAAAAACAATGAGTTATGAAGAGCTTTCGTAAGTGGCGGAGACGGAGGGATTCGAACCCTCGATACCCCTTTCGGGGTATGCTCATTTAGCAAACGAGTGCCTTCAGCCGCTCGGCCACGTCTCCGCAGGCCGTCGATCTAGAATTTCGCGTCGGGGCGGTCAAGCCGCGAATCCGTGCTGGTGTGAGAATCTGCCCGGCGGCGCTCGTAGTGCTTGGCGACGCGCAGGTGGCGGGAGATGGCGTAATTCATTGCCGTGAGGAAGCCGTAGGTGCCGCGCACGAAATGGCGGCGGCCGAAATAGGCCTTGAGGAAGTTGCCCGGCAACTCCACGAACAGGCGCCAGGTCGGGATCGCGACGCCGCGGGCCGCGAGATCGTCGGCTTGCTGGTCGGAGTACCGGTTGAGCTTGTCGAGCTGGTCGCCGAGCGAGCGCACCGAGAAATGGTGGATCACGCCGCGCAGGGTGCCGACGCTGGCGCCCGGGGCGAGGTCGACGCGGTCGTGGACCGGGGACGGTGAGTAGCGGCCGCGATCCTTGCGGTAGAGGCGCACGGGCGTGAGGCGGTAGGCCCAGGGATGCGGGCGCCCCTCGCCGGGAAAGATCTCCGCGATGGCGATGCGATAGGCCGGGTGGCGCGGCTCGCCTTTGCCGAAGGCGGCCCGGATCGCGGTCGCCAGATCCTCCGGCACCACCTCGTCGGCATCGACGTTGAGCAGCCAGACGTGGCGACACTGGTCCTCGGCGAAGCGTTTCTGCGGGCCGTAGCCGGACCAGCCGTTGTGGATCACCCGGGCACCGAGGGACGCCGCCAGGGCCTGCGTGCCGTCGGTGGACCCGGAATCGACCACCACGAGATCGTCCGTCAGGCCCCGCACCGCCCGGATCGTAGCCCCGATGCGGTCGGCCTCGTTCTGGGCGATGATGAAGACCGAGAGAGGGAGGGGAGGCATCGCGGGGCGGCCATCTTTGGCGAGAAACGTTGCAAGCGCCCCCGCTCTATCGAGCCCCCCCCGACGCCACAACCTCGGCTGCGATCGTCCGAGGTGCGTTCGTCTCAGTCCTGTCCGAGGCGGCGGCGCTGGATCTTTCCGTTTGGCGTGCGCGGCAGGGCTTCGAGGAAGCGGATCGCGCGCGGGCACTTGTAGGCGGCGAGATGCGCCTGGCAGAAGGCGATGAGGGCGGCGGCATCGGGGGACGCCCCGGCTCTCGGCACCACGAAGGCGGCGATGACCCGGAGGTCGGCGCGGACGCCGAGTTCAGCGACCCCGACTTCGGCGACGTCCGGGTGACGGGCGAGCACCGCCTCGACCTCGCTCGGCGAGACCCGGTAGCCCAGCGCGTTCATGAGGTCGTCGTTGCGGCCGTGGAACCAGAGGTAGCCGTCGGAATCGAGGCTGGCGAGGTCGCCGCCGGTGAACCAGTCGCCCCGGGTGACCGCCGCGTCCTCGTCCGGCCGGTTCCAGTAGCCGAGCATCAGGCCGGGCTCGGAGCGGTGCACAGCGAGCAGGCCGATCTCACCCGGCGGCAGCGGCTCGGGTGCACCGTCCGTGGGCAGTATGGCGACGCGGCGCCCGGGCTGGGGACGGCCCGGCGAGCCGGGGCGCACGGGGATGGTGGGACCGCTCGACACGTAGGTGGAGATCTCGCTCATGCCCAGTGCCTCGTAGAGCGGCTTGCCCGTGGCGTCCGTCCAGGCGGCGAGGAGTTCGGCCGGCAGGGCCTCGCCGGCCGTCACGCCGTGGCGCAGGCGCGTGAGGTCGTGTGCGGGGAGGTCTGCGTATTTGAGGATCTGGCGGTAGAGGCTCGGCACGGCGGCGAACAGGGTGGCGCCATGGCGAGCGATGAGGGACGGCCACACGGCCGGATCGCGCGGGCCGTCGTACAGCACGGCGGTGGCGCCGCAGGCCCACGGATCGGTGACGCCGACCCCCAGGGTGTAGGTCCAGTTCAACGTGCCGGCGTGCAGCATCACGTCGGTGTCGGTCAGGCCGAGCCAGTGGGCATGCATCGGTCGGCGTCCGCGCACCGAGCGGTGGGCGTGGCGCACGCCTTTGGGTCGGCTCGTGGTGCCGGAAGTGTAGACCAAGATCGCCGAATCGTCGGCGGCGGTGTCGGCGTAGGCCGGCAGCGGCGGCCCGGCCTTGAAGGCAGCGATGTCGGCGGGCCGCAGGACGAGGCGGCCGTCCGTGCTCGCGGGATCGAGGGCGATGTCCGCGCCGGCGGCGATCACGGCGGCCCCGGAATCGCGCGCGAGGAAAGCGGCCTCGGCGGGCGTCAGCTGGGGGGAGGCCGGCAGGGCGACGAGGCCCGCGGCCAACGCCCCGAAATAGGTCAGGACGTAGTCGGCCTCGTGGCC
Source organism: Methylobacterium sp. Leaf112 (assembly GCF_001423295.1). Classification (GTDB taxonomy): domain Bacteria; phylum Pseudomonadota; class Alphaproteobacteria; order Rhizobiales; family Beijerinckiaceae; genus Methylobacterium. The sequence goes on along the minus strand of NZ_LMNG01000017.1, from coordinate 24,042 downwards.
GAGGCGGATCATCACCCGCGCACCGGGTGTCAGGCCGCGGCCGAGAAGACCCGCCGCGATTGCCCGGACGGCCCGATCGGCCTCGGCGAAGGTCAGGGTGGCGGCGGCTCCGTCGGCGCCCGCCATGACGAGGGCGGCTTTGTCGGGCCGCAGGCGGGCGTTCTCGGAGAGGCAATGGGCGGCGGCGTTGAAGCGGTCGGACACGGGTACGGGACTCTCCGTCACGGAATTTTCGGTGATGAGAGGCGCAAACGCGCGCCCGCCGCAAGGGCCCCTCAGGAGAAGCCGAGCTGCGCGCGGATGGACTCGGGTTCGACGCCCTGCGCCCGCAGGTCGGCGAGGCTCTGGGAGCCGCGCGATTTGGCGAGCTTGGCGCCGGTGGCGTCGAGCAGGAGGGCGTGGTGGTGGTAGCGTGGGCCCGGCAGACCGAGGAGCGCCTGCAGCAGCGCGTGGAGATTGGTGGCGGCCAGGAGGTCGGCGCCGCGTACCACGTGGGTGATGCCCTGCGCTGCGTCGTCGGTCACAACGGCGAGGTGATAGCTCGTCGGCACGTCGCGGCGGCCGATGACGCTGTCGCCCCAGCGGGCCGGGTCGGCACGCACGGACCCCGTAGTTCCGTCCGGTGCGAAGGTGGAAAAACCGGACGGGCCGGGCGCAGCCGCGCATGCGCGGTCCATGGCGAGGCGCCAGGTGTGCGGTTCGCCCCGGGCGATCCGGGCGGAGACGCTGATCTCCGGTAGAATCCGGCACGTGCCGGGATAGAGCGGCGCCCCATCGGGATCGCGCGGGAGTGGGCCATCCCCGGCGGCGGCCCGCGCCGCCGCGCCGACCTCCGAACGTGAGCAGAAGCACGGATAGGCGAGACTTCGGGCCGCGAGGCCCCCGAGGACCGACCGGTAGGCCGGCATGCGCTCGGATTGGCGCAGAACCGTTCCGTCGAAGGCGATCCCGAGCCAGGCGAGGTCATCCTGGATCGCCGATACCAGGTCGGGCCGTGAGCGGCCGGGATCGATATCCTCGATGCGCAGGAGGAGGCGCCCGCCCCAGCGCCGGGCGAGATCGGCGTTGAGCAGGACCGACCAGGCATGGCCGAGGTGCAGGCGGCCGTTGGGGCTCGGCGCGAACCGGAAGGTCGGCGCGAACCGGAAGGTCGGCGCGGTCACGGGGGCCGCCGGCTCAGAGTGCTTCACAAAACTCCCGGTCACCATCGGTTCTCGCTCTGAGCACGGCGGCGCAACGGGAGTTCTGTGAGAGACACTCAGTCGCCGACGCGGCGCAGGCAGCGCATCTCGGACGGCACGCAGGCGATGCCCGGCAGGGAGCAGGCGGCCCCTTCCTCCCGGCGCTGGCAGACACGGCAGCCGTCGCCCCACTCGGCGCAGGTGTGATCCGCGCTCGGCGCCACGACGGCCGGCCTGTGCGAGGCCGGAGCCAGGGTTCCGATCAGAACCGTGGCGAAGACGATCGCCGCGATACCGGCGAGGATGCCGCGGTCGTGGCGGGCGGACGAGGGGTCCATCGTCGGGGCGTCGAAAGTCTGGAAAGCGGCCATGCGCCCGTGTTCGCGCGCCGGCCCGGACCTGTCAACGCGGCCCGTCAACAGCCGGGTCAAGCCGCGGCCGACCGCCGTTCGAGCAGGGCCGGCAGCGCCCTCAGGTTGAGGGGTTTGGCAAGGAAACCGTCGAAGCCGGCGGCTCGGGCCGCCAGCTCGTCGTCGCGCCCCGCATTGGCCGTGAGCGCCACGAGGTGAAGCGGTCCGCCTTCGCGCGAAGCCTCGAGGGCGCGGATGCGCCGGGCGGTCTCGAGGCCGTCGAGACCGGGCATCCGGATGTCGATGAGGGCGAGATCGAACGCTCCGCCCTCGGAGAAGAGTGCCACGGCTTCGAGCCCGTCGCGCGCCGGAACCACCGTGGCGCCGAGGCGCTCCAGAGCTTTCGTCGCCAGGAGGGCGTTGATGGGGTTGTCCTCAGCCATGAGCACGCGCGGGCCCGACGCGGCGACCCGTGGAGGCGCGGCGGCCGACGGTCCTTCGCCCCCCCCGATGGGCCGTGCCGGCGCCATCAGGCGGTCGAACAAGGAGCGGGCGCGCACGGGCTTGACGAGATAGCTGTCGAAGCCCGCCGCGCCCGGAGACCCGAATTCGCGTCGGTCGAAGGGCGAGAGCAGGACGAGACTGCAGCGCACGCCCCCGGCCTTTGCGGCCTGAGCGAGGGTCCGTACGGCGGCGTCGCCGAGGGAGCGGTCGGCGATGATCGCGTCGAAGCCTGCGCCGGAAAGAGCTGCGAGCCCGGCCGCTTCGGTGTCCACCACAGTGGCATGGGCGCCCACCCTGGACAGCCGACGGGCGAGGAACGGCGCCTGGAACGGTGAGGCTGCCACGATCAGCACCGTGCGCCCGTGGAGGCATACAGGCGCCGCGACGGGATCCTCGGTCCCGGCGGCCTCCAGGGGTAGGAGGGCGGTGAAGCGGCTGCCCTGGCCCAGCGCCGACTCCGCCTCGATCCGGCCGCCCATGCGGGCGACGAGGCGGCGGGTGATGGCGAGCCCGAGGCCGGTACCTTCGTGGCGTCGGCTGGCGCTGCCGTCGCCCTGCTCGAACTCTTCGAAAAGAAGGGGAATCCGCTCCGATGGGATGCCCGGCCCGGTGTCGCGAACCGTGAGTGCGAAATGGTCGTCCTCCCGCCCGATCTCGATGCCGACGCCGCCCGTCTGGGTGAACTTCACGGCGTTGCCCGCGAGGTTGACGAGGATCTGACGCACGCGGTCCGCGTCGCCGATGACCATCGGGGCGACATCCTCGGCGATGTCGAGGGCGATCTCGATGCCTTTGTCCTGCGCCCGCGGCGCGAGGAGCTCGACCACGCCCTCGGCGAGAGTTGCGAGGTCGAAGGGTGCGGCGGCGAGGTCGAGGCGGCCCGATTCGATCCGCGAGAAGTCGAGGATGCCGTCGATGAGCGACAGCAGCGCCTTGCCGGACGTCCGCACCGCCTCGACGTAGGTACGCTGTTCGGCGTCGAGCCCGGTGTCGAGAACCAGGTCGGCCATTCCGAGGATGCCGTTGAGCGGCGTGCGGAACTCGTGGCTGACGGTGGCGAGGAAGCGGGATTTGGCGACGTTGGCGGCTTCCGCCCGGGTCAGGGCCTCGTCGAGGGAGCGGGCGGATTCGATCCGCTCGGTGATGTCGGAGCCCGCATGCAGCCACTGGGTCTCGCCCGTGGGACCGGCCACCGGCATCTCGATGATGGAGAACCAGCGCGGCGGGCCGGTCACGGGGGCGAGCCGCCGCTCGACCCGGCGCACGCCGTCCGGACGTTCCTCAACGGGGCCGTGCTCCAGGCAGGACGCCTCCAAGGTGGAGCCAACGAGGGCGAACGCCTCCGCGCCGACGAGGCGCCCGAACCCGGCATTGGCGAAGGTGATCCGCCCGAGGGCGTCGCGCTGGACGACGATCTCGGTGGTCGCCTCCACGAGGGCGCGGTAGCGCTCCTCGCTCTCCGTGATGCGCTGGATGCGAGCCTGGAGGTGCTCGACCTCCGCACCCTCCACCGCCGGCATCCCGTGCCGGCGCAGCAGGACGACCAGCACGAAGGCCCCAGCCAGGACGGAGAGGATCAGCGCGAGGGTCTGGCTGGTCATGCGTTTCTCCCCGGTGCGGACGGACCGACCCGTTCGCAGCGCAGAGGGACGATGCCAGCCGGGGTTGAACGCCGGCTTTCGAAAGGCGCTTAAGCGTTCCTTGCCAGGCGACCTGAGAATGCGGCTGCGTGGCGGTCGGTCCGCCGCCGTCCGTTTCCCAGGCGGACGAACAGGGCGGCGCCCGCGGCCTTTGGCGCCATCGGATCGCTCGCGCTTCACGGGCCCGCCCCGATGGTGTAGGCGCGACGGCTCATCCGTGAGCCCGATCCGGGCCGGCCGCGAGAGCGCAAGCGCCCATGACCGTACCAAGTCCCGTCACCGGTTCCGCCCCGACCCGCATCGAGGCGACCTTCGCCCGCTGCCGTTCGGAGGGGCGCGCGGCCCTCGTCACTTACGTGATGGCGGGTGACCCGGACCCGGAGACATCCTTGAAAGTGCTTCAGGCCCTGCCGGAAGCGGGGGCCGACATCGTCGAATTCGGCCTGCCGTTCACCGATCCCATGGCCGACGGCCCCGCGATCCAGGCTGCGGGCCTGCGGGCGCTGAAGGGCGGCCAGGGTGTGGCCCGCACCCTCGACCTCGTGCGCCGCTTCCGGGAGAGCAACGCCGGCACGCCCGTGATCCTGATGGGGTACTTCAACCCGATCCACACCTACGGCGTCGACCGCTTCCTCGACGATGCGGTGACGGCCGGCATCGACGGCCTCATCGTCGTCGACCTGCCGCCCGAGGAGGATGACGAACTCTGCCTGCCGGCACTCGCCAAGGGCCTCGCCTTCATCCGGCTCGCCACGCCGACCACGGACGAGAAGCGCCTGCCCGCCGTCCTCGCGAACACGGCCGGTTTCGTCTATTACGTATCGATCACCGGCATCACCGGGACGGCGACCCCGGATTTCGGCAAGGTGGCCGATGCCGTCGGGCGCATCCGGCGCCACACCGAACTGCCCGTCGTGGTCGGTTTCGGCGTCCGCACGGGGGCTGACGCCGCCGCCATCGCGCGGGGTGCCGACGGGGTCGTGGTCGGCTCCGCCCTGATCGACGCCCTCCGGGGCAGCCTCGACGGCGAGGGCCGCGTGGGGGCCGGAACGGTCGAGGCGGTGAGCGCCCTGGTGCGCGATCTCGCCGAGGGCGTGCGCCGGGCGGCCCGGGCTTGATCACCGGACAGGGTCTGATCACCGAATTCGCGAAACCAAGGACGGCATCACGATGATGGTTGAGCCGATGAACTGGATCTCGGAGGTCGTGCGCCCCAAGATCAAGACCCTGTTCAAGCGCGAGACGCCGGAGAATCTCTGGGTCAAGTGCCCCGATACCGGGCAGATGGTCTTCCACAAGGAGGTGGAGAGCAACCACTGGGTCATTCCCGGCTCCGAGCACCATCTCAAGATGAGTGCCCAGGCGCGCCTCAAGATGATGTTCGACGAGGGCACCTGGATCGACGTGCCCCTGCCGGAGGTCGCCGCAGATCCGCTCAAGTTCCGCGATGAGAAGCGCTACGTCGATCGCCTCAAGGACGCGCGCGCCAAGACCGGAATGCCGGACGCCTTCAAGATCGGCTTCGGTCGGGTCGGCGGGCTGCCCATGACCCTGGCGGCGCAGGATTTCGCGTTCATGGCCGGGTCCCTGGGTATGGCGGCGGGCGAGGCCTTCGTCCGAGGAGCCGAGACGGCCCTCGACAAGCGCACCCCCTACATCCTGTTCTCGGCGTCCGGCGGCGCGCGCATGCAGGAGGGCATTCTCTCCCTCATGCAGATGCCGCGCACCACCGTGGCGATCCGCCGGCTCCGGGCGGCGAAGCTCCCCTACATCGTGGTGCTGACCAACCCGACCACGGGCGGCGTTACCGCTTCCTACGCCATGCTGGGCGACGTCCACCTGGCCGAGCCCGGCGCCTTGATCTGTTTTGCCGGCCCGCGCGTCATCGAGCAGACGATCCGGGAAAAGCTGCCCGATGGGTTCCAGCGCTCCGAATACCTCTTCGCGCACGGGATGATCGATCAGGTCGTGCACCGGCACGCCCTGAAAGAGACGATCGCACGCCTGTGCGGCCTCCTCATGAAGCAGGACGCTCCCACTTCGCCCCGGACGGCCCCCGCGGCTGATCCGGCCTGAGCCTCAGCGACGCGACGCACGCCCATGGATTCCTCCGACGCGCTCATGGCGCGCTTCCTCGCCCTGCACCCGCGCACGATCGACCTCTCCCTCGGTCGTATCCAGCGCCTGCTCGAACGCCTCGGCCATCCGGAGCGCAAGCTGCCGCCGGTGATTCATGTCGCCGGCACCAACGGCAAGGGTTCGACCATCGCGTTCATGCGGGCGATCCTGGAAGCCGGGGGCCTTGCCGCCCACGTCTACACCTCGCCCCACCTCGTGCGATTCCACGAGCGCATCCGCATCGGCGCGGTGGGGGGCGGCCAGTACGTGCCCGAGGATCAGCTCGCCGACGCCCTCGCCCGATGCGAGGCCGCCAATGCCGGCGAGCCGATCACGGTGTTCGAGATCACCACCGCCGCCGCGTTCCTGTTGTTCTCGGAGACGCCCGCCGACGTGCTTCTGCTGGAGGTCGGACTGGGTGGGCGCGTGGACGCCACCAACGTCATCGACCGGGTGGCCTGCGCCGTGGTCACCCCGATCGGGCGCGACCACGCCGAGTATCTCGGCGACACCGTCGAGGCGGTGGCCACGGAGAAGGCCGGCATCTTCAAGTCCGGCTGCCCGGCGGTGATCGCCGCGCAGGACTACGTGGAGGCCGATTCGGTCCTGTGCCGGCTGGCCGACGCCGTCGGGGCCGATCCGATTCGGGTCGGCAACCAGGATTTCTCCGTGCATGCCGAGCGCGGGCGACTCGTGTTCCAAGACGAGGTCGACCTGTTCGACCTGCCGCGCCCGCGCCTCAACGGCCGGCACCAGCTCACCAATGCGGGCACCGCCATCGCGGCCCTGCGGGCGGCGGGCTTCGGCGATATCGGGATCGCCGCCATCGAACGCGGCCTCGACACCGTCGATTGGCCGGGGCGGCTGCAGCGGCTCAACCGTGGTCGCCTGTCCGAACTCGTGCCGGAGGGGGCGGAGCTTTGGCTCGACGGCGGCCACAACGTCGACGGCGGCCGCATCCTCGCCGCCGCCATGGCGGATCTCGGCGAGCGCAGCGACGTACCCCTCGTTCTCGTCGTCGGACTGCTCGGGACGAAGGACGCAGAGGGCTTCCTGCGCAACTTCGTGGGCCTCGCCCGCACCCTGATCGCCGTTCCCATCGCCGGGCAGATGGCGGCGCGGCCGGCCGACGAGGTGGCGCAGATCGCCGTCGAGGTCGGCCTCAATGCTCATGTGGCGTCCGGCATCGAGGCGGCCCTGGAGAGCCTGTGCGCCACGGCGTTCGAGCGGCCGCCGCGCATCCTCATCTGTGGCTCCCTCTACCTTGCCGGGGCGGTCCTGACCGCCAACGGGACGCCGCCGGTCTGAGAGGATCACGAGAGTTCCGACGCGCCGGCCGAGGGGGAAACCGGTCGGGACCGGGATCTCGCGGCGCCCGCCAGGATGCTCTGTCCCTCACCGGCCTGGCCGCTATCGGCCCCGCCAGTGTGGCTCCAACGCTACATCTTGGCTGTGGAAAGTCGGTTAGCTTGCCCTTCGATCGGGCAACTCGCTGGGGATCATAAAAAATGAAAAAGCTTCTGACGTCTTTCGCAGCCTTCACGGCTCTCACGGCTGCCGCCACGGCCGCCGACCTTCCGCGCCGCGCCGCTCCGCCGGTGTTCGTGCCGGTGCCGGTGTTCACCTGGACCGGCTTCTACGCCGGTTTCAACGCCGGTTACGGCTTCGACGCCGGTAACGACGTCGCCACCCCGGCCGTCGTCGCCACGGGCGCTTCGGGCATCTTCCGCGCTCCCGGCCTGGTCGGCGGCAACGGCGCTGTGATCTACAACAACAGCCGCTCGCAGGAAGGCTTCACGGGCGGTGGCCAGATCGGCTACAACTACCAGTTCACGCCGGGCTCCGGCTTCGTGATCGGTGTCGAGGCCGACGCCCAGTACGTCGACTTCGGTCGTGACCGCAACCGCGTCGCCGGTTTCGTCGGCACCCCGAACCCGGATCTGACGTTCGTCAACCCGAACGGAATCTCCAGCCTCGACTACTTCGGCACCGTGCGCGGCCGTATCGGTTACGCCTTCGACCGCGTCCTGTTCTACGGCACCGGCGGCTTCGCCTACGGCGCCGGCAGCGCCGAGCGTTCGTTCGGCGGCTTCCGTGGCAACGACGATTTCCGCACCGGCTACGCTGCCGGCGGTGGTATCGAGTACGCTCTCCCGACCGACTCCTTCCTGAACTTCTTCCGCTCGTCCGCCGTGACGCTGAAGGTCGAAGGTCTGTACGTGAACCTCGATCGCACCGCCGCCAGCAACGTGTTCGCCGTGTCCAACAGCACCGGCCTGCAGTTCCGCACCGGCACCCCCTACGCTACCGCTACCGGCGGAACGCGTGGCCGCGACACCGAGTTCGCCGTCGTCCGCGCCGGCCTGAACTACAAGTTCGGCTCGTACTAGGCCGTAGAACTTCCGGTATCCGGAACGTGGGAGGCCCGGCCGCAAGGCTGGGCCTTCTCTGTTCGGGGCCGAGACGACGGACAAAAAAGCCCGGCGCGCGAGCGCCGGGCTTTCGGTTTCCAATGGTCGACGGCGCGCTTAAGCGCTCGCCTGAATCCAGCGCGAGAGATCGCCCTTCGGCGCCGCGCCGACTTTCTGGCTGGCGAGTTCGCCATTCTTGAAGATCAGCAGCGTCGGGATCGAACGGATGCCGTACTGCGCCGCGATGCCGGGGTTCTCGTCGACATTCACCTTGGCGATCTTCACCCGCCCCTGGAGATCGGTGGCGATCTCCTCGAGGGCCGGGCCGATCTGCCGGCAGGGACCGCACCACTCCGCCCAGAAATCCACCACTACGGGCTCGACGGACTTGAGAACGTCCTGCTCGAAACTCGCGTCGGTCACTTTCACCGTCGCCATCTTCGTCCCTTTCGCATGCCTTCGCGCCGGAGCGCGTCCCGTCCGGGTCGGGCGGGTGCGCCGCATCGTCGGCGGCGCTTCGTCACGAGACTTGGCAATGCTGGGTCGGGCGGTCAAGGCGGTGCGCGCCGTCCGCAGGGCAGCACACCGGCCGCCTCATGCGTTGTCCACCGACCCGAGCGCTCGCCTTCACCGAACCTTGCCTCCTCGAACCCCCGCCTCCCCGAATCCCTGCCTCCCCGAATCCCTGCCCCCGAACAATGTCGGAGGCGTGGGCTCGTTTGCCACTCACGGCAGGCTCCGGGCGACGCACCCTCGCGAAAGGCCGCGCTCCGTCACCCGGCGGGACTCGCCAAACTGCCCCTCTGGCCCCATGTGCTCTCTACCCGTGCGCGCTTCGGCAGCCGGACGGGGGCGTTCGGCTGCCCCGTTCGTGGGGCGGCTGGACATGGTAGGATCCAGTCTCGGCAAAGTCAGGCCACGACAAGACCCGATTGCGATAGGACCGGACACGGCATCTCGCCGCCATGGAGGACAATCCGACGTGAAGCGCATCTCCCAGACCCTGCTCGCGACCCTCGCCCTCGCCGGTCCCCCCTTGGGCGCCATCGCACAGGAGGCGGGCGGTACCGCACCTCGGCAGCCACGGGTCGAGGGCGAGGCCTTCACTGCGCCGACCTCCGACGCCGCCGGCACGACGCCCGCCGAGACCGAGGCACCCAACACGACCTATAAGCCGCTTCTGCCGAACCAGACCCGGGCGCCGAAGCCCGCCGAGGCCACCAAGGTCAAGACGGAAACGGTGGCCAAGGGCCTCGACAGTCCGTGGGCCCTCGAGTTCCTGCCCGACGGCCGCATGCTGGTCACCGAGAAGGGCGGCACCCTGCGGATCCTCTCGAAGGACGGCACGCCCGGTGCACCGATCCCCGGCGTGCCGAAGGTCGATGCGAAGGGCCAGGGCGGTCTTCTCGATGTCGCGCTGAGCCCGAGCTTCGTCGCCGATCGGTTGATCTATTTCAGCTATGCCGAACCGCGGGAGAAGGGGAACGGCACGACGGTGGCTCGCGCCAAGCTCATCGAGGACAAGGGCGTCGCTCGCCTCGACGAGGTGAAGGTGATCTTCCGTCAGATGCCCACCTACGACGGCGACAAGCACTTCGGCTCGCGTCTCGTCTTCGCACCGGACGGCAAGCTGTTCGTCACCGTGGGCGAGCGCTCCGACAAGGGCCCGCGGGTCCAGGCCCAGGATCTCACAAGCGGCCTCGGCAAGGTCTTCCGTATCGACACCGACGGCAATGCCGCCAAGGACAACCCGTTCACGGGCGGCGAGAAGGCCAAACCCGAGATCTGGTCCTACGGGCATCGCAATGTCCAGTCCGCCGCCCTCGACCCGCAGGGGCGGCTCTGGACCGTCGAGCACGGTCCGCGCGGCGGCGATGAACTCAACCGGCCGCGACCCGGCGTGAATTACGGCTGGCCCGAGGTGACTTACGGCATCGAGTATTCCGGCGAGAAGATCGGTGAGGGCAAGACCCAGGCGGGCGGCACCGCCCAACCGGTCTATTACTGGGACCCGGTGATCGGCCCCTCCGGCATGGCGCTCTACACCGGCGACAAGTTCCCGGCCTGGAAGGATGCCTTCCTCATCGGTGGCCTCTCCAGCGGTGGCCTCGTGGCGATCAAGCTCGACGGCGACAAGGTGGTCACCGAGGAGCGCATTCCCCTGGGTGAACGCATCCGCGACGTGAAGGTCGGGCCCGACGGTGCGGTGTATGCCGTCACCGATGGTGCCGGTGGCAAGATCCTGAAGCTGACGCCGGGCACCTGAGGCCGCGCGAAGCCCGCCGGGTTAACCGGCGGGCGCCGAGGCGGCGCGGATGGCCGCGAGACTGAGGCTCGACGGCTCGTCCAGCCCCGCCACGCGGACGTGATCGGCACCCGTTTCCAGCATGAGCGAAAGAGCATCGCGCACGGGAGCATCGTACGCGATGACCGGCCCGTCCTCGCTGGATCCAAGCCGGGCGAGATCACCGACGTCGAGGCCGGCGAGACGCCGGAGGGCCCGGTCAGGCCCGACGAAGTCCGCCACGAACCCGTCGGCTGGTCGTGCGAGCAGACGATCGGGCGTATCGGCCTGGACGATGCGGCCATCCCGCATGAGGACGATCCGGTCTCCCATTCGAACGGCCTCGTCGAGGTCGTGCGTCACCAGGATCACGGTCTTGTTCAGGCGCTTCAGTATCGCGCCGATCTCGGTCTGGAGGCGACCGCGCGCCACGGGATCGACGGCGCCGAAGGGTTCGTCCATGAGCAGGACCGGCGGATCGGCGGCCAGGGCCCGGGCGACGCCGACGCGTTGACGCTGCCCGCCCGAGAGTGCGTCCGGCCGGCGGCCCCGGAATTCGTCGGGATCGAGGCCGACGAGGTCAAGCATCGCGTCGATACGCGCGGCGGTGCGAGTTTTCGACCAGCCGAGAAGCTCGGGCACGGTCGCGATGTTGCGGGCCACGGTCCAATGCGGGAACAATCCGACGCCCTGGAGCACGTAGCCGATGCGGCGGCGCAGGCGGATCGGCTCGATGCCGGAGAGAGCCTCACCCGCGAGGTGGATGGTGCCCGCATCCGGCTCGACCAGCCGGTTCACCATCCGCAGGGTCGTCGACTTACCGCAGCCCGACGGGCCGATGAGCGCGCAGGTCTCGCCCTCCGGAATCGTCAGGTGGATGGCGTCGACGGCGGGGCGGGCGGCATCCGCAAAACGCTTCGAGACGCCTGTGAATCGGATCATCCCGTGTCGCCTGCGCCGTCAGCAGCCCTTGCAGATGGACCCCATGGTGGTGCGCATCTTCGAATCCCATGCCTTGTCGCGCGTCGCGGCTGCGCGCTGCGCCTTGGCCATATCGGCCTCGGTGTTGGCACGGGTGAACGGTGCGTTGCCGGCCCGGCCCGGCGGCTTGGTGACGCCGGTGGCTGTCACCGTGCGGCCACCCGGCGCGGCTGGCGCCTGGGCGACGGCGGCGGCCGCCAGCAGCGGCAGGGCGAGGGCGGCAACGAGGAGGCGGAACATCGAGATGACCCTAGATCCGTAGGATGTGACGCACGGCGATCCCGCGCGCGGCGATCCACCCGCGAGCGAACGCACGATCATAAGGCCCGCCCCATCGCGCGCAAACGTTGGGCCGTCTGCGGCGTGCGCGACGGCACGTAGCTTGGGGGATTAAGGGGCTCGTCCGAGCGCGAATGCCGAAGATCGATCTTCGCCTCAAGACCGGCTGAGGAAACCAATGGGTTCGCGGCCGGGCTGGCCGAGCCAGAGCAGGACCGCTCCGAACCCCAGACCGAGGAGAGCGGCCGGGGCCAGGGTGAGGGGAAGTACCAGGATCTGCCAGAGCCAGGGGGCTACCCCCTCGACTGCCCCCTGGAGCGCGCTCGCCCGATCCTTGAACAATGTGAACAGCAGATCACTCAGGCTCGTCATCCGCACGCCGTTGTTGGCGATGGACCGGGCACCGTCATAGACGAGGCCGACGAACCCCCCTGCGAGGAGAACGAGGCCGAGGAAGCGGCTGAGGAAACGAAGCATCGCACCCGGTCACACCCGCCGGCGTCGCGCCGGCCGCTGCCTGAGTACGAGCGCCCGACTTCCCGTGCAAGGTCCCGGCGATCCGGGCGGCGAGAGCCGCATTGCCGTGCCTGTCTCGCACGTGCGAAACCAGCGCCGCCGCCCGGGGGACCCGCCTTGATTCAACAGACTTCGACCGAACTCGCTCGGACCGATCCGCATGCCACCCTCGCGCTCGTGATCTTCGATTGCGACGGTGTGCTGGTGGACAGCGAGCCGATCAGCCTCGCTCGCCTCACCTTCGGACTCAACCGCATCGGTGTGCCCATCGACGTCGACACCGTCCGCGTGCGCTTCGCCGGTACGTCGATGGTCTCGATCATGGCGCATATCGTGCGCGATTACCCCGTCACCGTGCCGGACGACTTCGTGGATGTGGTCAAGGCCGACACCCTGCGGGCCTTCGACGAAGGCCTCACGGCGATGCCCGGCGTAGCGCTGGCCATTTCGGGCCTTTCCCTGCCGCACTGCGTCGCGTCCAGCAGCGATCCGGTCCGCCTGTCTCATACCCTTGGACTGACGGGCCTGCTGCCCCTGTTCGGGGACCGGGTCTACTCCTCCACGATGGTGGCGCGCGGCAAGCCGGCGCCGGACCTGTTCCTCCATGCCGCCGCCGCCATGGGCATCCGGCCGGGCGCCTGCCTCGTCGTCGAGGACAGCGTGCCGGGCGTCCAGGCGGCCCGGGCGGCGGGCATGCGTGTCGTTGGCTTCGTCGGCGGCGGCCACTGGGCCCACGACCGCACGGGCGCCGATCTCATCGCCGCCGGTGCCGCGCGGGTGTTCACCGATTTTTCGGCGTTTGCGGAGGTGGTTGCCACCGCCTGACGCCCAACCGAAGGAAGCCATCGTGCGGGACCCCGTTGGAGGCGCATCCTGCCACGTTGGACCATGCATTCGAAAGATCGATCCGTTGACGAATAGGCCGCCGCACAGCATCTTTGGGGTGTTCGGCGGCGGATTTCACCGCCCCTGCACCGCGGTGATTTGAAGTGTGTAGCTTGCGCCGCGTCACCAAACGCTAAAGCACTGCGATGCGCCCGCGCCTCGTGGTCCTTGCTCGATGAGGATGACTTGCCGTGCTGACTGTATTCCTGCCTCGGTCTTACCTGAACACCCGCGATTGCTGTCGACGCTGACCACACGATGGACCGTCCTGCAATGCGAAGTCCGGCCGCGCGCCGGCATCAGGAATTTCCGATCCCATGTCGTATCATCACGCTGAAACCACCGCCCACGCCCTGAATCGCCGTCCCGCCGTTCCGCCGCTCACCGAGCTGCAGGCCATCCGGGCTCGCAACGAACTGCACGTCGATCGGTCGCTCCGCGCCGCGCAAGTGCCCGCGCCGACGCGAGTCATCGAGATCGGAGAGGTGACGGCCGGCATCGCCGTACCTGAGAATGGCGGCGTGCGATTCTTCTCCTCGCAGCGCGATTTCGACCCCCTCGACGGGACGGTGTTCGGCAGCGTCGAGCAGGCGGCACGCGCCGCGCGCGAGCGGTTCCGGGCCCGGTCGGGTGCACGGGGCCGCCCGGTGCAGGACAGACGCATACGCGCCGTCTGAGACGCCCGCACGCGATCGAAACGGAACGCCGTGCCCTTTCGGAGGCGCGGCTTTCCCGCGTCGAAGTTCGCGTGCTCAGTAGCGCCTGTTCACAAGTGCCCGTTCACTTGCACTCGTCGCGGGTGCGCTTCATGGCTTCGTTGAAGCCTGCCAGAGCGTATTCGTCGCTCGTCGGATTTCCCTTGAGGGACGTGGTTCTGACCTGAAGCTTGGCCGTGCGGGCCATCTCGGTGACGACGCGCGCTTCCTCGGCCTGGTTCTGCAGCCAGGCGTTGTTGTCCTTGGTCACGAGGCCGTAGCGCGTGGCGCCGAGGTGGATCGCCGGGTCCGTCGCGGCCGCGCCGGGTTTGGCGGCGCCACCTGCCTGACTTCCGGCGGGCTTGGCCGGGAAGCCCAGCATCACCGCGACCTCGTTCTGGATGTTCTCGGCCTTGCGAACGGTGACGAACAGGTAGGCCGTGTCCCGCTTGAGGGTTTTGGGCGAGCGCGTCGTCGGCTGGGCGATGGCGTAGCAGACCCGCGTCCTGCCCTGCCCGCTGGCGAAGACGTTCCAATCACCGAAGATCGCCACGGGGGTCGCCTGCTGCATCCCCGGCGCCGACACGGGCTTGGCCGTGCCCTTCGCGTCGCGCGTACGGCGGCGCTTGCGTGGGGATTCGGCTTCCTCGGGGGCCGCCTCCTGCGCCTCGGCGACGCCAGCGCCGAGGGGCGATCCGGCGCCGGTCAGGGCGGTCGGCCCGCACAGGAGGGCCGTCGAGAGCCCGAGGATGAGGCAGCGGCGGACGTCGAGGTGCATGGGGAAACCTTGTGGGACGCGCGGGCATCGGACCGGACTGCTCGACCGGTGCGATGCTCCGGCGCTCTGCCTTCGCATCGATGTTGTTTGGGTCCAGGGTCGGCCCTCAGGACGCGTGGGCCTCGATGGCAAAGCTGGGGACCGGCATCGCGGCCATCGGAACGTCGCGGCCTGGCATCGGCCGTTCGAGGGGGATGGTCTGCGCCTGAGCGATGGACTGGACCGGAGGCGGCGACGGCACCGGAACGGTGATCTGCACCGTCGGTAGGGGGCGCGGCTTCGGATCGTTATACGGCGTGTTGTAGCATTTGCGAACGGAGGCCCAGAACGCGGCACGCTCGGCCTCGCCGAGGCGAGCCAGGGCGACGTCGATGCGGTCCGTGGCCTGCGCCGCGAAAACGGGGGTGTCGTCCGGCGTAATCCAACTCTCGACGGGCATGCGCGCGATCTCCGAAGGGCTCGGGCCTGATCTAGGCAGGATCACATAGCTGGGCCGTGAACGCCACGCGTCACCGCCCAGCTTTTTTCGTGCGGGCCGGGTTCTCAGGCGTCTTTCCCGAGTTGTTCGAGCCAGCGCGTGGCCTGGGCCCGCACATTGTCCGGGGCCGTCCCGCCGTAGCTCGTGCGGCTCGACACCGAGTTCTCCACGCCCAGGACCGCATAGACCGCGTCGGTGATCCGCGGCTCGGCCGCCTGCATCTCGTCGAGGGTCAGCTCCTCGAGGCCGACGCTCCGAGCGGAGGCAGTCCCGACGAGGCGACCGGTGACGTGGTGGGCCTCACGGAACGGCAAGCCGAGTTCCCGCACGAGCCAATCGGCGAGGTCCGTGGCCGTGGCGTAGCCGGAGCCGGCGGCGCGCGCGAGAACGGGGGCGTTGGGCTCCAAGTCGCGCACCATGCCGGTCATGGCGGCAAGACACAGGGACAGGGCCTGGAGGGCGTCGAACGTACCCTCCTTGTCTTCCTGCATGTCCTTGGAATAGGCGAGCGGCAGGCCCTTCATCACGACGAGAAGGCCCGTGAGGGCGCCGATGACGCGTCCGGATTTGGCCCGGACCAGTTCGGCCGCGTCCGGGTTGCGCTTCTGCGGCATGATCGACGAGCCGGTGGTATAACCGTCCGACAGGCGCACGAAATCGAACTGTGCCGAGGTCCACACGACGAGTTCCTCGGCAAAGCGCGAGAGATGCACGGCGCAGATCGAAGCAGCGGCGAGGGATTCGAGGGCGAAGTCGCGGTCGGCCACGGAATCGAGGGAGTTCGCCGTCGGCCGGTCGAAACCCAGGGCCGCGGCGGTGGCGTGCCGGTCGATGGGGAAGGACGTACCGGCGAGCGCGGCGGCACCCAGAGGACACTCGTTGAGACGGGCACGGGCATCACGGAACCGGCCGCGGTCGCGCGCCAGCATCTCGACATAGGCGAGGCAATGGTGGCCGAAAGTGACCGGCTGGGCCGATTGCAGGTGGGTAAAGCCCGGCATCACCGTACCGGCATGGGCTAGCGCCTTTTCGGCCAGCGCCCGCTGGAGGCCGGCGGCCTGGATGTCGAGGCCGTCGAGGGTGTCGCGCACCCACAGCTTCATGTCGGTGGCCACCTGATCGTTACGTGAGCGCGCCGTGTGCAGCCGCCCGGCCGCCGGGCCGACGATCTCGGTCAGCCGGCTCTCGATGGACATGTGGATGTCCTCGAGTTCGCGCTTGAACACGAAGCCGCCGGCTTCGATTTCATCGCGCACGGCCTTGAGACCGTCTTGAATCGCCGCCACATCGGCGGCAGGCAGGATGCCGGCCTGCCCCAGCATCGCTACGTGCGCCAGGGAGCCGCGGATGTCCTGGGGCGCGAGGCGCTTGTCGAACCCGATGGAGGCGTTGATCTCCTCCATGATCTCGGCGGGGCCGCTCGCGAAGCGCCCGCCCCACATCCGGTTGCTCATGCTGTCCCTGATCCTTCCAGTCGCCCCGCCTGCCAAGCCCGAGACGCAACGATGATGCCCGGCGCCCGCTTCACACTGGCCGCCGGAGCCATCCTCGTCGCCGCGCTCGGCGCGGGGCTTGCCGTATACGGGACGGGCTCGACCGGCGGCAACTCCGCCGCGCCCTGTGCAGGTTCCGCCGAGGCGGCTAGCCGGATCGCGCCGCTGGCGCGCGGCCAGGTGGCCGCCCTGCAGGTCTCACAGAAGCCGGTCGCCGCACCCGCCCTGGCGTTCAAGGGACCGAACGGCACCGAGGCCACCCTGGAGGGGATCAAGGGCCTCCGGCTCGTCAACCTGTGGGCGACCTGGTGCGCGCCGTGCAAGGCCGAGATGCCGGCCCTCGACCGGCTTCAGGCGCAACTCGGCGGCGCCGATTTCTCCGTGGTGGCCATCAACATCGACACACGCAACCTCGACGCACCGCCGGCCTGGCTGACCCAGAACGGCATCGCCGAACTCACCTACTACGCCGATCCGGGCGGGCGCGTCCTGCCGGCGATCCAGAAGGCCACCGGGTCCCTCGGCCTGCCGACGACCCTTCTGATCGATGGCGCCGGTTGCACCCTCGGGGTGATGAAAGGGCCGGCCGAATGGGACAGCGCCGATGGATTGCGGCTCATCTCGGCGGCGTTGGGGCGCGGGTAAGGACATCGGAGCGGGGGGCGTCCCGTCGGGCCGCCCCTCTCGCGCGTCGCGATCGCGGCGTGGCGGCAGGCACCGGATTTTCGAACGGGAGTTCGCCGATCAACTCGCCGTTGTAAAAGCCACTCGAAATCATCGAGATGGTGTTCGCCGACGTCATTCCAGGAAATTGGGTGAGAAATAGACTCTCGCCCAATCATCCAGGTTGTAAATCTTCGAAAATTCCAAACTAACAAGGATTTCTGCGTCCTTAGTTATTTGAGTGCGGTAATTCGATCACGTATTGATGCCGATTATTGGATCGACGGAAATGATTGCTGAATTTTTCTTGTAAGACATTCGTCTCAACAAGTGGAGAACTTATTTAACGTTCTGCAGGCATCGTTTGTCGGTCCACCATCAGTATGGCTCGTGCATCATGTTCCTCGGCACATTGTCTATCCGGACGAAGCTGTTCCTGAGCTTCGGCCTCGTATTTCTGCTCGTTGCGGGAATCGGAGGCTCGGCACTCCTGCAGTTGCACGCCGTGAACACCGTCGCACGCGAGATGCGCGACGAGCGCCTGCCGAACATCCAACTCCTCGGCAAGATCCAGGTCCTGGTCCTGCGGACCCGTACCAACGGAGCCCGGGTGATCACCGCCGATACGCCCGAGCTGCGCGCGGAGATCCTCGCGACCCTGACCAAGCGCGAGGCCGAAATGACCACCCTCCAAACCGCATTCGAAGCGCGGTCGAAATCACCGGAGGCCGAAGCCCTGACGGCGGCCTTCCGGACGAGTTGGGTCGCCTACAAGGCGTTGCAGGCCTCCGTCATCGCGCACGTGAAGGCCGGAGAGACCGCCACGGCGCAACGCATCTACAACACCGACATGTCGACGGGGGTGAATCTGGTGCTCGGCCCCCTGCAGAAGATGGCCGAACTCGAGGAGCGCGAGGCGAGCGTGAGCGGCGCCCATGCGCAGGACACCTACGACACGGCACTCCTCACCACCCTGATCCTCGTCGGCGTCGCCTTGGTGATCGCCGGTGGCGCCGCCGCCGGTCTCGCCCTCGGCGTGAGTCGGCCCCTGCGCCGGATGACGGAGACCATGGGCCGCCTCGCTGACGGCGACACCGGGATCACCGTTCCGGGCGCCGGTCGGGGCGACGAGATCGGCGCGATGGCGAGCGCCGTCCAGGTGTTCAAGGACAACATCATCGCGACCCGTGTCCTTGAGGAGGAATCCCGCCTCGCCCGCCTGGACGCCGAAGCCCAGCGCCGGTCGGCGACCCTCGGCCTCGCCGATCGGTTCGAGGCGGCGGTGGGCGGCATCGTCGCGCAGGTGAGCGCTGCGGCGACCGAACTCCAGGCGACGGCTGGCAGTCTCTCTGCCACGGCCTCCGAGACCGCGGAACGATCGACGGGCGTGGCCGCGGCATCGGACGAAGCGGCCAGGAACGTCACGACCGTCGCCGCGGCCGCCGAGGAGCTCGGCTCCTCCGTCGCGGAGATCGGCCGGCAGGTCCACGGGTCGGCGAAGCTGTCGCGCCTCGCCGTGTCCGAAGCGAGCGAGACCGCTGCCCTGGTGCGCGACCTCAGCGAGACGGCGGCCCGCATCGGCGATGTGGTCGCGCTGATCTCGACCATCGCGGGCCAGACCAACCTCCTGGCGCTCAATGCCACCATCGAGGCGGCACGCGCCGGCGAGGCCGGACGGGGCTTCGCCGTGGTCGCCTCGGAAGTGAAGGAACTCGCCAACCAGACAGCCCGGGCCACCGACGAGATCACCGGTCAGATCGGCCGGATCCAGGCTTCGACGGGTCAGGCGGTCACGGCCATCGCGGGGATCACGACCCGCATCCGCGAGATCAGCGACGTCGCGAATTCCATCGCGGCGGCCGTCGAACAGCAGGGCGCCGCGACCCAGGAGATCGCCCGCAACGTCAGCGAAGCCGCCGCCGGAACCGGGGAGGTCACCCGCAACGTAACCGGCGTCGCGATGGCGGCCGAGGAGACCGGCGCCGCCGCCGCGCAGGTCCTCTCCTCCGCATCGGAACTGTCGCGCCAATCCGAAGATCTCAGCGCCCAGGTGTCCCACTTTCTCGCCACGGTGCGCGCCGCCTGACGCTTGATTTTCTTTGAAAGAGCACGATCCGGCGACGGCCCGGCATCCATCCGGATCGCATCCGAGCACTCCCGGTTTCGATGCCCGTCTCATACGAACGGTGACCTTCTCGCCGAGCACCGTCGGGCGGGTCGGGTAGAAAATGACGACCTGCCTCGCGGCAGGCCATCATCGAACGGTCGTTCGCTAACCTCGTCCCGCTCGTCCTGTGTCCCACTACCGAAGGCGCTTCCAGCTGCCGTTCGATATCAAAATGCCCAGGTGGTGCTAAAACCACCGCAACGGTGCCAGCGCTGCGAGCATGCGACTGGCCATGGCACTCGATGGGTAATGCACATGACCACCAAGCTCGCGGAAGAACTCGCACGCGCTACGGCTACGGGCCGCCGTCGAGCAAAAGCATTCTCCGGTTTGGGCGGCGCCGAACATTTGCCGTGGGCTGTGATCGAGGCCTTCGATGCGGATGTCCGAGGCCATGTGGAGCGCGACCGTCGCATCGAGGAGGAGCGGGACCGCGTTCTCATCGCAGCGGTCGGGCTGGCCGAGACAAGGCCCGAGGATGGCGCTGAGGCGCTGGCAGCCGCGCGGACACGCCTCACCGATGCCATCGACTATCTCGAACAGGCAATCCTGCGGTTCGGGATCGTCAACGCCCAGGCGGCTAAGCGTGGCCTCGGCGATCATGGCCAACGCGTCGCCGCCCAAATCTGATAGACCCGATGGCGACGCGGGGCCGTCTCCGTGGTGTCAGTCGACGACCTTCAGGTCGTTCAGGGCGACGTCGCCGTTCTGGCTCGAGAAGCGCGGCGCCGTTCCGTTGGTTTGCTGGACGCCGGAGATCCGGTGATCGCCGCTGTCGTAGGTGGTGCTCTGGCCGTCGATCTCGACGAGGAGACGGTGAGCATCGGGGAAGAACGCGTAGCGCATGTCGTTCTGGTCGCCGCTGCTGGCGGGTTGGCCGAGCTCCCGCGGCCACCAAGGCTCGGTGCCCTTCATCGGCTCCATGGGCTTCATCGGCTCCATGGGTTTCATCGGCTTCATCGGTTCCACGCGGCGTCTCCTTGGCGTCGGGATGGGAAGGCTTGGCTACGCTCGAACGCCGCGAAGGTTGCACCGCACCCACGTGCGGCATTGAATTTCCGCCCCCCCACGCGCATATCGCGCGCATTCGGGTAGCCCCGTCGCAGTGGCACCGTCGGGGATGTCCCGGTGGGGACGCCCGTTCCGGTATACCCTTCCCATCACACCATTCGGAGGCGGACCCTTGAGCGACACCGTGGAGCGGCACGAATTCGGTGCCGAGGTCGGGCGCCTGTTGGACCTCGTGGTCCACGCCCTCTATTCCGACCGTGAGATCTTCCTGCGCGAACTCGTGGCGAATTCGGCCGACGCCATGGACCGGCGCCGCTTCGAGGCCCTCACGGATGCGGCCTCCGCCCTGCCGCCCGACGCCAAGATCCGCATCGTCCCCGACAAGGACGCCCGCACCCTGACCCTGTCGGATGCCGGCATCGGCATGACCAAGGCCGAGCTCGCCCAGAACCTCGGCACCATCGCGCGCTCGGGCACGCGCGCCTTCAGCCAGTCCCTCGGGGACGCCAAGGCGGAGGACCGTCCGAGCCTCATCGGCCAGTTCGGCGTCGGTTTCTACTCCGCCTTCATGGTTGCCGACCGTGTCACCGTCACGTCGCGCCGTGCCGGATCGGACGAGGCCTGGACCTGGGCCTCGGAAGGTCAGGGCAGCTACACCCTCGAGCCGGCGACGCGCCCCGAGCCCGGTACCGATATCGTGCTCCACCTCAAGGAGGATGCCGGCGAGTACCTCGAAGGCTACCGACTCGACCACGTCGTGCGCAAATGGGCCGACCACATCACCGTGCCCATCGCCCTCGTGGAGGACGGCAAGGAGGAGACGGTCAACCAGGGCACCGCCCTGTGGCGCAAGGCGAAATCCGAGATCACGCCCGAGCAGTACACGGCGTTCTACCGCCATGTCGGCATGAACTTCGATGAGCCGTGGGCGACCCTGCACTGGCGGGCCGAAGGCGCCCTCGAATTCTCGGCGCTGCTGTTCGTACCCGGCATGAAGCCGTTCCAGGCCGTGGAGAACGAGCGCGCCAGCAAGGTGCGCCTGCACGTCCGGCGCATGTTCATCACCGACGAGGCCGAACTGCTGCCCTCCTGGCTGCGATTCGTCCAGGGCGTGGTCGACACCGAAGACCTGCCGCTCAACGTCTCCCGCGAGATGCTGCAGGCGACTCCGGTGCTCACCAAGATCCGCCGCGCGGTGACGAGCCGAGTCCTGACCGAGCTCACCAACCGGGCCAAGGACGCGGAGGGCTACACGCCGTTCTGGGAGAACTTCGGCCCCGTCCTCAAGGAGGGCATCTACGAAGACCATGAGCGCCGGGCCGAGATCGCCCCGCTCCTGCGCTTCCACTCTTCCGCCGTGGAGGGGTGGACCTCGCTCCCCGATTACGTGGCGCGGATGAAGGACGGCCAGGAGGCGATCTACTACCTCGTCGCCGACGATGCCGACGCCCTGCGGAATTCGCCCCAACTCGAAGGCTTCCGCGCCCGCGGCATCGAGGTGCTGCTGCTCTCCGACCACGTCGACGCGTTCTGGCCCGAAACCCTCGGTCGGTTCGACGACAAGCCTCTGCGTTCCATCACGCAGGGCGCTGTCGACCTCGCGAAGTTCGCGGGCGATGAAGACGGCGCCGAGGTCCCGGCCTCCGTCGAGGCCCTGGTGACGGCGTTGAAGGCTGCGTTGACGGCGGACGTCTCCGAGGTGCGCGCCACGGACCGCCTGGTCGAGAGCGCCGTGGTGCTCTCCGCCTCCGGCGCCGGGCCGGATCTGCAGATGCAGCGGCTCCTGCGCCGGGCCGGGCGCGGCGGCGGCGGTCTGCCGGTCCTCGAGATCAATCCGCGCCATCCCCTGATCCGGTCGCTGGCCGACCGGGTCGCGGCGGAGGCCGACATCGCGGACGCCGCCGGCACCCTCCTCGACCTCGCCCGGGTCCAGGACGGCGACACGCCGCGCGACCCCGTCGCCTTTGCCCGCAAGGTGGCGGCGGCCCTGGCCGACGTCTCGACCGGCCCTTCGACAACCGCCGCATGATCGCCCGGCGCGCCCGATCCGGCTCCATCGCGCGGGCTCGGGCGCGCCGGATCCCGTGAAGATCCTGCTTCCCACCCTGTACGACACCCGCGGTGGCTCCACGCGGGTGCTGCTCGCGGCGGCGGAGGCCCTCCGCCCCGCCCATGCCGTCACCGTGCGGGCGCCCCTCGCGGAGGCCGACGAGCGCAGCCCGGCGCTGTTCCCGTCCCGACCGCTCTCGAGCCGATGGCGCAAGCTCGCCGTTCTGCCGCGCTTCGCCGGTCTCGTGGCGCGCGAAACCCTGGCCCTGCGCCGCCTGCGCCCGGACGTGATCCACGTCCACGACGAGCCGTCCCTCTACGTCTACGGCCTCGCTGCCCGGAGCCTGCGTCCACGCCCCTTCGTGCTCTGGCACCTCCACGCCGATGCGGGACACGGCCGCGCGGCGCGCCTGCGCGCCGCGCTGGCGGATGCGTGCATCCGCATCAGCCCGCATGTCGCCCCGCCCGTGGGCCTGCCCTCCGCCCTGATCCCCAACCCGCTCCCGCCCCTCGCCCGGCTCCCGAGGCCGGACGGCGATCCCCTGTCGACCCTCGGGGTGGTCGGCGCCGTGGTGCCGCGCAAGGGACAGGATCTCGCCGTGGAGGCCCTCGCGCGCCTGCGGACGGCGCATCCGCACGCCCATCTGACCCTCGTGGGCCCCGAACTCGACGCGGGCTTCGCTGCCGGCCTGCGCCGCCGGATCGCTGCCCTGGACCTCGACGCGGCCGTGACCTTCGCGGGCGAGCGGGCGCCCGAGACGGCGTTCGCCGGAATCGGTCTCGCGGTCTTTCCCTCCCGCGCCGAAGCCCAGCCCCTCGCCCTGGTGGAGGCCCTCGCCCGCGGCCTCCCCATCGCGGCGAGCGACATCCCCGCCCACCGCGCCCTCCTGGCGGGGACGGAGGCCGACATGGACAGCCTCGTCGCCCTGATACCGGATTCCCTCGCCGCCGCGATCCTGGCCGCCGCCCGAACGCCCCCACCCACCAACCTCGCCGCCCGCATCCGCGACCGCCACGACGCCACCCGCTTCGCCGAGACCCTGCGGGCGCAAATGAACACCTTTCGCGCCGCGCCCTGAGCGCCGCGACTTTTCTCCCCCGCCCGCCTTGTGACTCTCACACGACCCATGCTAAGCCGCGCTCGTCTCATCGAGGCCCCCGCGGAGAGGTGGCAGAGCGGTTGAATGCACCGCACTCGAAATGCGGCATGCCTGCAAGGGCATCGGGGGTTCGAATCCCCCCCTCTCCGCCAGTTATCTTGCCTAAGCATTTGTTTTTAAATCAAAATATGGCTTGGCGTGTTGGGTCAGCCCACAGCTTAGCCCTCATTTTGTGGCGGCTTATAGCGCATTCTGTCGAACTTTGCTGGATGACTGCTGCGCCGCTGAACTGATCCTCCCCTGGTTCCACGGACGGGGGGTTTAGCTCGCGTTCCGTTCGGCTTGCTCGGGTGTGATGTAGCCGAGTGCCGAGTGGATGCGCTGTCGATTGTCGTAGCCTTCGATGTAGGCGAACAGGTCGCGTCGGGCCTCGTCCCGGGTCGCCCATCGTCGCTGGTG
>NZ_LMNG01000016.1 GCF_001423295.1 Methylobacterium sp. Leaf112 | reverse complement strand
GGTCACAGGTTCAAATCCTGTCCCCGCAACCAACATCACAACAACAAACCAAAAGCCCCCAACCTCACGGTCGGGGGCTTTTCGCTGTGCCAAGGAGCCCGTCGTAAGCAATCTGAACCTTCGATCCGGTCTGGCGTCCATAGGCCGTTCGACACCTCGATCGCGAGCTGTCGCATCGCAGGCCCGCCGTGCGCGGGCAGCGGAAGCGGAACTCGGCTGTACTCGAGTGGATTGCCTGCTCCCAAACGCGGTGAACGAGCGGCATGGCCCGCCGTCTCGGTCCAGGATCAGTCCGGTTGCCGACTGCTGGGGCCTTCCATCGCCTTTTCGCTCGGTGAGGACATATGACGGTCAGGAGTGCGGTCAGCGCGATCCCGTGATCCCGCATGCTCCGCCGCCACCTCCATCGTCGGGAACACCATGGCCAACGTCCTCGTCATCGGCGCCAGCAAAGGTATCGGTCTGGAAACAGTCAAGGCGGCCTTGGTCGCGGGGCATCGTGTGCGGGCGTTTGCCCGGT
Source organism: Methylobacterium sp. Leaf112 (assembly GCF_001423295.1). Classification (GTDB taxonomy): domain Bacteria; phylum Pseudomonadota; class Alphaproteobacteria; order Rhizobiales; family Beijerinckiaceae; genus Methylobacterium. The sequence continues at coordinate 37,008 of NZ_LMNG01000016.1, read as the reverse complement.
CCGCCGCGGGTATGGCCGCCTCGGGGGAAGGCCTGGAGCGCTTCCCCGGGGATGCCCTGAATGCCGACGACGTCGCCTCAGCCCTCGACGGTGTCGATGTCGTCGTCCAGGCGCTCGGTGTTCCGACACGGAACCTGCTCGGTCCCGTGACTCTGTTCTCCGACGCGACCAACGTGCTGGTTCCCGCGATGGAAAGGGCGGGTGTCCGCCGGATCATCGCCGTCACCGGCTTCGGCGCCGGCGACAGCCGTGAGGCGATCGGCCTCCTTCAGCGCATCCCGTTCCGCCTCGTCTTCGGACGGGCCTACGACGACAAGGACGCCCAGGAAATGCGCATCCGTCGGAGCGGCCTCGACTGGACGTTCGTCAGGCCGGGCGTCCTCACGCCCGGTTCGGCGACGGGCCGCTACACGGTCTTGTCCGACCCGTCCTCGTGGCGCAACGGCTTGATCGCCCGGGCCGATGTGGCGCACTTCATCGTCGGCGAGATCGACAAGCGGCTCTACGAGGGCAAGGCCGTCGTACTGGTCGGTTAAGGGCGCGGCTTGGCCCGCAGCGTGATGCGCGTCAGCTCGGACGATGCCCCCAACCGGAGCGCGAAGCCCGGCCAGAGCCCCGTGCCGTTGTTGACGTAGAGCGTCATGGCGCCGACCGCGTACGCGCCCGAGACGAAGCCGCCGTTGGCCCTCGCGACCAGATTGTCGAGGCCCGCGATCATTCCTCCATGCGTATGGCCGGACAGCTGCAACGCCACGCCCTTGGAGGCCGCTTGCCTCGCCTCCCTGGGTTGATGGTCGAGGAGAACGATGGGCGCACCCGAAGGCGCACCGGCCAACGCGGCGTCGAGGTCGTGCGGCGGCTGACCCGAATGCGAGGCCGACAGGTCGGTCACCCCGGCCAGAACCAGGGCTTCGTCGCCACGCTTCAGAACCGTGTGCCGGTTCGCAAGCAGACCCATTCCCAACTCGGCATAATGGTGCATCCACGCCGCGTACTCGAAGAAATACTCGTGGTTGCCGGGGATCACCCAGACTCCATCCGGCGCCCGGAGACCGCGCAACGGCGCGACGTCGGTGCGCCGCGCCGCGAGGGACCCGTCGATCAAATCACCGGTGACGACGATGAGGTCGACCCCCAGCGCGTTGGATCGCGCCACGACCTTCCGTGCCCACGCAGCCGGGAACAGGCGGCTGAGATGCAGGTCCGTAAGCTGCAGAAGGGTGTAGCCGTCGAAGCGCGCCGGAAGGTTCTCGATCTCCACGGTGACGTCCTTGAGCGGCGGCACTCTGACGGCCTGCCGCACCGCGACCGCCGCCAACAGCATGGCCAGCGCCGCCGCGCCGTACCGCCACCCCGCGGGAATCGCTCCGCTGCTTTCGGACACGAGCCTTGCGATCAAAGCCACGCCGTCGAGCGCCAGCTGCATCGCCGCCAGGAGGACGATGGCGCCGAAAGCCCAATTGAACACGATCACCAGGGCGCGCGGGAACTCGGGTGAGAAGACCGAACCGGACGAGAGGCGGCTCCACAGGTGGTACTGCGAGGCCACCAGCAGAATAACCGCGACGCCAGCCTTCACCGCGAAGGGCCACGGCAACGGCCAGAGCACGCGAGCGATGACGTAGAGGCAGGGCAGACCAAAGATCAGATGGAACATGCTCGCGTTTCGGCGTCGGTGGATCGTCGGCACGGGGCCGATCCGGCATCGGGATCGGACGGAGCCGTAACACCGCCTCCGCGGGAGGGGGGCATCATTCCACTCCATGGACGCCGTCGCGTGCTCCCTGGCACATTCGCCATCTTGGTGACCGGGGACGCGTCGGGCCCATCGAAATACAGCGGACGGTGGGGCTGCCGCGGCTTGGCCTTCCATCACGACCACCATGGTCCCGCTCGTGCTTGGCGCGACGCACAGTGAAACCAAACGAGACCGATGGGATGAACGGACGCGGCATGGCGGGTGGACGGGACGCGGCAATCGACACGACGCAGCAGGGGGCCACGGACCGGGTCGGGGCGATCTGCCGTGCCCTGCGGCGCGCCATCGTCGAGCGGGCGGTGGCCCCCGGCGACCGGTTGCCGGAGGATGCCTTGGGCGAGCGGTTCGGCGTCAGCCGGACCATCGCCCGCCAGGCCCTGGGGCAACTCGCCGGCGAGGGCCTGGTGGAGCTGCGCCGAAACCGCATCGCCGTCGTGGCGACGCCGAGTTGGGAGGAGGCGCGCGACACCTTCGATATCCGCATCGGCCTGGAGCGCCTCGTGGTCGCCCGCCTTGCCGGCCGCCTCGATGCCGGGCAGGAAGCCGCCCTGCAGGCCCATGTCGACCGCGAGGAGGCGGCCCAGCGCGGTGGCGAACCGGGCTCCATCCGCCTCGCGACGGAGTTCCACCTGCTCCTCGCCCAGATGACCGGCAGCCCCGTGCTGGAGCGCTACGTCGGCGAGCTCGGCTACCGCTGCGCCCTCATCCTCTCGCTCTACAGCCGGCCCCACTCGGCCGAATGCGCCGTGGCCGAGCATCGCGCCCTCATTACCGCCCTGGTTTCGGGCGACACGTCGCGCGCGACCGCCCTGATGGATCACCACCTCGACGCCGTGGCCGAGCGGGCGCGCATCGTCGCCACCCCGCCCCGCGACCGCGATCTCCTCAGGCGGCTCGCGCCCTACGCCGAGGCGCTGGGGTGATCAGGCCGTGATGTCGTGCTTCGTCAGGAGCCGCTCGGCACTGTCGTTCCACACCTCCATGGTGACGATCACTCCGTCCCGCACGGTGAAGCGGTCGACGTAGCGGTTGCCCTCGAACGGCGTCCCGTCGGGCCAGGCGCCGTAGAGGGTGCCGAGGCTGTAGACCGTCGTGAACCCATCCCCCGGAACCACGTCGAGGCGCTCCATGCGCTTCTTCACCCAGGCGTAGCGGCCCGCGTTGAAGGCCGTGACCTCGCGGGGATGACGGAAGCGCCGTGCGCCCGTGAACACGATCTCGATGCCGGGCGCCATGTAGGTCGCCGCCCGCTCCGGGTCGGGCACCATCGAGGCTTCGAGGTAGGCGGTGACGATGGCGGAGTCCTGCGCCGTCGTGTCCGTTCCGTCGTCCCCGGCTGGTTCCACTGCATCCGTCGTCATCGTTGGTTCTCCTCCGGTTTCCCCCATCCTTGCGAGGACTACGCCAAAGTGCATGCAAAAAGTGTATGCACTTTGGCGTAGTTCGAGGCAGAGCCTGTCTCGATGGTCCAATTTATCGTATTAACACAAAGACTTGACGTCTGGCACGGGCGTTGCGGAGCTTCCGGATATTCTGCCGGAGACCCGATCATGCGCACCAGCCCGTCCCTGACCCGTCGCGTGGCCCTCGGTGCGGCCCTGCTGCTCGGCCTCTCCAGCACGGCGCTTGCCGAGGAGCCGATCCGCATCGGTCTCGTCACGGCGCTGAGCGGCCAGTCGGCGAAATCCGGCGAGGCGATCTCGCGCGGCATCGGGCTCGCCATCGACGAGATCAATGCCAACGGTGGCGTCCTCGGCCGGCCCCTCGAGCTCGTAGCACGGGACGACGAGGCCAACCCGTCGAAGGGCGTGCTCGCCGCCCGCGAACTCATCCAGCGCGTCGGCGTCGTCGCCCTCGTGGGCGGGCTCGACACGCCCGTTTCCATGGCGGTGGTGCCCATCGCCAACCAGATGAAGGTGCCGTTCCTCGGCCCCTGGGCCGCCGGTACCGGCATCACCCGCAACGGGGCGGCCGACAACTACGCCTTCCGGGTCTCCGCCGTGGACGCCCTCGTGGACGAGGCTCTCGTCGCCTACGCGGTGAAGACCCACGGCGCGAAGAAGCCCGGCATGATCCTCGTCAACAACGCCTGGGGCGAGTCGAACCAGCAGGGGCTGACGGCGGCTCTCAAGGCGGCGAACCTGCCCGGCGCCGGCATCGAGAAGTACGAGGCCGCCGATGTCGACATGGTGCCTCAGCTCACCCGCTTGAAGGAGGCCGGGGCCGACACCCTGTTCCTCGTCGGCAATGTCGGCCCCTCGGCGCAGGTGGTGAAATCCCTCGACCGTATGGGCTGGACGGTACCGGTGGTCTCCCATTGGGGCCCGGCGGGCGGGCGCTTCGACGAACTCGCCGGGCCGAACGCCGGAAAGGTCCACTTCATCCAGACCTTCACCTTCGCGGGCAACACCGCCCCCAAGGCCCTGGCCGTCCTCGACGCCCTCAAGAAGAAGTATCCGGCGATCAAGTCCATGGCCGACGTGACCCCGGCAGTGGGCATCGCCAACGCGTACGACGCCACGCACCTGCTCGCCCTGGCGATCAAGGCCGCCGGCTCCACAAAAGGACCTGAAGTCCGCGACGGCTTCTACAAAGTCGGCGTCTATCCGGGCCTGATCAAAGCCTACGACAAGCCATTCGCGCCCGGCCAGCACGACGCCCTCGGCCCGCAGGACTATGTCTTCACCCGCTTCCAGAATGGCGAGATCGTCGCCGTGACGAACTGAAGATCTGGGATGTTGACCGGAACCCTCGTCACCGGCCTCGGCCTCGGCGCCATGTATGGGCTGATCGCGCTGGGCTTCCACATCACCTACGCGGTATCGGGCACCGTCAACTTCGCGCAAGGGTCGGCCGTGACCCTCGGCGCCGTCCTGGGTTACTGGCTCGGCGTCACCCTCGGCTGGCCGATGCCGCTCGCCATCCCCCTGGCCCTCGTCGGCTGCGCCCTCCTGGGCGTGGCGGTGGAGCGCCTGCTGGTGCGGCCCTTCGTCGAGCGCGGCTCCGACGCCTGGCTCCTCGCCACCGTGGCGGGCGGCATCATCCTCGACAACACCCTGCTGTTCACCTTCGGCAAGGAGCCGCGCAGCCTGCCCTCCCCGCTCGCGGTCTCGCCCGTGCAGATCTTCGGGGCCGGGATCTACCCGCTCCAGCTCGTGATCCCGGTGCTGGGCGTGGCGGTGGCGCTGGCCATCCGCACGGTCGTCCGCCGGACCGACCTCGGCCGGGTGCTCCTGGCGGTGGCACAGAACGCGGATGCGGCCCGCCTCATGGGCATCGACGTGCGCCGGACGGTCGCCTGCGCCTTCGCCCTCTCGGCGGTGCTCGCCGGCATGGCGGGCCTCCTCATCGCACCGCTGTTCTCCGTCTCGGCCGAGATGGGGGGGCTGTTCGGGATCAAGGCCTTCGCCGTGGCGATCCTCGGCGGCATCGGCTCGGCCACGGGGGTCGTGGTGGCGGGGCTGCTCTACGGTCTCCTCGAGGCCACCGTCACGGCGACCCTCGGGTCCGCCTACACCCAACTCGTGGTGTTCTCGGTGATCATCCTGGCCCTGGCGCTGCGGCCGGACGGGTTGTTCGGTCGCAGCGCCGTCAACAAGGTCTGACCCCATGCGCCATTTGAACGGACGCTGGGCGATGCCGCTCGCCATCCTGGCCCTCACGGCCATGGGCCTCGGCCTCGTGACCGCGACGGCCGGCTACAGCCACTTCGTCCTCGCCCTGGTGGCCCTGACCACCATCGCGGGGGTGGGTCTCAACGTGCTCCTCGGCCTGACCGGTCTCATCTCGTTCGGCCATGCCGGATTCTACGCCATCGGCGCCTATGCGAGCGCGGTCCTCACGGGAGCCGGGGTCGGCTTCTGGCTGGCACTGCCGGCGGCGGCGGCCCTCTCGGGGCTCGTCGGCGTCGTCCTGGCGATTCCGGCCATGCGCGTGAAGGGGCCGTATCTCGCCATGGTCACCATCGCGTTCGGCTTCATCGTCGAGCATGCGCTCATCGAGGGCGGCTCCCTCACGGGCGGTCAGAACGGCCTCGTCGTCACCGGCGGCCCGAGCCTGTTCGGTGTGCCCTTCGCCGAGGGCGAACTCGCGATCCTCGCCATCCTCGGTGCCGGGGCCGCCCTCTACGGATTCCACCGCCTCGCCCTCAGCCGTCTCGGCCGCGCCATGCGCGCCGTGCGCGACGCCGATGTGGCGGCCGCCTCCCTGGGGTTCGATCCCGTCCGGGTGAAGACCCTGGCCTTCGCCATCTCGGCGGCGCTGACGGGGCTGGCGGGTGCCGTACTCCCACCCCTGATGCTGTTCATCGCCCCGAGCTCGTTTCCGTTCTCGCAATCGATCCTGTTCGTCCTCGCCGTGGTGGTCGGCGGCGCCGGCACGGTCCTCGGGCCCCTGTTCGGCGCCCTCGTCACCGTGCTCCTGCCCGAGACCCTGTCGGGCCTCGCCGAGTACCGGCTGCTGTTCTTCGGCTTCGCCACCCTGGTGGTGCTCTGGCTCGTGCCCGCCGGCCTCGTCGGCAGTGTTGCGCGCGTCTTTCCGCGCCGGACGGAGGCCCGAGCGACGGAGGAAGCCGACTCGGCGGGCTTCCTCGCCGCTTTCCTCGGGAAACGTCCCGGCGAGCCCCTGATCGTGGACGGCATCGGCATCCGGTTCGGCGGTATCCGCGCGGCCGAGGATGTGTCGTTCACGGCCCAGCCCGGCGCCGTCACCAGCGTCATCGGCCCGAACGGGGCCGGCAAGACCACGGTGCTCAATATGGTCTCGGGCTTCTACCGCCCGGGCACCGGCGCCATCCGCCTCGGGACCCGCGACCTCACGGGGGCACCCGCCCAGGCGATCGCCCGGGCCGGCATCGCCCGCACCTATCAGACCACGCGGCTGTTCGGCTCGCTCGGCGTCCTCGACAACGTGAGCCTCGCCTTCGCCCCCGGCCGGCTCTGGCGCCGGGCCGGCCGCGACGACCGAATGATGGCTGCCGGCCTCCTCGCCTTCACGGGCTATACCGGTGCCCTCGACCGGCGCGCCGACGAGCTGCCCCATGTCGATCGCCGCCTCGTCGAGATCGCCAGGGCGCTGGCCGGCCGGCCCCGTGTGCTCCTCCTCGACGAGCCCGCCGCTGGCCTCACCCGCGCGGACACCGACCGCCTCGGAGGGTTGCTGCGCCGGATCGCGGCCTGCGGCGTCGCCGTCATCCTCGTCGAGCACGACATGCCCCTGGTGATGGGCGTCTCCGACCACGTCCTCGTCATGGATGCGGGCCGGCCCATCGCCAGCGGCGCGCCGGGCACGATCCGGCACGACCCGGCGGTGATCCGCGCTTACCTCGGCGCCGCCGACACGCCGGCCCGGCCGCGGGCGACGCCATGGCGCGGCCCGGCGGATGCCGTCCTCTCCGCCCATGGCCTCACCGTCGGCTACGGGGCCGCCCCGGTACTGGCGGGCGTGTCCCTGGAGGTCCGACCCGGCGAGACCGTGGCGCTTCTGGGTGCCAACGGCGCCGGCAAGTCCACCGCCATGCGGGCGCTCGCCGGCCTCCTGCGCCCGGTCGAGGGCGGGATCGTGCTGGAGGACCGGGCCGTCGCGGGCCTGCCCGCGCACCGCATCGCCCGCCTCGGCCTCGCCCTGGTGCCGGAGGGCCGGCAGGTGTTTCCGGAATTGACCGTCGTGGAGAACATCCGGCTCGGCGCTCACGGCCGGGCCGAGCCCATCGATCCGGCCGAGATCGAGGCTTTGCTGACCCGTTTCCCCCGCTTGCGCGACCGGGCGACGAGCCGCGCGGGCCTGCTGTCGGGCGGCGAGCAGCAGATGCTCGCCATTGCCCGGGGAATGATGGCGCATCCGCGCATCCTCCTCCTCGACGAGCCGTCCCTCGGCCTCGCGCCCGCGATGATCAACGCCCTCTACGCCGTGGTGGCGGAGCTGCGGGACGGCGGCACCACCATCCTCATCGTCGACCAGATGGCGGCGCTGGCCCTCACGGTGGCCGACCGGGGCTACGTGCTGGAGCAGGGGCGCGTCGTCGCCGCGGGCTCGGCCGCGGACCTCGCGGCGGACAAGGGCCTGGAAGCCGCCTACCTGGGCGCCGCGTGATGCTGGACGATCGCAGCCCCGCGCGGTAGGCGTCCGCGGCACAGGCAGGGTTGCTGCCACGGGACGGGATTGCCCCCTTGAACGAACAGACGGAGGCCGGACCGCTGACGGTCTACCTCGACGTGGATGGCGTCGTGACGACGGTCGGCTATCAACGGCAGGCGGGCAAGGACAGGCTCAATCCGGTTCAGGTTGCCCTCGTGGCCGCCCTGGTGCGGGCGTTCGACGCCAGGGTGGTGGTCTCGTCGACGTGGCGCGTCGGCGATTGTCGCCCGACCCTGGTCGAAGCCGGCCTGCCCGCGAACTGCTTTCACCCGGACTGGCGCACGGCCATCCTGCCGTCGAGCCGGGATGCCGAGACGGGCGCGATGCGCTCCGCCGAGCAGGCCGGGCGGGGTGATGAGATCTCCGAGCACGCGACCCGAAACAACATCACGCGCTATCTCATCCTCGACGACGTCGAGGTCGGCCCGGCCCATGCGGGGCGTCACGTCCGTCCGGTCACCGAGTGCGGCCTGAGCGAAGCGGATGGAATCCTGGCCCGGACGCTGCTCGCCGGGATGGACGACGTGCGCCGGATGGTCGGTCAAGACGGCTCATTCCCGTCATCGGCCGATTTACGCTTCCGTAGGGATTGAACTTTTCAGGGACCCGGGTCATTCCGTGACAGTGGAGTGACACGCGCGTCACGCTGCCCCCGACATCGACAGGGTCGCCTCGACCCGCGCCGGACCTGCCCGTCCGGTCCCTCCTCGACGCCACACCCGTGCGGCTGCCGAGGGCGTGTCGCGTCGGTTCGTCGATCGGCAGGAAGGAGTGGCTGCGATGTTCGGGTTCGGAACTCAGAAAAAGGCGTTCAGTCCCTCGCTCGCCGCCCTGGGCATCGTCGAACGGTCGGCGGCCGAGGCCTATGCGGCGCTCATCGCCACGGGCTGGTCCGAGATCGGTTTCGGGTACCACGGCACCGTCCACGCGCATCCGGACCACCCGGACGTCGTGGTGCGCTTCGCTCGCAAGGCCGACGGGTTCGGTGATTACGCGGCCCTGCTTCGCAAGGGGTTCGCAGGCTCCGATGGACCGCACGCGCCGCGTATCCACGATATGCATGTCAGTCGCTGTGGCGCGCTGATGACCGTGGGCTCACGGCTGAGCGATCCCGCACGGGATGCCTGGTGGCTGGCCTATGCCCACGCCGTCATCGCGGACCATCCGGGCGTCGCCCTGGACGAGGGCGTCCGCGACCGGTTCAGGGTGGAATGGCCGGCCCACGAGCCCCGCATCGAGCATTCGAGCTTCGACGGCATCCGCGAAGCGTTCAGGGCCGCGTGGCCCGGATACGAAGCCTACGTCGCCGCGTTGCGGGCGGTGTCGCCGCAGGGGCTCGATCCGAACATCGGCAACGTTCTGGTGGGCAGCGATGGAAATCCCGTGGTGAACGATCCGCTGTGCGACGATGGATACGGCCTGTGGCGCTCGCCCATCTTGCGCAGGCTGAGCCGTTACGCGGACAGCGTGCGTCGTTCGGCCGGCGAGATGTTCGGCCGATCGCCCGTTCCCGCCTGACGTCGTCACGCAGGCTCGATCGGGATACGGGCGAGGCCGAGCCGGGACGAACGCCGGCCTCCGGAGCACCGAGCGGTGCCCGGATCGTTCCCGGTGTCGGACCCGTCACGCGGCTTCGGTCCAGCCAATCACCGCCGTCAGCGGGTCGCCGAATCCGTGGTCCGGGATCACCGCCCGCACTTGGGTGCGCGCGAAGCCCGCAATCTGCAGGTAGCGCTCGACCAGGTTTGCACGTCCCGCCGCATCCAGGGCGCCCCAGATCGCGACAGCCTTTGTGGGGAAGTATCGGTTCGAGAAGCTGATCACCACCGGTGCCCCCCGGCGCAACACGCGGGCGACATCGGACAGGACATCGATGGGCCGCTGCAGGTACTGAATCGAGGCGCACATCAACGCCGCGTCGGCGCATGCGGTGTCCAGAGGGAGGTGCGGTGCGGCGTTGAGATCTTGAACGAAGTGCTCGGTCAGGCGAGGGTTGGCCGCGAGCTCCGCAGCGTTCAAGCCATGGCCGATGATCCGCTCGTAAGTCCTGTCCTTCGGCAGGTGGCTGACCCAACTCGACATCAGGTCGAGGAGGACGCCGCCTGCAGGAACCACATCCCTGTACAGATCCGTCACCGCCGCGATGGCCGCATCATCGATATGCGTGACGAAGCGCGGCTGCCGGTAGAACAGCGAATCGGGGCTCGGGTCGTCCTTGACGAACGCCGCCGGCGGAAAATCTGGAAATCACCTCATCGGGCTCTCGCGCTGCCTGCTGCCCGAACGCCGGCCGACAAGCGATCATCGGGTGCAATCCAGCCGATGGTGGCCTGTGCGAGGCCAACGGCCCTGCCGGGGGATCGATCCCTCTCGATGGCGCCCGGCTGCACGACTCTCGGCGGTCTCACCGCGGTGGGGCGGGCCTGAAGAACAGGCCGGCTTTCAAGCTGTCGCCGATCCGGTTTGCCCGCTCGGAGAGGAGCCTCGCCACGTCGGGGGAAAACGTTTCCCCGGCCGTCTGCTCGAACAGTGCCAGCCAACGGGCAAAATGGGCGGGGGCCAGGTCACCGAGCGCCCCATGCTTGCCGAACGGGTTGCCCTTGTAGCGGCCGGATTTCAGCAGCACCGAAGACCAGAAATCCTGGATGACCGTGAGGTGGCGTGGCCAATCCTCATCGGGAATGACGCGGGCAAAAACCGGCCCGATCAGGGGATCGCGACGCACCTTGGCGTAGAAGGCCGCAAGGAAGACGTGGAGGCTCGCTTCAGTGAGGGCGTCATGCGTAAGGGCATCATGCGTGGGGGTGTCCTGAGGCATCCGGAACCGACCGATCGCAGCACGAGGAGGGGCTGATCAGGCTGCTCCCCCGATCACCTGCCGGGACCCGGCTATACGGGCGCGGAGGGAGCGACGACGGAGATCTTCCCGATCACCCCGCCGATATCCGAAAAGGTATAGATCAAGATTTCGCTGGTGGTGATGTTGAAGTCCATCAGCGCCTCGGGGCTCATCTTCTCCAGGTGCATGACGATGGAGCGAAGCGAGTTGCCATGGGCGACGACCAGGACACGCTGCCCCTGCTGAACGCGCACCGCAAGCGCCTGCTCGTAGAACGGAATCGTTCTGGCGGCGGTCATGGCAAGGCTTTCACCACCCGGAGGAACGGCATCGTAGGATTTGCGCCAGAGGTGAACCTGTTCCGGGCTCCACTGGCTGCGAGCTTCCGCCTTGTTCAGACCCGAGAGTTCGCCATAGTCCCGCTCGTTCAGGGCGTCCTCGGTGCGAACAGGGAGATCACCCTGGTCCAACTGCTCCAACATGAGAGCCAAGGTGTGTTGCGCCCTCCCCAGTTTGCTCGTGAACGCGATATCGAAGTGAAAACCGAGCTCTTTGAGCTTGCGGCCGGCAGCCTTCGCCTCGGCGACACCCCGTTCCGTCAAGCTTGGATTGCGGAAGCCTGAAAACAGGTTCTGCGCGTTGTCGGTGCTTTGCCCATGCCGCACGAGGACGAGCGTTCTGTCAGCCGGCAGCATGTCATCTCCTTGCGCAAGGGCTATCTACGCAGCCAATCGAGCCGGAGCAACGTTCCGCCTGCCCCGGTCGGCCTGTCACCGCGGATGCATCGGGGCCGAGGCCCAGGAGTCTGGCTCGATGTCGCTCCGACTGCTCCGATACGATCACCGCACATGTGCCGCGAAGGGCTTGGGGGCTGCTCGGAGCGTGGCCACCAAGTCCGACCCAGGCAAATCACGGACGTCGAGACAACCCGGACGGCCGACGCATCACCTTGTCGGTCTTCTTAGGGCTCAATAGATAGGAAACAGACGAAGAACGAATGCGCGCTCCGAGGTGCGCGGCAGGCAGGCGCGTCCCATGAGAACGGCCGACAAGCAGATCGCCGACATCCTCGTCCGCTACGGCGAGCCCTTCGGAGGGAATGTCTGGCGCGTGCAGGGCACGGCGGTCATCTACCATAAGACCCTGGAGCGCATCGCCGCCCAGGCCGGCATCCGCTTCGACCCGCCCACCCTGGTGCGGGCCGAACGTGACGAGGCCGTGATCCTCGTCACCGGCCGGCTCCCGGGCGCCAAGCCCGGAACCGAACGGGTCGAGTGGTCGATCGGCGAGGCCCTGGTCAACGTGAATTATCGCGTCTCGGGGAAACAGGCGGGCTACGTTTACGCCATGGCCGAGAAGCGAGCCAAGGATCGCGTGATCCTCAAGCTCCTCGAACTGCATGGCCTCGTCTATTCAGAGGAGGAGGCCGACGAGTTTCGCCAGGGTCACCCCGCTGCGATCCAGGCGATCGACGAGGATTTCGACAATCCCGATCCTTTCGACGAGGTCACCGAGGCCGAGGCCGATCTCAAGCGCCGGATCGACGAGATGACCAGCATCGACGCGGTCACCGACCTCATGCTCGACACGGAGACGCAACGAACCCTCGGCCAGATGCCGCCGGGCACGCGCGACGAGGTGCGCGACTACGCCAAGGCTCGCCTCGTCGCGCTCGGCTGGCCACCGAAGAAGCCCGGCCGCCGCGCCGCTTGATCGGGCAGTTCCGGGCACGCTGTTCGCGGAGCGGGGGGGCTCGGCCCGGTGATCTCAGTTCTCATCGACCGCAAGACCGGTACGATCGAGCGCGTCGCCTTTCAAGGCCCCGTAACCGGCTTCCGACTGTTGAAAGGCCTGCGTCCGGCGCAGATGGGACTGCGTGCCCGCGAGACTGGCGAGGTGAAGCCGGACCGCCTTGCGACGGTGGAGGGCATCGGCTTCCGAACGGCGGGAGTATGCGACGTGACTCGGACGCGGCCGGGACGCACGCCTGGCCGTATGATGCCGCCGCTTTCAGGCGGAAAACACGTTCGCACAGGGCGAAATCGGTGCGCCTGCCCCGCTCCAATCCGCAATGAACCACAGCTTCTATCGGCGGTAATGGCCGTAACCAAAACCGCTTCGCAGCAGGATCCCGAACCGAAAATTTATGACGACTGAGCAAGCCAGATGGCTGGGGGACGAGGATTCGAACCTCGACTAGAGGAGTCAGAGTCCACTGTTCTACCGTTAAACTATCCCCCAAAAGCCCTGGCAAAGCAGGAGCTTAAGACGGTTTGTCTTGTGATCCGATCCGTGCGGTGCACCGATCGTTTCGCGCCCGGTCCGTTCCGGTGGAGGGGCGATAGCATGGAGCCGACGCAGCATGCAAGCGTCAGATTGGCGGCTTTCGCCTCAAGCGATGGCCGGGCCGCCGGTCCGGGCCTCGATCATTCCGAGGGTCCGTAGGATCGCCAGGGCAACGATCTCGGCATCGACCTCGCCCTCCGGGGTCGCGGGCAGGATCGCCACGGTGCTGACCTCGTCGTCGATGAGCAGCCCCGCCACCACCTTGTAGACGTCGCCCTCGGGGGCGCCCTCATCGTGAACGAGGCAGACGCGGCAGCCCCCGGCCTCGCCGTAGACGCGCTGGGTCAGAACCTCGACGCGGCTCTCGTCCTCGGGCTCGGTGCGGCGGGGTTGGCCGAAGGTCGGTCGGATGATGTTGTCCATGATCCACCCTATACCCGAGCCCGGTCGGTTTGTGAGGAGCCCCCTGCCCCGGGATCGTCCTCCCCCGGGATCGTCCCGCCGGGGATCATCCCGGGCCTGTCGGCGATTGACCTCTCATCCCGCAACGCCCGATCGAACGGGGTTGCCGAACCTCAGGACGTTCGATGCCGATCACCACAGCGCGCCTCGCGCAGCGCCACGCCGAACTCGGCGAGGCGTTCTACGATGTCGTGGCGCCCGCCGCCTTCCCCCAGACGATTCTGCGCTACCGCAACCAACCCTGGGCGGAGCGGATCGGCCTCGGTGACCTGACGGAGGCGGAGTGGATCGCCCATCTCGGCCGGTTCGAGCCCCTGCCCGGCAGTTTCCCGCAGCCCCTCGCCCTGCGCTATCACGGCCACCAGTTCCGCTCGTACAATCCCGATCTCGGCGACGGGCGCGGGTTCCTGTTCGCGCAGGCCTACGATCTCGGCGACGGACGCCTTCTCGATCTCGCCACCAAGGGCAGCGGGCGCACGCCGTGGTCGCGCACGGCCGATGGGCGCCTCACCCTCAAGGGCGGCGTGCGCGAGATCCTCGCCACCGGCATGCTGGAGGCCCTCGGGGTGAACACCTCCAAGACCTTCAGCCTCATCGAGACCGGGGAGGCGTTGGAGCGCGGCGACGAGCCCTCCCCCACACGCTCGGCCGTTCTCGTGCGTCTCAGCCACAGCCACATCCGCATCGGCTCGTTCCAACGCTTCCTGGCCCTCGACGAGCCCGACAACATCCTGAAGCTGATGGATCACACGATCCGCCTCCACATGCCCGAGCTCTGGCGAGAGGAGACGCCGGACCGCACCGTCGCGTTTCTCGAGGCCGTGTGCCGGCGGGTGGCGCGCACGGGCGCGCAGTGGATGGCCGCCGGCTTCGTCCACGGGGTCCTCAACACCGACAACATCAACGTCACCGGCGAGAGCTTCGATTACGGGCCGTGGCGCTTCGCGCCCGTCAACGACCCGGCTTTCACCGCCGCCTATTTCGACGTTCAGGGCCTCTACAGCTTCGGCCGACAGCCGGAGGCCCTGTTCTGGAACGTGAGCCGGCTCGCCGAATGCCTCACGCCCTTCGCACCGCAGGATGCGCTCGAAGCCGCCCTCAAGCTGTTCGGCCCGAACCTGCAGGAGGCCTTCGCCGATGCGCTCCTGGCGCGGCTCGGCCTCGCGCGCACCGACGATGCGGCGGTGCACCGGTTCGTCGGTGCATTCTGGGGCTTCCTCGCGCGCAGCGGAGCTCCGTTCGAGCGCACGTTCTTCGACTGGTACGGCGGCCTGGCCTCGGAGACTCGGGCGGCGGCGAGCCCGTCGGCCGCCCTCTACGCCTCGGAGGCGTTCGCGCCGGTCCGGGAGAGCCTGGGGGCGATGCGTCCCCTCGATGCGGGCCGCCTGGCGCATCCGTATTTCGCCGATCCGGAGCCCTGCACGATGCTGATCGAAGAGGTCGAGGGCCTGTGGGCGCCCATCGCCGAGCGCGACGACTGGTCTGCACTTCAGACCAAGCTCGCGGCCATCGACCGGATGGCCGAGGCCTATGGGACGCATGTCCCTCCCCTCACCTGACGCGCCGGCCCTGTTTCGGACACATGCGGCGGTAGGGTGCCCTGACGGCGCCGACGCGTGACCGCCGGAAAGCGATGATGAGCGAGATCCGAATCCTCGAAGGCGCAGGCCTCGGCTTTTCCGATGCGACGGGACCGGGTGACTACGAGACCGGCCTGCTGCACCTGCCGGGCGGCGCGACGCGGGGCGTCGAGGATCTCGTGGACCTCGTGATCGAGGACGGCGCCGCTTCCCCGCGCCGGGCCGGGATCGCCGTCGGCCTCCGTTCGGCCCTGCACGCGGCGGGGCCCCTGCCCCGTCCCTTCGATCTGGCGGCGTCCTTCGTCGGCCTCGGCCTCGGTGCCCTCGGCGGGACCCTGCACGCCACCATCACCCTGCGGGCGCGCTTCTCCGACGGGGCGAGCGCCAGGATCGCCACCGATCCCGAGACCGCCGCCGCGATGATGCACGACTGGACCGTGGTCCGGCTCGCCCTCATGCGCCGGGAGGCCGGAGCGCCGACGCAGCGCAGACTCGCTCCGCCCGTCGCCCCCCTCGCCTTGCCGGCGCCCGAGCCCGATGCCGCGCCGGCCCTGACGTCGATCTTCCAGTACGAAATGCGCAAGGGCCGCCTTCGGCGTCTGGCCTCCGGCAAGGTCCCTGAACAGACCTGAGGTGCAGATCGGCCGCGGAGGCGCGCGAACCTGCCCGTGCTGGCCCTCGTCCGCCACCGCCGGTATGGTCCCGCCCGCACGAGGCCCGAGATCCATGATTCAGAAGACCCATCTGCCCCCCGACGCGACCATCGCCGACGTGGTGGCCGATCTGGAGGATGCCAACGAGTATCTGCGCCGGGTGCTCGGCAACATGCGGTTCTGCCAGAAGCGGCACGGCGACGCCCATCTGCGCATCGGCATCACGGGCAAGCGCGGCCCCGGGAAATGGCTCGCCCCGTCCTACCGCATCGACTACCCGGCCGGCCCGGGCGCGGCCGAGACGGTGATCTACAACGGCTTCGGGGGCCGCTCGCACAGCGCCTTCACGCCGGTCAACGTCCGCGAGACCAACTGGAGCCGTGGACACACCACCATCCAGGAGGTGCAGAAACTCTACGACGGCCTGCACAAGGCCCGAATGGAGCGCGCCGAGCGGAACGGCCCCGGGCCGGACACGGCCCGCCCGGTCCCTGCCTCAGACCAATCTGAATAGCCGGGGCATCACGCCGGTGGATGGTGCCGGGCCCAATGTTCGGCGATGTCGATGCGGCGGGTGATCCAGACCCGGTCGTGGGCCGCGACATGGTCGAGGAACCGGGTGAGTGCGGCGATCCGGCCCGGTCGGCCGACGAGGCGGCAATGCAGGCCCACCGACATCATCCTGGGCGCCGTCTCGCCCTCGGCGTAGAGGGCGTCGAAGGTGTCGCACAGGTAGGTCGCGAAGTGGGCGGCGGTGTTGAAGCCCTGCGCGGCCACGCAGCGCATGTCGTTGGCGTCCAGCGTGTAGGGCACCACGAGGCCGCGCCGGTCCGAGGTGCCGATCCAGTAGGGCAGGTCGTCCGCGTAGGAATCCGACAGGTAGGCAAAGCCCGCCTCCAGGCCGAGGTCGAGGGTGTGGATGGACGAGCGTCCCGTGTACCAGCCGCGCGGGCGCTCCCCTGTCACCGCTTCGTGGATGCGGATCGCTTCCGCCATGTGCGCCTTCTCGGCCGCGCGGGTGAAGTCGCGATAGTCGATCCATTTCAGGCCGTGGCAGGCGATCTCCCACTCCGCCTCGCGCATGGCCGCCGCGATGTCTGGCACCCGAGCCAGGGCGTTGGCGACGGCGAACACCGTCACGGGCACGCCGCGCGCCCGCAGGAGCCGCCAGATGCGCCAGAACCCGGCGCGGGAGCCGTACTCGTACAGCGATTCCATGTTCATGTGACGCTGGCCCGGCCAGGGCTGCGCGCCGACGATCTCGGAAAGGAACGCCTCGGAGGCCGCATCCCCGTGCAGGATCGAGTTCTCGGCCCCCTCCTCGTAGTTCAGCACGATCTGAACGGCGATCCGGGCGTCGTTCGGCCAGTGCGGATGGGGCGGCGTGCGGCCGTAGCCGACGAAATCACGGGGATCGGTCACGGCGGCCTTCCTGTGCGGAGCGTCCATCGAGGTGTCCATCGACCGTCGCTGTTCGGACGCCGCGCCGCGTCCTGTCAACCGATCCGGTGCCTCGGCCTTGCACCCGGGCGCCGGATCCGGGATGCCCTTGCGCCACCGGCGCCGGGATGCATCCATGCGGGGATCACCCACCGCGCACGGTCCTTGCCTGTCCGCGTCCGTGCTTCGACGTCTCAACCCGAGGTTTCCCCGTGCTCCTGACCCCGCGCGAAAAGGACAAGCTCCTCCTCGCCATGGCCGCCCAGGTCGCCCGCAACCGGCTCGCCCGCGGGGTGAAGCTGAACTATCCCGAGGCCGTGGCGCTCATCAGCGACTTCGTGGTCGAGGGGGCCCGCGACGGTCGCTCCGTGGCCGAGCTCATGCAGGCGGGCGGCCACGTGCTCACCGCCGAGCAGTGCATGGACGGCATTCCCGAGATGATCCACGACATACAGGTCGAGGCGACGTTTCCGGACGGCACCAAGCTCGTCACGGTCCACCATCCGATCCGGGGCGCGGCCTCGGTCGAGGTGCCCGGCACCGTGACGACGCAGCCCGGCGAGATCGTCTTCAACGCCGACCTGCCCCGCACCCTCGTCATGGTGTCCAACGTCGGCGACCGGCCGATCCAGGTCGGCTCGCACTACCACTTCTACGAGGTCAA
This sequence comes from Methylobacterium sp. Leaf112, assembly GCF_001423295.1. Taxonomy (GTDB): domain Bacteria; phylum Pseudomonadota; class Alphaproteobacteria; order Rhizobiales; family Beijerinckiaceae; genus Methylobacterium. The sequence continues at coordinate 19,190 of NZ_LMNG01000016.1, read as the reverse complement.
TCCGGGCCTGACGTTCGACCGCGAGGCGGCCCGCGGCCAGCGCCTCGACATCGCCCCCGGCACGGCGGTGCGGTTCGAGCCGGGCGCCACGCGGGACGTGGTGCTGGTGCCGCTCGGCGGGACCCGCACCGTGTACGGTTTTCGCGGCGACGTGATGGGAGCGCTCTAGCCATGGCCACCCTGCCCCCCCGCGCCGCCCTGCCCCGGGCCGCCTATGCCGACATGTTCGGCCCAACCACGGGCGATCGCATCCGCCTTGCCGATACCTCCCTCGTCATCGAGGTCGAGCGCGACCACACCACCTACGGCGAGGAGGTGAAGTTCGGCGGCGGCAAGGTGATCCGCGATGGGATGGGGCAATCCCAAGTGACGAACCAGGACGGGGCCGTCGACACCGTCATCACCAACGCCGTGGTTCTCGACCATTGGGGCGTGGTGAAGTGCGATGTCGGCATTGTGAAGGGCCGCATCGTCCGCCTCGGCAAGGCCGGCAACCCCGACATCCAGCCGGGCGTCGACATCGTGGTCGGCCCCGGCACGGAGGTGATCGCCGGTGAAGGAAAGATCCTCACGGCGGGCGGGTTCGATAGCCACATCCACTACATCTGCCCGCAGCAGATCGAGGAGGCGCTCTGCTCCGGCGTCACCACCATGCTGGGCGGCGGCACGGGGCCGGCCCACGGCACCTTCGCCACCACCTGCACGCCCGGACCCTGGCATCTCGCCCGGATGATCGAGGCGGCGGACAGCTTTCCGATGAACCTCGCCTTCGCCGGCAAGGGCAACGCGTCGCGGCCCGAGAGCCTCGTGGAGATGATCCGCGCCGGCGCCTGCGCCCTCAAGCTGCACGAGGATTGGGGCACCACGCCACAGGCCATCGACACCTGCCTGACGGTGGCGGACCTGCACGACGTGCAGGTGATGATCCACTCCGACACGCTCAACGAATCCGGCTTCGTCGAGGACACGATCAAAGCCTTCGCGGGGCGGACCATCCACGCCTTCCACACGGAGGGGGCCGGCGGTGGGCACGCGCCCGACATCATCAAGGTCGCGGGCCTGGCCAACGTGCTGCCCTCCTCCACCAACCCCACGCGCCCGTACACGAAGAACACCATCGACGAGCATCTCGACATGCTGATGGTGTGCCACCACCTCGATCCGGCGATCGCCGAGGACCTCGCCTTCGCCGAGAGCCGCATCCGGCGCGAGACCATCGCGGCCGAGGACATCCTGCACGACATCGGAGCCCTCTCGATGATGTCGTCGGACAGTCAGGCCATGGGCCGGGTCGGCGAGGTCGTGATCCGCACCTGGCAGACGGCGGACAAGATGAAGCGCCAGCGCGGCGCCCTGCCGGGCGACGCCTCGGGCAACGACAACCTGCGCGCCCGACGCTACATCGCGAAATACACCATCAACCCGGCCATCGCGCACGGGGTCTCGGCCCATGTCGGCTCGGTGGAGCCCGGCAAGCTCGCCGATCTGGTCCTCTGGACGCCCGCCTTCTTCGGGGTGAAGCCCGATCTCGTCATCAAGGGCGGCATGATCGCCACCGCTCCCATGGGCGACCCCAACGCCTCGATCCCGACGCCACAGCCCGTGCATTACCGGCCGATGTTCGGCGCCATCGGTCGCTCGCCCTTCGCGACCGCCCTCACCTTCGTCTCGAAAGCCGCCATCGAGGATGGGCTCGCAGAGCGGCTCGGGGTGCAGAAGCGGCTGGTGGCCGTGGAGAACGTGCGCGGCGGCATCTCGAAGAAGAGCATGATCCTCAACGACGCCACGCCCGCCATCGAAGTCGATCCCGAGACCTACGATGTCCGGGCCGACGGCGAGTTGCTGGTCTGCGAGCCCGCCGAGGTGCTGCCCATGGCGCAGCGGTACTTCCTGTTTTGAGGTATGATGGCGGCGATGCCAGCGGAGGCCCCATGTCCAAGGCTGCCCTGAGCCCGCCCCCGGGCCGGACTCTTCCCGAGCCAGACCTCTACGACACCGATCTGTACCTTTGGACGCAGGCCCAGGCCGCTCTGCTCCGAACGGGCCGGCGGCAGGACATCGACTGGCACCATCTGGCCGAAGAGATCGAGAGCGTGGGCGGATCGCAGAAATCCGAGATCCGGAACCGGCTGGTGATCCTGCTGCAGCACCTCCTGAGATGGGAGTTCCAGCCGGAGAAGCGCAAGTATGGCTGGCGCGCTTCCATCGTCGAACAGCGTCTCCAGATCGACGGCCTCGTCGACGTCAGCCCGAGCCTGAGATCCTGGCCGGAGACCGTGCTTGCCAAAAGCTATCGCCTCGCCCGCGCTCGGGCCGCCGATGAGACCGGCCTTCCCGAGGCCACGTTTCCGGAGGTTTGTCCCTATTTCATGGCTCAGCTTCTGGACGATGGGTTCTATCCCGGTCCGCTCGCTCCAAAAGTCGTGTGACGACGCCTCCTGCGCCGGGCGGACGCGTCCCCAAACGGGTTCCCTTTCCATGATCCGCGCCACCCATGTCCTGCGCCGCGACGCCCTCGTGGGTGAGATCGTCGACCGCATCGTCCTCGACCACGGCGACCGCCACCGCCGCCGCATGGCCATGCGGGGGGTGGGCGGTGTGGCGTTCCTTCTCGATCTCGCCGAACCGACGGTGCTCGACGACGGCGACGCCCTGGTGCTGGAGGACGGGCGCCTCGTCTGGGTCGAGGCCGCGCCGGAACGCCTGCTGGCGATCCGGGCCGCCGACGACCACGCCCTCAAGCGGCTGATCTGGCATATCGGCAACCGCCATATCCCGGCCGAGATCGCCCCGGATGCGGTCTACATCGCCCACGATCACGTCCTCGCCGAGATGGTGAGGGGCTTAGGGGGCACCGCCGAGGCGGTGGAGCGTCCGTTCCGCCCCGAGGGGGGCGCCTATGCGGGCGAGGCCGCCGGGCACCATCACCACGGCCATCCCCACGATCACGGTCATTCGCACACCCATGATTGACGCCCTGCGCCTGATGGCGTGGCTGTCGCCGGGCTATCCCGTGGGGGCCTATGCCTATTCGCACGGGCTCGAAGCGGTCGTGGACGCCGGAGACGTGTCCGGGGAAGCTTCCCTCGTGGACTGGCTCGCCGACGTGCTCGAACTGGGGTCAGGCCGCAACGACCTCATCCTCGTAGTGCACGCCCATGGCGCGTCTCTGGTGGAAGACTCTGTGGCGTTGGCAGACCTCAACGACCTCGCCCTGGCGCTGGCCCCATCGCGCGAGCTTCACCTCGAGACGAGCCAGCAGGGCCGCAGCTTCCTCGACGCCACCCTGGCGGCCTGGCCGACCCCTGTCCTCATCCGCCTCGCCGAGACCCTGCCCGGCCCGGTGGCTTATCCCGTGGCGGTCGGCGTCGCGGCCGGCGCCCACGGCATGGCCCTGCCCCCGACGCTGGCCGCCTTCGGCCTCGCTTTCCTACAGAACCTCGTCTCGGCGGCCCTGCGCTGCGCGCCCATCGGCCAGAGCGCCGGCACGCGGGTGATCGCGGCCCTGACGCCGCGCGTGGTGGCGCTCGCGGCCACCGTCCCGGACCTCACCCTGGACGACCTCGGCAGCGCCACCCTGGCCCTCGATCTCGGCTCGTTCCGGCACGAAACCCAGTACTCTCGGATTTTCCGTTCGTGAAAGACCCAGCGATGACCTCTCCCAACGGCCGCTCTCCCAACGGTCCTTTGCGCGTCGGCATCGGCGGCCCCGTCGGCTCCGGCAAGACCGCCCTGATGGAGCAGCTCTGCAAGCGCTTCCGCGACACCTATGACATCTGCGCCATCACCAATGACATCTACACCAAGGAGGATGCCCGCATCCTCACGGTGGCGGGCGCGTTGCCCGAGGAGCGGATCATGGGGGTCGAGACCGGCGGCTGCCCGCACACGGCGATCCGCGAGGACGCGTCCATCAACCTCGCGGCCGTGGCCGAGATGCGCCGGCGCTTCCCGAAGCTCGACCTGATCCTCATCGAATCGGGTGGCGACAACCTCGCCGCCACCTTCTCGCCGGACCTCGCCGACCTCACCCTCTACGTCATCGACGTCGCCGGGGGCGAGAAGATCCCGCGCAAGGGCGGCCCCGGCATCACCCGCTCCGATCTCCTCATCGTCAACAAGACCGACCTCGCGCCCCTGGTCGGCGCCGACCTCGGCGTGATGGAGGCCGACACCAAGCGGATGCGGGGGACGCGCCCCTACGTGTTCGCCTCGCTCCGCGACGGCCACGGTGCCGACACCGTCGCCCGGTTCATCGTCGAGGCCGGCGGGCTTGCCTGAGCCTGCGGCGGGCTTGCCTGAGCCTGCGGCGCTCTTGCCTGACTCCCCAGCAGGCTCCGTCCGGGAAGTCTTCGTTGCCTTCCTGAAGCTCGGCCTCACGGCCTTCGGCGGCCCCGTCGCCCATCTCGGCTACTTTCGCGAGGCCTTCGTGGCGCGGCGGCGCTGGATCGACGAAGCGGCCTACGCCGACCTCGTCGCCCTGTGCCAGTTCCTCCCCGGTCCCGCCTCGAGCCAGGTCGGGTTCGCCCTTGGAATCCTTCGGGCGGGGAGCCTGTGGGGCGGGCTCGCGGCCTTTGCGGGCTTCACCCTGCCGTCCGCCCTGATCCTCGTCGGAATCGCCTACGGCGCCGGATCGGGCGGCCCCATGCTGGCTGGCCTCCTGCACGGCCTCAAGCTCGTCGCCGTGGCGGTCGTGGCCCAGGCCGTCTGGGGCATGGCCAGAACCCTGGCGCCGGACCCCATGCGTGCCGGGATCGCACTCGGCGCGCTCTGGCTCGCGGTGCTGGCCCCGACGGCGTTCGGTCAGGTCGGTGCGATCGGGTTCGGCGCCGTCGCCGGCCTCGTCCTGTGCCGGGCGATGGCTCCCACTCCGGTCGGACACCTCTCCGTTCCCCTGTCCCGGCGGACGGGGACCGTGGCGCTGACGCTGTTTCTGGGGCTGCTCGTCGGCTTGCCGATCCTGGCGACCTGGCTGCCCTCGCAGGGCATCGCCGTGGTCGATGCGTTCTACCGGGCCGGAGCCCTCGTCTTCGGCGGCGGCCACGTGGTGCTGCCGCTCCTGCGGGCCGGCACCGTCGATCCGGGCTGGATCGGCGCCGACGCGTTCCTCGCCGGCTACGGCGCGGCGCAGGCCGTGCCGGGGCCCCTCTTCACCTTCGCGGCCTATCTGGGTGCCGCCCTGAAGCCGCCGCCGAACGGATTTCCGGGCGCTGCCCTGGCACTCGCGGCGATCTTCCTGCCCGGCCTCCTCCTCGTCACCGGCGCCCTGCCCTTCTGGGACGAACTCCGCAGGAAGCCCCTGGCCCAGGCGGCCCTGCGCGGGGGCAACGCCGCCGTGGTCGGGCTGCTCGCCGCCGCCCTCTACGATCCGGTCTGGACGGGCGCCATCGGCAGCGCCCGCGATGTGGCCCTCGCCGCCACCGCCTTCGTGCTCCTGACGGTGGGGGGCGTCGCGCCCTGGATCGTCGTCGGGCTGACGGCCCTCGGCGGCCTCGCTTCGGGCGGCTGATCAGATACCCGCGTACCAGGGGAAGCCGAGTTCGGCGACCATGCTGCCGCGTCCCTTGCCGTAGCCGTCGACGCGCTCGGCCGCCTCGATGGCCGAGATGTACTTGAGGCTCTTGTAGCCGAGCTGGCGTTCCACGCGCAGGCGCAGGGGCGCGCCGTGCTTCACCGGCAGGTCGCCTCCGTTCATGCCGTAGGCGAGGATGGTCTGCGGGTGGAGCGCGTCGAACAGGTCGTAGCTGTCCCACCAGCCATCGACGCTGCGGATTACGATGAAGCGGGCCTCAGGCTTCAGCCCCACCTGCGCGAGGAGACGGGCCAGGGGTACGCCGGTCCACTCGCCGATGGCCGACCAGCCCTGCTCGCAGGAATGCAGGGTCACCTGGGTGCGCGACGGCATCGCCTTGAGGTCGGCGAGGGAGAAGGCGCCGGGCCGCTCCACGAGGCCGGTGACGGGCAGCTTCCAGTCGGCGAACGCAGTTTGCCTCGATCGCTTGTAGGCGGGGTCGTCGGGATCGGTGGTGTTGATGGTGGGGAACACCGTCGAGATCTGGCTGCGGTCGAACTCGCGCACCAGGGGCTGGTGCCGGAGCAGCCAGCGCTGGACCGCGAAGGTGAGGCCGTTGCTCCAGTCGTAGGGGGTGGCCAGATGCGACAGGGCCGGCGCATCGCAGCCGCTCACGAGGCCGGCACCGAAGAGGGCCCCCGAACCGGTGAGGAGGCGGCGGCGCGACAAGTCACGCATCGGGTGTCTCCCGGTTGGCTGGCGTGTCCGGCGGAACGGCGAAGCGCCCGGTGATCATCGAGCGCGTGAGGTTGACGGCCCCGCCGACGAAGACCTGACCGACATGGACGAGGAGGAACAGGACCAGCAGGCTGGCGAAGACGAAGTGCAGGGTGCGGGCCGATTGCCGGCCGCCGAACAGGGTGAAAAGCTCGGGGAACGCCGCCGTGACGCCGGGCGACATGGTGAGGCCGGTGAGCACCATCAGGGGGAACAAGCCCAGGATCACGGCCAGATAGGCGAATTTCTGCAGGGCGTTGTAGCGCAGAGCCTCCCGCCCCGTGGCCGGCCGCAGCCGGGCATGGTCGGCGATCTCGCGGGCGAGGTGGTCGGGCGCCAGCTGATCCCGGTCCGGCAGCAGGTTGCGGCGCAGATGTCCGCCGAAGAGCGCGAGGAGCAGGTAGAGCCCGCCGTTGCCGACGAGGATCCAGGCGGCGAGGAAGTGGAGATTACGGCCCCAGCCGGTCTGCTCGAGGTTCACCGGGAGAGGCAGCACCAGGGCGGCGGGGGCGTCGTTGGCGCCGGTCTCGCCCCAGAACAGGCGCGGCAGGGCGAGCAGGATTGCGATGCCGCTCACCAGGAGCGCGCCGAACGCAGCCGTGTTCACCCAATGGGTCAGGCGCACCCAGGCGCGGTGCCGGAACACCGTCTGCCGAGGCGCCCGGCCGGTCATGGCGTGGCACCGATCGTCCGCAGCACATCGAGGCGGTAGCGGTCCGTACGGGTCTGGCGATACGGCTCCAGGGTACCGGCGGTTCCGGCGATGAGCGCCTCGACGGCGTCGTCGCCGCTGAGCGGATAGTTCGTCTCGCCGATCCAGTGGACGAGGACGATGTCGGCACCGGGCTTCACCGCCTGCACCATGTGTCCGGCGAGGCGGGCGAGGTCGGCGCGGGTGAAGAAGTACAGCACCTCCGATACCAGGATGAGGTCGAACCGGCCGGGCGGCCACGCGTCGGGCACCGCCGCGCGCAGGAACGCGACGTGCGGGCTGTCGGCGCAGCGGGCACGGGCCGCCGCGATGGCGGTCTCGGCGACGTCGAGGGACAGGAGCCGGGTGCAACGTTCCGCCAGCCGCCGGGTCAGCACGCCGATGGAGCAGCCGACTTCCAGGGCCTCGCCATAGGTGTCTCGTGAGAGGGCCGCCAGGGTGGCGTCGTACTTGGCCGCCTCGTAGGCGCTGGTGGTGAACCCCCACGGGTCCGGGTTTCCGGCGTAGATGCCGTCGAAATAATCGGGCGGGAGGGATTCGGTAGGTCGGGTCATGCGGCGCGACCGGACTGGAGACCCGCGCGGTTCGAATCGCGCGGGTCGCGCCAGAGGGTGTCGGCCGGGCGGTCGTCGGCCAGCACGTGGGCGGCGGCGTGGGTCAGCGCCCGGTCGGGACCCGGCTGGCGCAGGTAGGTGGCGAGATCGCGCATGAGACGCTCCAGGGGGTGGGTCTGGAGGAAGCCGGCGAGCCCCACGGAGCGCTGGGCGCGCTCCAGCACGTCGAGGCCGGCGCGCTCCACGGCCATGCGGGTCAGGTTGACGTAGGCGATAACCCGCGCGGGCTCCGCGTCGGGGTCGTTGGCGAGGGCAGCGGCCCGGCTAACGAAGAGCCGCGCCGTCTCCACGGCGATGGCCGCCTCGCCGAGACGCGCCGCCTGATGCGGGTCGCCACCGCGCCCGGTGGCGACGAGATGCGCCCGCACGGTATCGAACACGGCCTCGATCCCGCCGAGCTGCACGGCGGTGAAGCGCCAGGCGCCACCGGAAAAATGCGGCTCGCGGAAGTAATCGTCGGCCTCACCCACCGCCGCCTGCCCGTCCACGGGAAGCCCGGAGAAGTCGAGCACCCCCGAGGTCGAGGCGCGCATGCCGTGGGCGCACCACGACGACAGGTCGGACCGGGTGTCGGGCTCCAGGGTGACGACGAGCATCTGCTGGCGCCCATCGGGCCGCCGCGCGGTGACGAGGGGTCGCGTCACCGATCCCGCCCCCGAGGCGAAGGATTTCACGCCACCGAGCAGGCCGGTCCCATGGGGATCGAGGTCGAGGCCGCCGGCCTGGGGCTGGGTGTTCCAGACCCCGAACAGGTGCCCGGCGCGGACATCCGCCGCGAGACGCGCGAGCACGGACTCGGACGCGTAGCGCAGGATCAGCGACAGGGCGTTGACGTGGCCCTCGTAGAGCCGCCCGAGGGCGAGGCTACCGCGGCCGACTTCCGCGAGGACGTCGAGGAGCACCGGCGCCATGGTGGGCGCATCAAGGCCAGCGCCGCCGAGGGCCACGGGAAGCGGTGCCGCGAGCAGGCCGGCCTCATGGCAATGGGCCACGTCCTGCGCCGGAAATCCGCCGGTTCGGTCGAGGGCGTCCGCCCGCTCGGCGGCGAGCCGCGAAACCGCGCGGGCGGCGGCGCGGATTCGGGCAGGGCCGGCTTCGATGCGATCGGGGACGAGGAAGTTCATCCCTTGGAACATGGAACAGGCCTGAGCTTCCGCCAGTCGCCCAAGGGTCACGGCCCCCGCAAAACATGCGGCTTTCCCGATGGCATTCGCTGCGGGTCCACCGCTCGGGCGCGGGCGGCCCTCTCCGTCTCAGCTCCAGGCGTGGAACGGCGGGGCGACCCCGTTGAGGGCGTGGTTGCCCACGATGGCGTATTTCCAGCGTACCGGGTCGTGCAGGGTGTGGGTGCGGGCGTTGCGCCAGTGCCGATCGAGGTTGTGCTCGTCGAGGGTCGAGCGGGTGCCGGCGAGTTCGAACAGGGTGTTGGTGGCCGCGAGCGCCACCTCCGTGGTCAGCACCTTCGCTTCCGCCACGGCGAGCTGTGCCGCCGCGACGCTGCCGGCGTCGGGGGCGGCCACCGCCGCGTCGAGGGCGAGGCCGGCCCGGTCGAGGAGGGCTTCCGCCGCGTGCAGGCGGATGGTGAGGTCGCCGACGATGGCGATGGTGTGGGGATCGTCCGAGGCCCGCTCCAGGCCGCTGTCGATCCAGGGCCGCGATTTCGTGCGCACGAACGCGACGGTCTCGGCCAGCGCCTCGCGGGCGATGCCGGCATCGACGGCGGCCTGGATGACCTGGAAGATCGCCCCGTTGGCGCTCGGACGTTCGTAGCCCTTCCACGCCGGCACGAGGTGGCTCTTCTCCACCCGCACGCCCTCGAGGATCACCGTGCCGCTCGCCGTGGTGCGCTGGCCGAAGCTCGACCAGTCGTCGATGACGGACAGGCCCGGCGCGTTGCGCTCGGCGATGGCGTACCAGGGGCGTCCCTGGTCGTCGACGGCGACGATGGGCACGAGGTGGGCGAGCAGCGCCCCCGTCGCGTAGAACTTGCGACCGTGGACGATGACATGGTCGCCGTGATCGACGAAATGGGTCTTGAAGTCGGCGGCCCTCGGCGTGCCGCTCTCGGAGAAGGCGTTGCCGAAGCGGGTGCCGGCCAGCACCTTGCCGAACAGCAGGGCCTTCTGCGCGTCGTCCGACACGGTGTCGATGGCGGCGACGATGCCGAGATGGTTCTGAGCGATCTGGCCGATGGAGGGATCGGCCGCCGAGACGATGGCGATCACCTGTGCGAGGGTCCGGTAGGACACGCCCGGCCCGCCATGGGCCTTGGGCACGTTGATCGACCACAGGCCGCTCTGCGAGAAGGCGTCGAGCTCGGCGAAGGGCCGGCGCCCCGTGCGGTCGCGCTCGGCCGCCTCCGTGCGGAACGCGTCCGCCAGGACGTGGGCGACGCGGAGTGCTTCGGCGTCGTCGCGGACGATGTGGGCGGGCTCCGACGGCTTCTCGGGGCCGGGGACTCCCTGGGGCACGCGGTTGGCCTCAATGGCACTCGCGCTGACGGCGATGTTCATGGCTGTTCTCCGGAGGATGTCGGAAGGGCGGTCGTTCGATTCAGGCGGCTTCCGCCCGGCGCCCGCGCTCCGCCTCCAGGGCCCGCACCCGTGGGATGATGTGCGCACCGAAATACGCGACCTCCTCCTGGAAATGCAGGAAGGCCAGAAGGGCCAGATCGACGCCGGCCTCCTTCAGGGCGACGATGCGCTCGGCGATCTGGTCGGGCGTACCGATGAGGTTGGTCTTGAAGCCGTCGTTGTACTGGACGAGGTCCTCGAAGCTCGATTTCGCCCAGTTCCCCTCCCCTTCCGGCGAAGCCTTGCCGGCGTTCTTCGCCTCGTGGCCGAAGGCCTTGACCGCCTCCGGGTCGGCGTTGTCGATGATCTCCTTGAGGACGGCGCGGGCCTCTTCCTCCGTGTCGCGGGCGATGACGAAGGCGTTGACGCCGACCTTGACGGAATGGCCGTTGGCCCGCGCCTTCGCCTGGATGTCGTCGACCTGAGCCCGGATGCCCTCGGGGGTGTTGCCGTTGGTGAAGTACCAATCGGACACCCGCGCCGCCATGTCCCGCGCCGCCCTCGACGAACCACCCTGGAAGATCTCCGGCTGCGGGTCGGCGGGTTTCGGTTTCAGGGTGTAATTCGTGTAGCGATAGAAATCGCCCCGGAACGTGAAGCTGTCCTGGGTCCAGATTCCGCGCAGTGCCGTAATGAACTCTTCCGAGCGCCGATAGCGCTCGTCGTGGTCGAGCCACGGCTCGCCGATGGCGCGGAACTCGCCCGAGAACCAGCCCGAGACCACGTTGATGGCGATGCGCCCCTCGCTCAACTGGCTGATGGTGGCGATCTGCTTGGCGGCCAGCGTCGGGTTCCACGGCCCCGGCAACAGGGCGGCGATCACCTTCAGTTTCGTGGTGGCGGCGAGCAGCGCATGACTGAAGGCCACGGATTCGTGCTGGTACTCAGCGCCGTAACCGGCGGTGAAGCGGATCTGCGTCAGGGCGTAGTCGAACCCTGCTTCCTCGGCGATCTGTGCCAGGCGCCGGTTGTAGGGCGCGTCCCAGCTCGTGCGTTGGGGAATCTTGCTGATGACGAGGCCGCCCGAGACATTGGGCACCCAGTAGGCGAACCGGATCGGGGCATCCGTCGCGTCGGCAGGTGGTCGAAGGCTCATGGGAGGATCCACATTCAAAAGGGGATACGTCCGGCGCCGAGCGCCGGACATGGAGCAACGAACTTCGCGAATGCTGGAGATGCAGCAGCAAAGTTGGTCGAAATATCAGGCGGCCCACAAATATTTGCGGCGCATTCTCGATCGATTTGAAGTATCGGCCCGTAATAGGTCTGCGTCAAAGGAAGCAAATGGCTTTTTGCGGCGCCGATGGAAAACAGCCTTCTCCCATTCGCATGTTCGACCACGCGATCGGTTCTCTGTCCGGCAGCACCGGGCTTTCCTCGGACGGGAGGGCGATGCTTCGCGGCGCGCAAGATTCCCCTCGTTCGCGCGGCGTTGCCGCCTTAAGGGGGGGCGGGGCGGAATTCCGGAGTCACGAAGGAGGGGGCTATTGCAGGGCGTATGTCCGGCCGCCGCCGCATCGCTTCGGCCGACAGATCCGCAGGGGCCAGAGCGAAGTGCCCATTGCGCGCCATGAGCGGTTTTCCACCATCGATCCGACTGCGCTTCTCTATTGGGCAGTTCGGTGGTCGCCTCGTGAGCAGATTACGTAAATTAAAGGCAATGTACCGATCTGCAATACGACGCGGATTGTCAGAATAAGCCGGACGTTTAAGAGGGCGTTAACGATTCGATGGCCAGATTGGGTGGATCGTTTCTTGATCGGCTGCACATCGCATCCGGACCGGCAGGCAGGATCATCGCCATGGCTCGTGCGTCCCTTCCGCCCCTCGTCGTGCTGCTGGCCGGCGACGAGTTGACCCGTTCGATCACCACGAGTTGCCTGGAAGCCTCCGGCTACGATGTCCTCAGCGCCCGCACAGCCGGCGAGGTCGAAGCGCTGCTCCTGAGTCAGACCGTCCTGCGCCGGGTCGATGTCCTGGTGACCGATGCCGACGTGCGCGACGCCGTCGAGGGCGTATCCCTCGGGGCCGTCGCCCGCTGCCTCGATCCCGCCGTCGGAGTGATCTACACCACGCGCTCGCCGCGCACCCTGCCCGACGCCATCGTGGCGGGGGCACCCTGTCTGCGCACGCCCTATCATGCGCATCAGCTCGTGCGTCTCATCGCCGATCTGCCCCGGTCGCCGGAACCGGGCCGGACCGCCGTACGCCGGGCTGCTTGAGGCTGCGCCCTTCGCGGGCACGGTGCGACCCACCGGGTGATGCGTCGGGCGGCTACCTCACGCCTTCAACCTTTCACAAACCATCGATCCTGTTACAATCGCAGGAGGAATTCGCCGAGTAACGCTTGTGCACGATGTTCGTCAGACCGCGTTCGACATTATCCATCGGCTGCGATCGGCGGGGACTCAGCGGGCAGTCTATGCGGAGTTGCGCCGCACGGGGGCGATCTTCGGCTACGACGCGTTCCTCATCGGCGGCCTGCCGCAGTCACCGAACGAGAACCTGTCCGACTGTTCGCTGATTTCGGGCTGGCCGGTCGGCTGGGCGCAGCGTTACCAGGAGCGGAACCACCTCCATCGGGACCCGGTCATCCGCTACATCCGGGCGACGACGGAGCCGTTCCTGTGGCAGGAGGCGGCGACCCGTGGCGACGGGCACGGCCTCACCGTGATGAACGAGGCACGGGAGTACGGCCTCAGGGAGGGCTTCTGCGTCCCCTTCCACGAACTCGACGGCGGCGAGGCCGGGGTCAGCTTCGGCGGTACGCAGGTGCGGCTGTCGGATGATGCCCGCGCCGGCCTGCACCTCGTGGCGATCTACGCCATGTCCCGGGCCAAGGCGATCGCGCGCCGGATGCAGGACGACGATGCGGCGGATCGGGCTTTCGCGGGGCTGACCGACCGAGAGGTCGAGTGCCTGAAATGGGCCGCCGCCGGCAAGACCGCCTGGGAGACCTCCGTGATCCTGTCGATCTCCGCACGCACGGTGGAGCATCACCTCGCGGCCGCGGCGCGCAAGCTCAACGCAGCCAGTCGCGTCCAGAGCGTCGCCGAAGCCTTGCGGCGGGGCATCATAAGCTGATTCCAGTCGCCGCGATCCTCCGTAGATCTACGGATGCCTGATCGACCCAAGCTTGGCCAGAACTCCCTGCATCGCAGGGAGATCGGGCATGTTGAAGGTTCTGAGCGGCGACGTCGAGGCGCGGAATCCCGTCCTCATGGATCGGATCTATCGCTTCCGGCACGATTTTTTCGTCGATCACCTCAAGTGGGAGGCCTGCCGCAAGCCGGACGGCCGCGAGCGCGACCAGTTCGACGGGCCTGACTGCCTGCACGTCGTCGGCCAAGAACCGGTCGGCCGACAAACGGCCGATCAAGAATTGGCCGGTCAACAGACGGCCGGTCAGGCGAGCGAAGTCATCGTCTCCTATTCGCGCCTGTTGCCCACCACCCGACCGCACCTGCAGACCCACCTTTATCCGGAACTCCTCAAGGGCGCGTCGGCGCCGTCGGGGCCGCGCATCTACGAATGGACGCGCTGCGCCGTGGCTCCGGCCAAGCGCGAAAGCGCCAAGGGCGTGGATGCCGTCTCGGGTGCCTCCTTCACCGCCGTGGCCGAGGCCGCCGAACATTTCGGCCTCGAAGGGCTCCTGGTCCAGACCCACCCGGTGCTGGTGACGCGCCTCATGGAGATGGGCTGGGACGTGGAGCCCCTCGCCCTGCCCTGCCCCTACGGCGATTCGCTCCTGCTACCGATCTACGCACGCCTGACCCCGGAGACCGTGGCCACCTGTCGACGGGTGTTCGGCCTGCCCGGATCGGTGCTGCGGATGCCCGCCCCCGACAGTCCGCGGCCGGCCGCGCGGTCCTCCCGCCGCCCGATGCCGTGAGCGGATCGCCACAACGCCCTTTCCCGCCTGTTGCCAGAGTACCACGATGCCGACCTTCCCCCACGAAATGCCCCTTCGCGCCCGTTCCGATCAGGACATCCCGGATCTCGAGGTCGAGCTCGTCTACCGCGCCGTCGATCACGCCATCCAACTGCGGGAATCCGTGGACCGGATCGCCGATCCGCTTCTGCGCACCCTGACCGATACGCTCCTGTTCGAGCTCGGCCGCCGCCTGGCGCGCCTGGAGGGCGAATGAAGGTGGGCACATGACCACGCTTGCGGGTGGGCCGCCGATCCGCAGGCGTGACGCGCCCTGCGCGGGCGGCCCCCGGCCGGACTTCAGGACCGTGTCCGAATATGGTCGAAATCGAGCCCGGCCGTCTCGATGACGATCTGGGTCCGGCTGCCCACTTCGAGCTTGCGCAGGATCTCCGTGACATGCGCCTTCACGGTGGAATCGCCGACCTGGAGGGCATGGGCGATCTGCTTGTTGAGCTTGCCCTGGCGGATCATGCCGAGCACTCGCATCTGCTGGGGCGTGAGCCGGGCGACGCGCTCTGCGAGTTGCGTCCGCTCGGGCCGATTCGCGGCGCCGGCCAGGGCGGGCGGCAGGGAGAGGCCGCCCGCCAGGACGTCCGCGATCGCCCGCGTGAGGGTCGCCTTGTCCACCGCCTTGGGGACGAAGCCGGCCGCGCCGTGATGGATGGCGTCGCGCATGATGCGCGGATCGTCGAGGCCCGACACCACGAGGATCGGCACGCGGGCGAACTGCGCCCGGATGGTGGCGAGGCCGTCGAAACCCTGCACGCCCTGCATCGACAGGTCGAGGAGAACGAGCTCGATGGCTCGCTCGCGCCCCAGGGTGGCGCAGGCGCCGGCAATCCCGTCCGCCTCGTGGAGCACCGCCCCCGGATAGGCGAGGGCGAGCGTGCTGGCCAAGGCCTCGCGAAACAGCGGGTGGTCGTCGACGATGAGGAGATGCATGGCGCGCTCACCTTGGGTCGGAACGATCCTGCGATGGTTCACACCGACCGCTTCCCGTCCAGCCTTCCCGTGCGGCGGTGGCGCCAGGGGAGCACGGTGCGGCCGTGGTGTCGAACGGGACCCAGGCTCCGTCCCCACCTGGGCTTCGTCTGCACCTAAGCAGGATTGCGCCATCGGGCCAACGTTCCCCCGGCCCACGACCGGGAAGCGACTGGCCGTGCTGCGCGTCGGGATCCCTCGCGAGGCCGGGCACCGGTTTTGCAGATCCCGTCCCCAACACCTCCCGGCAGCCGCGAACCGTCTTCGGATCGTCACCTCGCGGCTCCATGCGGGACCGGAACGGGAAGGCGATCAGACCCATGGACAGCCGACGCTGCATCCTCATCGGCGCGCCCGTGCAGGCGGGCACACGGCGTCTCGGCTGCGATATGGGACCGAGCGCCTACCGGGCGGCCGGCCTCGGGCCTGCGCTCGCCGCCCTCGGCCTCGCCGTCGAGGATCGCGGCAATCTCGCGCCCTCGCCCGTCTCCGTCCCGTGCCACCCCAACCCGGCCGTCCACGGTCTCGCCGAGGTCGCAGCCTGGACCGCCGCCCTCACGGGGGCCGCCGACGACGCAGCGGGCGCGGGGGTGCCGATCTTTCTCGGCGGCGACCACAGCCTGTCGGCGGGGACCGTCGCGGGCATGAGCCGGCGGGCGGCCCGCGAAGGGCGCCCGCTCTTCGTGCTGTGGCTCGACGCTCACCCGGACCTGCATACCCTCGACACCACCACGAGCGGCAACCTCCACGGGGTGCCCATGGCCTACGCCACGGGGGCTTCGGGCTTCGAAGGTTACCTGCCGCCGCTGGGCGCACCCGTCGATCCGCGCCACGTCTGCATGATCGGCCTGCGCAGCGTCGATCCGGCGGAGCGCGCGGCGCTGGCCACGGCGGGCATCCGCGTCCACGACATGCGCGCCATCGACGAGAACGGCATCGGCGTGCTGCTGGCGGGTTTTCTCGACCGGGTGTCGGGCGCCGGCGGTCTCCTGCACGTGAGCCTCGACGTCGATTTCCTCGAGCCCGGCATCGCGCCGGGGGTGGGCACCACGGTGCCGGGCGGCGCCACGTTCCGCGAGGCGCATCTCGCCATGGAGATGCTGCACGACAGTGGCCTCGTGCGCGGCCTCGATCTGGTCGAACTCAACCCGTTCCTCGACGAGCGCGGCCGCACCGCCCTGCTCATGTCGGATCTCGCCGCCAGTCTCATGGGCCGCCGGGTCCTCGACCGGCCGACCCCGAGTTTCTGATGGAAGGCCTGAAGGCGCTTGATTGCGAGGGGGTGTGGATCAGGCCGCCTGGGCCGATTCGGCGTGAAGGTCGCGGAGAAACGCGGCCGTGACATCTTCCAGAAGGACGACCTGATCGCGCACGGCCCGTGTCGAGGTCTGGACCTCGTCGGCCACGGCCGTGGTCGTTCCGAGGGCGGCCGCGACGGCGGTCACCTGGGTGGTGGCCGATTGCGCGTCCTCTACGGCGGCACCGACATTGGCGTCCATGGCCCGCGTCGCCGCGCGCTGGCGCTCGATGGCCTCAAACATCGCCGAAGTCGTGCGTTCGACATCGGCGATCCGCGCCGCGAAGCCGCGCATGAAGGCGATGGAGGTCTGCGTCGCTCCCTCGACGTCGCGGATCTGGGCCGCGATCTCTTCCGTCGCCCGGGCGGTCTGGCCGGCCAGCGTCTTCACCTCCGCCGCGACTACGGCGAAGCCCCGGCCGGCCGGGCCGGCGCGCGCGGCCTCGATGGTGGCGTTGAGGGCGAGCAGGTTGGTCTGCTCGGCCACCTGCCGGATCGCCGTGATCACCGAGCCGATCCGCTCGACGGAGACGGTGAGAGCGCCGATGGTCTCGCCGGTCTGGCGCGCCTCGTCGGCGGCGGCACGGGTGACGGTGTCGGTGGCCGCGAGGTGCCCGGCGATCTCGTCGGCCGCCGCCGTGAGACCGAGGCAGGTCTGCGCGATCTGATGGATGTTGCGACCGGCGTGCCGCGAACTCGCCGTCGCGCCGTCCGTGGTGTGCGTCGTCTCCTGGGCGAACCGCATGAGGCGGCCAGCGCTGCCCTCCATGGTTCCGAGGGTCTGGCCGATGGTCCCCACGGCACGGCCCACTATCCCCTGGAACGCCTGGACCTGAGCCTCGACGGCGAGCATCCGGGCCCGCTCGGCCTCGACCCTGGCCTCGATTTGAGCCATGGCCCGAGCCTTCAGGGTCTCGGCGGCGTCCCGGTCGGCCACGCTCTGCTGCAGGGCATCGCTCGCTGCGGCCCCGGCCTGGAGGCTCGCCACCAGCCAGACGAGGACACCGGTCTGGGCGATCAGGATGACGGCATGGAGGAGGACCCGGTCGATCCCCGCGCCATCCGGGAAGACGAAGCTCGGCACGATCAGGGAGAGCCCGAGATGGTGCACGGCGACAACGGCGGCGTAGGCCACCAGGGCCTTCCAATCGAGCCAGGCGGCGACGATGGCGAGGCAGGCGAAGAAGTACATGTGCACGTCGAGCTGGAGCGAGCGCCCGCCGCCCTCGCGGTGGAGGATCGCCACGAGAACCGCGACGAGGCCGGCGAGCGCCATGCTGGAAGCGATCCGGGTTCGTGCCCCGATGAGGCTGCGCGTGCTCAGAATGGTCGGCGGAAGCGCGAGGGCGAGGGCGGCCCCCGCCGCCGCCGCGTTCGGCAGGCTGCCTTGCCACGCGTTGAGCCCGATGACGAGGGCGACATTGACCCAAAGGAGCGCCACGATCGTCTTGCCGGACGTGGTCCGGATCTTGTCCAGTGTGGAGGCCCGTGGTGGAACCGGGTGCAGCGTCATGGGGCATTACCGAAGGGTTCACGCGTCGTCGGACAACCCGAGACGCTGCTGGCGTTGACGACGACCCAGGCCCCGGCCGCGCGCAGGCGCTGCGGGAAGTCCGCGTGCTCCGACACGGCAACCGCCATCCCGGCCATCCCGGCCTCGCGCAGCACGCGGCCGTCTGCCTCTCTGATGAGTTCGAGGAGCCGGATGGCGTTCGACCAGGGCGGAGCGATTACCAAAACGGGGCGGCCGGCCTCGGGCGCACCCACGATCAGGAGCGGGATTCCGATGGCCATTGCGAAGGGGACGAGCAGGTCGGACAGGAGCGCCATGAACAATGAATAGGCCTGCTTCCTTTGAAGAAGCTCTTAACGCTGCTTGAGTAAGCGCGTTGCCGGACGGCCTATCACTTGAGTTTCACCAATGGTGATCGGTTCAGGTGAGGCTGAAGATTGGTTGTTGCCGGCTCACGCGATGCCGGAAATGGTGGATCTATTTGTGTCGAACGGTGGGCTCAATAAGCATTTTTGGTGCTGATCAAAGACATCGGTGTCGCGAGCATGATCTTGATGTCGAACAGGACCGACCAGTTTTCGATATAGTGCAGGTCGTGTTCGACCCGGCGCTGGATCTTGTCGCTGGTGTCGGTCTCGCCACGCCAGCCGTTGACCTGCGCCCAGCCGGTGATCCCCGGCTTGACCTTGTGGCGGGNCTACGGCGGTGCCGGAACCGACACCCTCGTGTACGATGCCGATATAGTGCAGGTCGTGTTCGACCCGGCGCTGGATCTTGTCGCTGGTGTCGGTCTCGCCACGCCAGCCGTTGACCTGCGCCCAGCCGGTGATCCCCGGCTTGACCTTGTGGCGGGCGAAATAACCGTCCACCACCTGATCGTAGAGCGTGTTCGAGACGTGACCCTGCAGGGCGTGGGGCCGCGGCCCGACGAGGGACAACTCACCCTTGATCACGTTGAACAGCTGCGGCAACTCGTCCAGGGACGTCCGGCGGATGAAGCGGCCCACCGGCGTCACCCGCGGGTCGCCCCGGGTCACCTGCCGGCTCGCGGCGACGTCGGCCTTGTCGTTGTACATCGAGCGGAACTTGTAGACCTCGATGGCCTCGTTGTTGAAGCCGTAGCGCTTCTGCCGGAACAGGACCGGACCGGGCGAGGTGAGGGCGACGGCCAAGGCCACGCCGAGCATCACCGGGCTGAGCGCCACCAGCATGGCGAGACCGACGAGGCGGTCGAACACGCTCTTGGCGATGATGTCCCAGTCGGCCATCGGCTTGTT
>NZ_LMNG01000015.1 GCF_001423295.1 Methylobacterium sp. Leaf112 | reverse complement strand
GATCGCGCCCAACCTCCTGAAGCAGCAGTTCTCGGCGGCATTGCCCAACACGGTCTGGCTCGCCGACATCACCTACCTCCCCACCGGAGAGGGCTGGCTTTACCTGGCCGCCGTCCTCGATCTCGCCACGCGAAGAATCGTCGGTTGGTCCATGCGCGACCACATGCGGACCGAGCTGACATCGGCCGCCTTGATGATGGCCACCCAACGGCAGCGACCGGCCGCTGGGCTCATCTGTCACTCGGATCGCGGCAGCCAATACGCCGCCGAGGCCTACCGAAAGCAGCTTGCCGACATGAAGGCGACGCCCTCCATGAGCCGTACGGGCTGTTGTTACGACAATGCTCCCATGGAAAGCTTCTTCCACACACTCAAGGTCGAACTCGTCCACCAACGACGAGGGGCGACCCGGGACGAGGCCCGACGCGACCTGTTCGCCTACATCGAGGGCTACTACAATCGGCAGCGCATCCACTCGGCGCTCGGTTATATCACGCCCGAGCAAGCCGAGCGGAATGCAAGCTAAACCCCGTGTCCGCGAAAGCGGGGGAGGATCAGTTCCGCGTCGGCGCCGATCTCGATAAGGCGCAGGTCCTGGTGCAGAACCGGGTGGCCCTCGCCCAGCCACGCCTCCCGGAGGTCGTCCGCCGCATCGGCGTGACCGTGGCGAAGAACGCCCCCGACTTCCTGCTCGTCGTGCAACTCGTTTCGCCCGATCGGAGCCGGGATCGGCTCTATCTGTCGAACTATGCGCTTCAACGCGTCGTGCCGGTGCTGAGCCGGCTGCCCACCGTCGGCAGCGTTCAGCCGGTGGGCGCGCGCGAATACGCCATGCGGATATGGCTTGATCCGAACAAGGTCTCGGAGATGGGCATGTCCGCGATGGAGGTCGTGGACGCGCTCCGCGCGCAGAACGTCCAGGTCGCCGGCGGCGTGCTCGCGCAGCCTCCCGCGCCCTCCGGCCGGGTATTCCAGCCCTCGATTACCGTGCAGGGCCGGTTCCGGCAGCCGGAGGAATTCGAGAATCTCATCATCCGCAACACCGACGGCGGCCGCGTCGTCCGGCTGAGGGATGTCGGCCGCGCCGAACTCGGCGCACGGAACTACGGCACCAACGCCTACATCAACGACTCGGCCGCCGTCGCCCTGCTCGTCTTCCAGCGCCCGGGCACGAACGCGCTCCAGGGCTCCGAAACGATCCAGGCCACGGTGGCGGCGCTGGAGCGCGATCGGCCCTCGGGCGTCGAATTCCGAATGACTTACAATCCGATCGAGTTCTTCGTACGCACGTCGATCAAGGCGCTCGAAGTGACGACCTACGAAGCCATCGCCCTCGTCGTCCTTGTGGTCATCGTCTTCCTGCAGAACGTGCGCGCCACCGTCATTCCGCTGCTCGCGATCCCGGTGTCGCTCGTCGGCACGTTCGCCGCCATGGCGATGCTCGGCTACACCATCAACACGCTGACCCTGTTCGCCCTGGTTCTGGCCGTCGGCATCGTCGTCGACGACGCCATCGTCGTGGTCGAGAACGTCGAGCGCTACATCGTCGAAGGCCTGTCGCCGAAGGACGCCGCCCGAAAGACCATGGACGAGGTCGGCGGAGCCCTCATCTCCATCGCGCTCGTACTGACCTCGGTCTTCGTGCCGACGATGTTCATCGTCGGCATCTCGGGCGAATTCTTCCGGCAGTTCGCCGTCGTGATCTCGGTCGCGACGCTGATCTCGGCGTTCAACTCGCTCTCGCTCAGTCCGGCCCTGGCCGGCCTCCTTCTCAAGCCGCATCACCCCCACACCGGCGGCAAGGCCACTGTCTTCGCGAGGCTGCTCCGGTCCGGCGAAGTCCGCGGCGTCGATCCGGGCCGAAGTGAACAGACGCGTCGCCGACATCACCGGCGCGCAGATCACCGTCATCGCCCCACCGACCATCCGGGGATCGGAGCCTCGGGCGGCTTCTCGCTCCGAGTTCAGGACCTGAACAACAACGGCCCCGTCGCGCTGGCGCGCGCGACCGACGACCTGCTGGCGGCGCTGAAGGCGGATCCCCGCATCCTGCTCGCGTTCACGCCGTTCTCGACCAACGCGCCGCAATTCTTCGTCGACGTCGATCGCACCAAGGCCGAAATGCTGAGCATGCCGGTTCAGAACGTTCATTCGACCCTCGAGGCCTATCTCGGCAGCGCCTACGTCAACGACTTCAATCTGTCCGGGCGGACGTATCAGGTGATCGCCCAGGCCGAGGGACTGAGCCGCCTCGACGTCGAACAGATCGGCCGTCTCAAGGCCAGAAGCGACACCGGCGCCATGGTGCCGCTCGACTCGGTCGCGTCGTTCAGCACGCAGAGTGCGCCGGATCGCGTGCCGCGGTACAATCTGTTCCCGACCGCCGAGATCATAGGCTCGGCCGTCCCGGCGGTCAGTTCCGATGCGGCGCTCACCCTCGTCGACGAGATCGCCGCCCGAACGTTGCCGGAAGGGTTCGCGATCGAGTGGACGGAGCTGTCCTATCAGCAACGCCTCGCCGGAGGCGGCATCGTCACCTTCCTGTTGAGCGTCGTCTTCGTCTACCTCGTCCTCGCGTCGCAGTACGAAAGCTGGACGTTGCCGCTCGCCGTCGTCCTCATCGTGCCGATGTGATTGCTGTCGGCCATCAGCGGCGTCCTGTGGATGGGACAGGACAACAACATCCTGACCCAGAACATCCTGACCCAGAACATCCTGACCCAGGTCGGCCTCGTCGTCCTCGTGGGCCTCGCCGCCAAGAACGCCATCCTCATCGTCGAGTTCGCCCGCGACCTGGAGAACCAGGGGCGATCGATCGTCGACGCCGTCGTCGAAGCCGGCCGCCTGAGATTGCGACCGATCCTGATGACGTCCCTCGCCTTCATCCTCGGCGTCGTCCCCCTGATGATCGCCAAGGGCGCCGGAGCCGAACTGCGCCACGCCATCGGAACGAGCGTGTTCTTCGGCATGGTCGGCGTCACAGTCTTCGGACTGATCTTCACCCCGATCTTCTACGTGTGCCTTCGCGACCTGGCGAAATCGAAACTGACGGCTCGCATCTTCGGCCCCTGAGACGACCTCCGTCGCGATCGATCGAGGCCGGTGCCCGTCCCCTCCGGGGTGGGGGGCTCTGCCCGGCGATCGGCACGCGCAGGGCCGCCCATGTGGATCGCGCCTCGCACGGCGTGCCCGCCCTCGCGGACGGGCGCCCATGGAATCCGTCACCGAGCATGGGGTCCGTCATCGGGAAGGTGTCGCCCGTACGCATGAGCATGGGTTCGGGCCCAATCGACGAAGGGATCCGTATCGCGAAGGACCGGTGCGGGAAGGCGCGCTCAATAATGCGGCGGCGGTGGTTCCGGCGCGTTCGAACCGGGACGGTGGCCCGCCTCCTCGACCTCCTCGACGAGTTTCGCCATCCGCCGCGACAGGGCATCGATCTGACGCCACTGCGCCGTGATGGTGGCGTTGAGGTCGTCGATGACGGCGTCCTGCTCGGTCAGGCGCATCTCGAGGGCGTCGATGCGGGTGCCGAGATCGGGGTCGCTCGTCGCCGGATCGCGCATCGCCGGGTCGATCATCGCAGTGTCTCCGGAGCGTGGTCTGGCCTTTCGACCAGGGCGGGGCCGAGGGCGATGCGACCGTCGAAGACGAAGCAGTCGCCCGTCCAGCGGTTCTGCGCATCCGGCACCGTTTCGAGGTAGCGCAGGATCCCGCCCGCCAGGGTGTGGACTTCGGAAAAGCCGCGCGCCCGCATGTAGGCTCCGGCCTTCTCGCAGCGGATGCCGCCGGTGCAGAACATCGCCACCTTCGGGTGCGCCGCCGGGTCGAGACCGTCCACGTAGGCGCGAAACTCGCTGAACCGCCTCGTGCCGGGATCGACGGCCCCGGGAAAGCTTCCCAGGGCGACCTCGAAGGCGTTGCGGGTGTCGATGAGCAGCAGCCCCGGCGTGTCCAGGAGCGCATTCCAGGCCTCGGGGGCCACGGGACTCGCCGGCGCCAGGGCCGGATGGGTGGCTCCGCCGTCGAAGGTCACGATCTCGGGTTTCACCCGCACCTTGAGGCGCCCGAACGGTGGGGCCTCGGCCGAGGACATCTTGACCTCGACGGCGCCGAAATGCGCGCCGAACGGCGCTCGGGTGCGCAGGGCGTCGAGGAAGGCTTCGATGGCCGGCGCCGCCCCCGCCACCGTGCCGTTGATGCCCTCGCGGGCGAGCACGAGGGTGCCGGTGATCCCGAGGCCACCGCACAGGGCTTCCAGGGAGGCACGCAGCGCCAGCGGATCGGGCAGATCGACGAAGCGATAGAGGGCGGCGACGGTGAGCATCGCGTCGGCATAATCCGGGGCCGCGCATGGGGCAAACCCGTGCGGCCTCCTCACGGGGCCGCGACCCGGCTCACGGGGCCGCGACCCAGCTCACGGGGCCACGACCCGGCGCAGGATGAAGGTGGTGCCGACTTCCGGGTCGCGGCGCCAGCGCCCGTCGCCCGTGGGGATCAGCGTGACCGTATGCCCGCGCCGGGCGGTGAGGGTGAGCCGCCCCCGCGCGAACTGCCAGGACACGGGATTGAACACGCCGAGCCCGGTGTCGCGGCATCCCTCGAGGATGCGGACCGGGGCGGGCGGCCGGGCCGGCGTCAGCTCCAGCCGGCAGGTATCGGGGTCGCGGTACCGGTCGAGGGTATAGATCCCGGCCGGCGGCGGCTCGCCGCCCAGGTCCGTCTCCGGTGCCGCCGGACGCTGGGCGTCCGACCGGGACGCGGCAGATTCCGGTCGCGCCGGCTCCGGCACGGCCGGCAGCATGGCGAGGATCTGGAGGGGGACGAGGCTGTACTGCTCGCCGGATTCGGTGGTGGCGGCGAGGCTGCGCGCGTCGGGCCGGCGGGTGAAGGGCAGGACCGGCCGCACGTTCCTGTCGACGAAGCGCAGGGTGCCGTCGGTGAACAGCCAGCCGGCGACGCCGTTGAGCACCGGCAGGGCCCGGCGGCACCCGGCGGGGAAGGACAGCCGCCGCCCCGCCTCGCCGCTCTCGCTCGACAGGGTGATGACGCAGCGCCGGGTGCTGCCGTCCCGCGACAGGTCCCAGGTGCCCGGCACCCCGGCGATGTCCTTCGGCAGGCTCTCGACGAAGGGCGCGGCGGGCGCGACCTCGGGCGCGGCCACGCCCTGCGGATTCTGAGGGGGGGAGGCCTCTAGCGGCGGCTGCGGCGGTTGTGGAGCCTGCGGCGGTTGCTGAACCTGCGGTGCTTGCTGAACCTGCGGTGCTTGCGCGAACACCGCGCCGCCCACCGTGAGGACCGAGAGGAAACCGAGGATGCGGGCCGGCGCGCGGGGGCTCACGCGCCCGCGCTCCGAAACGTCTCCGGCCCGGGTGTCTCCCGCCCCGCTGTCTCCCGCACTGGCGTCTCCGGCACCGGCGTCAGCGGTCCCCGGCCGTCGAACCAGTGGAGCAGGTTGTCGACGACGAGGCGGCCCATGGCCTCGCGGGTGTGGACGGAGCCCGAGCCGACATGGGGCAGGAGCACCACGTGATCCAGGGCGACGAGGTCGGCCGGCACGTGCGGCTCGCGTGCGAAGACGTCGAGC
Organism: Methylobacterium sp. Leaf112; assembly: GCF_001423295.1. Classification (GTDB taxonomy): domain Bacteria; phylum Pseudomonadota; class Alphaproteobacteria; order Rhizobiales; family Beijerinckiaceae; genus Methylobacterium. The sequence continues at coordinate 35,856 of NZ_LMNG01000015.1, read as the reverse complement.
CCGGCCCCGAGGATCGTCCCGTCGCGCAGGGCCGCGATGAGGGCGGCCTCGTCCACCACGCTGCCGCGGGCCACGTTGATCAGGATCCCCTCCGGACCGAGGGCGGCCAGCACGGCGGCGTCGACGAGGCCGTCCGTCTCCGGTCCGCCGGGCGCCACCACGAGGAGCACGTCGACGGCCCGGGCCATGCCGAGCAGCGTGGCGTGATAGGTGTAGGACACCTCCGGCTGCCGGCGGCGGCCGTGATAGGCGAGGGCGACGCCGAAGCCTTCGAGCCGCGTCGCGATGGCCCGGCCGATGCGCCCGAGGCCGAGAATGCCGATTGTGCGCCCGCGCAGGGTGGGGGTGAGGGGGTAGGGCCGGGTCGGCCAGTGGCCCGCGCGCAGGTAGCGGTCCGCCTGGGGGATCTGGCGCAAGGTGGCGAGCAGCAGGCCCATCGCGAGGTCGGCGACCTCGTCCGACAGCACGTCGGGCGTGTTCGTCACCACCACGCCCCGTGCGGCGGCCGCGGCGGTGTCGATGGTATCGTACCCGACGCCGAAGCTCGCCACGATCTCGAGGTTGGGCAGGCGCGCCAGGAGGGCGTCGTCCACGGGCGCCTGCGCGCCCGTCGCCATGGCGCGGATGCGCGGGCCGATCTCGGCATAGAACGCCTCCGCGTCCGGAGCCGTGTCGGCCCGGTGCAGGGTGAAGCGCGTCGCCAGGGCTTCCATCACGCTCGGCTGCATGGGTTTGAGCAGCAGCAGATCGACGGGCGTCATGGCGGACCTTCGGGACTCCGGTGCGCGACCCCGGCGGGGTGCCCTTCCGCTTTAGGACTTGGGCCGGGACCGGTCCAGTGAGCCGGCGCGGGTCCCCACAGCCGACGCCCGCCGCCCCACCCCGGCATCGTCCGAGCCGATATGCGAAAACCGCGCCGCAGCCATCCGCCAGAGGGGACGGGCGCCCCACTTTCGCCGGACGGTCTGGAATACTACTAAAGGGAGAACCGGGTGCCCAAGCCCGTCTTCCAAGCCCGTCTCCCAAGCCCGTTCAGAAAACGCGAAGACAGCCCGATCATGACCGCGCCGCGCACCCTCTACGACAAGATCTGGGACGACCACGTCGTCGATGTCGAGCCGGATGGCACCAGCCTCCTCTACATCGACCGCCACCTCGTCCACGAGGTGACGAGCCCGCAGGCGTTCGAGGGGCTTCGCGTCGCCGGGCGCCGGGTGCGCCACCCGGAGAAGACCCTGGCGGTGGTGGACCACAACGTCCAAACCTCGGACCGCAGCTTCGGCATCGAGGACCCGGAGAGCCGCATCCAGCTGGAGGCGCTCGCCGAGAACGTGCGCGACTTCGGCATCGAGTTCTACGACGCCCTCGACCGGCGCCAGGGTATCGTCCACGTGATCGGCCCCGAGCAGGGCTTCACCCTGCCGGGCCAGACCATCGTGTGCGGCGACAGCCACACCTCGACGCACGGCGCCTTCGGGGCGCTCGCCCACGGCATCGGTACCTCGGAGGTGGAGCACGTGCTCGCCACCCAGACGCTGCTGCAGAAGAAGGCGAAGAACATGCGCGTCACCGTGGACGGCACCCTGCCGCCCGGCGTGACGGCCAAGGACATCATCCTGGCGATCATCGGCGAGATCGGCACGGCCGGCGGCACCGGCTACGTCATCGAGTATGCGGGCTCGGCCATCCGCGCCCTCTCGATGGAGGGCCGGATGACCATCTGCAACATGTCCATCGAGGGCGGCGCGCGCGCCGGCCTCGTCGCGCCCGACGCCACCACCTTCGCGTATGTCGAGGGGCGTCCGAAGGCCCCGCGGGGCGAGGCGTTCGCGCGTGCGCGCGCCTATTGGGAGACCCTGGTCTCGGACGAAGGCGCGCATTTCGACCGCGAAGTGCGGCTCGACGCGGCGAACCTCCCCCCCATCGTCAGCTGGGGCACGAGCCCGGAGGACGTGGTCTCGATCTCCGGCGCCGTGCCGGACCCGGCGACGATTCTCGACGAGAACAAGCGCCAGTCGAAGGAGAAGGCCCTCGACTACATGGGGCTGGTTCCGGGCACGAAGATCACCGACATCGCCATTGACCGGGTGTTCATCGGCTCCTGCACCAACGGCCGCATCGAGGATCTGCGCGCCGTGGCGAAGGTGGTGGAGGGCCGCCAGGTCCACGCCAGTGTCTCCGCCATGGTGGTGCCGGGGTCCGGCATCGTGAAGGCCCAAGCCGAAGCGGAAGGCCTCGACCGCATCCTCAAGGCGGCGGGGTTCGACTGGCGCGAGCCGGGCTGCTCCATGTGCCTCGGCATGAACGCCGACCGCCTCAGCCCCAACGAGCGCTGCGCCTCGACCTCCAACCGCAACTTCGAGGGCCGTCAGGGCCACCGGGGCCGCACCCACCTCGTCTCCCCCGCCATGGCGGCGGCGGCGGCGGTGGCGGGGCACTTCGTCGATATCCGCGACTGGCCGAGCGCCTGAGGGCAGGCGACACGGCGCGGCGTCCGCAGGGACGCCGCGCCCCGACGCGGACCGGACCGACCGTTTCGTGCGCCACCTCAAAATCACGATTGACGGGTGCCCCCGCGCCGCCTAAACGAACCCACGTCGGCGCCGCACGCGGCCCCGACAGGCCCAGGTGGCGGAATTGGTAGACGCGCTGGTTTCAGGTACCAGTCTTGCAAGAGGTGAAGGTTCGAGTCCTTTCCTGGGCACCATCAGTTGGCTAAGCCGCTGATCCGCAAAAAGCATTTGATCTTGAAGGGTTTTCTCCGCATCTGACTGTTCAACAGATGCGTTCAACATGCCCCTTCGGATGCCGCGCCCCATGAAGCGGCAAGGCAGCACCGCCCACCAACTCATCCAGCGCATCTCGGCTGACGTGCTGCCGAAGGTTCGCGGACGGCTCCTCGCTATTCCAATGGGGGATAGCGTGGTCGAGAAGACCATCACGGCCAAGGATGCGGATGTTCGCACCTCCCTGCGGACCCGAGACCCTCAAGAGGCGAAGGCTCGTCAGGCGGTAGCCGTTGCGTACCCGGAGGGTGTTTGGCGTTCCGTGCGCGAGGGACCAAAGCGGCTCACCCACAAGGAGACGGTGGCGCTCGCTGGGGAGGCGTATCGAACCCTCGTAGTGGCCTGCCGCCGGTTCCGTAGACACCCAGTCTGGGTTTCATGATGGAAGCGGAGGTGTGGGGTGCAGCCTCGCAAGTTTGGTCGAGAGTTCAAGGTCGAGGCGGTTCGGCTGATCAAGCAGCGGGGCGTTTCGGTCGCGCAAGCTGCCCGTGATCTGGACGTGCACGAGAACGTCCTGCGCAAATGGATCAAGGAGTTCTCGTCCGATCCGGCCGAGGCGTTTCCCGGTCCTGGGCAGATGAAGGCCGAGCAGGTCGAGATCGAGCGCCTGCGTAAAGAGGTCGCCCGTCTGAAGGCGGAGCGCGATAGCCTAAACAAGGCCGCGGCGTACTTCGCGAGTGATGCGATATGAAGTTCGCCTCCGTGGTCAAGCATCGCTCGATCTGACCGGTTGCGTGGATGTGCAACGCCCTCGACGTCTCCCGGTCCGGCTCCCATGCTTGGCTCACCCGGCGGGCAAGCCGGCGAGTCCAGGACGACGCCGCGATCCTGTCGAAGGTGCGGGCGAGCTTCGCGGCAAGCGACCGCACCTATGGAGCGCGTCGGATCTGGCACGACGTGCTCGCGGACGGCATCAACTGCAGGCTACATCGGATTGAGCGGCTCACGCGAGAGAACGCCTTGCGGGCCCGGCCACGACGGCGCAGCCTGCCCAAGGATGATGGTGAGCGCTCCGTCGTCTCCCCCGACATCCTGGATCGACAGTTCGAACCGGATCGGCCGAACCAAAAGTGGATCGCCGACTTCACATACATCTGGACGGCGGAAGGTTGGCTTTACGTGGCGGCCGTCATCGACCTGTTCTCACGTCGGGTCGTGGGCTGGTCGATGCAGGCCAGCATGACAACCCAACTCGTCACCGACGCTAGGCTGATGGCTGGCTGGCGCAGGGGCAAGCCGAATCCCCTGCTGCATCACTCGGATCAGGGCAGCCAGTATACGAGCGAACCGTTCCAGCGCCTCATGGCGGATCACGGCATCACCTGCTCCATGAGCCGATCCGGAAACGTCTGGGATAATGCCGCGATGGAGAGCTTCTTCTCGTCGCTGAAAACCGAACGGACGGCTCGAAAGACATACCGCTCGCGGGACCAGGCTCGGGCCGACGTGTTCGACTGCATCGAACGCTTCTACAATCCGGCCCGCCGGCACTCGACCCTCGGCTACGTCAGCCCGATCGAGTTCGAAAAACAGGCCCAATTAGCTTAAGAGCGTGTCCACGGAACCGGCAGCAGGCCAGTCCTACTCCGGCCGGAGGAACCGGCCACAAGCCTTCCAGCTCTCGCGAGAGGATGACCACCAGGATTCCCCGCCGGAACCTGCCTGTTTCGCCCCGCTCGGCTCCGGCTGGGCGGGGCTTTTTGCGTTTCTGGTCACCCGTGGTGGGAGCGGTCCGGTGTCATGCGCGCCCGTGAACAGAGAGACCTTGAACGGACGCACACAGGGAACGTCGCCCTTGAAAATCAGAGACCTATCAGGGCTTCCCAAGCTGAATATGCGGGTTCGATTCCCGCCGACCGCTCCAAGCTATCGCGGTGAAGCATCAGCTTTTCTTGCGTGCTGCTTCTGATCGCGAGTTCCCCAGTGACTTGGCCGGTATTTTGGACCGAGCCGACTGAGAGGCTACTGCATCGTGTCGGCAATGGGTAGCCGGAAGGTTAGTAGGGGACTCATTGTGGCCTGTGCGACGAAGTAGGATACGAGCGCAACGGCCGCCAGTTAGTTGCAGGACAAGCGATCATAGCGGGTTGCGACACGCCGCGAATTCTTGAGATGTCCAAACAAGCGCTCGATCCGAGTGCGCTGCAGGCAGGCGATCCGATTGAACTCGAAGGCCATGGTTCGGGTGGCCGTTGCAGGATGGCGGCACTCACCCGGTGGCGCTTCAGCCAATCCCTCGGGCTCCGTGCGTCGTAAGCTTTGTCGGCGATCAGACGTCTGGGTGGGACGACAGCCCGAAGCAGCGGCAGCGTTCCACTGATGTCGGACACGTTGCCGAGCGTCAGGGAGACCGCTCGGCCAAGCATTGGACTTTACTCCTCGAACCGCCGCGCGAGCGGGCGATCGTCTGGCTCCGGTCTTAACCTTTTCGCCGGATGCCGAGCGGTCTGCCTTCGCGTGCACGGCATCGAGCATCCGCTCGTCGGACATGCGGCCTTTGGCGCTGTTCTGAGAAACAGGCACTGCCGGACCCTACGCTGCGAGCCCCCGTTGTAGTGATCGTGGACCGTCGTGTCGCGAGCCGTAAACCGAGGGCGTAACCTGCCACCGGTACCCATCTTCAGGACGTGCAGGTTACTGACCGATGACTTGTCTTTAATTGACCCGAGTTTTACCCGGTTGACCGTGGGGCAGGTGCGGTTCGATCCACGCCCAAACGTCATCCGAGCGTCGACAGCCCTTGCCCCCCCCCCCCGATTCTCCGGGACCGGAAACTTCAAACCTAAGACAGAGTACCCGAGCAGCGGCAATCGGCTGTATGAGCTGCCTCCCTAGAACTCCATGTCGAGTTCTTCGATCTCGTCGGGCTCGGCCAGGGCCGAATCCAGCCATTCCTGCATCAGGGGCCAGGCGAGGATGGTGTCGCGGTAGGCCGCGGTCGCGCCAGAGACCGGGACGTCGTAGGTCACGAACCGGGTGCAGACGGGGGCCAGCATCGCGTCGGCCAGGCTCGGCGTCTCCCCGAACAGGTAGGGGCCGGAATAGCGCGACAGGCACTCGTCCACGATGGTGACGATCCGGTCGATGTCGCCGCGCGCGCCGTTGAAGATCTTGAACCCGGTGTGGCGGGCCTTGAGATTCATCGGCAGGGCCGAACGCAGGTTGATGAAGCCGCCATGCATCTCGCCCGCGATGGACCGGCAATGCGCCCGCGCCACGGCGTCCTTCGGCAAGAACCCGGCCTCCGGTCGAATCTCGTTGAGGTATTGGGCGATGGCCAGGGTGTCCCACACGACGATCTCGCCGTGGCACAGGCGCGGCACCAGGAAGGACGGCGAGAGGTGGAGCAGCTCCGCCCGGGTCGAAGCATCGTTGCCCGAGAGCAGTTCCGTCTCGAAGTCGAGGCCGGCCATCCGGCAGACGAGCCAGCCGCGCAGGGACCACGACGAATAGTTGCGACTCGAGATGGTAAGTGTCGCCGCTGGCATGGGGGTCCCCCGGTGTTTCTGGTCGACCGCGTGCGGAGCACACGGGCCGAGGCTGGTGGCGATCCAAGACTCGTGCCGAACCGCGAGAACGGCAAGCCGATTGGGCCACGGAGTGGAGATCGTGCCTCGCCGGCCCCGATCCGGGCAAAAGCGTGAACGCTTCGGCAGGGTGAGCCGCCGAGATGTCATGCCGGAACCGAGACGTCATGGCGGATCCGCGCTGCGCCGCCGTGCAATGCTCGCACAATCGAACGGGCACTATGGTGCGGGAGTGCACTATTTTTCTGCCCGGGAGTCGAGGGGCGGGATCGGTTCGGACCGGAGGGCGTCGGTGATGCAGGTGTACAACAGCCCCGGGGGATCGCTCGGCAGGCCCGTTGCGTTGATCGCTCGCCTGGCTCAGCCTAGCGCCCCATCGGTGGCGGGCCTTTTGCCTGGTCCGTCCTCTGCGGACGTTCCGCGATCCGGTCGTTCGTGTAGGAGTTCAGGCTTCATGCTTTATCGTGCCTTCGATGCCCAGACGGATCTGGCCGAGCAGACCCGTGCGTGGGGTCGACTCGTCCACGACGCGGTCTCACCCTGGACCGCCGCCGGATACCGCGAGCCGATGAATTGGTGGTCGGCTGGCGCCCGCATGATGATGCGCGCGGGCTTGACCTTCACGCGTCCCGCTTACGGCATCGACACCGTCACGGTGGGCAACCGCGAGGTCGCCGTGACCGAGGAGGCCGTCTTCGCCACGCCGTTCGGCACCCTGTTGCGCTTCCGCAAGGACGTCGACACGCCGCAACCGCCGGTCCTCGTTGTGGCGCCCCTGTCGGGCCACTTCGCCACCCTCCTGCGCGGCACCGTGCGGACGTTGCTCGCCGACCACGACGTCTACATCACCGACTGGCACAACGCCCGAGACGTGCCCCTCGAAGCCGGTGCCTTCGGCTTCGACGACTACGTCGATCACCTCGTGCAGTTCCTCGGCGCCATCGGCGAGGGTGCCCACCTCGTCGCCGTGTGCCAGCCGGCCGTGCAGGCTCTGGCCGCCGCCGCCGTGATGGCCCAGTCGAAGGATGTCGCGCACCCGCGCAGCATGACCCTCATGGCCGGACCGGTGGATTGCCGCATCAGTCCGACTTCGGTGAACCACCTCGCCACTTCGAAGCCCATCGCGTGGTTCGAGAAGAATCTCATCGCCACCGTGCCCCAGCGCCACAAGGGGGCGGGCCGACGGGTCTATCCCGGCTTCATGCAGGTCTCGGCCTTCGTCTCCATGAACGCCAAGCGCCACATGCAGGGTCACGCCGATCTGTTCTGGCATCTCGCCAACGGCGAGACCGAGAAGGCGCAGCAGATCGAAACGTTCTACGACGAGTATTTCGCGGTCCTCGATTTGGCCGCGGAGTTCTATATCGAGACCGTCCGGACAGTGTTCCAGGATTACACCCTGGCCAAGAACGAGCTCACCTACCGGGGCAACCCCATCGACATGCGGTCGATCCGGCGTACCGCGCTGATGACCGTCGAGGGCGAGCGCGACGACATCTGCGCGGTCGGCCAGACAATGGCGGCTCACGACCTGTGTACGGGTCTGCCGCCGCACATGAAGAGCCATCACCTCCAGGCGGGCGTCGGCCATTACGGCGTGTTCTCGGGCCGGAAGTGGGAGAGCCAGACCTATCCGCTGGTGCGCAACTTCATCCAGTCGCACGCCTGACACATCGACGTCGGAATCGCGTGCCGGCGGTTGGAAGTGGCGGAGGCTTCGTGTATGAGCCTCACCCAAGTGCAGTTTCTGCGCCGATTCGAGGCCGTCCGACCGACGTCCCGCCCGGAAGAGAATTCCGGGTCCGGGGCATTTGTCGGTTCCATCCTCCTTCCAGGACCGCGATTGGCCCCGGGATCGGCGCTGTTCAACAAACCTATGTCTCAGAGGATCTAGACCGTTGCAGGTACTCGTTCGCGACAACAACGTTGATCAGGCTCTCCGCGTCCTCAAGAAGAAGATGCAGCGCGAGGGCATCTTCCGCGAGATGAAGCAGCGCAAGGCTTACGAGAAGCCCTCCGTGCGCAAGGCTCGCGAGAAGGCAGAGGCCGTCCGCCGCGCCCGCAAGCAGGCGCGCAAGACCGCCATCCGCGAGGGCCTGATCGCCGCTCCGAAGCCGAAGCCCCGTTTCGGTGCCGGTGCGCCGCGTCGCCCGGGCGGTTCGCCGTTCGCCCCGACCGCCCCGACCGTGCTGCCCCCCGTCGGCGGCGCCGCATCCTGAAATCCCGTCGGTTCGATCCCTTCAGGATCGGACCCGGTCACGAAAAAGCCCGGCCGCCTCGCGGTCGGGCTTTTTCGTTGTCGGAACGGTACCGCCGCAGGGATGAGCGGCGGTGCGTGAGAACTCAGGCTGCGCGGACCGCCACGGTGGCGTGCTCGGCCTGGACCAGGACGTCGAGGGCGCGCCAGGGCTTCTGCATGTAGACCGCCCGGCTCGGGATACGCCCGGCACCCTTGGCGTCGCCGCCGGAGGTCAGCACCACCCGCACGTCCGGCCACCGGCGCCCGACGGCCGTGGCGAGGTCGATTCCGTCCATGCCGGCGCCGAGGCGTACATCTGCGAACAGCAGGGCGACGTTGCCGCCGGAGCGTTCGAGCACGGAGATCGCCGCCTCGGCGCTGTCACAGGCGATGACATCGAGGTCGCTCTCTTCGAGCACGGCCGTCGCGAGGTCGCGCACGGCAGCGTCGTCCTCGACCACGAGGGCGATCGGACAATCTGGCAGGGGCTGGGCCATGAAGTCTCCTTCTCTGTTGAAGCGAAGTCGGGCTCTGTTGAAGCGAAGTCGGGGTTGAATCGAAGGCAGGTCGTCGGCGCGACGGCGTGCGTTGGTACCGATCGAGGAGACAATCGGTTCGAGCGCTGATTCTCTGTGAGTGATGCTGCGCTGCCACGTCTTGTTGGACAAGGGTCGCAAGTGCGAATTCGGCTATGCGGTTCCCGCAACCGTCGATCCCGGTCGGGCATCCGTGGTCCTTCGCGCCGCCGTCATCGTCTTCTCGCCACGGTGTGGGTCCATCGCAGGGATGCGGTGCGTCTCTTGCATCGAAGCGGCACAGCCTCGGTCCGGCGGCGGGTTAACGTTCTGTTCACCACGATCGCCCGAGTGTCGGGGCTTCGATGACGAAACGGCAGGTGCGCGAAGCGGGGTCGCTCACCGGCGGATGGGAGGCGCCCCGCCCGAATCCCACAGGAGGTGTCTGCCTGCCATGTGCCGTTTTCTCGCCTATTCCGGTGACCCCGTCTTCCTGACCGACCTCGTCTGCGCGCCGACGCATTCGCTGGTCCACCAGTCGCTGCACGCGACGGAGGCGAAGACCGAGACCAACGGCGACGGTTTCGGCATCGGCTGGTACGGCGAGCGGGCCGAGCCCGGCCTCTACCGCGATGTCTGCCCGGCCTGGTCCGACGAGAACCTCGTCAACCTATGCCAACAGGTGCGGGCGCGGATGTTCTTCGCCCATGTCCGTGCCTCGACGGGCACGGCGACGACGCGGGCGAACTGCCACCCCTTCGCCCATGGCCGGCACCTGTTCATGCACAACGGGCAGATCGGCGGCTACCACAAGATCAAGCGCCGTCTCGAAGCCCTCATCCCCGACGATCTCTACGATGTCCGGCGCGGCACCACGGATTCGGAGGCGATCTTCCTCCTGGCCCTCGCCAACGGCCTCGCCGAGGACCCCGTCGGTGCGATGGCCCGTACCCTCTCGATCGTGCGCGATCTCATGCAGGCCGCCGAAGCGGCCGAGCCCCTGCGCTTCACCGCCGTGGTCACGGACGGCGAGACCCTGACCGCCTACCGCTGGGCCTGCGACGGGCGGCCCCCGAGCCTGTATTACCGCCAGACCGAGACCGGCCTCGTGGTGGTCTCCGAGCCCATCGACGGGTGCCGCGAAGGCTGGAACGTGGTGCCGAAGGGCGGTACCCTCCAGGCGACGCGCGGGGGCAGCGTGGTTCTGCGCGGACCCGATCAGGCCGTGGCCGAGCGCATGGCGGCCTGACGTCCGGCGCGGCGCCGCACGGGTTGCGGGCGGCGCGCGAAGGGCGGACAACCCGCGCAGGTCCAACTGCGCGGGAGCCGACGATGACGTATCCGAACGTGAGCCTGCACATCGCTGGTGCCTGGGCCCAGGGCGCCGGCGGCGAGACCCTGCCGGTCCTCAACCCGGCCACCGGCGAGACGCTCGGCACCTGCGCCATCGCCACCCCGGCCGATCTCGACCGCGCGCTCGCGGCCGCCGCACGCGGCTTTGCAGCCTGGCGTCGGGTCTCGGCGTTCGAGCGCGGCAAGACCATGCGCAGGGCCGCCGATCTCCTGCGTCAGCGCGCCGACGGCATCGCCCGCATCATGACCCTGGAGCAGGGCAAGCCCCTGGCCGAGGCGCGGATGGAAACCCTGGCGGCCGCCGATGTCGTCGACTGGTTCGCGGCGGAGGGGCAGCGCGCCTACGGCCGCATCATCCCGGCCCGCGCCGACGGCGTCGTCCAGATGGTCCTGCGCCAGCCCGTGGGGCCGGTGGCGGCCTTCACCCCCTGGAACTTCCCCATCAACCAGGCCGTCCGCAAGGTCTCGGCCGCCCTCTGCACCGGCTGTCCGGCGATCCTGAAGGGACCGGAGGACACCCCGGCGAGCTGCGCCGAACTCGTACGCGCCTTCCTCGATGCCGGCGTGCCGGGCGACGTGCTCTCGCTCGTCTATGGTGATCCGGCTGCGATCTCGGGGTATCTCATCCCGCACCCGGTCATCGCAAAGATCTCGTTCACGGGCTCGACCGCGGTCGGCAAGGAACTCGCGGCCCTGGCCGGGCGCCACATGAAGCGGGTGACGATGGAGCTCGGCGGCCATGCCCCGGCCCTCGTCTTCGCCGACGCCGACATCGAGCAGGCGGTGGCCGTCCTCGGCGCCAACAAGTTCCGCAATGCCGGACAGGTCTGCGTCGCACCGACCCGCTTCCTCGTCCACGATTCGATCTATGAAGTGTTCCGCGATCGCTTCGTCGCCTTCAGCGAGGCACGCAAGGTCGGCGACGGTCTCGATCCCGAGACCACCATGGGGCCGCTGATCCATGCCCGGCGCCTGGAGGCGATGGAATCCCTCTGCGCCGACGCCGTCGCCCGCGGGGCGGACCTGCGGACCGGGGGGCACCGCATCGGCAACCGCGGCAACTTCTTCGCCCCCACGGTGCTCTGCGACGTGCCGGTCGAGGCCCGCATCATGAACGAGGAGCCGTTCGGGCCCGTCGCGCTGATCCAGCGGTTTTCCGACGACGAAGCGGCATACGCCGAGGCCAACCGCCTGCCCTACGGTCTCGCGGCTTATGCCTACACCCGCTCCGGCACACGGGCAACCGAGGTCGCCGCACGGGTTCACAGCGGGATGATCGGCATCAACCACCACGGTCTGGCCCTGCCCGAGACGCCGTTCGGCGGCGTCGGCGATTCGGGCTACGGCAGCGAAGGCGGCTCGGAGGCCATCGAGGCCTACCTCACCACGAAGTTCGTGAGCCAGGCGAGCGTAGGGGGCTGAGGGCGGGACTTCGGAGCTGCGCGTCCCTCCGCTGGGTCGGTCGGATGATACGTAATACCAACTCCCATTGATCAGCACGCATGTGCCCATTGGCGCAATCCGATGGAGGTGATGCGCCAGGGCTGGGCGATAATCCTGTTCCAGGCGTCGCAACAGTGGTCGAGGATGTCGGCATAGGATCGGAAGAAGCGATTGCCGACCCAGTTGTCCTGCATGAACTGCCAGAGGTTTTCGACGGGGTTGAGTTCGGGTGAGCGCGCCGGCAGGGGCAGTAGGATGATCTTGACGGGGACGGGCAGCTTCCTAGTGGTGTGCCAGCCGGCCTGATCGAGCAGGAGCACGGCGTGGGCACCCGGAGCGACGGTCGCAGCGATCTCTTCGAGGTGATGGGCCATGGCTTCGGTGGTGCAGCGGGGCATGACCAAGCCTGCGCCGACGCCCCGGGCCGGACAGATCGCTCCGACGTGGCGTGGGGGTGGCCGGCGAACGCGGTGACGATCCGGCCTAGCGGGTCGTCGGGCGCAAACGCCACACGCTGACGGATACGGACGGCCGCCTCCTCGTGGCTGCGGTCTTACCCGCTGACCTGCAAGACAGCCACGGCGCGATCGCCCTGCGTCGCGCCTCGCGCGGACTGTTTCCCTTTTTGGCGCACTGCTTTGCCGACCGTGCCTATCGAGGCGAGCGCGTTGGCGCTGCCACAACCATCACGGTCGACATCGTCGAACCCAAGGAGGGCCAGAAGGGCTTTGCGGTGCAGCCCAGGCGGTAGGTCATCGAGCGGACGCTCAGTTGGATCGCCCCCTGCCGCAGCCTCTTCGCGACCATGAGGCTACTCCGTCCTCTGCGCTCACCTGCTTCGTCCTCGCCGTAGCTTTGATCCTCGTCAGACGGATGGCCCGAGCCTTATGAAACAGGGTCTCACAGCATCTGGTAGATCGAATGTTAGCGCTGTGGGAATGGGCAAAAACTTCTCGCCTCCTTGGCGAAGGTTGGCATACGATGGGAGGCGAATCAAAGATTTGATGCACACAGCGTGTTACCCATGCTGCCTCGAGTGTATCGATGTGGAGCATTAGTTCTATGGCAGTAATTACCGGTACTTTTGGGGCTGATGTATTGGTCGGTGGTCCAGAGGACGATGTAATCAACGGGCTTCCCGGGAATGATATAATTACCGGCGGTGACGGGAACGATACCGTAAATTATGAAGCGCCATTAGGCGGATTAGATAAAACCGATCTTGGTTCGGGATTTGATACGGTAAATGTCCTTGCAAATACACCGCCGATAAAATTTAATCAATTTCAAACTAGACTTACGCTAGAGTCGGACGGGGTTGGAAATGGCAGTCCTCTGGCTGGAAATACGTTAACAAACCCAAACGGCGATTTGGCCGTGTCCATTGAAAGAACATCTTCTTCATACCTGAGCGGATATACTGATTATAATTTTACTGGAAATGGTGCTCGGTTTGATGATGAAGGCATTACATTTGAGTCCGGGGCTGGTCTTTTTGTCCAAGAGCGCGGCTCGAACATAAGTTATGGCAGCGGGTTTATTTCAGTAATTCTTGGAACGTCCGAAGACGATACCCTTATTGCCGTCCAGGACACGCGGCCCCAATATATCAATGGCGGTATGGGTAGTGATAATATTACCGGCGGTCTAGGCAACGACTACATTGTTGGCGGCGCTGGGAACGATAGCCTCTACGGCAGCGATGGTAACGACTTCATCAATGGCGGCGTTGGTAGCGACATTCTCGATGGCGGCGCCGGCAACGACACCCTGACGGGCGGCCAGGGCAACGACACGATCTTCGGAGGCGCCGGTGACGACACCGCAACCTTCAACGTCTCAACGGATGGAGCTGACAGCGTCGATCTTGGCGATGGCTCCGATCTCGTCAATGTGGTTGCGGCTGCCGCTGGACAAGTGCGGCTTAGCTTCACCTCGGCTGAAGTTGGCAACGGCAACATCAATGATGGCGGTACGCTGGCCAATCAGGACAGCGGCTTCGCTGTGCGCCTCCAGGCCGAAGGCGCAGACGACACGCTCACCGGAGCGGTCAGTCGATTCGATGATGAAGGCATCACCTTCGCCGCGGCACCTGGCACAACCTTCGACGTACGTGATCTCGTCTCCGGCGTTCAGCGTGGCGACGGCTTCGAATTCGTCACGCTCGCGACATCCGGTAATGACACCCTCGCTGCCACCCAAGACGCACGTCCGTATTACATCAACGGCGGCATGGGTGCCGACGTCATCACCGGTGGGTCTGCGAACGACTTTCTTGTCGGAGGCGCTGGCAATGATGCGCTCTCGGGCGGTGCCGGCAACGACACCTTCATCGGCGGTGGCGGCAATGATCTCCTAGACGGGGGTTCAGGCATAGACCGGGCGATCTTCGCCTACACGCTCGGCTCGGCGACCCTTGGCCGAAGTGCTGATGGCTACGTCACCATCACAGGCGCGGAAGGTACTGATACCCTACGCGGCATCGAGCAGTTCCAGTTCAGCGACCGCACCGTCGACGTGGCAGACGGCTCTCCCCTGGTGGACGACCTGTACTACCTCAACCGCTACGGCGATGTCGCCGCCGCGGGTCAGGATGCCGACGCGCACTATGCAGCGTACGGTGCTGCCGAGGGCCGTGACCCGAATGCCTTTTTCTCCACCAGCGGGTACCGCACCGCCAATCAGGACGCAGTTCAAGCCGGGACGGATGCCCTCTCCCAGTACCGCGACGCGGGCTTCAAGCAGGGCCGCGATCCCGGCGCGTCGTTCGACAACGAGTACTACCTCGCTCGCAACCCGGACGTGGCCGCGGCCGGTCTGAATCCGCTACAGCACTACATCGAGTACGGCCAGGCGCAGGGCCGCTCGATCAATGAGGCCATCGGTCGAACTGCAGACCTCAAGGGTGGTGCCTTCGATGCGGAGTTCTACCTCCTGTCATATTCCGATGTCGCTGTGGAAGCGGCGAAGACGGGTGACAGCTTCGCCTACGCCCGCAACCACTTCGAGCAGTACGGGTGGAAAGAGGGCCGCGATCCGAACGCGGTATTCGAGGCCCAAGCCTACCTCAATGCCTACACCGACGTAGCGGGGGCCAACATCAATCCTCTAACCCACTATGATCAGTATGGGTGGAAGGAAGGACGCGACCCGTCCGTCGGCTTCGACTCCTCGAACTATCTGAAGGCCTATGGCGATGTCACGCTGGTTGGGCTCAACCCAATGCAGCATTTCCTGCAGTACGGCTTGTATGAAGGGCGCTCGAACTTCGCCGACGGTACTTTCGGCGGCGGGCTTATTGGTTGATCGCGGACGGGGCCAGGGGCGACCTCGGCCCGATCGGCATGCGAATCCCCTTCGGGCCGGGCCAGCGCGGTGATTGGCGCACGGTCGCCAACTGCATTCAAGTGGCGAGCGCTTCCTTGATGTGCGCTGCCCTCATGGGCAGATCGCGCAGGCGCACCCCTGTCGCGTTTCGGATTGCATTGCCGAGGGCGGCGGCGGTCGGCCCCTGCACGACCTCGCCTACCCCAAGGAACGGTTGGCCGGGCCGGTCGACGAGATGGACTGCAATGGTCTCGGGCACATCGGTGAAGCGGGCGATGGGGTAGGTGCTCCAATCCCGGCTTCGAACGCCCTGGGCGTCGAATAGCACTTCTTCGTAGAGGCTCCAGCTCATCGCCTGAATGATCCCGCCCTCGACCTGGTCCCGGATGCCGTGCGGATTGACGACCTCGCCGGCATCGATGGCCGCCACAGTCCGCTGGATGCGCACGCGGCCGGTGTCCGCATCGACGGAAACCTCGAGGGCCACGGCAGCGTAGCCCGCAAGGTTTTTGTATCGAGCGAAGGCGAGCCCGACTCCGCGTCTGGGGCCGACGGGTTTGCCCCATCCGAACTGCGCCGCGGCCGTCTCGATCACGCTCCTCGCCCGTGGATCATCGAGATGGGCGAGCCTAAAGGCGACCGGATCGGCTCCCGTGGCCTCCGCAAGCTCGTCGATGAAGCTCTCGATGGCAAAGACGTTGACGTAGGCGCCAAGGTTGCGCAGGGCCGAAACCCGGAGAGGCATTGCCGAGACGAAGTCGTGGGCGACCCTCGCCCGCGGCAGTGCGTAGAGCGGGATCGCATTACGGTCGCCGCCGCCCTCGGGTTGCGGCAGGGCTTTGGGCGGCGGCTCAGCGAATGGTTTCGCAAGGAGGCGCGCCGAGAGAAGCTGCCCCGCGCCGCCTGGCCGGGTCAGGTGTGTCGGGCTGCGAACGCAGTAATTCCAATCCGAGATGCGGCCGTGAGCACCGAGGGTCGCGGAGACGTCGGCTATCATCGCTCCGCCGTAGGGATCCCACAGGTGTTCCTGCTCGCGGGTGTACTGCACGCGGACGGGCTGGCTTGGAAGCGCATAGGCGAGGAGCGCCGCGTCGGCGGCAGCGTCGTCGGCGCCGTTGTGTCCGTAGCAGCCCGAGCCCTCTGCGTGGATGCAGCGAACCTGATCTTCCGGCAGGGACAACATCTCGGCAATGGCCTTGCGGAGGGGAAACATCCCCTGCGCGTGGCTCCACACCGTCAGCTCCGTCCCGTCGAACGTCGCGAGCGCGCAGGACGGGCCAATGGACCCGTGCATCTGGTAGTGTCGCCGATAGCGAGCCGTCAGGGTTCGCCCTCCCGGTGGCGCGGCCGCTTGTCCGGCTTCTTGGATCACGGTGCGCTCGGCCGGATACGCTGCCAGGATCTCAAACAAGCGCCCGGGCTCGGGTAGTGTTGCGCCACCCTCCCAGCGCGCGGCCCGCTCAAGGGCGCGCATGGCCAGGACCGCGTCGTATTCGCGCCGGGCCACCACGGCAAGGAAGTCGCCGTCCCGATGGACCCGGATCACACCTTTCAGGGCGGTCACCGCTGCAGTTTCTACGTCGACGAGGCGCGCGCCGGCCCGGGGCGGTCGCACGATGCGCGCGTGGACCATGCCGGGCGCGCGAATGTCCTGAACTTAGGCGGCACCGCCCGCGACCTTGCCGGGAATGTCGATGCGCGGCAGCGCTCGGCCCACGACGGTGTGATCCTTCGAATTGCGTACGGGCGTGTTCTCCGTCGCCTCCACGTGAAGGTCGGCCTCCGCGATCAGGTCCGCGAAGGGAAGCCGCCGCCCGTCCGGCGCCATAACAGCCCCATTGTCGAGGCCGAGGCCTTCTGGCGCGATGCCCCAGCGTCGCGCGGCCGCCGCGACGAGGATCGCACGGGCGCCGGCCGCCGCGTGCCGGATCGCAGTGGCCGAATCTTGCATGGAATGGCTGCCGGCGGTGTAGCCTTCGTTCGGCGTCAGGCCGGTGTCGGCAGTCACGAGGCGCAGGCCGGCGGGCGCTAGGGAGAGTTCCTCGGCCGCCACCTGGATGAGGGCCGTCTTGATGCCCTGCCCGAGCTCGGCCTTTCCGGTGAGGACGGTGACGCCGCCGTCCGAACCGATCTGGATCCAAGCGTCAACCAGAGGCGTGTGCTTGAGCCCGCCCGGAAGCCCGGGCCTTACCGGGGGCGGCGTCACGGCTTCCTGAGCCTCGGTCGCTCCCTTGAGCGAAGCTCCGATCAGCAGGGCGAGGCCGCCGCCGACGAGGGCTCGGCGCGAAATGCTGAGACCTTGGGTCATGGCTGCGCTCCATCCGCCCGTCGCGTATCGGGGCGGTCCGCCGCGCGCCGAATCGCCGCGAGGATGCGCAGATGCGTGCCGCAGCGGCAGAGGTTCAGTCGCATCGCCTCCCGGATCTCGGCCTCGTTTGGCGATGGGTTGCGCTGGAGCAGGGCATGGGCCCGCATCAGCATGCCGGCGATGCAGTAGCCGCACTGCGCGGCGTTTTCGTCGATGAAGGCCTGTTGCAGGGGGCCCGGTGCCTCGGGGGTGCTGAGGCCCTCTACCGTGGTGACGGCACGCCCGGCGAGCGCCGCGATGGGGGTGAGGCAGGACAGGACAGGCCGCCCGCCCACCACCACGGTGCAGGCCCTGCATTGGCCGAGCCCGCAGCCGAACTTGGCGCCGTTGAGGGCAAGGTCGTCCCGCAGGACGTACAGCAGCGGGGTCTCGGGATCGGCCGAGAAGGTTTCATGGCGTCCGTTCACCAGAAGGGTCGTATCCGTGGACATCAAGGCCGGCCCTCCAGTTTCGTCGCGCTGCGCGGCTCGGGGGCTCTCGGCATCAGGGCACGAACGGTTTCGTCCAGCTTCAGCCACGGGCCCGCATCGCTGAACCGAGCTCGAAGATAGGCGGCGAGATCCGTGACCTGGCCGGCGGTGAGCGTGTCGCCATAAGCCGGCATGATCGGGCCGGCGCTGTCCTGCTCCGGTGCAATCCCGTCGCGCAGGACGTGGATCAGGTTGCGCGGATCGGGACCCGTCACGGAACTGCGCTGTCCGAGCGAGGTGACAGTGTAGGGTACGCCGCCAGCGGCCCAGCCGCCGCTCTCGTGGCAGGTCGCACACGCCCCGGCGTAGATCGTCGCGCCGCGCGTCAGTGAAGGATCGTCCTCCGGTATCGGCCTGTCGAGGGGTGCTCGGTCCGGTGCCGGCATTGGGAACAAGCTGGCCGTGTAGCGGGCGAGCGCCTTGATCTCGGAGCCTTGTACGCCCGCATGAGCCTTCAGCACGGTACCCATGGGCCCCGCTGCACCGCCATGTTGCGGATCCCATCCGACGAGGTAGCGGGCGAGGCTCGCTTCAGTCCATGGCGGAGCGGCCGTGCTCTTGGCCCCGAGGGCCGGCGACCACCAGCCGTCCGCTTCGCCGCCTGTGTAGGCTCGTGCAGTGACCTCGGCGCCAAGGAAATTGCGCTGACTGTGGCAGGCGCCGCAATGGCTCAGGGCCTCGGCGAGGTAGGCGCCCCGGTTCCAGGCCTCATCGCGCCCCGGGTCGGGGGCGAACCGTCCCTCCCGGAAGAACAACAGGTTCCAGCCGGCAATCAACGGACGCAGGTTGAGGGGGAACGGTAGGGTGTTGGCCGGCGCCGTCGCTTCGACGGGGCGGCGGCTCATCACGTAGGCGTAGAGTGCACCGACATCGTCGTCCGTCAGGCCGGTGTAGTGCGTGTAGGGGAACGCTGGATAGAGGTGGCGTCCGTCCCGGTCGATCCCTTGCCGCATGGCACGGGTGAAAGCGTCGAGGGACCATCGGCCGATCCCGGTACCTGGGTCCGGGGTTATGTTGGTGGCGTGGATCGTGCCGAACGGAGTCGCGATCGGCCGCCCACCGGCATAAGGCTGACCGCCTTCAGCTGTGTGGCACGAGGCGCAATAGCCCAGTTTTGCCAGGCGCTCGCCGGCGCGAACGTGTTCAGGTGCGGCTCTCGGGACGGATTCAACCGGCGGAATAGCAGGGTGCCAGGCGACCGCGAGAAAGCCGAGGCTGCTGAGGACGAGCACAGCTCCCGCGGCAAATCCGATCCGTCGCAACCTCAAGGGAGGATCATCGTTCCGCAACTGCCTGATCGCCATTGCCCCAGGAAAGCTGTCGGCGAAGGGGCCGGTTCCAAGCTTTCCATCGTCGGCTTTGTCGTTCCCGTATCGTGTTCGCATAGGGTACTTACCGAGGACCCCCGCACGACCCGCAAGATCTCTGCACCGTCTATGCCCTGATCGCCGCCCTCGTCGGCATGATCCTCGGCAGTCTGTTCACGGACCGGAAGGGACGTCAGCGATGGGGGGCTTGCATGAAACCTATCAAATGAGAGGATGCGTCGCTCCTCCCGAGGATTCCACCTCCACCCGCCCGGCCCCGGCCGTGGCGGGTTTTTCGTGCGTGCGACTTAGCACTTCGCTGTGTGGCCAAGCGTTGATAGGCCCTCGGCGCGGGCGGTTCATTCCGAGCGAGTGTTGCCCTGGTGACAGTCCCACCCACTTGTGATGCGCATACTCCCTATTATGTATGGCAAGGAACTTATCACCATGATAAGTGCTTCGCTCAACACCGGGGGAACGGGTGGTGAAACTTCAGCCCTGGAAGCCAGCGGATGCGACCGATGAAATTTGGAAGCTCGCCAAGAGCGACCAATTAAATCTGACATCCTCAGGGCACGCCCGGGACCAGCTCTCAATCAGGGACTTGTTCATAGGCGATGCGCTGTACGTGCTGAAACATGGTTTCGTTTGTGACGCCGCCCAGGAGTCTACCCAACCTAGTCTGTTTAAGTACCGCGTTGAGAGCCGTTCGCCTAATTCGGGCAACAGGATCGTTCGTGTGGTAGCCGTTCCAGACCCTAATTCTGGTCTTATCAAATTAGTTACAGTAATGTGGAAAGACGAAAAATGAAGGCTCGGCGGTAGAAATTGATACATCTTTTGGGGTCAAGGATGACCCCTGCCTATTTGTACGAGGGAAACTATGAACGCGTATCGCTACAAGGAGAGCGGTCTCGACAACGTCTACATCGAGGGGGGCAACCTCGTCGAAGATGACGCGGGCGAAGAATGCGTGACGATCCCCAACATCAATGGCCTGCATCAAGCCATCGCCCACGGAATCGTCATCAAGCAGTCGGCAATCACCGGGCCTGAATTGAGGTTCCTGCGAACGGAGATGGGAATGACTCAAGCTCAGTTGGCGGCGATCGTTCATCGCGAGCCGCTGGCCGTAAGTCGGTGGGAGCGCAATGAAATCGAGATCGACAGCAACGCCGAGGCTATCATCCGGCTCGGAGCGATAGAGGCGCTAAATCTGCCCGAGTCCGGCGTTCGTGAAATCGCGGGCTGGTGCGTGCCGAGCGCTGAGACGGCGCCGATCCGCATCGACGGCTCGGATCCTACGAACTACAAGATCGCTGCATAAGCCCGCAGAGCTGCTCTGATCCAGGCCCGGCCGCCATCATGGCGCGCCGGGCTTTTTACGCCTGAACAGGCGGTCGAAAAACGAGGGCGGTCGCTCAGGCAGCCCGGTTCTCTGTTCGCGCTCGGCGGCGTCCAGCTTCTTGAAACGTGGGTCGTCTCGGATTTCTTTCTAATGCCGACGATACCCCCAAAGGAAGATCGCAGCGGAGACCGCCCCGACCAAGCCAGCCCTCCAAATATCGCCGCTTGTCATTTCTGATTCCTACCCAGAGCCCCGCCGGCACGAGCCGCGCGGGGCTTTCGTCGTTCTATGCCCCCGCCGCCCGCATCAACCGACGTCGGACCTCGCCCACCTTCTCCTCGGCCGTCCGCTCCACGCTGTCCGTCCAGACCGTCAGGGCGATCAGGCGCAGTGTAAGTTCGTCCACGCCGAGCCCGGCCGCGAACGGCAGCAGGCGCCCCACCGCGATGTAGACCTCGCCCATCACCGCCGCGCCGGATGCCCGCTTCAACCGCCCTGCACGCTCTCCGCGAAGTCCTGCGGCACCTCGCCGAACTGGCCGAGGATCGTCGCGGCTTCGAGTTCGCCCGGCACCAGCTGCTTCGTCTTGACCACGGAGGCCCGCACCCGGAACGTCGTCTTCATTGCCACGGTCATCTCCCGTTAGGCACGCCCGGCCTGCCGGTCATACCGAACCTCGGTGAACGCCTTCGCCAGCACCGCGCGGCCCTTCTCGTCGTAGACCTCGACGTGCCAGTCCGACCAATCGAGCCGAGCGCCCCGGGCCATGAGGTCGAGGGCGACCTGCTCCGCGTGAAGGCGCATCAGTGCCACCGTCAGAATCCGCCGACCGCGCAGATCGACCACGAGATCGTGCCCGTCCGTGCAGTGGAAGCGGTAAAGCCGCGTCGGCATTGAGCTTCTACCCCGCACTCCACAGGCGTCCACCGGCGCCTTTCCAGACTTGGCCGTATCGATTGAACCACCGGCCGAGATGCGGTTTGTTCCCCCTCTGTTCTAACAGGAGTCGGATGCGAGATGCACGCCCATCCCCACGAGCCGCCTGTTGAGATCCGCCTATCTGAGGCCGAGCGAATTGCCCTCGCGTATCGACTCAGCGCGTCGAGCTATCTTGGCGCCTACCCGGCCGGCCGGTTTCGTGGAATCGTCGAGGGCCACGTGCTTGAATGCGACCGCCTCCGTGACCGTCAGCAGAACGCCGATCAACTGCGTCAGCAGCGGGAGGCCGACGACCGGCGCCGGTGGGAGGAGCAGGCCCAACGCGAGCGGGACCGGCAGGAAGAGGTCCGTCGGCGGGCAGAGACGCAACGTCAGGCGGATGAAGAGCGCCGCCGCGAAGCAGAACGTCTCGACGCCCAGCGAAGGGCCGACGAAGAAAGGCTCCAGAACCAGCGCACGCCTGCGCGAAGCGCGTCAGGCTGGACCCTGAATTATTCGAGCCAGTTGCTTGAGATCAAACCCATGGCCGACGATCATTTCGACGCGCAGAAGCAATCCTTCAGCACAGTCTGGCAGTCGCGCCAGCACGGGGAACAGGTGGCGATCTACGTTCAGGTCAGCCCGAACGAGCGCTGCGGTGATGCCCGGCAGTATATGAACGAGCAGATCCTGCCGCGCCGGACACAGGTCTCACGATCGCAGGAGATCATCACAGCGCCTGGTCGTAGCGGGTTCATCCTCGAAGGACGCGGGACTGCCCGCGGCCAAGGCGCCTTCGACGACCGGACCTACCTCGACTTCGTCTCGATCCGCCGCGACGACCGCAGCGCCATCACACATATCGGCGGCCGCTTCCCGGCCGAATACGGGGAGGTGTACCGCGCTGAGCTCCTGAAGATGATGAACTCCATGCAACTGCCGAGCGGTGACCGTTTCACCAATCGGTGCTGCTGAGGAAACACGAGGATGTTCAGTACACCAACCCTCCCGCGCCTTCCCCTCGCCATCGCCATCCTCGTCACGTGGGGAGCGGGACCGGGATCGCGGGCGCTCGCAAATGCGGCGCAGGACTGCCGGTCCGGTCAGGCAGAGGCCCGCGTGACCGGCTGTTCGGCCCTCCTCGCGGAAGCCCGCACGCCCCGACAGCGCGCCATTGCCCTAGATGGGCGCTGCATGGCCCACAACGACCGCTCAGCCTTTCCGGCGGCAGTCGTCGACTGCACGAGTGCGATCCGGGCGGATGACGCTTACCCCTACAGCTTCCAGAATCGCGGGATCGCGCAGGCTGGCCTGAACAACCATGCTGCCGCTGTCGCCGACTTCACGCGGGCCCACATCTTGCGGCCTACCTTCATTTGGCCGCTCACGAACCGCGCCAAGTCTCATGCGCAGCTCGGCGACCGGGCGGCGGCAGCGCGCGACTACGACGAGGTTCTCCGTCTCAAGCCCGATAACGAGGAAGCTCGCCTCGCCCGCGCCGCGCTGTTCGCGCCGCCGCCCGTAAGTGTGTCGGCGACGGGTGCGAACACTCTATGCGGCAGCGTCGGCTGCAACTGATCGGTCGGAGATAGTCGCGCGTCGACGCGAAAGTCCTGTCGGGGAACGGACCAGGACGGGGCGGCAGGGTGATCTCGGCCGGCCGAGGGCAGTTGCCCTCAGCGGCAGGTGACGTGGACCGTATACATCTTTGCCTGTTCGGCGACGGAAGCCGGGTCCATCGGAGTCGCGTTTTTCGTGCCGGTCGGCGTGACGATCCCGTTGGAATCCAAGAAGTTCAGGGCGATCGTCGACTTGATGGCAAAGTTAACGTTCTGCGGAATGTCATTGTTGACCTTGGCGACGGTCATAGCATTCAACTTGGAGGCGATGACACCGACCACGGCGCCGTATTGATCGATCAGGGGCCCGCCGCTGTTGCCAGGTTGGACCGGTGTCGAGATCTGCAGCATCCGCGTGTCGTCACCAAGGCCCGCCGCCGCCGTGATGTTTCCCACCGTGAAGTTGCCGGATGCGGCCAGCAGGTCCGGCAGCGGAAACCCATACGCGTAAACGCTTTCGCCGACCCGCGGTTTTAAGGATAGGGCCGGGACCATGGGGTGGTCGAAGCCGGTGCTCAGCACGGCGAGGTCATTCTGGACGTCGGTGGCGACGAGGCGAGCCCTTAGGGACGGCAGACCGAATTTCGCGACGTCGATTTCGGCGCAGCCGCTAATGACATGATTATTCGTGAGCACGTGCCCAGCATCGGACACAAAAAAACCGGTGCCCGAAGAGGTACCATTCCGCCGTGGCGTCGAGCCTCCGTCGGGGATTGTCTTCCCCTTCGGAGACGGACTCTCGGCTTTCGCTTCGACGATGGCTTTCTGGCAGTCGATCATTGCGCCGATGGCGTCAGAAGATCCCGACAAGGAGAGCTTCGCGATCCGTTTTTGCTCGAATACAACCTCGATCCCGCCGGCTCGGGCGATGTCGACAACGAAGCCCTTCTTCAGCCCAGACGCGATGAGACCCTTGTGGTCCCCGTGCGCCAAGCCCAAGAATTGGCCCTTCCACCGCCCGCGCCCCGTCAGCATGACAAGCTGATAGATGCGCTCCGCCTCGATGGATCTCCATTTCGGGTTGGTGAAGGCGAGGAAGGCTTCGTCCTTCTCGCCGTCGAAGCCCATCCAAACCGTGGTTTCGTCCTGATAGGTCGCGGCGGCAAGGCAGCCGCCCATCGACCGGCTAACGCCGATCGACCACCCCGAGACTTTGCCCATCGTCTTGTCCACGCTCAGCATGGGCCAGGCGGTGGCTTCGCGTGGGCCGCAGAATGCGGACGAAATGGCCAGGGCGCCGAGGACGAGGGGGCGCACAACACGCATGAGTGCCAACCTTTGCCGCGAGCGCTATCGACCGGCGACGGGGATCGGCCGGGCGGCGCCAGATCCCGCGAACGGATCGGACACGGTGCTGATGGCGGCACCGCTCGTCACCGGCGCGGATCTGCGGCGCGCGGGCGCGGCGGCTACGTGACGACGGGCCGGTCGATCTCGATAGACAATTACCCGCTGGGGCCGAGGGGAGTGGTAGACATGGCGAGGCGCAGCAACCATCGCGCCGAGAGCAAATCCGATCGCACCGTCGGCCAAGCCGTCCAACGGGCCAGCCGATGCGCTTGGCATCAGGGATGTGCAGCCTAGCAACGCAGCGGCTAAGGTACTCAGAACGATTTTCGAAGACTTCACAGGAACCACCCAAGGCGAGGGAAGGCTCAGAATTTCTACAGCGACACTCAGCTGATCGTCCTAGCATTTATAAGATGCCAAGACTTATGCTGGATAGCGGCGCTCGCAACTCTGCGCTCGTGATAGAACTTACTTGAACGGCCGAGCTTGTGAAGGGCATCATCAGCAGGATTCCATTTTTTGTTCTGCTGAATTCGCAACAAATTTAATGATTCGATCTTTCAGCCCAAACAAACGTGGGTGTTAAGATCTGAACTGCCTGGATCTCGGACTGGTGGCGACTATAATACAGCTCAAGTCCATGCGAGCGCTTGGTTTCCATATGGCGTTAAAGCCTTGAAAACGGTCCGCTGAAAATTAGTCAGATCTATTGTTCGGTCCTTCGGAGAACGAAGCGAAGGCAAACGCCTCCGCGCCCTACGTGTCGAGCCTGGCTCTGCAGCTTGCGCCGTAGACGTTGGGTTACTGGCCCCCCGCCCCGCGTTGCCGGCGGCAGACGAGATACGGCCAAGCGAACCAATGCGCGCTTCGCAGGCGACCTCGCATCGATTCATGGCTTTGGGTTGTCAGCCGTGAGAATGATGCGGCCTGCTTCGTCGACGATGTTGAACGATCACTCGGTGAGCATCCGTCCGCGTTCTTCGAGGTGGACCAGGGCGAATTCTGCGGCGTCTTCCAGATCGTCGAATCGCTCAGATAAGCGGTAGGGCGGCCGATCGCAGCGGCGTCCTACTCCCTTGGCTCGCGCCGGCATGATGTCAACGAAATGGGAAATTCGCATCGCCGCTCCCTGATGTGAGAGGGCAGCTACCTCCGGCGCTGGCAAGAGGCAAACAGCCAAAAAAAACTAGGACGGCAAAGTCTGCTGTTTGGTAGGCTTGGTGGTGGGGGCGCCTTTTGAGAGGCGCGGGATGTCGCGAACGCAATCGCGGACACCGGATGTGGAACGGGTGCTTCAGCCCGCTCGGCGGCTCTGCCCGGCCTGCGGCCAGAGCATG
The DNA here is from genome assembly GCF_001423295.1 of Methylobacterium sp. Leaf112. GTDB lineage: Bacteria > Pseudomonadota > Alphaproteobacteria > Rhizobiales > Beijerinckiaceae > Methylobacterium. The sequence goes on along the minus strand of NZ_LMNG01000015.1, from coordinate 10,009 downwards.
CGGATCCGCTACGAGAACCGACGCACGCTGGTGACGCTGTCCGGCACGCAACGGCTGCGCCTGAAGATCCGCCGCTGCGAGGCCGAGGGCTGCGCCCGCTTCCGCAAGCCCTACCGCCCGGAGGCCGAAGGCGCACTGGCGCTGCCGCAGCACGAGTTCGGCCTCGACGTGATGGCGCTGGTGGGAGCCTTGCGCCACCGCGAACATCGCTCGGTGCCGGAGATCCACGCGATCCTGCGTGATCGCGGCGTGCCCATCGCCGCGCGCAGCGTGACAAACCTGCTCGACCGCTACGACGAGGTGGTGTCGACCCGGCTCGGCGATCCTCAGCACCTGCGCCGGCAGCTTGGTGGGCAGGACCGGATCGTCCTCGCCCTCGACGGTCTGCAGCCGGATGTCGGCCACGAGGTGCTCTGGGTGCTACGCGACTGTCTCTCGGGGACGGTCCTGCTGGCGCGCAGCCTGCTGTCGGGGACCGCGGAGGATCTGACCGTGCTACTGCGCGAGGTGGTCGACGCCGTGGGCGTGCCGGTGGCGGGCGTGATCAGCGACGGTCAGCACTCCATCCGCAAGGCGGTGGCCACGGCCCTTCCGGAGGTTCCACATCAACTCTGCCACTTCCATTTCCTGCGGGAGGCGGCGCTGCCGATCTTCGAGGCCGACCGGCACGCCAAGAAGGAACTGAAGAAAGCGGTGCGTGGCGTGCGCCCGATCGAGCGGGCGGTGGAGGGACGCAGCGACGCCGAGGCGAACGTGGTGCGCGGCTACGCCAGCGCCGTGCGCAGCGCGATCACCGACGACGGGCGCGCACCGCTCGATGCGGCAGGGCTGCGGTTGAAGGAGCGCTTGGAGATGGTGGCCGGCAGCCTGGAGCGGGTGCGCTCAAAAGGGGGGCCTCGCGCCCGCTCGCCCGGCTCGCGCTCCTGATCGGGCGGGCGTTCGCCCGCACCGCCGCGCTCTGGCCGGCGGTCCGCCAAGGCTTCGTCTTCGTGCACGCCGCCGCCCGCCTGCTGGCCGATCCCGCCGGGGAGACGGGCGCCCAGGTCCGGCGGCGCTTCGACGGTTTGCTCGCCGCGATGCAGCGCCACCGTTGGCGCGTGGTCGATCTTGGCGCGGCCCTCGACCACTTCCGCAAGGTCGCGCGGAGCTATCGGCCCGGACTGTTCCACGCGCCCGACGTCGCCGGCCTGCCCCGCACCAACAACGCCCTGGAGCAATTGTTCGGCTCGCAGCGCTATCACGAGCGCCGCGCCACCGGGCGCAAGACAGCCTCGCCCGGGGCGGTGCTGCGCGGGTCGGTCCGGCTCGTGGCAGGCATCGGCACGCGGGCTCGAATCCTGTCCGGACGCGATCTCGGCCGGGTCGATCGCGCACGGTGGCAAGACCTGCGCAGATCCCTCGATGACAGGCGCCAAGCGCGCGTCGCACGAACCCGCTTCCGACGCGATCCCGATGCCTACCTCACCGCCCTCGAACGCCAAGCCCAACAGCAGACTTTGCCGTCCTAGAAAAAAACGACGGCTGTGTGAGATCCGTCTGTGAGACGCAACTCCGAGCAGGTACGCCGAGGGCGCTGAGCGTTTCATTTAAAAGGAGAAAGCTTGGAGCGGGCGGCGGGAATCGAACCCGCATATTCAGCTTGGGAAGCTGACGTTCTACCACTGAACTACGCCCGCGAGCCGCGGCGTGGGGCCTGCGGTGCGGCGTTTGGGGCCGCGGGAGGGACCATACCAGACACGGTCGCGTTGTCCACGGCCTTGATGGGGGCTGCGTGCGTTCCCATACGGGCCGGATTCCGATAGCGTCGCGCGGCTTGCCGGGCGGTGTCGCTCCGGGCCGGCGGAGGTTCCCGTAAGTCCTTTGGCTGGATCACTTTTTTCGCATGACGGTTCGCACGTGACGACAGCAGATGCCTCAGGGTCACCCGCGCCATCGGGCGGCGCCCGCCTCGTCCTCGCCTCCGCTTCGCCGCGGCGGCTCGCCCTGTTGCAGCAGGCCGGGATCGAGCCCGACGCGCTCCTGCCGGCGGATGTCGACGAGACGCCGCGCAAGTCCGAGACCCCGCGCGAGCTCGCCCGGCGCCTGGCGCGCGACAAGCTCGACGTCGCGGGCGATGCGGCGCGGCGGCGTGACGACATGCGCCAAGCCTTTGTGATTGCTGCCGATACCGTGGTGGCGGTGGGGCGCCGCGTCCTGCCGAAGGCCGAGGTGGCGGACGAGGCCGCCGATTGCCTGCGCCTGCTCTCGGGGCGCCAGCACCGGGTCTACACGGCGGTGTGCCTCCTGTCGCCGAAGGGCACCCGGCGCGAACGCGTGGTCGAGACCCGGGTGCGGTTCAAGCGGCTGTCGAGTCGCGAGATCGAGGCCTACGTCGCCTCGGAGGAATGGCGCGGCAAGGCCGGCGGCTACGCCATCCAGGGGCTGGCCGGCGCCTTCGTGGTCAAGCTCGTCGGCTCGCACAGCGCGGTGATCGGCCTGCCGCTCTACGAGACCCTAAGTCTCTTGGAAGGCGAGGGTTTTCCCGTTCGGGGAGCGTGGGGACAAGCACCGGGGAGCAGCCTGTGACCGGACCGATTCCCTGGCCGACGGCGCCCGAAGAGGCGTGCCCGATCTGCCGCAAGCCGGCCAAGCCGGAGTTCCGTCCGTTCTGCTCGACCCGCTGCGCCGACGTCGATCTCGGCCGCTGGCTGACGGATCGCTACGCGATCCCCACCGCCGAGGACGAGGACGAGGATGCCGCGCCGCAAGCAGGGCGCGACCGTTCCGAGTAGGGCGGTGCGCCGTTCCACGCATCCGTGGAACGGCGAGTCACTCAGGCCGTCGCGGTGGTGCGCCGGTTGTAGCCGAGGGCCGCGAGGGTCGCGACGGCACCGGACAGCAGGTAGACGCCGACCCAGGCGAGACCGAACTCGCTCGACAGGCTGAGGGCGACCAGCGGCGCGAAACCGGCGCCGATGAGCCAAGCCAGATCCGAGGTGAGCGCCGCGCCGGTGTAGCGGTAGCGGGTGCCGAGGTTGCTCGTGACCGAGCCCGAGGTCTGGCCGTACGAGAGACCGAGCAGACCGAAGCCCACCAACACGTAGATGGTCTGGCCGACCTCGCTGTCGCCGACGAGCAGTGGGGCCACGATGCTGCCGAGGGCGAACAGCAGGATCAAGCCGGCCGCGATGGCCACCAGGGTCCGGCGTCCGATCTGGTCGGCGACGATGCCCGAGATCACGATGGCGCCGGCACCGACGACCGCCCCGGCGAACTGCACCATGAGGAACTCGCCCACCGAGCGCTGGGTGAACAGGTTGATCCACGAGATCGGGAACACCGTCACGAGGTGGAACAGCGCGAAGCTTGCCAGGGGCACGAAGGCGCCGACGAGGATGTCGCGGCCATGCACCCGCACGGTCTCGAGCACCGGCGTCGGCTCGAGTTCGCGCATCTCGATGAGGCGGACGAATTCCTCCGTCGCCACGAGGCGCAGGCGGGCGAACAACGCCACCACGTTGATGGTGAAGGCGACGAAGAACGGGTAGCGCCAGCCGAAATCGAGGAAGTCGGCTTCCGACAGGTTGGCGAGGAAGAACGCGAACAGGGCCGAGGCCAGCATGAAGCCGATGGGCGCGCCGAGCTGCGGCATCATCGCGTACCAGCCGCGCTTTCCCTCGGGGGCGTTGAGGGCGAGCAGCGAGGCGAGGCCGTCCCAGGCGCCGCCGAGCGCCAGGCCCTGGCCGAACCGGAAGGCCGCGAGCAGCCAGATCGTGGTGGCGCCCAGCGTCGCGTAGTTCGGCAGGAAGGCGATGGCCGCCGTGGAGCCGCCGAGCAGGAACAGCGCGATGGTGAGCTTCACCCCGCGCCCGTGCCGCCGGTCGATCTCCGTGAAGATCGCCGAGCCGATGGGCCGGGCGACGAAGGCGAGGGCGAACAGCGCGAAGGAATACAGCGTGCCGGCGAGCGGCGTCGCGAAGGGGAAGAACACCTTCGGGAAGATGAGCACCGAGGCGATGCCGTAGACGAAGAAGTCGAAATACTCGGCGGCGCGGCCGATCACCACGCCGATGGCGATCTCGCCCGGGGCGACCGTATGGTCCGAGAGGGCCTCGTGGGCGTGGCGCTCCGCCTCCGACGAGGACGGCACTGCGTAATCTGCGCTCATCGGGAAACGTCTGCTCGCTGGGTTGATGGATGGGGGGCGATGCGTCCGCCTGGGCGCGGCCCCTTCGTCTCGATCCTGACCTAGTCTCGGTCCTGATTAGGGCCTGCCGCCACCACCCGTCAAAGCGAAAGCCGCTCCGGCCCGGAAACGGCGCTGCCCTGTCGCAGCCGCGGCGCCGCGGCCGGGACGGGGACACGATGCCACCGGGGCGGGAGAATGTCCCTGAGGCGGTAAGGGACATTGCCTCGGGGGAAAGGGTTTGGCTATGCTCCCAGTGCCTACCTGAGAGCATACCTTTCCCCTTGTCAGGCCGGTCTGTTGCATCGCACTAGGCGCCACGTTCGACGTGACGCCGATCCGCGGCACGGCACGGGCGGCATCATCGAGTCCGCGTCAGCCGATCCCATGACCGTCAGAATTCTGAGACCGCTCCTCCTCCTGCCCGTGTTCGGCCTGCTGTCGGGCTGCAACATGGTGCTGATGCAGCCGTCGGGCGACATCGCCATGCGGCAGCGCGACCTCATCCTCGCCTCCACGGGGCTGATGCTGCTGATCATCATTCCGGTGATCGCCGCGACCCTGTTCTTCGCCTGGCGCTACCGCGCGTCGAACAAGGCGGCGACCTACGATCCTGATTGGCACCACTCGACCCACCTCGAGGTGCTGATCTGGTCGGCGCCCCTGGTGATCGTCATCGCGCTCGGCGCGCTCACCTGGATCAGCACCCACACCCTCGATCCCTACCGGCCGCTGAGCCGCCTGGACGCGTCGCGGCCCCTGCCGAAGGACGTGAAGCCCCTGGTGGTCGAGGTCGTCGCACTCGATTGGAAGTGGCTGTTCTTCTACCCAGATCAGGGCATCGCCACCGTCAACGAGATCGCCGCCCCCGTCGATGTGCCCATCACGTTCAAGATCACGGCCGCCACGGTGATGAACTCGTTCTTCATCCCCGCGCTGGCCGGGCAGATCTACGCCATGCCCGGCATGGAGACGAAGCTGCACGCCGTGATCAACAAGCCCGGCACCTTCGAGGGCATGTCGGCGAACTACAGCGGCTCGGGCTTCTCCCGCATGAACTTCCGCTTCGTCGGCCTCGATCAGGCCGGCTTCGACGCCTGGGTCGCCAAGGCGAAGGCGGCCGACAAGCCGCTCAGCCGCGACGCCTACCTCGAACTCGAGCGGCCGAGCGAGCGCGAGCCGGTGACGTTCTACTCCTCCGTCGATCCCGGCCTCTACGGGCGGGTGCTCAACATGTGTGCCGTGCCCGGCAAGATGTGCATGCACGAGATGATGGCCATCGACGCCAAGGGCGGCGCCGGCAAGGACAGCCACGCCAACCGGGCGCGCCTGGAATACGACAATCGCTACGCCGAGCGCGGCGACGAGGGCAACGCCGCCACCGTCGGCGGTTCGGGGCGGTCGTCGCACAGCCCCGAGCAGCCGCAGGGCATGAAGCCGAAATCCACGGCGCCCGAGGTGAAGCCGCATTCGGGATCGGACCATTCCGGCCACGATCATTCCGGTCACGCCACCGGCGCGGGGGATGCCGCTCCGGCCGGGGACGGAACCAAGAGCGACGGACCCGGCGGCACCGATCCCGTCGCCCCCGGTCAGCTCAACAAATAACGCGGACGCCTCCGCCCGCGGCCCCATTCGGCACTCCTCTCACGAGACAGGCCCATGTTCTCCAATCCGGATCTTCAGAAGCTCCTGTTCGGGCGGCTGACCCTCGACGCCGTTCCGCTGCATGAGCCGATCCTCCTCGTCACCTTCGCGATGGTCGGCCTCGGCGGCCTCGTGGTCCTCGGCGGCCTCACCTATTTCCGCCTCTGGGGGCCCCTGTGGCGCGACTGGTTCACGAGCGTCGATCACAAGAAGATCGGCATCATGTACATCGTGCTGGCCCTGGTCATGCTCCTGCGCGGCTTTGCCGACGCCCTGATGATGCGGGCCCAGCAGGCCATGGCCTTCGGCGCCAACGAGGGCTACCTGCCGCCGCACCACTACGACCAGATCTTCACGGCCCACGGCGTGATCATGATCTTCTTCGTGGCGATGCCCTTGGTGACGGGCCTGATGAACTACGTCGTGCCCCTGCAGATCGGCGCCCGCGACGTGGCCTTCCCGTTCCTCAACAACTTCAGCTTCTGGATGACCGTCAGCGGCGCCCTCACGGTGATGGCCTCGCTGTTCGTCGGCGAATTCGCCCGCACGGGCTGGCTCGCCTATCCGCCCCTGTCGGGACCGGCCATGAGCCCCGGGGTCGGCGTCGACTATTATATCTGGGCGCTGCAGATCGCCGGGATCGGGACGCTGCTCTCGGGCATCAACCTCATCGCCACCATCGTGAAGATGCGGGCCCCCGGCATGAGCATGATGCGGATGCCGATCTTCACCTGGACGTCCCTCTGCACCAACATCCTCATCGTGGCCGCCTTCCCGGTCCTCACCGCCGTTCTGTCGATGCTGTCCCTCGATCGCTACGTGGGCACGCACTTCTTCTCGAACGATCTCGGCGGCAACCCGATGATGTACGTGAACCTCGTGTGGATCTGGGGTCACCCGGAGGTCTACATCCTCATCCTGCCGGCCTTCGGCGTGTTCTCCGAGATCGTCGCGACGTTCTCGCGCAAGCGCCTCTTCGGCTACGCCTCGATGGTCTACGCCACGGTGGTGATCACGATCCTGTCCTACCTCGTGTGGCTGCACCACTTCTTCACCATGGGGTCGGGCGCCAGCGTGAACTCCTTCTTCGGCATCACGACGATGATCATCTCGATCCCGACGGGGGCCAAGATCTTCAACTGGCTGTTCACTATGTACAGGGGCCGCATCGACTTCGACGTGCCGATGCTCTGGACCGTCGGCTTCATGGTGACCTTCACCGTCGGCGGCATGACCGGCGTGCTCCTCGCGGTGCCCCCGGCCGACTTCGTGCTGCACAACTCGCTTTTCCTCGTCGCGCACTTCCACAACGTCATCATCGGCGGCGTGCTGTTCGGCATGCTCGCGGGCATCACCTACTGGTTCCCGAAGGCCTTCGGCTACAAGCTCGATCCGTTCTGGGGCAAGACCTCGTTCTGGTTCTGGCTCACGGGCTTCTGGTTCGCCTTCATGCCGCTCTACATCCTCGGGCTCATGGGCGTGACGCGCCGGGTGCAGCACTTCGACGACCCGTCGCTCCAGATCTGGTTCGTCATCGCGGCCTTCGGGGCGTTCCTCATCCTGCTCGGCATCGCCTCGTTCATCGTCACCCTGGTGGTGAGTTTCCTGAGGCGCGAGGAACTGCGCGACCTGACCGGCGATCCGTGGAACGGCCGTACCCTCGAATGGGCGACCTCCTCGCCGCCGCCGGACTACAACTTCGCCTTCACGCCCGTGGTCCACGACCATGACGCGTGGTGGGACATGAAGAAGCGCGGCTACGTCCGGCCGGTGAGCGGCTTCAACAAGATCCACATGCCGCGCAGCACCGCGGCCGGCATCATCCTCGGGATGCTCAGCATCGTCTTCTCGTTCGCGATGATCTGGTACATCTGGTGGCTGGCGGCGCTCAGCTTCGTGGCGCTGGCGGTGGTCACCATCGGTCACACCTTCAACTACGCCCGCGACTTCTACATTCCCGTCGACGAGGTCGTGCGGACGGAGAATGCGCGCACGGCACTCCTGGCGGAACGGGTCTGAGAACCATGGCGGCGCATTCCACGGCGGCCTTCACCGCCGACGATTTCAAGGGACCGGGGGACACCCCGGTCTTCCACGACGCGCAGGGCAAGCATCATCCCGAAGGGGGAACGATGCTGGGCTTCTGGCTCTACCTGATGAGCGATTGCCTCATCTTCGCGGCCCTGTTCGCCGTCTACGCCGTGCTCGGGCGCAACTACGCGGCCGGTCCTTCGCCGAAGGACCTGTTCGACCTCAAGCTCGTGGCGCTCAACACCTCGATGCTGCTGTTCTCCTCCATCACCTACGGCTTCGCCATGCTGGAGATGGAGAAGGAGAAACAGGGCCGCATGCTGCTGTGGCTCGGCGTCACCGGCCTGTTCGGCCTGTGCTTCATCGGCCTCGAACTCTACGAGTTCCACCACCTCATCCACGAGGGGGCGACGCCCCAGCGCAGCGCGTTCCTGTCGGCGTTCTTCACCCTGGTCGGCACCCACGGCCTGCACGTCAGCCTCGGCATCGTCTGGCTCGTGATCCTCATGATCCAGGTCCAGATGCGCGGGCTCGGGGACGAGAACAAGCGCCGGCTGATGTGCCTGTCGATGTTCTGGCACTTCCTCGACGTGGTCTGGATCGGCGTGTTCACCTTCGTCTACCTCATGGGAGTCCTCTAGATGAGCGTCGCATCGGAGGACCTGCACACGCGGGGCAGTGGGCGCGACGTCCACGAGGAGCCCGGCGGCCACGGCACGTTCCGGGACTACATGACCGGCTTCCTGGCCTCGGTCGTGCTCACCGCGATCCCGTTCTGGCTGGTGATGAGCGACGTCCTCGGCAATCCGAGGCTCACCGGCATCGTCGTCATGGGCTTCGCCGTGGTGCAGATCGTGGTCCACATGGTCTACTTCCTGCATATGAACACGAAGTCCGAGGGCGGGTGGACGATTCTCGCCCTGATCTTCACCCTGACCCTGGTGCTAATCACCCTCGTGGGGTCCGTGTGGGTGATGTACCACCTCGACACCAACATGATGCCGGCCGACCACGGCATGCACATGCCGGCCCCCCAATCGACGCCGACCGAACCGGGGGTCGCGGCGCCGGCGCCGCATCAGCACCAGCATTGATCGCCGGCGCGGGCCGCCCGTGACCGCACCCGCTCCACAGGCCCGCCCGCGCGCGGGCCTGTGGCTGTTCGGGCTCCTCGCCTGCCTCGTCGCCGCGGGCCTCGCCTGCCTCGGAACGTGGCAGCTCCAGCGCCGCGCCTGGAAGCACGACCTCGTCGCCCGGGTCGACGCGCGCCTGCAGGCGGCGCCGGTGCCGGCCCCCACCGACTGTGCCCCGGCCTGCGAGCCCTACACCCGCGTCTTCGTTTCGGGCCTGTTCGCCCATGACCGCGAGACCCTGGTCCAGGCCGTGACCGAGGCCGGGGCGGGGTTCTGGGTGCTGACCCCCCTGATGGCGGAGGGGGGGACGATCCTGGTCAATCGCGGCTTCGTGCCGAGGGACCGCCGCGACCCCGCCACCCGCGCGGCGGGCCAGGTCGCCGGTCCCGTGCGGGTCACCGGCCTGCTGCGTCTGTCGGAGCCCGGCGGCGCCTTCCTGCGCGACAACGATCCGGCGGCCGGGCGCTGGTACTCGCGCGATGTCGCCGCCATCGCCGCCGATCGCGGATTGTCGCGGGTGGCGCCGTATTTCGTCGATGCCGATGCGACACCCAATCCCGGAGGCCTACCGCAGGGGGGCCTGACGGTCGTGGCGTTCCCGGACAACCACCTCGTCTACGCCCTGACCTGGTTCGCCCTCGCAGCCATGGTGCTGGGCGCCGCCGCCTACGTGCTTCGCGATGCAAGGCGCCGCGCAGGCGCCCGGTCCGCCTGATCCCGCGAGAGGGTAGGGGGCTCCGCTCAACCGAACCGGCTGGGAACGGCCCCGAGGCAGGGCACGGCGGGGGAGCGGAGGGGCACGGCTCACCGGTTCGAATGGCACATCTCGCGGGAAATCCCGTTTGCGGGGCACAGGCGGGCCATGGGCGGCTTCTGCCGAGCCGGATGCAAGTTTTTTCGCAAATCCGTCATTTGGCCGTTGACGGTTGGGCTGTGGGCCCGTAGAAGCCTGTTCATCGGCGGCGGCCAGCGGGACTTTGGTCTTGGCGGCGGCGCCGGTTCTCTTGGAGGCGTTATCGGATGGATGATCCGG
>NZ_LMNG01000014.1 GCF_001423295.1 Methylobacterium sp. Leaf112 | reverse complement strand
TGTGCGTCCGTCAGCCAAAACTCGTCCATCCGATCCTCCTTCGTCACAAAGGAATCACGGACACTCCTGACAAGCCAAATTTATGGGTCAGGAGCCTAGTACGCGACGGGCCTTGCGGGCCGCGCCGGGGCCTCACGGGGTCGGGACCCCCAGGGCGGCGGAGCGATACTCGCGCGGCGTCAGGCCGAAGCGGTCCTTGAAGCGACGGCTGAAATGGGCGGAATTGGAGAAACCGCAGCCATACGCGATCACCGCGATGGCGAGGTGGCCGCAGGCGGAATCGCTCAAGCGCTGTCCGGCGGCCCTGAGCCGGCGCTCCCAGATCCAGTCCGAGATGTGCTGCCCCTGCCTGTGGAACAGCTCCTGCAGCCGGCGCAGGGAGAGGCCCATCGCGGCGGCGAGCTGGCGGGGGTCGAGGGTCGGATCCGCGAGATTCTCCTCCACGTAGGCCTTGGCGCGCTGGATGATGACGGTGCCGTAGAGATCCTGCGGCAATTCCTGTGCGAGACGTTCGGCCAGGCTCGCCACGATGAGATCGACGCCGATCTTGGAGAGGCGACCGGCCGTCTCGGGGGCGAGATCGTCGGTCATCTCCGACAGGCCTTGGAAGAAATTCGCGGCCAGCAGGGCGCCCGGCGATGTCGGCCCGACCGGAAAAGCCGTGTAGACCTTCGTCGGGCCGAGAAAGTCTTCGAGGCGCTCCCGCGGCAACTCCAGGACGAGCGACCGATCCGTGTGGCTCGACAGGTGGACGTTGGGTCGCCCGCCGAGCACCATGATGTCGCCGGGCCCCTGCACCGCGTCGCGGCCATCCTGCGAACTCTTCGACCGGCCCGCGAGCTGGATCAGGACGAACACCGTCCCGGCGTCGTCCCGCCGTCGCAGCGTCGCCGGCGTCACCTCGGTCCGCAGCCCGCTCTCGGCGACCCGGGTGATCCGAATGTCCCCGACATCGGCGGTCTCGATCCGTCCCTGGAACGGCCGATCGTCGATCTGTTTCTGCTCGACCGGACCGATGCGGTCGAGGAGCATCTCCTGCCACAGCCGAAACCTCAGATGCGGCGCGATGGTTTCCGTCGTGAGCACCGTCCGCATCAACACGTCATTCCGGAAAATTCCCGCACACGGTGCTGAGAATCCTTCGCCGCGCGGATGAGATCCAATCGAGCGGCCAGCCGGCGATAGCACCGACCGCCCCCAAACCACTGGCGGACGCCCGGCCGATGATTGCGGCACGGACAAGACGTTCCTCCGGCCCACGACCGAAGGACACACGGATCGCTCACCGCTATTGGACCGGATCTCGTTAAATCATCATCGCGGCGAAAGTTGCGCGTCATCGAACTTATGTATCAGAAATTGAGTCCAGATTCATGCGGAAGCTGATCACTAGGGGATCGTGATCTTCCCCGCATCATAAAAATCGATCCGCACCTGCACAGGGGCGATCCTTCCCGGGCCGGAGACCGGAGAAGCAGCCCGCGAACCCGCCGGGAGGACCGGCCCCGGGCCGGCCCGAAGCCACGCACGCCCGCGCCGGGACAGCCGCGCGGCAGGTCTCCGATCGATCCGAGGCCGGTGGAGCCGAGGCCAGGCGACCCCGTACGCGACACCACCCCACAAGCACAGCCACACTGCGTCGAGGCTACAATAGTTCACGTCTCACGCATCGAATTAATCCCGCACGACAGAAGCGCGATCATAAGAAATATTCTTCCCCATTCAGCCGATTCTTTGCAAATCGATAGGGCATTGATCGGATTGATTTAGCCTCGCAACGCATCTAACTCCTTTGCCGTCGCATGGCCAGATCGTGGAATCGGCCTTCACGAGGCCGGGGCGCGCGACGATCCTATGACCCGTCTTGGATTGCAGACCGTCTTGGGTTGCAGACCGTCTTGGGTTGCAGACCGTCTTGGGTTGGACCGCACGGGACAGGGCATGACACGCGTACGAACGAGCCTGCTCGCGGGCGTGGTGGGGATGATCGGGGTCCCGGCGGCGGCGGCGGAGCGGCCGGGCCGGGAAACGGACGAGGGCAGGACGGGCACGGACGCGCATGTCCGGATCTGCCCGACCCCCGGGACGGGGTTCTTCGTCATTCCGGGCACGGACACCTGCCTGCGGGTCTCCGGCCGGGCGCGGTTCGAGTATGCCTTCCAGAACGCCTACAGCCGCAATTCGGCCGGCGACATCAGCGGCTACCAGGCCCGCGCCCGCATCAACTTCGACGCCCGGACCCAGACCGATTACGGGGCCCTGCGCGGCTTCACCCGCATCGATGTCGGGAGCCGGACCGGGTTCGCCACCATGCATGCCGGGGCGTTCAACCGGATCGGCAACGCGTTCCCGGCCACCGGCGTCGACACCGCCGGCCGGGTCCAGCAGCAGGTGGCCCTGGACAAGGCCTTCGTGCAGTTCTCCGGCCTCACCGCCGGGCGGGCCTCGTCGTTCTTCGACTTCTACGCCCACGATTTCGAGTTCATCGTCGCGTCCATGGGCTCGAACATCCCGTCGACCAACCTCGCGGCCTACACGGCGAAGCTCGGCCGGGGCTTCTCCACCACCCTGTCGGTGGAGGATCCGCATTTCCGCCAGACGGCGGTCTATTCGACCCAGAACGCCCGGCCCCTGGTGCCGGGCCTCGACGGCGGGTTCGCGCCCCGGGCCGTGTCGCCGGTCTTCGTCGGGGCGAACCCGGACGGCACGCCCACGGGCATCGGCTTCGTCGAGTCGGCCCAGCGCAGCCGCGTGCCCGACATCGTCGGCGTGCTGCGCTACGACGACACCTGGGGAGCGCTGCAGGGCTCCGCCGCCCTGCACGAGGTCAGCCCCGGCGTGCTCGCCCGCGACGCCTATCTCGGCACCCATCTGGGCGCGCCCGCCACCGCCCTCAACAGCCGCGACGCCGGCCGCGCGCCCTCGGCCTATGGCTGGGCCGTGCAGGGCGGCGTGAAGGTCAACCTGGCCGCACTCGCCCCCGGCGACACGGTCTATCTCCAGGCCGCCTACGGCGAGGGCACCGCCCTCTACACCGGCCTGCCGGCCTATGTCGGCCCCTACGCCCAATCGGCGACGGCGATCCAGGGCGCGCCGTTCACCCAGTTCCTCAATGACGCGGTGCTGAACCCGCTCACCAATCGCCTCGAACTCTCCACGAGTGTCTCGGTGACGGCGGCCCTACTGCATTACTGGACGCCGTCCGTGCGCTCGGCGGCCTTCGGCTCCTACGGCGCCATGACGTTCGCGCCGGGCGCACGCGCCGCGCAAGGCCTCGCCTCGGGCGTCACCGGCACCGGGCCGGGCCTGCCCGGCACGCGGTTCTTCGAACTGAACCAGGTGCTGCGGGATTCCTACCGCTTCGTCGTCGGCGCCAACCTGATCTGGTCCCCCGTCAAGGAATTCGATATCGGCGTCGAGGCGATCTACACCCGCTACGGCATGCAATCCGGGCGCGTCCTCGACCTCAGCCGGTCCCCGGCCCAGAACGCCGCCTTCGTCAACAACCCGGCCAACCCCGTCGCGACCATCTCCAGCGTCGACGCCGTCCAGGTCCGGGCCCGGGTGCAGCGGGACTTCTGATACTGTCTCCGGATGATCCATTCGGGGACAGTATCAGGCAGCCCGCGCGGCGCCTGAGCGAAGCCCAAATCCGCATTGCGAAGCGATCAACCGGATTTGGTATGAGGCGGGAGTTCCGGGGCGCGTCCCGCAGGCCAGTCTTGTCCATGTGCGGTCCAGCACACGCTGCCGGAACCGGGCACCCCTGTGCTTGTTGAGCAAGCACAATCGAGACGGGCATCGGGTCTGTTCTTGACCGGGAGCCTGGAACTCAAATGAAGACGCGTCTTTCCGCCCTCGTCGCCGGCGCTGCTCTGGGTGCCGCCGCGATGTCGCCGGCGCTGGCCCATGACGGACAGTCGCGCTTCATGTCGTCTTCGCCCTACGCACCCGAGACCACCGGCTCCCTGTACGTCGACGAGCGCGGCCCGACCTTCCTCGGCTGCCCCGTGAGCTCGGCCGCCGACGGCAACGCCAACCAGCAGACCCGCCCGGTGATGCAGTACGGCCAGACCGCGGGCGGCTCGTCCTGCTGAACGAACGGGTTGCCGTACGCGGACCCCGCTTGATCGCGCAAGAGCGATAGGACGAGAGCGATAGGACGAGAGCGCTAGGACCGGACGGCCGTGGGAGAACTCGCGGCCGTCTTCGCGTGGGCCGCCTTACGCTTCGTCGCGCAGCTGCCGGCGGATGATCTTGCCCGTGGTGGTCATCGGCAGGTGATCGCGGAATTCGAGCAGGCGCGGATACTCGTGGGCCGAGAGCCGGGTGCGGACGAAGGCCTGGATCTCGGTCGCCAGGACCTCGGAGGGGGAAAAGCCTTCGCGCAGCACCACGTAGGCCTTCACGATCTCCGTGCGCAGGGGATCGGGCCGGCCCACCGCCGCGGCCAGGGCCACGGCGGGGTGGCGGCTCAGGCAATCCTCGATCTCGGTTGGGCCGATGCGGTAGGCGGCGGACGTGATGAGGTCGTCCTCGCGCCCGACGAAGTGGACATAGCCGTCTGCATCCCGCCGCGCCGTGTCGCCGGTCAGCATCCAATCGCCGCGAAACTTGCTTGCCGTCGCCTCGGGCTGGTTCCAGTACCGCAGGAACATCACCGGGTCGGGCCGCGCGATGCAGATCTCGCCGGGCTCGTCGGCGTCGCACTCGGTGCAGTCGGGCCGCCGGATCGTCACCCGGTGGCCGGGCACGGGCCGCCCGGTGGAGCCGGGCCGCGCCACGCCGGCCGAGGGGCAGGCGGCGAGCACGAGGTTGCACTCCGTCTGGCCGTAGGCCTCGCCGATGGTGAGGCCGAGGGCGGCTTGCGCCCAAGCGTAGGTCTCGGGGCCCAGCGCCTCGCCGGCCGAGGCGATGTTGCGGAGCTTCGACAGGTCGAAGCGGCCGCGCGGATCCGGCACCGTGCGTAGCATCTTCAGGGCGGTGGGCGGCAGGAACGCGGTGGTGACGGCGTGTTCCGCCATGAGCCGCAGCGCCGCCTCGGGCTCGAACCGCGCCGCCGGCTGCGCCACCACGGGCACGCCGAGGCGCAGGGCCGGCAGGGTGGCGTTGAGGAGGCCGCCGGCCCAGGCCCAGTCGGACGGCGTCCACAGGCGGTCGCCGGGGCGCGGCGGGAAGTCGTGCATCATCAGGAAGCCCGGCATGTGGCCGAGCAGCACCCGGTGTCCGTGGAGGGCGCCCTTGGCCTGCCCCGTGGTGCCGGAGGTGTAGATCATCAGGGCCGGATCGTCGGGCCCGGTGTCCACGGGGGTGAATGTCGCGTCCGATGCGTCGGCGAGCAGGTCGGCATAGGCGAGCGCCCCCTCGCCGGCGCCGTCGAGGCTGAGGACGAGTTCGAGGCCCGGCAATCCGGCGCGCAGGGGCGCGACCTTGGCGAGGCCCGCCGCGTCGGTGATCAGCGCCCGGGCGCCGGAATCGGCGAGGCGGTAGGCGAGCGCGTCGGGCCCGAACAGGCCAGCCAGCGGCAGCGCGATGGCGCCGAGCTTGTAGGCGGCGGCATGCGCCACCACCACGGCGGCCGATTGCGGCAGGAGCACCGCCACCCGGTCGCCCGGCTCGACGCCGCGTCGGCGCAGGGCCGCGGCGAGGCGGTCGGACTCCGCCTTCAGGGTGCCGAACGTGGTGGTGGCGACGCCCGCCGCCGTGACCGCCAGGATGGCGGGCCGGTCCGGCTCGCGCGTCCCCCAGACGTCGCAGACCTCCACGCCCATGTTGTACCGGGCGGGAATGTCCCAGGAAAAGCCCGCGACGAGGCCGGCATAGTCGGAGGCGGGCGCCAGCATGGCTGGGTTCAGAGCTTGTGGCCGGGGAAGCCGCCCGCATGGATGAAGTCGCCGATGGGGCGGCGCCCGTTCGGCACCTCCTTCTCGCGCTCCTCCTCGGTGAGGTCTTCGCGGGGCTTGGCGCGGCCGACCGCGTAGGCCGCCTCGACGTGGTTGCCCTCCGGCACGGCGAGCAGGGTCGCGGTGCGGGGCTTGTCGAACCCGCCCATGCCGTGGACGTGCCAGCCCTGGCGGATGGCCTGGAGCTGGAAGTTGGCCGAGGCCGCGCCGGTGTCCAGGGAATGGCTCGGCGTGGGCTTCAGGACATCGCCGACCTTCATGTGCGTGTTCGACACGAGGATGACCAGCGCCCCCGCATCCTTCGCCCATTTCTGGTTGCCCGGCACGAGAAGGTCGAGGAACGGCGCCCAATGGGGCGTGTCGCGCAGGGCATAGAGGAAGCGCCAGGGCTGGGAATTGTAGGAGGACGGCGCCCAGCGCGCGGCCTCGAACATCCGCAGCAATTCGGATTCCGGCACCGCCTCGCCGGTGAAGGCGCGCGGCGACCAGCGCTCGGTGAACAGGGGATCGATGGCATGGTCGGGCTGGCGCGGATTCACGGCAAAACTCCGGGGCGCGGGGAGCGCCGTTTCGCCTTTGCACCGGATGGGGGCCGGGTGCAAACCCCGGCCCCGTGGCCTTTGGTCCAAGGACTCCGCGGAGAGTCCGATCGAGGAGCGGCCTATTCGACGACCTTCGCGACGGGGCGGTCGTTGCCCTGCGCCGTCTCGTCGTGCCAGGCGCCCGCGCCGTCCTGATAGCGGATGCCTTCGGTCGAGCCCGGCACCTGCTGCTCGGCCGCCGCGGCCTGGGCCGCCTGGAGCGCCTCGTCGTGGCTCGGGAAGGTCTCGGAGAACACGTCGCCGACCTTGTAGGCGTAGCCGCCGTCGTGCTCGACGATGCGATAGGTGACGTCCGTCATGGGGTTGGTCCTCGTGTTGTCGGGGGCGAACCGATGCGGGCCGCGGGTGGTTCCCGGTCGGGCCTTTCCCGGCGGGTAGCCGGCGCTTCGGGTTTCGGCGAGGGCCTTCGCCGTCCGGGTGGCCGGATTCACACGGCGGATTCGCGAACTCCGTCGAAGTCACGGAGCCCAACCCCACCGGCGGAGCCGTCGAAGCTGCCCCATCGGAGCGTGTATTCAAAAGGCGCGAATCTTGCGTTGTCGAATTTCGATAGGCGTCGGGCGCGTCCCATGGACCGCCCGGTGCCCTCTGCGAGCCGCGCAACGACGCGTGGTGGCGGGCCGGATCGTTCGCGACGAATCCGGCGGCCCCGCAGGAGCCTCGAACTAGAAGAAGGACAAGCAATGGCCTATCTCGCGCCCGCGGAGTTCGTCACCAAGATGGTGGACGCCGGCGAATCCAAAGTCTTCATGTCGACCCGCGACACCGTGATCCGCGCCTACATGGCCGGGGCGATCCTGGCGCTGGCCGCCGTCTTCGCCGTCACCATCACCCAGCAGACCGGCATCCCCATCCTCGGCGCGGCCCTGTTCCCCGTCGGCTTCTGCATGCTCTACCTGCTCGGCTTCGACCTGCTCACGGGCGTGTTCGTGCTCGCGCCCCTGGCCCTGCTGGACCGCCGCCCGGGCGTCACTTGGCGCGGCGTGCTGCGCAACTGGGGCCTCGTGTTCGTCGGCAACTTCCTCGGTGCGCTCACCGTCGCCCTGATGATGGGCTTCGTGTTCACCTTCGGCTTCACCGCGCCGCCCGATCAGGTCGGCACCTTCATCGCGGGCATCGGCGAGCGCCGCACCGTCGGCTACGCCGCGCACGGCACGGGGGGCTGGTTCACGATCTTCATCCGCGGGATGCTGTGCAACTGGATGGTCTCGACGGGCGTCGTCGGCGCGATGATCTCGACCACGGTCAGCGGCAAGGTGATCGCCATGTGGATGCCGATCATGCTGTTCTTCTACATGACCTTCGAGCATTCCGTGGTGAACATGTTCCTGTTCCCGTTCGGCCTGCTCATGGGCGGCCACTTCTCGATCATGGACTACCTCGTCTGGAACGAGATCCCGACGGTCCTGGGCAACCTCGTCGGCGGCCTCGCCTTCACGGGCCTCACCCTCTACACCACCCACGTCCGCACCGCCCCGAAGCGGAACGTGGTCGGGATCGAGCGCCGCCACGCGGCCTGAGCGTGCCTCACAATACTCCCGGTCACGACCGGTTCTCGCGCCGAGCCCTTCGGTGCAGCGGGAGTTTTGTGAGAGACACCGAATCCGGCACGACCGTCCGGGCCTCGCAGCGCGGGGCCCGGCCCACCGTTCCTCGATGATTCCCGGACGATGCCCCAGGACCTGACGCTCTCCCTCGGCCAGCACAGCGAACGCGGCCGCAAGGAGACCAACCAGGATTTCCACGGGGCCGCCCTCCCCGCGCGCCCCGCCCTCGCCCTCAAGGGCGCCGTCCTCGCCATCGCGGACGGGATCGGCAGCAGCCCCGTCAGCCACATCGCCAGCGAAACGGCGGTCAAGAGCTTCCTGTCGGACTATTACGACACCCCCGACACCTGGTCGGTGAAGACCTCGGCGCAGCGCGTCATCGCGGCCACCAATTCGTGGCTCCACGCCGAGACCCGGCGCAACCGCCAACGGCACGACCCCGAGGGCGGCCGGGACCGGGGCTACGTCACCACCTTCAGCGCCCTCGTGCTCCGGTCGCGCACGGCCCACATCTTCCACGTCGGCGACGCCCGCGTGTCGCGGGTGTCGGGGCGCTCCCTCGAAGACCTCACCGAGGACCACCGCGTGGTCCTGTCGGCCACCGAATCCTATCTCGGCCGGGCGCTGGGCGCCGCCGCCCACGTGGAGATCGACCATCGCCGGGTCGGCCTCGAGCGCGGCGACGTCTTCCTCCTGACCACCGACGGCGTGCACGAGCACGTGCGGCCCGAGGCCATGGCGGCGGAGGTGGCCCGGCACGGCGACGATCTCGACCGGGCCGCCCAAGCGATCGTCAGGCGTGCCTACGAGAACGGCAGCGGCGACAACCTCACCGTCCAGATCGTGCGCATCGACGCCCTGCCCGACGGCGATCCGGCCGAGCATCTCGGCCGGAGCGCGGACCTGCCCCCGGCCCCGCTCCTCGACCCGCCGGCCCTGTTCGACGGCTACCGCGTCCTGCGCACTCTGCACGCGAGCCACCGCAGCCACGTCTACCTCGCCCTCGACGGGGAGACCGGCGCGCAGGTCGCCCTCAAGATGCCCTCGACGGACCTGCACGGCGATCCCGCGGGTTTGCGCCGGATGGTGATGGAAGAGTGGATCGCCCGGCGCATCGACAGCCCGCACGTGCTGACGGCCCCCGTGCAGACCCGCCCCCGCAGCCACCTCTACACGGTGATGGACTACGTCGAAGGCCAGACCCTGGCCCAGTGGCTGCGGGACAACCACGCGCCGGGCCTCGAAACCGTGCGCGGCCTCGTCGAGCAGATCGCCCGCGGGGTGCAGGCCTTCCACCGGCGCGAGATGGTGCACGGCGACCTGCGCCCCGCCAACATCCTCCTCGACAGCGGCGGCACCGTCCGCCTCATCGATTTCGGCTCGACGCGGGTCGCCGGCATCGCGGAGGATGCGGAAGGGGGCGAACCCGCCCTCGGCACGATCCAGTACACGGCGCCCGAGTGCCTCGCGGGCCACCCGGCGACGCCGGCCTCGGACCTGTTCTCCGTGGGCGTCATCGCCTACCAGATGCTCACCGGGCGCCTGCCCTACGGCGCCAAGGCGGCGCAGGCCGTCACGGAGGCGCGCGGGCGGCGGCTGAACTATGTCTCCGTCGCCGCCGCCCGCGCCGGGCTGCCGCCCTTCGTCGACGCCGCCCTGCGCAAGGCCGTGCATCCGAACCCGGCGCTGCGCTACGACGCCGCCTCGGCCTTCGTGGCGGACCTGCGCGCGCCGAACGCCGCCCTGCCGGGCCTGCGGCCGGCGGCCCTGCTGGAGCGCGACCCCGTCCTGTTCTGGAAGCTCGTCGCCCTGGCCCTGGCCGTCGCGGTGGTCTGGCTGCTGGCCCACCGGGCCTGAGCCCATCGCCGCCCCCCTAATGCCGGGTGACGGCCGCCCAGGGGAGGTTCGGCACCGCCGCTTCGCAGCCGGCGATGAGGGAGGCGCGGACGTCGTCGGAATCGTAGCCGCGCCCGTGCGGGAAGGCGACGATCTGCGCCGTCGCCTCGCCGGCCCGGCGGATCCGGGCGATCCAGGCCTCGGCCTCGCGGGTGAAGCGGACCTCGTAGGTCACGCCGTCCTGCTCGAAGGTGTGGGGCTCCATGCGGCGTCTCCTGTCCCGGATCCTCGCTGTCGCGCGTGCGACGTCCCGCGGGGCCTCGCCCCATATGGGCGGCCGGGGTATGGGGTCCAAGCCGTCGTCGCCGTTCGCCCCCGAGGTCCGCCCATGCGCCTGTCCGCCTTTCGTGCCCTGATCCTCGCGGGGCTGGCCTGCGGCTCGGTGTGCGGACCCGCGAGTGGACCCGCCGGAGCGCAGGGCCGCGGGCGCGCGCCGGCCCCCGACACCGTGCCGCCGAACCCGTTCGCGTCGAACTACCCCTCGCGGCCGCCCGAGGCGGCCCGGCCGCGCCCGCGCCGGGACCGGGGCGGCGAAGGCCTGCGCCCGCCGCGCGACATCCCGCTGCGCTGAGCCCCACCCTCCTCACCCCTTCCCCCCCTTGCGAGGCACCCATGCATCGTTCCCTGAAATCCGCCCTGCGGGCCGCCGTGATGACCGGGGCCGCCCTCCTCTCCCTCGGCATCGGCTCCCTCGGCCTCGGGCCCGCCGAGGCCGCCGACCGGACCCTGCGCATCGGCTACCAGCGCTCCTCGACCCTCATCGCCCTGCTGCGCCAGGATGCCGGCCTGGAGACCGCCCTCAAGCCGGCGGGCGTCACGGTGTCCTGGCACGAGTTCACCAGCGGCCTGCCGATCATGGAGGCCCTCAACGCCGGGCAGATCGACGTCTCGGCGGATGTCGCCGACACGGTGCCGCTCTTCGCCCAGGCGGCGGGGGCCAAGATCACCTACATCGCCCAGGAGGCGCCCTCGCCCGAGGCCCAGGCGATCCTGGTGCCGGGAGATTCGCCGCTCACATCCGTGGCCGACCTCAAGGGCCGGCGGGTCGCCGTGACCAAGGGCTCGGGCAGCCACTACCTGCTGCTGGCGGCGCTCGCCGAAGCCGGCCTCTCGTTCAAGGCCATCACCCCCGCCTACCTCACCCCCGCCGACGGCCGCGCGGCCCTGGCGAGCGGCGGCGTCGAGGCCTGGGTGGCGTGGGACCCGTTCCTGTCGGCGGCCCGCCAGCAATCGGGCGCGCGGGTCCTGCGCGACGGCGCCGGCCTGTCGCTCTACACGCGCTACTACCTCGCGGCCGACGATTACGTGGCAAAATCCGGCGACGTCCTCGGCATCCTGTTCGCCAAGCTCGCCGAGACCGGCACCTTCGTGAAGGCCGAGCCGGAGGCCGCCGCCGCCCGCCTGGCGCCCCTGTGGAAGATCGACGCCGACGTGATCGTGCGCGCCAACGCCCGCCGCAGCTACCGGGTCGAACCCGTCACCCGGGCGGCCCTGGGGGAGCAGCAAAAGATCGCCGACGCCTTCCGGGCCGAGGGCCTGCTGCCCCGCCCCGTCGACGCCTCCGCCCTCGCCATCTGGCAGCCGCCGGCCCGGTAGGCGGGGGGCCTCACACGGCGAGGCCGAGCTGGCGCGGGGCCTCGCCCGCGCCGGTGTCGAGGCCCGAGAGCGACACCCCGATCAGCCGCACGCTGCGGCGCAGGGGGAACACGTCGCGCAGGAGGCCGAGGCTGACCTGCGCCATCGCCTCGCGGCTGGCGACCGGCGCGCCGAGGGAGCGCGCCCGGGTGATCTGTTCGAAATCCGAGAACTTCAGCTTCAGGGTCACGGTGCGGCCGGCGACGCCCTTGCCCGCGCAGGTGGTCCAGACCTTGTCGAGGAGCGGCTGAAGCCGCTCGGCCAGCACGTCGAACGCGGTGGTGTCCTCCGAAAACGTGGTCTCGGCCCCCACCGACTTGCGGATGCGGTGCGCCCGCACGGGGCGCTCGTCGATGCCCCGGGCGACGCCGTGGTAATACCCGCTCGCGCTGCCGAACACGGCCTGCAACTCGGCGAGCGAGCGCGCCCGGAGGTCGCCGCCCGTGAGGATGCCGAGGCGCTTCATCTTGGCCTCCGTCACCGGGCCGACCCCGTGGAAGCGCCCGATGGGCAGGGCCTCGACGAAGGCCGGGCCCATGGCGGGGGTGATGACGAACAGGGCGTCGGGCTTGCGGTAGTCGGACGCGACCTTGGCCAGGAACTTGTTGTACGAGACCCCCGCCGAGGCGACGAGGCCGGTGCGGGCCAGGATCTCGGCCCGGATGGCGCGGGCGACCGCGGTCGCGGTGGGCAGCCCCCGGAGGTTCTCGGTCACGTCGAGATAGGCCTCGTCGAGGGAGACCGGCTCGACGATGGGCGTGTGCTCGGAGAACACCGCCTGGATCTCGGCCGACACCGCCTTGTAGACGTCGAAGCGTGGCTTGACGAAGACGAGGTCGGGGCAGAGCCGCCGGGCCGTCACCGAGGGCATCGCCGAGCGCACGCCGAACACCCGCGCCTCGTAGCTCGCCGCCGCGACGACGCCGCGCTCCCGCGACCCGCCCACCGCCAGGGGCCGCCCCCGCAGAGCCGGATCGTCGCGCTGCTCCACGGAGGCGTAGAACGCATCCATGTCGATGTGGATGATCTTCCGGGTGGGCGCGGTGCTGGCGTCGGTCGTGGCTTCGGTCTCGCGCGACATCGGCCCTCGCGTCTCGGGCGCGGCGAACTGTTCGGTCTTTGTTCTCTTGTTGTGGATCGGGGGGCGAGGGTCAAGGGTGGGGCGCGGGGGTCCCCGACCCACATCCTCATCCTGAGGTGCTCATCGCGAAGGGATAAGCCTCGAAGGAGGGCTCCAAAAGCCAGAGCGACCCTTGGAGCCCTCCTTCAACGCCGCCGACGCGGCACCTCAGGATGAGGGGGTTGAGAAGAATCAGGCCAAAGCCCCATCTGGGATCGCCATAACTCTCAGGATTGGGACTTTTCGCGGCCGCGCGATCCAAAGCAATCCCCCGCCTCCACCCCAAACATCACACCGGCGCCGGTCCAGGCGTACCCACCGTCCCACACGAATAACAGAACCGGTCGAAGGTGCTCTTGCGGTGGTCGCAGGCCGGGCAGCGTTCGAAGACGCCGATGCCGCAATGCGGGCAGAAATTGGCGGCCGGGTTGGCGAGGTCGATGGGCCGTTCACAGCCGGGGCAGACCTTCTTGGCGAGGCGGAGTTGGGCCTGGTCGGTGGCGATCTCCGTGCGGCGCTCGGCGTCGGGGCGGGCTTCCGCCGCCTTCTGGCGCTCGTTGTAGGCGTGGAGCGCGTTGATCGCCGTGCGGCCGACGAGGAACGTCACGATTACCCCGACGCCGTAATGCACGTAGCCGCCGTAGCTCGGCAGGTAGGGCACCAGCTCCACGAAGAACGCGAAGGCGGCGGCGAGGGCGAAGCCCCAGACGTAGGGCCAGTTGCGGGTGTGGCGGCGCCGGGCGAGCAGCCATCCGGCGAGCGCCAGCAGGGGCAAGGTGAGGGCGAGGCGGTAGCCGAACACCCGCAGCTCCTGGCCGTGCTCGGCCGCGTCGAGCTTTGTTTGGGCCGCGCCCCGCAGCTCGGCCTCGACGGCGTCCTGCGCGGATTCGCGCTCGGAGAGGTCGAGGGCGGTGCGGTTCAGGGCCTCCAGGCGCTCCTCCACGGCGCGCTCGGCCGCCTTCAGGGCGTCGAGCCCTTCCGTGCGGGCGATGAGGGCCGGGTCCTGGTCGACGCGCCGGGTGGCGTCGCGGGTCTTCAGCCAGTTGGCGAAGGTTTCGCGGGCGGCCTCCGAGGCCGAGCGCGCGGCGTCGAGGGCGAGCTGCGCCTGCTCGGCCTGCCGCCGGGCGTCGTCCTGCGCGCGGCGGATCGCCTTGAGGGCGTCCGTCGAGGCTCGGGCCTGCTCCCGGTCGAGGAACTGTTCGAGGGTGAAGCGGTGCTCGACCTGCGGCAGGTCGCCGACCACGAGGGCGCCGAGGCCGATGAGGAACACCGCGAAGGCGAGGGCCACGAGCCACAGCACGAAATTGAACCACCGTTCGGACAAGCGACGACCGGAACGCATGGGGAGACCTCGCGGGTTTTGGTGGGGGATGCGCGTCCGGCCGGGTTTCTAACCCGGCCGGACGCGCGCCTCGTTGCGGTGGCAGGATTCGAGGTCGCGGACCGAGCGGTTGTAGGTCTCGCCGAAGAGCTGGGCCGGCTGGCTCGGATCGCCCTTGGCGCGGATGTCGCGGGCGACGTCGCGGCCGTGCCCGATCACGCGGGCGACGGTGTCGGTGTAGCCGGTGCAGGACGAATTCGCCTTGGGGCTCAGGGCGTCGAGGGTCGCGCCGAGCTGCGCGTTGGCCGTCGACACCGCCGCGAGGGCGGCGAGGAAGGGCGCCACGTCGGCCTTCGGCCCCAGGGCCTCGAACCGCCGCACCGCCCGGCGCAGGGCGAGGCTGGTGGACAGGAGCCGGCGGGCGGGCGCGTCCTCGGGCAGCGCGGCGAGGCGCGCCTCGTCCCGGGCGATCTCACGCTCGAACAGGGCGGTGCCATAGGCGTCCATGGCCTTGGCGGCGGCCTCGACGCGGGGCACGAGGATCGGATGCTGCTCGCGGGCGAAGCGGTAGCCGTCCTCCTTGAACTCGCGGGTGGTCTGGTAGCGGGTCAGGGCCTTCAGGGTCGGGTTGAGGGCGCGCAGGGCGTCGCGCAGGCGCGCGGCCTCGGCGTCGATCTCCGGCACGGTCCCGGGCAGCGCGATCGCCGTGTCCAGTTCGTCCAGGACCCCGTCGAAATCGACGATGCCGAAATGGTACCAGGCGTTGGTGCCGAGCTTGGTCCCGAGCTTCAGGACCCGCTCGTTGTCGCGGCGGTAGTCCGCGAGCTGCCGCTCCAGGGGGTGGGAGCGGACGAGGTGGTTCTGCACCTCCGTGTAGGCGTTGGCCTTGGCCAGGACTTGGGCCAGGACTTGAGCCTCGGGGTTCGGGGGCGCGGGCGCACGGGCCGGCGCCCGTCCGGAGGGCGGCGCGGGCGGGGTCTGCAGCAGGGCCTGCGCGGCCGGGGCCAGGGCCGGGAAGTCGCACCGGAAGGCCTCGGTCAGGCTCCGGCGTACGGCCTCGTGGGCCTGGGCGCATTGATACGCCACCGTCGGGCGAGCGGACGCATCGCGCGCCACGGCACTCCGGAAGCTCTCCCGCAGGGTGTTGATGCCCTGGCGAATGCCGGGCCGGGCCGCCTCGGGCACGCCCGGGCTCGCGGCGCATCGCGCATACGCGTCGAGGAAGGCGTCGCAGCTCTCCACGCCCACGACGTCGACCGGCGTGATGGCCGCCGCAGGCCGGGCCGCGAAGCCGGCCAGGATCGCCAGCCCGCCCGCCACGGTTCGGGCCACGCGGCTGCTTGTCCGTCCGGGTCCGTGCATGCGTGGTCCTTGGATTGGGGGGCCCGGGGTCGGGGGCCCGGGGTGGGCGGCTTCGCCTGTCATGCGGACCCGGACCCGCTTGCGCAAGCTGTCGCACGCGCGGGGCATCGCCATCCGGTCGCCGATCCCTATTTCCCGAAGGGACTCATCACCGTACCGGACGAACCGTCGTTCGACCGAGCCGGCCCCGGCCGGCGGGCGGGCGCGGTCGCCCAGCAGGCGCCGCGACCATGCCCCTCCCCTCGCCGTCCCCCGCCGCCGCATCCCCGCCCCGCCTGTGGCGGCCCCAGCGCGTCCTCGTCACCCGCGCGGCCCGCGGGTTCGCCCATGGCCGGGCCATCGCCGAGCGCGCCGCCGCCCTCGGCGCCGAGGTGGTCGAACTCGCCGGCGATCGCCTGGTCGCCCCGAAGCACGACGACCCGCGCGCGGCCTACCGCGCCGCCAAGGGTACCCTCGCGGTGGTGGTGGCGCCCCCGAGCAAGCGCCGGCTGCAGCCGATCCCGCCCTCGGCCGACTGGCGCTTCGACCTCGCCGAGGGCTGCCACGCCCATTGCCAGTACTGCTACCTCGCCGGCTCGCTCAGCGGCCCGCCGATCACCCGCGTCTACGCGAACGTCGACGAGATCCTCGCCGTGCTGCCGGCGCATCTCGGCAGCGGCGGCGTCACCTCCGTGTCGCCCGAGCGCGCGCACGAGGGCACCACCTTCGAGGGCTCCTGCTACGCCGACCCCCTCGGCATCGAGCACCTCACCGGCAGCCTGTCGGAGGCCGTGCGGTTCTTCGGGCGCTGGGACGCGCCGGTGCAGCTGCGCTTCACCAGCAAGTTCGGCGACGTCTCGCCCCTCATCGGCCTGCCGCACGGACGGCGGGTGCGGGTCCGCATGTCGGTGAACGCCCAAGCGCTGATCCGCTTCGAGGGCGGCACCAGCCCGCTCCAGGCCCGCCTCGACGGGCTCGCGCGCCTCGCCCGCGACGGCTACCGCGTCGGGCTCACGGTGGCGCCGATCCAGCCCTTCGCCGACTGGCCGGCGGGCTACGACGATCTGTTCGCCCGCATCGCCGCGGCGCTGGCCGGAATCCCCGACCTCGATCTCACGGCGGAACTCATCACCCACCGGTTCACGCCCGGCTCGAAGACCGTCCTGCGCGACTGGTATCCGGGCAGCGACCTCGACCTCGACGAGGCGGCGCGCACCCGCAAGCTGACGAAGTTCGGCTCGACCAAGTACGTCTTCCCCGCCGAGACCATGCGGACCCTGCGCGCGTCCCTTACGGAGATGCTGGGGCGTCACCTGCCCATGGCGCGGGTCCTGTACTGGACGTGACCCGGGCTTTTCTTCCGGAACGCGCGGCTTTGCGGAAGGCCGCCGCTTGCCTGCGGCGAATCCCGTCATATAACAAGAACATATCATGAACTCGTGCGTTGTCCGACGCGATCACGACAGGGAGGGACCTCCATGGCCCGCTACCGCTTCCATGCGATGAACGGCTCGGACTTCGTGTTCGACGCCGTCGGCAAGGACATCCGCGCACCCGGCCGCGTGACCCGCTGGGCGGAAAGCGTGGCGCAGGACCTGATGGGCCGCCTCGACGGGGAGACGGACTGGTCCGCCTGGTACGTCAGCGTCCACGACCTCAGCGGCCGGCGCGTCCTCGTGCAGCCGTTCGTGCCCCCGCACGGGGATGCGCTCCCACGGGGGGCTTCACGCCGATCCCAGCCCGCCCCCCAGATGACGGCCTGACCCCCCGGGACGCCATGCGGCATCATGGGGGAGGCCGCCCGTCGAACCCGGGGCCGGGGCCGCCGGTTGGAACGCCATGAGCCAGCACAGCGCCGACCCCGCCCAGCAGATCATCGACGCCCGACGCCGCGAGATGGCCGTCGAACACCTGTTGTTCGGAACCATCCGGTTCCTCGCCCAGCGTCATCCCGAACTGCTCGACGATCTCGAATGCAGCCTCGATCATCTCTGGGACAAGGGTCCGGCGGACGAGCGCGACGACGAGGCCGTGCGCGAGGTCGCGCGGCGCTTCGTCGGGAGCCTCCGGGTCGAGCGCTGAGGGCGATTGGCTCCCCGAACGGCCGCACGTTCGAGCCGCCAAGATAATCCTTCATGAAACCAAGGGTTTTGGGGCGATAGACTTGCTGCACCCGAACGTAATACAGAACAGCATTCCTTTGACTTGATGCATGCGGCAAGGCGACATTGTCGATGGTTCGCCGCCGCACTGCTGGTCCGATCAGTGATCCTCCCATCGCGAAATCAGGCGTCCGGCGGCGAGGCCGATCCTGACCTTGCAGGTCTCGAATCTCCCGGTCGCACCGGGGGGTTCGGGAGACTGTGTGCGATCCCGGAGTGTCTCCCGTGCTGCGAAAATCCGCCTGCCTGTTCGCGTTCGCCCTGACCGTGCTCACACCCGCGTTCGGGGTCGCCGCGCAGGAGCCCGTGGCCGCGACCCAACCGAACGCCGCGCAGTCTACGGCGAGCCCCCTGGTCTCCACGGAATGGCTGGAGAAGAACCTCGAGGCGAAGAAGCTCCGCATCGTCGAGGTCAGCGTCGATCCGGGCGTGTTCGAGCGCGGGCACATCCCCGGCGCCCAGAACGTCGCCTGGCACACGGACCTCGTCGAGACCGTGAGCCGCGACATCGCCGGGCCGGACAAGTTCGCCGCCCTGGTGCGGCGGCTGGGCATCGACCGCGACACCACCGTGGTGCTCTACGGCGACAACAACAACTGGTTCGCCGCCTGGGGCGCCTGGGTGTTCGCCCAGTACGGCCTGACCGACAACGTCAAGCTGCTCGATGGCGGACGCAAGAAGTGGGAGGCCGAGAAGCGCCCCCTCGACACCCGCAACCCCGAGGTCGCGGCCTCGGCCTTCGCCGTCACGCCGGCTTCGCCGGCCCTGCGCGCCCGCCTCGCCGACGTGCTGGCGGTGGCCAAACGCGAGCGCGACGAACAGATCCTCGACATCCGCTCGCCCGACGAGTTCAGCGGCAAGGTGATCGCCCCGGCCGGGGTGCAGGAACTCGCCATCCGCGCCGGCCACATCCCCGGTTCGGTGAACGTGCCCTGGGCCAAAGCGGTGAACGCCGACGGGACGATCAAGTCTCCGGCGGAACTCAAGGCCCTCTACGCGGCGGCCGGCATCGACGGCACCAAGCCGATCATCACCTCCTGCCGCATCGGCGAGCGCTCCAGCCACTCATGGTTCGTCCTCAGCCGCATCCTCGGCTACCCGACCCGCAACTACGACGGCTCGTGGACCGAGTACGGCAACACCGTCGGCGTGCCCGTGGTGAACCTCGCCGGGACCGTCTGGGGCGGCAAGTGAGCGACGGCGTCGCGGCGCGCCCCCTTGCGCCGTCCGCCCCATCGAACGTCTCCGTCCGGACGGACGGGGGCGCCCCCCTGCGGGTCGCCGGGGCGCTCGCCATCGCGGGCGGCCTCGCCCTTGCGGCCCACACCCTCGCGGGCGAACCGGGGGGCGGGCGGCTCGCCCTGTCCCTGACCTTCGGCGCCCTGTTCGGCTTCGTGCTCCAGCGCAGCCGCTTCTGCTTCTACTGCCAGTGGCGCGACCTCCTCGTCACGGGCGATCCGCGCGGGATGCTCGGCATCCTGGCCGCCCTCGCGGCGGGAATCGCCGGCTATACCGTGGTGCTGGGCGCCTGGATGCCGGACCCGTCCGGCGCGCGCCTGCCGCCCGACGCCCATATCGGCCCGGTGGGACCGGTGCTCGTGCTCGCCGGCGCGGTGTTCGGGGCCGGCATGGCGATCTCGGGCTCCTGCATCGGCGCGCATCTCTACCGCCTGGGCGAAGGCTCGCCGACGGCGCCGTTCGCGCTGCTGGGCACCGGCCTCGGCTTCGCCCTCGGGTTCGCCACCTGGAATCCGCTCTACCTCGCCAGCGTCTCGGAGGCGCCGGTCCTGTGGCTGCCGCGCCACCTCGGCTACGCCGGGAGCCTCGTCGCCGCCCTGGCGGTGCTCGGCGCCCTCGCCCTGCTCCTGCTGCGCCGCCTGCCGGCGCCCGAAGCCGTGGCGCCACCGGGCCACCTGTCGCAGAGCCACCTGTCGCAGAGCCACCTGCCGCAGAGCCACCCGCCGCCAACGAGCCCCTGGCACGCGGTGTTCGTCGTCCGCTGGCCGGTCTGGCTCGGCGGGTTGGCGGTGGGGGCGCTGGCGACCCTCGCCTACCTGCGGGTCGGCCCCCTCGGGGTCACGGCCGAGATCGGCGGACGCAGCCGGCAGGCGGCGGGGGCCTTCGGGCTGCTGCCCGAGCGCCTGGAGGGGCTCGATACGTTCCGGGGCTGCGCCACGGCCGTGCGGGACGCGGTGCTGACGCCCAACGGCCTGTTCGTCGGCGGCCTCGTGCTGGCCTCCCTCGCGGCGGCCCTCGCGGCGGGCCAGTTCCGCCCGGCCCTGCCGACGCCGGGCCAGATCGGGCGCGGCCTCATCGGCGGGCTCCTCCTCGGCTGGGGCGCCATGACCGGGCTCGGCTGCAGCGTCGGCACCCTGCTGTCGGGGATCATGGCCGGCGCCGTCTCCGGCTGGGTGTTCGGCCTCGCCCTATTTGCGGGTGCGGCCGGCACCCTGTGGGTCGGGCGACGGGCACGTCTTCTGGCGTAGACGCGGATCAGCGCCCGAAGACGGGTCGCAACGGGGCGGCCTCGGCGTCCTTGTAGATCGGCACGATGGCGCGCAGCCAGCCGCGGGTGTCGCGGCCGCCGTAATTGCTCTGGACCACGTCGCGGGTGACATAGGCCTGGAGGTTCACGGGGCCGAAATCGTAGCCGACGAGGCCGCCCACGGCGACCTGACCCTGGCGCTTGTAGGCGGGGTTGCGCGTCGGCAGATCCGTAGAGCCGAAGGCGACGGGGCCGACCTCCCACTTCCCGAACTTCTTCGTCGCCGTGAGGTCGAGGTTGAGGAAGTCGGGGTAATACGCGGTGCCCAGCGGCGAGACCGTCTCCAGCACGGTGCCGTAGAGGGCGTGCGCCGTGAGGTTGAGGCCGTCGCCGTTGTAGGTCACGGCGAAGCGCTGGTGCAGCACCGCGTTCTGGATCACGATCCGGGTGTCGCTCGGCAGGTAGGCGCCGAGCAGGTAGCTCGCATGGACGTGTTCGCCGAGGGTCCAGGCGATCTGGCCGGCCAGCAGGGTCTGGCCGAAGCCGCTCTGGTAGGCCGCACCCCGGGTGCTCGAGGCCGCGATGGGCTGGAGCACGACGAATTGCAGGCGCCCGCCCGCCACGGTCCAGGGCGTCGCCCAGATGAAGCTCGGCAGGTTGATGTTGAGCTCGGTGCCGCGCGGCTCGGTGCTGCGGATGCCGAAGCTCGACGTGTTGACGAAGTACAGGCCGACCGCGAATGGCGCGCCGGCCGGCAGGCCCACGGTCTGGCCCGGCTGCGCCGACGACCCGGCCCGCACCGGCGCCGCCATGCCGGCACCGCCCAGGGCGAGCGCCGCCATGGCCCCGGCCTTCACCCCACTCGTTCGTCCCATCGTGCTCCCGATCGTCCGCCGCAGCCGCGCCCCTCGCGGGCGACATAGCATCTGGCGACATGGCATCGGGCGAACGCACGCGCCGCATGGCGTCCTGCCGCAGGTGCGGCCTCCCGGCGCGACCGTGGCGCGAAGGCAACAATCCGGCGCCACCGACGCGGCTTCGACCGGGCGAGGGATTAAGACATGTGAAAAAGCGTGACCGGCCGATACAATCCCGGCACCCTTCCCCGACACCCTTCCACACCGGTTCGATTTCGCGTCCCCGCCCGACATGCGGGGGTCATTCGGCCGGGGTAATGCGGCGGGGCCTGCGATCCAGCCCGTCCGAGACACCCCCGATGCCGTTCCTTCCCCGTTCGTTCCGCAGGCTCCCGGGGGCGACCACGCTGGCGGTCGGCCTGAGCTTCGCCCCGGCGGCCGGAGCCGCCGATCTGGCCGCCGCACCCCGCGTCGCGCCCGCCTTCGTCGATTGGAGCGGCGTCTATCTCGGGCTCGAGGGCAGCGCCGGGGCCTCGTTCGGCGCCTTCGATTTCGGCCGGACCACCGTCGGGGGCCGGGGCGTCCCGGCCTTCCGGACCGGGGACGCGACGGGGCGCTCGGACCGCAGCCGCGAGGCCACCACCGCCGTCGGCGGCGCCTTCGCGGGCTACAACTGGCAGACCGGCCCGTGGCTCGCGGGCGTGGAGGCCGACCTCTTCGGGAGCAACCTCAAGCGACCCGTGGCCTCGACGGCGCCGGGCTTCGGCACCGAGGCCGTCGATCCGGCCTTCAGCCTCATCCGGGTCAAGTCCGACGTGCTGGGCGCCGTGCGCGGGCGCCTCGGCGTCGCCTTCGAGCGGTCGCTGATCTACGCCACCTTCGGGCTCACGGGGGCCGAGGCGCGGTTCCTCGCGACCTATCCCGACCCCGCGACGGGCGCGGTCGGCACCGCGCGGCGCGACCGCACCTATCTCGGCTTCACCCTCGGGGCCGGCGTGCAGTTCGCCGTCTCCGAGCATTTCAGCCTCGGGATCGACTACCGCTACAACGATCTCGGCGGCAGCGGCCGGTTCGACCTCGGCACGGTGCCGGGGGCGGCGGGCGGCCCGGTCTCGACCCGGGCCGGTTTCATCGCCAACGAGGTGATGGCGCGCCTGAGCTGGCATCCGGGCGGCCTGCGCCTGCCCGACGAGGCGGAAGAATCCGGCCCGGTGCTCGGCGAGCGCTTCTCGCTCCACGGCCAGACCACGTTCTTCAACCAGGCCGTGGCGGGGTTCCGTGCGCCCTACAGCGGCCCCAACAGCCTCGTGCCGCACCAGGCGCAGGCGACGACCACGGCGACGCTGTTCCTCGGCCTGAAGCTCACGGACAGCACCGAGCTCTACTACAACCCGGAATTCTCCCAGGGCTTCGGCCTCAGCCGCACCCTCGGGGTCGCCGGCTTCACCAACGGCGAGGCGCAGAAGGCCGGGGCGCCGTTCCCGAAGCTGCGCTCCGCCCGCTACTTCGTGCGCCAGACCTTCGGTCTCGGTGGCGAGACCGAGACCCTGCCCGACGGCCCAAACCAGATCGCCAACACCTACGACGTCGAGCGGATCACATTCATCGCCGGCAAGTTCGCCATGGGCGACTATTTCGACGGCAACCGCTACGCCCACGACCCGCGCGTGGATTTCGCCAATTGGGGCCTGTGGAGCTCGGCGGCCTGGGACTTCCCCGCCAACCTGCCCGGCTACACGCAGGGGATTCTGGTCGAGTACAACCGTGCCGAATTCGCGTTGCGGGCCGCCTACACCCAGGTGCCGAAGGAGCCGTCCAGCGACGTGCTCGACCCGCGGGTGTTCGAGCGCGGCGGCTTCACCATCGAGTTGGAGGAGCGCCACGTGCTGCCGTTCCTCGACCGGCCGGGCAAGCTGCGCCTCGGTGCCTTCTCCAACGTCGGCAACAGCGCGCGCTACCGCGAGGTGGTCGGCCTCGCCCAGGCGGGCACCTTCGACGACATCAACGACGCCGTGGCGGCGACCCGGCGCCCGCGCCGCAAGAGCGGGGTCTACGTCAACCTCGAACAGGCGGTCACCGACGATCTCGGCGTGTTCGCCCGCGCCAGCGCCGCCGACGGGCGCAACGAGAACCTGTCCTTCACCGACATCGACCGGAGTTTTTCCGGCGGCGTCTCCCTGAAGGGCAGCCAATGGGGCCGCCCGAGCGACACCGTCGGCCTCGGCACGTCCATGAACCAGCTCTCGCCGTCCCACCGCGACTACTTCGCCAACGGGGGGCTGGGCCTGCTCATCGGCGACGGGCGGCTGACCTACGCGCCCGAGCGGGCGGTGGAGGCCTACTACGCGCTGAGCCTCGGCAAGGCCCTGGTGCTGACGGCCGACTACCAGTTCGTGGCGAACCCCGCCTACAACCGGGACCGCGGCCCGGCGCACTTCTTCGGCACCCGCCTGCACGCGGATTTCTAGACGTGGCCCGCACGACGCCCGGCCGGAACCGGCAAGACACGGCCGAAGACACAGTCGGCGCCGGCCCGGAGGCTAACATGGGTTAGCCGCTGGCGATCACGGGCTTTTGTCCGTGCCCCCATTCCGGCGTCATTGCGCCGTCATGAATCCCGTCCTTGGGATACGACCCGGCAACGGGACGAGCCCCCCTCGAGAACGCCTTCGCGCCGACCGCCGGAAAGTGCCGCCATGTCCACAGGTCCCCGGAAGGGCATCTCCAAACTCATCGTCCTGCTCGGGCTGGTGATCTGCGCCGGTCTCGGCGCCGTCGCCTGGTCGGAGCGCGACTCGGCCTTCGCCGGATGGGTGCTCACCACGGTGCGCGAGCGCATGGCCCAGATCTCCGGCCCGTCCGAGGAGGCGGCCGACACCGTCGGCGGCCGCGCCGACACCGTCGCGCGGGTGTTCCGCCCGAACCCGGCCCAGCGCACCGCCCTGGAGATCGCCCCCGTCCGGGCCGTGACGTTCCGGCCCGAGGGCACGGCCGAGGGGCGCATCGCCCTCAACGACGACGACAACGTGCCGGTCACCTCGCCCTATGCGGGCCGGGTCACCAAGGTGCTGGTGCGGGCGGGCGACGAGGTGAAGGCCGGCGACGTGCTCCTGACCATGGAGGCCACCGACATGGTCCAGGCCCAGAGCGACTACCAGGCGGCGCTGAACACCATCGCCAAGACCACCGCCCTGCTGAAGCTCGACGTGACCATCGCGGCCCGCCAGCAGGAGCTGTTCCAGGCCAAAGCCGTGGCTCTGAAGGACTACCAGTCGGCCCAGAACGACGTGATCGGCGCCCAGAGCGACCTCAAGACCGCCGAGGCGAGCCTGGAGGCGGTAAAGAACCGCCTGCGCATCCTCGGCAAGTCGGATGCCGACATCGCCGCCTACGAGAAGAAGGGCACCCTGAGCGCCGAGACGCAGTTGCGCGCGCCCATCGCTGGCACCATCGTCCAGCGCAAGGTCGGCATCGGCCAGTATCTCAGCACCTCGGCCGAGCCGGTCTTCGTCATCGGCGACCTCTCGACGGTCTGGCTCGTCGCCAACGTGCGCGAGAGCGAGATCCCGAAGATCCGCCTCGGCCAGGACATTGAGGCCCGGGTGGCGGGCTTCGGCCAGCGGGCCTTCAAGGGCAAGGTCGACTACATGGCGGCCTCCCTCGATCCGGCGACCCGGCGCCTCGCCGTGCGCAGCGAGGTCGAGAACCCCGACCGGGTGCTCAAGCCCGAGATGTTCGCCGCCTTCACGATCTTCACCGGCCCCGGCCAGACCGCGCCGGCGATCCCGCCCTCCGCCATCGTCTACGAGGGCCGCCGCGCCCAGGTCTGGGTCGCCCGGCCCGACGGCGCCATCGAGGCCCGCGCCGTCACCCTCGGCCTCGCCGGCCAGGGCATGGTGCAGGTGGTGGAGGGGCTCAAGGCGGGCGAGGAGATCGTCACCCGCGGCGCCCTGTTCATGGATCGCGCCGTCAGCGGCGACAAGGCGTCCTGAGCCGGACCGCACGACCCTTACCGTCCCCCAAGAAATTCCCAGCCCCGATCGGCCGACCATGACCCGCGCGCGATGAACAGCCTGATCGTCTTCGCCCTGCGCCAGCGCGTGCTGGTGTTCCTCATGTTCCTCGCGATGCTGGGGCTGGGTTACGCCAGCTACACGCAGCTGAACATCGAGGCCTATCCCGATCCGGTGCCGCCGCTCGTCGACGTAATCACGCAGAATCCCGGGCAATCGGCCGACGAGATCGAGCGCTACATCACCATTCCCCTGGAGGTGCAGCTCGCCGGCATTCCCAACGCCACGGTGGTGCGGACCATCTCGCTGTTCGGCCTGTCCGACGTGAAGGTGCAGTTCAACTACAACTTCACCTACCAGGAAGCCCTGCAGCGGGTGCTCAACCGCCTGTCGCAGCTGCCGCCCCTGCCGGGCGGGGCCCAGCCGCAGATCTCGCCGACCTCCCCCGTGGGCGAGATCATGCGCTACAAGGTGACGGGGCCGGCGGGCTACTCGTCCACGGAGCTGAAGACCCTGCAGGACTGGGTGCTGCAGCGCCGGTTCAAGGCGATTCCGGGCGTGGTCGACGTCACGGCGTTCGGCGGCAAGACCAAGGAATACGAGATCGCCGTCGATCTCAACCGCCTGCAGGCCCAGGGCCTGACCCTGGTCCAACTCGTCACCGCGCTCAACAATTCGAGCATCAACGTCGGCGGCCAGACCCTCAACGTCGGCGAGCAATCGGCGGTGGTGCGGGGCATCGGCCTCATCCGCGACATGGACGACATCCGCGACACCATGCTGACGCAGGTGGCCGGCGTGCCGGTCCTCGTGCGCGATGTCGCCGACATCCGCGTCTCCAACGCGCCCCGTCTCGGCATCGTCGGCCATGACGGCCAGAACGACATCGTCGAGGGCATCGTGCTCATGAGCCGGGGCGGCAAGAGCCTGCCGACCCTGAAACTGGTGGAAGCCGAGATCGACAAGATCAACGCCAGCGGCCTGCTGCCCCCCGACGTGAAGGTCGAGCGGATCTATGACCGCAGCGGGCTCATCCACACCACCACCCACACGGTGATGCACAACCTCGTCTTCGGCGTGATCCTGGTCTTCGTGGTGCAGTGGGTGTTCCTTGGCAGTTTGCGCAGCGCCATCATCGTGGCGGCGACGATTCCCTTCGCCCTCGGGTTCGCCATCCTCATCCTCGTCCTGCGCGGCGATTCGGCCAACCTCCTGTCGCTGGGCGCCATCGATTTCGGCCTCATCGTCGATGCCACCGTGATCATGGTCGAGAACGTGTTCCGGCACGTGGCCGAACCCGAGCACAGCGAGGGCCAGGAGGCGCCGGGCGGCCTCACCGGGCGGCTCGGCACCATCGCCATCGCGGGCGCGGAGGTGAACCGGGCGATCTTCTTCTCGGCCACCATCATCATCGTCGGCTTCCTGCCGCTCTTCACCCTGACGGGCGTCGAGGGCCACATCTTCGGCCCCATGGCCAAGACCTACGCCTACGCGCTCATCGGCGGCCTGCTCGCCACCTTCACGGTCTCGCCCGCCCTCTCGGCCCTGATCCTGCCGAAACACGTGGAGGAGCGCGACACCCTGGTGGTGCGCCTGCTGCGCTTCGGCCACGTGATCATCCTGCGCTTCGGCCTGCGCAACAAGGTGCTGTCGCTCCTCGTGGTGGCGGCCATGCTCGGGGCCTCCGCCATCGCGGCCAGAACCCTCGGCCTCGAATTCCTGCCCAAGCTCGAGGAGGGCAACCTCTACATCCGCGGCACCATGCCGGCCTCGATCTCGCTGGAGGCCGGCAACGCCTACGTCGAGCGCCTGCGCAAGATGGTGTCCGACGTGCCGGAGGTGGTCACCGTCCTGTCCCACCAGGGCCGCCCCGACGACGGCACCGACGCCACCGGCTTCTTCAACGTCGAGATCCTGGCGCCGTTGAAGCCCATCGACCAGTGGCGCGCCGGCCTCGACAAGGAGACCCTGGTGCGCACCCTGTCGAAGCAGCTCGACGACGCGTTCCCCGGCATCGAGTTCAACTTCTCCCAGTACATCGAGGACAACGTGCAGGAGGCGGCCTCGGGCGTGAAGGGCGAGAACTCCGTCAAGATCTACGGCAGCGACCTCACCGAACTCACCCGCACCGCCGAGGCCGTGAAGGCGTCGCTCGCCAAGATTCCCGGCATCGCCGACCTCTCGGTCTTCGCCTCCCTCGGCCAACCCACGGTGCGCATCGACATCGACCGGCGGAAAGCCGCCCGCTTCGGCCTGACGCCCGGCGACGTGAACACCACCGTCCAGGCGGCCATCGGCGGCCAGACGGCGGGCGACCTCTACGAGTACGGCTCGGACCGGCATTTCCCCATGCGGGTGCGCCTCGCATCCGAATACCGAAGCAGCCTCGCCACCATCCGCAACATCACCATCGGGGCGCCGAATCCCGCCGGCGGCGTGATCCCCGTGCCGCTCTCCGAGATCGCCACCGTGGAGCTGACCTCGGGCGCGGCGTTCATCTACCGCGAGAACCAGGAGCGCTACATCCCGGTGAAGTTTTCCGTGCGCGGGCGCGATCTCGGCGGCGCCGTGCTGGAGGCCCAGAGCCGGATCGCCCAGGAGGTGCCCCTGCCGGCGGGCTTCCACCTCGAATGGGTCGGCCAGTTCACCAACCTGCAGGACGCCGTGGCGCGCCTCAGTGTCGTGGTGCCCATCACCATCGCGCTCATCGCGCTCCTGCTCTACGTCAACTTCGCCTCCCTCACCGACATGCTGCTGACGCTCAGCGTGATTCCCATGGCGATGATCGGCGGCATCTTCGCCCTGGCCCTGACGCTGACGCCGTTCTCCATCTCGGCGGCCATCGGCTTCATCGCGCTGTTCGGCATCTCGACCATGGAGGGCGTGATCCTGCTCTCCTATTACAACCAGCTCCTCGACGAGGGCTGGGAGCGGGGCGCCGCCGTGTGGCACGCCGCCAACGTCCGCATGCGTCCGGTGATGATGACCTGTGTCGCCGCCTGCGTCGGCCTCCTGCCGGCGGCGGTCTCCACGGGCATCGGCTCGCAGGTGCAGAAGCCCCTGGCGCTGGTGGTGGTGGGCGGCATCATGCTCGCGCCCAACCTCATCCTGGTGATCGTGCCGATCCTCATCGGGCTGTTCTCGCGGCGCAAGCCGGCCCCGGGAATGCGCCCGCCGGAGGCCGCGCACGCGGCGGCCCGGGAGGCGTACGCGTGATGCGCGCGACACAGGGGCGTGAAAGCGTCGATCCCGCACGAACCGTCGCGTTGACTCGCGCGGGTCTGCGTCGCCTCTACGGGCGTCGGACGTCCGGCGGGATCGGCCACATCATGCGACGCACCACGAACGGATCCGGGATGGCGCTCCTGCGTACGGCCCGCGCCGCCGCCCTCGTGGTGGGCCTGGCGACGGTCTTGGCGGCGGGCCTCGGCGGCTGCATGGTCGGCCCGGATTTCGTGCCCCCCGCCGATCCGCCGGTGACCCGTTACACCCGCGAGCCCCTCGGCAACCCGACGGCCACCGACAAGGTGGTGACCCGCCAGGGCGGCTCGGCCGACCAGAACTTCATCGCCGGGGCCGACGTGCCGGGCCAGTGGTGGACCCTGTTCCACTCCAAGGCGCTCAACCGCCTCGTGGAGGAGGCGCTCGCCAACAACCCCAACCTCGACGCCGCCCAGGCGGCCCTGCGCATCGCCCAGCAGAACGTCGAGGCCCAGCGCGGCACCCTGTTCCCGCAGGTGGGGTTCAACGGCCTCGGCTCGCGCCAGAAGGTGCCGGGCGGCGAACTCCAGAGCCCGCTCAACGACCAGCGCCAGCTGTTCTACAGCCTCTATACCCCGCAGGTGACGGTCTCGTTCACCCCCGACGTGTTCGGCGGCAACCGGCGCCAGATCGAATCGCTGGAGGCCCAGGCCGAGAACCAGCGCTTCCAGCTCGAGGCCGCCTACCTGTCGCTGACCGCCAACGTGGTGCTGGCGGCGATCCAGGAGGCGTCCCTGCGCGCCCAGATCGACGCGACGAAGCGGGTGATCCAGGCCCAGACCGAGGTGCTGACCCTCTACAACAAGCAGCTTTCCCTCGGGCAGATCGCCGGAGCCGACGTGGTGGTGCAGCAGGCGGCGCTCTCGGTGTCGATGCAGCTGCTGCCGCCGCTGGAAAAGCAGCTCGCGCTCCAGCGCAACCTGCTCACCGCCCTCGTCGGGCGCCTGCCCAGCGAGGAAGTCACCCAGACCTTCACCCTCGCTTCGCTCCGCCTGCCGACCCGGCTGCCCGTCAGCCTGCCCTCGCACCTCGTGCAGCAGCGCCCCGACGTGAAGGCGGCTGAGGCCAACGTGCAGCAGGCGAGCGCGCTCGTGGGGGTCGCCGTCGCCAACCGCCTGCCGCAGTTCAACATTACGGCCAATGGCGGGTCGAGCGCCGTGCGGATCGCCCAGCTCGCGAGTTCGGCGGCGAGCTTCTACGGCATCGTCGGCACCGTGGCCCAACCGATCTTCGACGCCGGCACCCTGTTCCGCCGCCAGCGCGCCGCGGAGGAGACCCTGGACCAGGCCCAGGCCCAGTACCGCGCCGTGGTCATCGGCGCGTTCCAGAACGTCGCCGACGCCCTGCGGGCGCTGCAATCCGACGCTCAGGCCGTGGCGGCGGCGGCCGCGGCCGAGAAGGCGACGAGCCAGAGCCTCGACCTCATCCGCAAGCAGTACACCGCAGGCGCCATCAACAGCACCCAGGTGCTCATCGCCCAGCAATCCTACCTGTCGGCCATCGTCACCTCGGCGGGGGCCCGCGCCAACCAGTACGCCGACACCGCGGCCCTGTTCCAGGCGCTCGGCGGCGGCTGGTGGAACCGCAACGACGTCCGGCCGCCCAAGCCGGAACGGGACCCGGCGCCGTTCCTGTAGGGGACGCGCGCCCTGGGCGGAGTTCCACGAAAAAGGGCGCCGGAGACCGGTGCCCTTTATCGTTTCAGCGAACCGGCGAAACGGTTCGGCGCTCGTCGCCTGTCAGCGCTTGCCGGCGTGGTCGCCGTCGCGCAACTGGCCGGTGGGCTCCTGGACATGGGCCTCGAGGAACCAGAGTTGCTTGTCGACGCCACGCGACACCTCGGTGAAGAGATCCGCCGTGCCGGCATCCCCGGCCTCGTCGGTGTCGTCGATGTTCTGGCGCACGGCGTTGGCGTAGACGGCGTAGCGGTCGATCAGCGCCGCGACGTGGTCGGCGATGGCGTAGGCGTCGAGGGGATAGGGGGCGAGCTGCGACGAACCCGCGACGGCCGCCGCCGTGCCCCGGGCGGTCCCGCCGAGCTGGGTGACGCGCTCGGCGACCTTGTCGTTGTAGTCGTCGAGCTCGGCGCGGAAACTGTCCAGCATCTCGTGGATGCCGATGAACTGCGGACCCTTCAGGTTCCAGTGCGCCTGCTTCACCGCCAGCGCCAGGTCGATGCCGTCGGCCAGACGGGCGTTGAGGGCGTCGGTCGAGACCTGCTTGGCGTTGGACTTCGTGCCGTTCTGGGTCTCGTGGAGCCGCTGGCCCGAGGTGGAATTCGTGTTCGCCATGATCAATCCTTTGCGTTTTGAGGAATGAAATCCCATTCCTCCGCCACGTGATGCACGGCCCGAGGCGATCGCCCCGTGCGTCACGCACATACCTCCATCAAGACGGCGAACGCCTGAGGGTTCCTTGGCCGCGACGCGAAGTGCCCGTGCCGGTCACGGTCGATGGCACGACGCCCCGTCGCGGAGCATCGCGGACCCGGCCTCAACCGTCGATGAGGTGCGGCACGAACCGGGCCCGGTCGGTGGTGATGCGCGACGCGCCCTCGCGCAGGCACAGACCGGCGGGTTCGTCGCCGACGATCCAGCTGCCGACCAGGGCGTGGCGGCCGTCGAAGACCGGGAGTTCGGCGAGCGCCTGGCGCACGTAGCCCTCGCCGCCGTAGGGCCCCTCGTCCCGCTCCAGCAGCACGCCGTCGCGCACGAGGAGGATGTTGGCGCCCTCGCGGGAGTAGAGCGGCTTCTTCACGAACGAAGTGCCGAGAGCCGCCTTGGCGGGGTCGGACTCGAAATAGGCCGGCAGCAGGTTCGGGTGCCCGGGCGCCAAGGCCCAGAGATGGGCGAGGAGCCCCTTGTTCGAGAGCA
The DNA here is from genome assembly GCF_001423295.1 of Methylobacterium sp. Leaf112. Lineage (GTDB taxonomy): Bacteria > Pseudomonadota > Alphaproteobacteria > Rhizobiales > Beijerinckiaceae > Methylobacterium. The sequence goes on along the minus strand of NZ_LMNG01000014.1, from coordinate 13,396 downwards.
CGGCCTTCCAGGGCGGTTCGAGGAAGCGGGTGGGCGACGCGCCGATGGCGGCGCCGAAGGCGTCGGCGAACATCCACTCCCACGGGTAGAGCTTGAACAGGGCGTCGAGGGGCCCGCCCCCGGCCTCGACGAAACGCCCGTCCTCGGCGAGGCCGATGGCCTCGATGGGCACGAAGGGGGCGGTGAGCCCGGCCTGCACCGCGCAATCCTGCAGGTAGGCCACCGTGCCCCGGTCCTCCAATGCGTCGGGAAAACACGTGAACGCCAACCGGCCCGGCAGCCCCATCCCGGCAAGCCGGGCGATGAGGCGCTCGTGCAGCGCGTTGAACTGGTCGGCCCCCGCGGGCAGGCGCCCCGTCGCGAGGCCGTCCTCCAGCCAGAGCCACTGGAACACCGCGCTCTCGTAGAGGGCCGTCGGCGTGTCGGCGTTGTATTCGAGGAGCTTCGCCGGCCCCGTGCCGGCCCCGCCGTAGCGGAAGTCGAGGCGCCCGTAGAGGGACGGGTCGCGCCGCCGGAAGCTGTCCGCAATGGCGTCCCAGGCATGTTCGGGGATCGCCAGGGAGGCGAGGATCGCCGCGTCCGCCACCGCCCGCTCGGCGAAGGCGAGGCAGAGGGCGTGGATCTCGCGGGTCGGCGCCTCGAGGTCGTCCTCGATCTCCGCCAGGGTGAAGGCATAGTAGGCGCCCTCGTCCCAGTAGGGCGCGTCGTCGAAGGTATGGAAGGTGAAGCCCGCCCGGGCCGCGTGCGCGCGCCAGTCCGGCCGCTCGGGCAGCGTCACCCGGCGCATCAGCCGCCCCCGAACCCGCCCGAGCGGCTGCCCGAGGCGGAGGAGAACGCCCGCCCGGTCGCGCCGAAGCCGCCGGATGTCACCGTGCGGGGTGACGATGGCGTCGCGCGCGCCACCCGCGACGCCACATGGGTCGCCCCGCCGCCGCGGGCGGCGAAAACCCGTCCGCCCGCGCCGGTGCAGTAGCCCCCGCCCCCGCCCGTCGCCTCGTCCGCGTGCCGGTAGAGGGGCTGGGGCGGCAGGGCCTGCTCCACCGTGCGGCCGAGGAGGTAGGCCGCCATCACGGGCACGAAGAACCCGGCCGCGTCCGCCACGACGGTCTCACCCGCGACGCAGCCGTCCGGGCCGTGATGCCCCCGGCACTCGTCCAGGGTGCGGTAGCGCGGCGCGCTCGACGCGTAGGCGGCCAGAGCCGCCGCGTGGTCGGTCGTGCAGGCCTCGGCGCTGCGCAGGCCCTGCGCGGCACAGGCGGCGGGGTTCTCGTACACGAGGGCGTCCTCCTCCTTCTGGGAGGGATCGAGCCCGGCCAGCACCAGGGCGGCGGTGCCCGCCCCGGCGACGAGGACGAGGGAGATGGCGACGGAGCGCTTGCGGCGGCGCGCCTCGGCGGCGGCGTCCGGTGTCCCCGGGGGCGGCACCACCATCTCAGGCGGTCATCGAGGCGGCGTTGACGATGCCGCCCGCGAAGGACGCGGCACCGAGGAGCGTCGCGGCGGCCATGCTGCCCGCCTCGATGCGCCGGGAGAGGTCGGGCACGGCGAGGCGCACGAGCCAGTAGATCGCGATCTGCACCACGAGGGCGACGAGGCCCCAGACGATGCAGTCGAGGAGGGATTGCGCGTTGTAGATCGCCACCGAGAGCGGCAGGGCGAAGCCGACGAGGCTGAAGCCGAGGGCCACCGCCGCCGCCGCCACGTCCTGGCGGATCAGCGCGACCTCGTTGTGGGCGGTGGCGAGGGTGTAGACGAGGAGATACGTCCCGATGAGCCCCCCGGCGGTGGCGAGGTAGAGCAGGAAGGCGGGCAGCCCCGAGATCGAGGTCACGCCGGCATCCCCGAGCCGGGGCGCGGCGCTGCCGTAGGCGATTCGTCCATGGCACCGTCTCCCGTCTGAGCCCGTCCACACGGCGTACCATGCGGCCCCGCGCGATCACAACCGCGTGACGGCGTCCTCAACCGGCCTTCGCGTCGGCGGGCGCGTTCATCGGGGCCAGCCGAAGTAACGCGTGGCGGCGCCTCCGCCTTCCGCCAGCGGCCGCGTCAGCCGGCCGTGCCGGTCGATCAGCCCCCAACGGCCCCCGACCATGGCGGACGGCTGGCGCCCATCCGAGCGGCAGCCTTGGCAGACCAGGGCCTCCCCGCGGGCGTTGAACGGGAACGACCAGTCGAAATCCGTGGCCAGGACCCGGCGCAGGCGCCGGTCGTGGAACGCGACCTTGCCGGCGTGACGCGCGCGCACCAACCCCTGCGCGAAGGGGTCCGGCCCGTTGTCGAGGGGGAACACCGCCAGCGCCAGCCCGTCGCGGCGCGCCCAGAGCCAGCCGATTTCGTCGACGACGATCTCCGTCACCCCGCCCCGGAACGGCATGCGCGCGAGGCGGGCGGGATCGATGCGGACGAAGTCCCCCGCGCGGCGGGCGCAGTGCTCCGTGCGGGCGAAATCCGCGTGGACGTCGCGGCAGGCGAGCGGGTAGGCGCCCCCGTCGCGCGCCCGCACGGCCTGGGGCGCGAGGCCGGCCGCGAGCCCCAGGAGGGCGAGCGAGGCGAGCGCTCGTCCCCGTACCGCCCGGCTCACCGGAGGCCCCAGCGCCCGACCGGGCCGGGCGCGCCCGTGGCATTGTCCACGCACACGCGCCAGCCGCTGCCGTAGGCGACCTCGCGGACGTCCCAGACGAGGCCGGTGTCCGTCCGGGTCGGCACGGCCGTGCCGGTGGTGGCGAGGCCCGTTCCCGCCGCGGCGCGCGCCGCGATTGCCGCCGCCCGCTCGGGCGTGAGGCGGCCCGTCGCGGGTGCTTGCGCGCCGGATGGGGAGAACAGGCGGTCCAGGATCACCAGCACGGCTCGGGCTCCTCGCATCGACGGGCGAGCATGGGCGTCCGGCCCCGAGATGTCACCCGCCCCGGCGCCGGTTGCGGGGCGGGCGTCCGTCGGTCACACATCCCGGACCGTATCAGGCGGGAAGAACCGCATGGGAGGAACCCGGATGTCCCTGACGCTCGACCACTCCTCCGTGGAGGAACTCAACCTGGCCCTGCGCCTGTATCGGCGCCTGCTGGTCCGCCTGCTCCTGATCCTCGTCCTGGGCTTTGCCGGGGTGATCGGTCTGGCCAAGCTCAGCACGATCCTGTCGCCGCCCTACGGCGTCTATCTCCTCGGGCAGGGCCTGGAGACCTGGGGGCTGCTCGGCCTCCTCGCCCTGCTGTTCGCGGAATTCTGGTGGGAGGGCCGCCAGATCGGCAAGGCCCTGAACCATCCGGGCCTGCTGGATTCCCCTGTCGCCGGGCTGCTGAGCGGCCTCGCGGTGATCGGTGAGCGCGCCGCCGCCATCGGGATGGAGCCCGGCTTCTTCCACGGCCCCCTGCGGCCGATCCGCCAGCGCTGACGGGTCCTTGGCGCTCAGCGCGCCGGCCCCTCGCGGGCGACCAGACTGTCGCGGTGGACCGCGAGGCTCGCTCCGGCGCTCGCGAGGGTGACGGCGAAGCCGAGGGCGGGCAGCGTCCAATCCTCCGCCCGCCACAGGGCCGCCGCGAGGCCCGCGCCGGCGCCGAGGCAGGCCAGGGCCAGGGCGGCCCGCCAGCACCGCACCGCACGCGGCTCGAACCGCACCAGGCCGTTCGCCCACCAGACCAGGGGCAGCATCGACAGCCAATAGAGGGGTTGGGCCCGGGCGGCGCCGTGCGGTCCCGGCACGAGGCAGGCGGTAACCGAGACGGTGGCGGCGAGGCCCGCCACGACGGCGAGCCCGGCCGCCACGTTCGAGGGACGGTCCTTGCGCAGGCGCTGCCAGTAGGCCGGGTCGCGGCGGATCAGGGGGCTTCCTCCCGGGCCGGCGCCGGACGCTTCCAGGCCGCGAGGCGGGCCAGGACGTAGGCCGGCACGCGGTCGGCCACGGCCAGATTCTCCGGGCGCAGGGAGAAATCGTAGGTGAGGCCGTCGCGGTGGACGAGGTAGGTGCAGGTGGAGACCTCGCGCTTGTCCGAAGTGTCCGAGGCGAGGCAGCCGGGCGGGGCCTGGTCGGCCGGCCGCGCCGCGTGCCGGGACGGGAGGCGGTAGAAGCGCCGGTGGTCGACGCCCTCGGAATGGACGAGGCGCTCGCCGCCGGACGGGTCGGGCCGCCACGGCGCGCCCTCGGCGAGCCGCGCATCGAAAATGCCCCATTGCCGGGCGTGGAGGGGTGCGAAGCGGCGCCCGTCCGGGTCGCCGACGACGTGGACCACGAGGTCGGTGGCGAACGGGCCGGCATGGCCGTGGCTGAGGGGGCTGTAGCCGGGGAGGCCCGCCGCGACCTCGGCGGCGGGCAGCATCAGCCAGAGCGAATCCGCCGGTTCCCGGCCGAGCCCCGGGAGCGCGTCGAGCCAGGGCAGGCGGAAATTTCGGGAAAACTCGTAGGTGTGCGGCACGGCGTACGCGGTCCCGGCGAGGCGGTACCGCGTGATGCCGAACCGGCCCTCCGCCGCGAAGGCCGCGAGCACGAGGGGCAGGCCGAGGAGCGCGACGAGGCGCGCGACGCGACGCGAGGGACGCATGCGGGACGTTCCTATTCCGTGAGTCTGCCTATTCCGTGAGTCCGCCTATTCCGTGGGTCCGCCTATTCCGTGGGCCCGGCGCGGAGCCCGGCCGCTTCCGCCGCGAGGTTGGCGCGGGCGGCCGCCTCCAAGCGGTCGTGGAAGAGGTCGGTCTGGTAGAGGCGCGGCCGGGCGAGGAAGCGGTCGAGGATCTGGGCGCGCCCGAGCCGCCACGCCGCCTCGGGAACGGCGGCGTATTCCCGGCGGATCGCCGCCGCGTAGGCCGCGTAGACGGCGCGCGGCGCACCGAGCACGGCGAGATCGAGGTCGAGGAGGAGCCGTGTCGCCGGGTCCGCGCTCGGGCCGTGCGCCGCCGTCGCGTGGATCATCGCGATCGCGGCCCGGACGCGCGCATCCTCGGACGCCGGCCCCGCCTCGGCACGCAGAAGGTCGGCGCTGCGGGCTTCGTTGTCGGCGCGGGCGATGTCGTAGACGGCGTCGTGGAAGGCGATGGCGAGGTCGACGGCGTCGCCGTCGACGCCCGCGAAATCGGGATGCGCCCGCACGGAATCGTGCCCCGCGAGCAGCGCCGCGACGTGGGGCCAGCCGTGATAGTGCCGGTCCGCCGCGCCGTAGCCCGCGTCGAGGGCCCGCCACGCCGCCGCGCCGGGCGTGCCGACGGTCCGCGCCCACAGGGCGTCGAACCGCGCGCGAAGGGACGCGTCCGTGGCTTCCATCCTGCCGGCCTCAGTTCACGCGGTGGCAGGTCGAGGTGGTCTCGGCAGCCCCGCGCATCCCGCCCGCCGGCCGCACCTCGCAGACCACGTACTTGCCGCCCCGCTCGAGGGTGAAGCTCGGACCGGAGGCGGAGACGATGCGGTGGCCGCCGTTGAGGAGCGCGCTCATGGGCTCCTCAACCGGCACCCAGGTCGTGGCCGGGCGCGGCGGCACGGCGGGGCCCTGGGCGACGGCCGGGCCGGCCACGAGGATCAGCGGGACGAGGGTGTGGGACAGCGTTCGGCGCATGGGATCGTCCTGGGGTCGGGGGCGGGCCTTCGGGCCGTTCGGGCGGCGAGGGGGTCAGGGCGTCACCACGGCGAGGTCGGCGGCAGGCAGCCAGCCGATGACCGGCGCCTTCTCGCCCCGGTAGCGCACGCGCACCCAGGCGTCCCGCCGCTCCAACACCGCGACGGGATCGAGCCGGACGAGGTAGGGCGGCCGGGCCAGAGCCGGGCCGGGTTCCGGCCGGAAGGCCGTGCGCTCGGCCGTCACGAGGCCGACGCCGATCCATCCGTCCGGGGTCGACGCCGCACGCCGCGAGAGCGCGTAGGGGGTCCCCACCATGGTGCCCGTGGTCATCGAACACCCGCCGTGATCCTCCGCGAGGGTCAGGGCGGCGCCGTCCGGGGTGAAGGCGAGGTCCCCCGGGATGCGCTCCGGCTCGTCGGGAAACCACGTCTCGACCTTGGCCCGGTCGCCCGCGAGGGTGCCGCGCAGGAGGAACACGCAGGCGAATTGAGGGCTCCCGGCTTCGGCCGCCCCCCGCTGCTCGGCGAAGACCCCCGCCACCGCATCGCCGGAGACCGCCAGGGTCAGGCTGTCGTAGGTGCCGGACCGGGCGGCCGGCTCGGCCGCCGCCGCGCCGCAGGCGGCGAGCAGGGCGGCGAGGCCCAGGGCGGTGCCACGCACCGTCAGAGGCCCTTCTCCAGCAGCTTCACCACGGCCTCGACCCGGTCCTTCGAGTCGGCGACGTTGGTGAACGGCCGCCAGTTCACGTCGAGGACCCCGCCGTCGAACGTGAGGCGCTTGGCGTAGTTCGAGGCGGGCGCGGTGTTCTCGTCGAAGCGGACGCGGATGGTCTTGAGCTTCGCGGCCAGGGCGTCGCGGCCCATCTTGTCCTTGGCCACCTCCTTCAGCCCGGCGGCGAGGGGCTCGAAGATCGTCTTCTCGAAATAGTCCGGGTCGGAATAGTACTTGGCGTCGCCCGGGAGCGTGAGGTCGTCCCACGCCACCTCCACCGGCACGGCGAAGCCCGCCGCCTCCTGGATCGCCTTTTCCTGCGCGGGGTAGCGGTCCTGGCGGTAGGCCGCGATCGCTCGGCGCTCGGCGAGGCCGATGGTCGGCTCGGCCATGGCCGAGGGGGCGGACAGGACCGACAGGGCGAGCGCGGCGGCGAGGGCGTGGCGGCGTGAGATCATGCGGTGGTTCCTCGGTAGGACGGCCCCGGATGCGGGCTTGGCGTGACGGTTCGATGACGGGGCGGGCACGCTGTCAAAGTGAGAGCCGCCCTCACGGGGAGATCGCCTTCACGGTGTCGGGGCGCAGCGCACCGGGCCGCCGGCCTCGACGGTGGGCGGGGCGGTCCCCGTGAGGCGTACGGGAAACGAGACGATGCTGGGCGTGTCCTTCGGGGCCTTTCCGGCCCGATAGCTCCCGGCGCAGGCCTTCACGGGTGCCGGCAGGGCCGCGACGGCGGGTGGAAGCGGCCCGTCGCGGGCGATCCGCGCCCAGCACCCGGCGCCGTGCTTCGGGATCGAGCAGGCCCCCTGCACGCCGCGGAGGAACCCGAGCCGCAGGGTCCCGTCCGCGACAGCGAAGGTGTCGATGCCGGCCTCGGCGGTCGTGTCCCGGATCAGGGTGCGGCCCGTGCCCGCGTCGAGCACCGCGAACGGGACGGTGCCGTTGGTGCTCGCTTGCTCGAAGACGAGGAACCCGCCCGTGCGGCCGAGGAAGCGCTGGCCGGCGGTCGCCAGGATGCGCGCACCCGGCCCCGGCGCGGCGGCGCAGGCGGGGGCGGCGCCGTTCACGAGCGGCACGAGGCTCGCGTCCTCGGGGTCCGGCGTGTCGGTGTCGCTCTCGCGCACCATGAGATCGCGGTAGGTGGTGCAGGTGATCTGCTTGCCCTCCCCCGACATCTTGCCCTCTCCAGACGTCGCGGTCTCGGTCTTCGCGGGCGGCTCGAACCGCGCCGCCTCCCATCCCGCCGCCACTGACGGGGCGGGGAGGCACGCTGCGAGGAGCGCGAAGCGGGCGGCGGGGAGAAGGCTGCGTCTCATGCGGGTTCCCTGTATACGGCGCGGGAGCCCCGAGGAAAGGCAGGATGGAGTGCCATGCGGACCGTTCTCGCCAAGGTCGCCAAGGGTTCTGCCGGGCCGCTCGCAACGCTTCTCGCCGCGCCGCTCCTCGGACCGCTCGCCGTCCGGGCCGAGCCCGCTCTGCCGGGCGACGTGACGGCGTACGTGACGCGGCTGCGGGACTGCAACCATTGGGGCGGGGAGGAGGCCACGGACGCGGCGCGCGGCCGGGCCATCGCGGCGGCCGTGAAGCGTCTGCGCTGCGACGCCGCCGAGGCGGACGGGCGGACCCTGCGACGGCGCCACCGGGGCGACCCCGCCTTCCTGAAGGCCCTCGACGGCGCGCGCGATGCGGACGGTTGAGCGGGGGCCCGACGCCGGCGATCCGGTCCGCCGCCCCGTCCTGCGCCTGCTGCACGTTCCGCTCCTCGGGCTGCTGCTGGCACTCGGCCTCGCCCCGGTCTTCCTGCTGTTTCCCCTCCTGCCCGCGGAGCCCGGAACCGATCCGACCCTGCGGCCCGTCGAACTCTGGCTCGGCACGGCCCTCGTCGGCGGCCTCGTCGGCACCGTGGAGGGCGCGGCGCGGCCCCTCTACCGGGCGGCCGGCCTCGTCCTCGCCGTCGGCCTGCTCTCGATCCCGGTCCTGCGCGTCCTCCTCTGGACCGACCTTCCGGTCCCGCACGGGCTCGCGCGCTGGCTCGGCCTCGACGGGGAAGCCGCCCTCGACGGCCACCTGTACGAGATCTGGCTCGCTGCGTGGCTTTCGGCCTGGGTTTTGGCTTGGGTTTTGGCTTGGCTCGGCCTCGCGCTCCTGGGCCGGCACCTCCCGGCGCGACGCGCCCGCATCGGCCGGACCGCCGTTCGATGACGGCGCCGGTCGGGGATTCTGGTCCGGGATTGTCGGCGATGATCGTCCCGCCATGATTGCCCCTCGGTCCGACGGGACGCGAAGGGCGGCCCTCGTCGTCGGCGGCTGCGGTGTCGTCGTGTTCGGCTGGGCCCTCGTCGCCTACGCGCCGGTCCCGGGGATCGCCGCGGCCGTCGTCGCGGTGCCGGCGTTCGCCCGCGCGGCGACGCACCGGGTCGCGGTCTTCCTCGCCCTGGCGGCCGTCGGCGGCGGCATGACCTGGGCGGCGTTCGGAACGACGACGGGCTACTTCGTCCTGAACCGATCGCGGCTCGACGCCGTGGTGGCCGAGATCGCGACCATGCCCACCCTGGTGTCCTTCGAACGCGGGCGGGACGATCCTCCGGCGGAGGCGGAGCGTACGGCGTGGTGGGAGAGCACCCGCCTCGTCAACGGCCGGCGCGTCACCCCGTACCGTCCGCAAGGCGCGCGCGACACGGACAGCCTGCGGGAGATCGACGTCCTGCGGGACCTCGGGGTTCCCTACGCTCGCTACCGCGCCCTCTGCCACGCCCTCGAACGCCTCGGGCTCGCGGGGTTCACCCGCGGTCCCGGCGGCGAGATCGCCCTGGACGAACCGATCCCGGGGGGCACGCCCTGGGGCACGTCGTTCGTGTACCGGCCGGACGATGCGTTTCCGGCCGGCTCCGGGGCCGAGAGCGACCGCCGCCTCGCGCCGAACTGGTTCTTCGTGACGCGGGGCTGAGATTCACCGGACGACGCCGCCGGATTCCTGGAAGGAAGAGCGGGCGCGCGGAGCCTCCGCCGTGGTGATGGTACCGGTCCCGAGCAGGGCCGCGAACACGAGCATCGGCACGGCCCAGACCTGCATCGGCAACCCCCAGAAGGCGTGGTCGCGCCCGGCCGGCCCGAAGGTCGTGCCGCGGTTCCAGCGCAGGCCGAGGCCGAGGACGGCGAGCGCCGCGAGACTCATGGTGAGGCAGACCGCCCGGTCCACTTCCGGCCCGTCGACCTGCCGCAGGACGATCAGGGGCAGGAACATCGCCAGCGCCACGAAGAAGACGACCCAGTAGCCCCGCCCGGTCCAGAACACGATCATGCGGCGCCCCCCTCGCGCGGTGTGTGGAGCGATCCGTCCCGCCGAAGCCGCGATCGCATCAGCCCATGGCCCCCGCGCCGGCCCGCCGGTTGCGCACCATCGCGGCGAGGGCCGCGACGATGATGGCCGCCAGCGCTCCCGCAATGACCAGAAGCGTGACGGTGCGGTTCCACAGGCGGTCGAGGGCGAGATCGGTGGTGACGAGGTCGGGCCGGGCCGGATCGGCCATCACCCGGACGCTGTAATCGCCCGCATGCACGCCCGTGAACACGGTGTTGATCCGGCGGACCACCGGGCCCGACGGGGTGGGCAGGGTGAGGGTCATGTCGCAGAGGTGGAGCACGATCTTGGTGCTGCACTTGCCGTCGCTCACCCGCGCGGCGGCGACGGGACGCGCCGTGTCGCGGATCTGCCAATCCGTCACCACCGGCGGGGCCGTGTAGACGGCGCAGGCGACGAGGAGGGCACCCAGCGCCACGAGGCCGAACAGGGTCCAGAAGATGTTGCCCCAGCCCTGGCGGGGCGGCGGCAGGCGCAAGGATTCCGTACGCGAGGGCTCGGGGCGGTTGGGGGCGGTGTTCATGGTCGGAACCTCACGGGATCACGGGGGTCTGGGAGGATTCGGAAGCCGCCGCGGTCTCGGCCAGGACACGGCGCGCCTGCGCCGCAGTCTCGGCCAGGACACGGCGCGCCTGCGCCGCCTGCCGGTAGCGGCCGATGAGGTCGGCGAAGTCCTGTACCGACATCCGGTACGGCAGGCCGGCCGTGACGGTGACGATGCCGCGCCCTGCGTCGAGCTTCACCTTGCGGCCGCCCGGCACCGCCTGCGGGAACGGCGCCTCCGGCGGCAGCAGCAGGCGGGTGACGACGCCGTTCTGCCGGGTCGTCATGTCGAGGTCGGCGATGCTGTCCCAGAGGATCGGTCGGTCGAGGCCGGGCACCGCCAGGGCCTCGGGGGTCAGGATCATCGTCGTGCGCTCGCCCCGCCACAGCCGAAATCCGCCGAAGCCGCCCAGGACCGCCCCGCACGCCAGCGCTACCCCCACCACGGCCCCCGCCTGGCTGGCGGACAGGCCGGGCAGGCCGGCGGSGAGCCACAGGAGGGCGACCCCGATGAAGAAGCCGCCCGCCACCAGGAGGGCGATGGCCCCCGGGCGGGTGCTTTCGCGCAGCTCCCGCGCCTCGGTGCCGATCTCCGCCGCCGTCGCTTCGAGATGAGCGCGGAAGGCCGCATCGTGGGCCCGCACCGCGTCGAGGAAATCGTGCGTCGCCGCGCGGCAGAGGCCGGCGGGATCGGCGAAGTAGGCCGCGAGCTGGCCGAGCGCGTGCGGGGGCGGAACGGCGGCGGCGGCGGCCAGGAGTTCGGCGTCGAGGGTCCGGCCGAGGGCCGCCACGCGCTCGCGGGTCGGCGGATGGGTGTCGGTGGGGTGGGCCTGCTCCGCCTCGAGATGCGTCGCCGGATCGTCGAGGCCGCGCGCGATGGCGTGGTCGAGGCTCGCCGCCACGAGGTCGGCCGGGGCGGACCCGGGCGCCTCGGCGGCGGCGTCCAAGGTCTCGGCGATGCGGGGGGCCACCGCCCCCGTGCGCAGGAGCGCCCGCGCGGCGGCGTCCACGGAGGCCGGGCCGGCACCCGCCGCATCGGCCGCGAACTCGCGGGTCCGGCTCCAGTGGCGCACGGCGAGGTGGAAGTTCTCCATGACGAAGACGCCGAGGCGCAAGGACGGGCCGAGGAGCCCGAAGGACCCGGCATGCCCCTCCGCCACCGCGTCGAGGGAGCGGCCGACGCCGGCATAGATCGGCAGGAAGCGCTGGCTGTAGACGGTGTCGCCCCCGGCGTAGTGGGCGAGTTCGTGGCCGATGATCGCCGCCACCTCGTCGCCCCGCAGTAGGGCGAGGTAGGGCAGCGGCAGGTAGAGGATCCGGCCCGTCAGCGGCGCGCCGCCGGGCTCGACCACGGCCGGGCCGGCGCTGACGAAGAAGCCCCCCGTGAGACCGACCACTACGGCCTCGGGCTTCAACGCCCCGAGCCGGTCGGCCAGCCCCTCGGTGAGCCGCCACAGGCCCGGCGCCTCGGCGGGCGAGACGACCCGGCCGAAGATCGACAGGGGGTCGGGCTCGAAGGCGGACAGCGCCCGGCGCAGGCCCAGAACCGTGGCGCCCGCCGCGATCAGGACCGCCCCGACGGCGACGGCGGCCAGGAACAGCATCTTGATCTCGCCGCCGCCCAGCCCGGGCCGCGCCAGCAGCCCGGCCTCGAAGACCACGGCCGCGACGAAGCCCGCCGTGGTGAGGAGAACCTGGAGGGCGAGCACCGGCGGCAGCAGGCGGCGCATCCACGAGAAGCCGGCCACCAGCGCGTCGCGCGAGGCCCGCCCCAGTCGCCCGAGGGCGGCGCCGGCCAGGAGCACGAGGATCGACAGGAGGGCGGCGGCGCCCCCGGCCGCGACGACCACGGGCGGGAGCAGGCGGCGCCAGTCCATGATCGTCATCAGGGTCGCGACCTCGTCCCGGGCCGCCCGAGCCTGAACCAGGGCGAGGGGACCGCCGTAACCCTTGCCGTTGCGGCGGAACTGCATCCGGAAATCGGGGCGCCCGTCCGGCGGCGCCCGCGCCTCCAGATCCGCGACGATCCGGGTCAGGTGCTCCCGCTCGGCGGCGAGATCGGCCCAATCGGCGCCGGCCCGCTCCTGCTCCCACAGGCCGAGGAGCAGGATGCCCAGGGGCAGCAGGACGGTCGCCGCCACGAGGCGGGCGAGGGCATTCAGGCGCGACGGCGCGCGCGGGGTCTTCGTATCGGAGATGCTGGCCTCCTCAGGTCATCGGCCCGAAAGGTGGACACCGGTTTCTCGGGGATGCCGGTGCCCGCACGCGGCTCCGGCCCATCGCCGGGCCGCTGCCGATCGCCGTCGGGCGTTCGCTTCGAAAGGGGGAGCCCCCCGACGGGACGCGACGCGATCAGAACTTGTTCGCCGCCGGCACGTCCGCCGGGATCGGCAGGTGGGTTTCGTGCTTGGCGCAGGGAATCCGGTCGACCCGGCGGGTCTCGCCCTTGATGAGTTCCATGGCTCCGGTCTTGCGGTCGATGTTGAAGTACCCCCCGGGGTTCTTCAGCTTGATGATGTCGCTGGATTCGGCGGCGACGGCCTGCGGCTTCGAATCGAGCGCACCGTTCGCCTTCATCAGCGCCCAGCGCCGGGCGGGAAGATCGATGCTGAAGTAGATCGTCTTGCCACCGGTGTTGACGCAGGCCAGCGTGAACGGCTGCGCCGTCTCCTGCGCACGTGCAGGCTGCTGCGCGAGCGCGGCGCACACGCCGAAGGGGAGTAGAAAACGGCGCGCGTGTTCGTGCCTGTTTCCCCGCATTCGCCCCGCTCCCCCTGACTGCGCCGGCATGATCGCGGCGTTCGGTCATAAGCACGCGGACCGCGATCGGCAAATCCATCGCCCGTGCGCGACGGCCCTGCCTCGCGAGGCGGATCAGGAGACCATGCGTGCTTTTGCCCGCCGGCCGTCGCGGATCCGCACGTCACTTTGGAGCTTATCCAAGGTGATCGTGTTTCCCCTCGGCACCCCGTCCGGCGCGCCGGACCTCGCCCGGCCGTTCGCCGGCGACGGGGCGGCGCCGCAACGGGACCAGTTGGAGCCCTCGAAGTGAATCGGAGAGACTTGATGGTGGGAGCATCCGCCACGGCGGCCCTGGCGGCCGTGCCCGCAGCGGGCGCCACGCCGGCGGCCGACCGGCCGACCGGGACCGACAAGCCCGTCCTGGCGAAGGTGTCGCTGACGGTGAACGGCCAGCGCCGGGACCTCGAACTCGACACCCGCACCTCGCTCCTCGACGCGG
>NZ_LMNG01000013.1 GCF_001423295.1 Methylobacterium sp. Leaf112 | reverse complement strand
CATCCATCCGATAACGCCTCCAAGAGAACCGGCGCCGCCGCCAAGACCAAAGTCCCGCTGGCCGCCGCCGATGAACAGGCTTCTACGGGCCCATAGCCCAACCGTCAACGGCCAAATGACGGGGAAACGAAATTTTCGCGACGAAAGCGTCATCCCGCCTCACACGGCCCCCTGATGCGATCTGGAACGCCAGTTCCGATGCTCCCTCCGTTCCGCATTCAGCCCAGGATCCTGCCGTTCCGAGCGACTTGAGATGCGGTCGGCGCGCGCGGTATGCGTCGTGGCATGACTCACCGAGACACTGCGCAGCCCCGACAGGGGCGAGCCCGATGAGGTTCGCCCTCCCCTGGCGCCGCATCGCTCCTCCCGCCGGCCGTGCCATCGGGGCTCTGGCGACGCGTTTCGAGAGCCTCGGCGACAATTGCGAATTCGGGTTGGTGCAACGCTATTGCGGCGTCGAACCCCTGGGCCTGTTTCGATTCTCGTCCGTCGAACACGCGGCGCTGATCGACGCCCTCGAGACCGATTTCCGGCACTATGGCGCGGCCGACGATCTCGAGATCCTGGCGAGCTTTACGGGGCGGCTCTATGTCCGCAGCCGGCGCTACGGGTTCGCCTACAACACGTCCGATTTCATCGAAACCACCGCTCCGGAGACGATCCATCGGCGCGAGATCGGCAAGGTCGCCTATCTCAAGCGCCGTCTCTTGGAGGATCTCGCGTGCGGCGAGAAGATCCTGGTGCGCAAGGGCGATACCGATGGGCAGGCCGATGCCCTGGCCCGGGCGATCCGGCGCCACGGACCTGCGCCTCTTCTCAACGTGCGTGCGGCGCAGCCGGGGGACCCGTCAGGACGGGCGGAGGCGCGCGACAGCTGGCTGGCCGGACATGTCCGGCGCTTCGCACCGTACGAGACCGCCTACGAGATCGACCTCGAATCCTGGGTCGATCTCATGACCGATGCAGACGGCCTCGTTCGGGCGCGGGGCCTCGCGGCTCCCGCTCCGGTCCTGCCGAATCTCCTGACCGGTGCGTCGGGCCGGGCCGTCGCGCACGTGCTCGGAACGCCCACGGACGGCGTCTGCGTGTTCGGTGCGCGCCAACGCACGGACCGCCTCGATCCGAACGCGGTCCACGTCTTTTCCGCGTGGGTCTGGGTTCCGGCGAGCTTTCGCGGCGAGCGGGTCGGGGCGGCCATCGGGCATTTTCGCCTCGGCTGGCGCGATGCCGACCTCGACTTGCGGGAATGCTGGCAGCGGGTCTGGGTCGCGGCACGCATGCCCGACAGCTATCGCGATCTGATGATGGGGCTCGTCGTCGTCGGGCCGGTGGGCGACCGCCTGTGGTCGGCCGGGCGGCGACTCGAAGCGGCCCCCCTCCCCGGCCCGGCGCCTCAGCCGTGGGCGATGACGATGGGGCTCGGCCCCGGCCTGTAATCGGCGAGCGCCAGGCGGAAGGTCTCGCTGCCGTCGGCCTCCGCGGCGAGGGGCGTGAACCCGAGCCCGGGGTAATGGCCGCGCACCATGCCGTTCTTCGGGCTTGGCCGGTAGCGGCCGACGAGGTGGCGGCCGCCCGCCTCAGCGACGACCTCGGCCAGAACCCTCAGAACCGCCGCCTCCACCCCTCGGCCGAGGACCCGGCAGCTCATCAGCCAGGTCTCGATGGCATGGGTTTCCGGCTCGGTCTCCCGCGCCACCACCACGCCGATCATGCCGTTGTCGCCGAGGCGGTCGACGAGCCGGAACTGCAGGCCGAGGGCGTGCGGATCGGCGATCAGGGCACGGATCTCGTCCTCTGTGGTGCGCCGGGTGGTGAGGTTGAACTGGTTGGTCTTGTTGATCAACTGGGCGATGCGCGGCAAGCCGACGGGGTCGAACCGCCGCCAGACCAGGCGCATGTCGAGGCCGGCGAGGTAGGCGGCGAGGTCGCCCCCTTCCGAGACGGCCGCCACCCGCGCGGCGTTGGCGGCGTAATGGGCCCCGCGCGCCCGGTCCTCGTCGGTGACGCGGAGGGCTTCGAAATAGCCCGCTTCGGCGAGGCGGCCGGCGTAGAGGGCGGGGTCCTCGGGCAGTTCGGGCACGGCCACCATGGGCAGCTCGGCCCGCACCCATTCGCGCTCGAACGGATTGTCGTCGACGAAGACGAGGGCGTCGAGGCCGATGCCGAGGGTCTCGGCGACCCGGCGCAGGTTCGTGGCCTTGTCGTCCCAGTTCGCCAGGAAGGCGGCGATGTCGCCCCGGCGCAGCAGCATCTCGGGATGATTCTCGAACACGTCGAGGGCGTTGGCCGCGTCGTTCTTCGAGACGACGGCAAGGATCACCCCGCGCGCGGCGAGATCGCGCGCATACGCCTGGAGGCCGAGATAGGCCTCGCCCTCCGCGCTGCCCTGCCCCAGGACGAGACCGGCGGTGCCGTCGTCGCCCACCACGCCGCCCCACAGGGTGTTGTCGAGGTCGAGCACGAGGCACTTTTTCGAGAGGCCCTGCCCCGCTGCGAGCAGCCGGGCGACGTGGTCGCCGTAGAGGGGGGCCGCGGACGGTGCGATCGCTTGCTTGGCGCGCAGCCACCAGACCGGATCGTGCCAGGCGGCGAGTCCGTCCTGGGCCGCCGCCTCGTCGAGGGCGAGGATGTCGACGCCGTCGGACTCCGCCGCCGCGCGGATGCCGGCGTTGAGGCGCGTCACGGCGTGGCGGCGCGAGCCGGGCAGGCGATGCTCGTTGGAGCCCATGAGGGGCAGTGCCACGGGAAGAAGCGTCTGCTGGATCACCGGGCAGCGAAAGCCGTCTCGCGCGCGGCGCCAGGTCTCGCACAGGCGGCGAAGGGCTTGCGCCTGGGCCGCCTGCGCCTCCTCCGGGCCGGCCGCGGGGTTCAGGCCGCCGGTGAGGTGCGGGGTATCGAGGGCGAACAGGATCGCGTCCGGTCCGAACGCGTGCAGGCCGGAGGCGGGATCGGCCAGATCCTGCGCGTAGGCACCGAAGGGCGCCTCGTAGGTCTCGATCCACAGGCCCCGGCGCAGGCCGCCGATGCGGATCGCCGGCAGGAGGTGCGAGACCGTGGACGAGGACAGCACGGCGAGGCGCAGCGGACGCGTCGCCAGATCGCCGGGCGGTCCCGC
Organism: Methylobacterium sp. Leaf112; assembly: GCF_001423295.1. GTDB lineage: Bacteria > Pseudomonadota > Alphaproteobacteria > Rhizobiales > Beijerinckiaceae > Methylobacterium. Next base: position 47,318 of record NZ_LMNG01000013.1, on the reverse strand, counting down.
CGGAAACGCCTTGCGCAGCATCCGGTCGAGGCCGTTCGTCCGCATTGGGTCGAGGCGGGTGTTGGCCAGGGCGACGAACGCGTCCCAGGATCGGGCACGCGCGGTCGCGCCCGCCCAATCCTTCGGTTCGGGGAGCCAGGCGAGGGGGAGGCTCAGGGCCGGTCCGCCGTCTTCGCCGCGATGATGGCGATGAAATCCGCCACCCGCGCCATGCCGTCGACCTCGCGCGTGGTGAGGCGGATACCGAATTCCGCCTCCGCCGCGACGATGAGCTCGATCATGCGTCCCGAATCCCAGCCCTCGATGTCGTTCGCGGTGGTTTCGGGATGGATGATCAGGGCGGGATCGCCGAACACCTCGCGAAACAGGGTGGTCAATCGTGCCTGGACCGCGTCGGTGTGCATGCCGCCCTCGCCTCGTTCGCCCGAGCTACGATCCGGGCCGATCTCGGCGCCCGCATATCAAGACGCCGCCCGGTCAGCCACCTCTTTCGCTTGCCCCGGGGCTGTCCCGGCGATCTCCCCCGAGCTCACGGGGAGCGCGGTCCGCACGCCCCGTCGCAGGGTGTCCGGCCCCCGAGGATACGGGCGATCCGGGGCCGCAGGGGCAGGAACAGGCGGTAGGCGACCTCGGCCAGCCACGGCACGCCCGGGACGTGGCGTATCCAGGCGAGGCGATGCCATCCGGGCAGATGCGCCCACAGGGTGAAGAAGCCCGCGGCCCCCGAGGCGAGGCGTCCGTCACGGTCGCGGACATGGAAGCGAGCTCGGGCGTCGGCGCGGCTGAGGCCGCCGAGATCGGCCGGACCGTCCCGGCTCACATCCACCCAGGCGAGGGCGTCGGCACCCCGGCACCGGCGATAGGTTCGGATCTCGGCCGCACAGAGGGGGCAGGCGCCGTCGTAATAGACGGTGAGCGGGGCGTCGGAGGTCGTGTCCATCCCCGTGAGATAGGGCGGTACGCACGAAAAAGCGGCCGCGACAGATGCCGCGGCCGCCGGGTGTTCGATAAACGTAGGGCTCATTGCGCGGAGCGGATCTTCAGGGCCTCGCGGCCGGCATAGCGGGCCTGCGAGCCGAGGCCCTCCTCGATGCGGATGAGCTGGTTGTACTTCGCCAACCGGTCGGAGCGGGCCAACGAACCGGTCTTGATCTGCCCGCAATTCGTCGCGACGGCGAGGTCCGCGATGGTCGAATCCTCGGTCTCGCCGGAGCGGTGGGACATCACCGCGGTGTAGCCGGCGCGCTGGGCCATATCGACGGCGGCCAAGGTCTCGGTGAGCGTGCCGATCTGGTTCACCTTCACCAGGATCGAGTTCGCCGTCCCCTCGACGATGCCGCGCGACAGGCGGGTCACGTTGGTGACGAACAGGTCGTCGCCGACGAGCTGGCAGCGGTCGCCGACGCGCTCGGTCAGCAGCTTCCAGCCCGCCCAGTCGTCCTCAGACATGCCGTCCTCGATGGACAGAATCGGGTAGCTGTCGACGAGCTTGGCGAGGTAGCTCACCTGCGCCTCGATGTCCCGGGTCTGGCCCTCGCCCTCGTAGCGGTAGGCGCCGTCCTTGAAGAACTCGGTGGCGGCGCAGTCGAGGGTCAGCACCATGTCGGTGCCGGGCTTGAAGCCGGCGGCCTGGATCGATTGCATGACGAAGTCGAGGGCGGCCTCGGCCGAAGGCAGGTTCGGGGCGAAACCGCCCTCGTCGCCCACATTGGTGTTGTGGCCGGCCTTCTTGAGGGCGCCCTTCAGGGTGTGGAACACCTCGGCGCCCATGCGCACGGCCTCGGCGAGCGAGGACGCGCCCACCGGCATGATCATGAATTCCTGGAAATCGATGGGATTGTCGGCGTGCGCGCCGCCGTTGATGATGTTCATCATCGGCACCGGCAACACCCGGCCCTGCGTTCCGCCGATGTAGCGGTAGAGCGGCAGGCCGGCGGTCTCGGCCGCCGCCTTGGCGACGGCGAGGGAGACGCCCAGGATGGCGTTGGCACCCAGCCGCGCCTTGTTCGGCGTGCCGTCGAGTTCGATCATCGCCTCGTCGATGGCGATCTGGTCCTCCGCGTCCATGCCCCCGATGGCGTCGAGGATGTCGGACTGCACGGCGTTGACCGCCTTGCGCACGCCTTTGCCGCCGAATCGACCCTTGTCGCCGTCACGCAGCTCCACGGCCTCGTGGGCGCCCGTGGAGGCACCCGAGGGCACGGCCGCCCGGCCGAAGGAGCCATCCTCAAGGAGGACGTCGACCTCGATGGTCGGGTTGCCCCGGCTGTCGAGGATCTCGCGGGCGGCGATGTTGGTGATCGCGGTCATGCAGGAGCCTTCTTGCGTCGTTGCGATCCCTGGGGCGAGCCCGACACGAGGCCCGGTCCTCAATCCCTGCCGACCGGGGCATCGGGTCGAGATCGCGATTCAGTCGAGGCTTATCCGCCAACGTCACGCATCGGGCAAGCGTCCGGCCCCTGCGGAGGGTGGGAAGGCTCCCAAGAATGTTCGCCCGCCCCTCAAGAAAATCTTGTCGTCGCCCTGTGCTTCACGCGACAGCGACGAACCGGCAGATGCGCGCCCCTGCATCGCACGTTATAGCGAGGGGCATGACGCACGCGCCCCTGAACCCCGAAACGCTCCAATTGGGGCAGGCCACGCCCCTTCCCGGCTCCCCCGAGGAGGCCCGTCTCGATCGGGTGCCGAATCCGCATCCGGGTACGGATTACCTCGCCCGCTTCACGGTTCCGGAATTCACGTCGCTCTGCCCCGTCACGGGCCAGCCGGATTTCGCCATCTTGGTGATCGACTACGTGCCGGGTCAGTGGCTGGTCGAATCGAAGTCGCTCAAGCTGTACCTCACGGCTTTCCGCAACCATGGGGCCTTCCACGAAGATTGCACCGTCGGCATCGGCTTGACCCTGACGGAACTGCTGGCCCCGCGCTACCTGCGCATCGGCGGCTACTGGTATCCGCGCGGCGGCATTCCCATCGACGTGTTCTGGCAGAGCGGTGAGCCGCTGAAGTCGGTCTGGCTGCCCGAACAGGGTGTGCCGCCCTACCGGGCACGCTGAGGCGCACCGGGCCTGCACGCCCCTCGGCGGTCCTAGCGGTCTTCGTAGATCGCGCGCCGAACCTGCTCGACGAACCTGCTCTGCGACTCCGTCGGGCCCTGATGGACCGTGGCCACCGCCGTCAACATCCGGCACAGGTCATCCCGTTCGCCCTGGGTCAGCCGGTCGCGCAGGAGCGGCGCGAGGGACCGGATCGCCAGATCGGGATCGGGTGCCGCTTGATCGGCTGCATGGCGGATCACCACCATACGGGTTGCCAGATCGTCGCTCGGGTCGGTCACGTCGCGCATTTGGTTCAGGATCTCGCTCTCCTGCTCGGGCGTCCGGACGCCGCGCTGTCGGGCCACCAGCGCCATCAACACGCCGGCCGCATCGGCGGGATTAAGCAGGGATCGCAGTGGTGCCGAACGGATCTGGCGCTCGCTCGCCCGTCGGCGCCGGGCGGTCCGCCAGTCCCGTACGGCGTGATCGATGTGTTGCATGCCGTTCCCGTACCTGACCCAGTAGATCAGGCCGGTTACGAGGGCCCCTGCCAGAGCGATGAGGATCGGCATTCGAAATCGTCTCCGCGCCCGTTCGCGCGGTCACCTCATGCAATCTAGGCGTGTGTTTGGCAATCGTCGCCGATGGTCGGACGGGGCCGTCCTCCTGTTGCGTGGTCTGCCCTCGCCGTGCATGCGAAAGGCGGCCGGCTCGCGCCAACCGCCCCGTCGTTCGCACCCGTGAAAGGTGCCTCAGTAGCCGTAACCGTAGGCGGGGGCACCGTAGCCGTAGGCCGGACGGTCGTAGCCGCCGCGATAGTAGGAATCGCGGGCTGCACCGGCCGCGATGGCACCCGCCGCGAGTCCGGCGATCCCCAGGCCGACAGCCGCGCCCGTACCGATGCCCCGGCGGCCGCCGCCCCGATAGGCGTGACCGCGATGGCCGTACCCACCGTGATTGTACCCTCCCCGACCGTAGCCGTAGCCATGACCGCCCGGGCGTGCCTCGGCCGCCGTCGTTGCCGCCATGGCGCCGAGGGAAAGGGTGACGGCCGTGATCATCGCAAGCTTACGCATGAAGGCTCCTCGAAACGTTGAATCTCTTGAGAAGAGCAACGGTCTCGAAGCGGGAGGGTTCCCCGATCGGCCATTCGCGGCGAAAGCCCGAAGATTGGGATTCACCCGCGCGGGGATTTGTCGATCGCCTTGGCGAGGCGGTCGAATGCCTGCAATTCGGCCAGGAGTGCGGGCATGTCCTTCAACGCCACCATGTTGGGACCGTCCGACGGGGCGTGATCGGGGTCGGGATGCGTCTCGATGAAGAGGCCGGCGACACCGACGGCCACGGCCGCCCGGGCAAGCACCGATACGAATTCCCGCTGACCGCCGGAGGTGGCGCCCTGCCCGCCCGGCTGCTGCACCGAATGGGTGGCATCGAACACCACGGGGGCGCCGTGGGTGACGCGCGCCATGATCGGCAGGCTGCGCATGTCGGACACGAGGGTGTTGTAGCCGAAGGAGGCGCCGCGCTCGGTCACCAGGACGTTGGGGTTGCCGGCACCCGTCACCTTGGCGGCGACGTGGGCCATGTCCCAGGGGGCGAGGAACTGGCCCTTCTTCACGTTGACCACCCGGCCCGTCGCGGCGGCGGCGAGGAGCAGGTCGGTCTGCCGGCACAGGAAGGCCGGGATCTGGAGCACGTCGATCACCTGCGCCGCGACGGCGCACTGCCCGGCCTCGTGCACATCCGTGAGGACCGGCAGGCCGAACCGCTCCTTGATCTCGGCGAAGATCGGCAGGGCGCCCGCGAGGCCGAGGCCCCGGGCAGTGCCGCCGGAGGTGCGGTTGGCCTTGTCGAACGAGGCCTTGAACACGAGGCCGATGCCGAGCGTGTCCGTCATGCCCTTGAGGGCATCGGCGATCTCCACGGCGTGGTCGCGGCTCTCGAGTTGGCAGGGGCCGGCGATGAGGGCGAAGGGCAGGTGGTTGGCGAAGGCGACGCGGCCGGCCTGGACGACGGAACCGGCGGTATTGGGGGCAATCTCGGACATGGGAGCGGTCTAGCCCGGCCGGCGCTCCGCGAAAAGGCCGGCCCGGCGGCGCAGGGGGGCGGCCGGCGTCACGATGCAGACCGTGAGGCTGCCGGACAGGGTGTCGTCGCGCGGCCCGGTCTCGCAGCGCAAGGCCGCCTTGCCGACGATGCCCTCGCGCGACAGGCCCGTCAGCAGCGAATCCTGGTGGAGCGTCAGGGCCAGGACCTCGACGGCCTCGGCCTTCGCCCCCGCGAGCGCCTCGGCCGCGCGTCCGACGAGCACGAAGAAAGGCCGTTCGGGTTCGCGCGCCTGGGATCCGAACACCATCCGGCGCGGCGTCCGACAGGCGAGGCTCATCCGCTCGGCATCGGCCGCTCGGAACACCGCGCCGGACCCGGCGCGCCCGGCGAGGGACGCGCCCGTGGCGCGGATGACCTTGGCCGTGAGGGCGTCGCAGGCGTCCGCGGCGTGGGCCGTGCCACCGGCGAGGGCAACGAGCAGACCGCTCGTCATCCAAAGGGCATGGACCGCGCGAGTTGGCTTGCGCGAGGTGCTCACCCCTTCGTCTCCACGGGACCAAGTTTGGCGGCGGCGTCCCGCAGAACGTCGTTCATCCGAGTCTGCCAGCCCTCGCCCGTCGCCTTGAACGCGTCGATGATGGCGGCATCGAGCCGGATCGTCACCGGAACCTTGACGCGCTCCTTCTCGGAACCACGTGATTGGCGGAGCTTTTCGCCCAGGGTCGGGAACGCCTCGGCGAACGGACGTGCAGTTCGGAAATCGTCCGCGGTCCATTCTGGGTTGTCGGTGACCGCGTTCCAATCGGCCTGGGAATAGCCCGGATTGGGGACGTAATCGGACGCGATCTTAGTGGCGGCCATACAACATTCTTTCCAATGCACTCGCGGGCCGAAGACTGATGAGGGTCAAGGCCTCCGTGCCGAGTGGGGATACGATCGCAGCGACGACGATGCGGCCGTTGAACGATCCGATCAGCTTACTCCGCGGGCGACCGGTCTGGCTGGATTTGGCCGGAACTTCCAAGGCGGTCGCGAAATTAAAACCGGCCTCGAAATCCGCGAAGTCCAGATCGTGTTTGACGAGATTCGCCAAGCGCTTCGGCCCATCCCATACAATCATGGACCATCTGTACGATGAGAGCTGCCTGACAGTCTACGGCGGGGAAACGAACGCTTAACGCCCCACCTCGAGCGACCCCGTCCGTTCGTCCGGGCAGGCGGCGTCGGGGTGCGCGCGTAGGATGCGTGACAGGCGGACCGGGCGCGCGCCGGTATCATCCTCCAGCACGCCCGTGAGGGCCTCCACCGTGAGCGTCCCCGTGAAGCGAAGCGTGTGCCCGTCCGAATCCACCGTGAAGGCCAGGGCCTTGGAGGCGGCGTCGACCCGGACGGTCCCCGCCTGGACGGGGCCCGTCAGGGCGGCCTCGTAGATCAGCGTATCCCCCATCGGCGAGCGGCGCAGGGTCACCCGGTGGCCGACGGGCTCGTGATCCACCGTCAGGCACAGATCGGAATAGACGGCGGTGCCGGACGCCCACGAGGTCCGGGCCTGGGCCGCGCCGGCCGCCGCCCACAAGGCGATGGCGAGGCCGAGGGTCCGTGTCGCGATCCCGCCCATCGCCGCCTCCCTGTCTCCGACGCGCCCCGGGGCGCGTCGGTTTCCAGATCGCGTCGGGCAGCCTACGCGGCGTCGCGTTCGCGCACCCGGCGCTCCGCCTCGACCGATGCAAGAAGGATGCACACGGCGATGCCTTCGGCGGCGGCGGTGACGTCCTTCAGGCTCGGATAGGAGGGCGCGAGGCGCAGGACGCTGTCGCGCGGATCGCGGCCGTAGGGCGAGGTCGCGCCGGCCGGGGTCAGGGCGAGGCCGGCTTCCTTGGCCAGACGCACCACCTCGGTGGCGGTGCCGTCGCGCGCCTCGACGGTGATGAAGTAGCCGCCCTCCGGCTTCGTCCACCGGGCCGCGCCCGTGCCGGCGAGGTGGCGGGACAGGGCTTCCTCCACGGCGGCGAATTTCGGCGCCAGCAGGGCGCGGTGCGCGTCCATGTGGGCGTCGAGACCGGCCGCGTCGCGCAGGAAGCGGACGTGGCGGAGCTGGTTGAGCTTGTCCGGCCCGATGGTGCGCTTCGACGCGCGGGCGAGGTACCAGCGCACGTTCTCGGGCGAGCCCGCGAAGAAGGCGAGGCCGGCGCCGGCCAGGGTGATCTTCGAGGTCGAGGCGAATTCGAAGGCGCGGTCCGGGTTCCCGGCCTCGGCGCACAGGCTGAGGATGTCGGCGACGGCCACGCGCTCGGGGGTCAGGTGGTGGACCGCGTAGGCGTTGTCCCAGAACAGGCGGAAATCGGGGGCGGCGGTCTTCATGGCGGCGAGGCGCCGGACGGTCTCGTCGGAATAGGTCTCGCCCGAGGGATTGGAGTATTTCGGCACGCACCACATGCCACGCACGGCGGGGTCGGCGACGGCGGCCTCGACCACGTCCATGTCGGGGCCGTGGCCCGTCATCGGCACGGGGATCATGCGGATGCCGTAGGCCTCGCACAGGGCGAAGTGCCGGTCGTAGCCCGGCACCGGACACAGGAAGGCTATGTCGCTCTCCTTCGACCAGGGCTTCACGGACCCGGGCACGCCCGTGAGCAGGGCCCAGGCGATGCTGTCGTGCATCATCGCGAGGCTCGAATTGTCGCCGACCACGATCCCATCGGCCGGTGCGTCGAGGAGGTGGGTGAACAGGGCACGGACCTCGGCGATGCCCTGTTGGCCGCCGTAATTGCGCGCATCCTCGCCGGCTTGCGTGACGTAGTCGCCGTTGCCGGCGAGGCCGAGCATGCCGGCGGCGAGGTCGAGCTGCTCGGGCGAGGGCTTGCCCCGGGTCATGTCGAGCTTCAGTCCCCGGGCCTTGAACGCCGCGTAGGCGTCGCGGGCGCGGGCGTGCAGGTCCGCGAGATCGGCAGGATTCCGATCGGCGATGGTGGTCATGGGTCGGTTCCGGATGGTTGGGGTGCTGCAATCAAACGGGATGCACCATGACCGCTCGCGGGGCGCGCGTCACCCTGGCGGGAACGCGTTCCTCGACGCCCTGCCCTGCGCTCCGGACAAAAGGAAGCCGGCCACGCGGGGCCGGCTTCGAGTCGAGGAGGGAGGCGTGAGGGACGGGCGGCCGGTCGGCCGCCCGGAGCGGATCAGCCGGCCTTGTTGAGGGCGACGGCGACGAAGCGGGTGGTGCCCTTGGAACTCTTCACCCGCATGAGCACCGCCTTGCGGCCGCTCGATTCGGCGGAGCGGATGCGCTCGGCGACCTCGGAGGGCCGGGAAACGCTGGCACCGGCGACATCGAGGATGATGTCGCCCTGCTCGATGCCCTTGGCCGCGGCCGGGCCTTCGGGATCGACCTCCATCACCGCCACGCCCTCGTCGCCGGCGCCGACCTCGGAGGCCGGGGCGAGGCTGAGACCGAGGCGGGGCTGACCGTCCGACGACGATCCACCGCGACCGCCGCCCGTGGCCGATTTCGGGTCGTTCGGAAGCGCCCCGAGCTCCACCGTGGCGGTGTCGGACTTGCCGCCTCGGAGGTAGGCGAGTTCGACCTTGGCGCCGGGCTTCAAGCCGGCGATGCGGCGGGACAGTTCCTTGGCGTCGTTGACCGGGGTGCCGTTGACCGATTCGATGACGTCGCCGGACTTGAGCCCCGCCTTGGCGGCGGGGGTTCCGGCCTCGGCATGGTCGACCAGCGCGCCCTTGGCCTTGTCGAGGCCGAGGCCGTCGGCGATGTCCTTCGTCACCGGCTGGACCTGCACGCCGAGGTAGCCGCGCGCCACCTTGCCGTCGGCCCGGAGCTGATCGACCACCGCCTGCACGGTCTCGGCGGGAATCGCGAAGGCAAGGCCGACGCTGCCGCCGGAGGGCGACGCGATGGCGGTGTTCACGCCCACCACTTCGCCACCGACGTTGAAGGTCGGGCCGCCCGAATTGCCCTTGTTGATGGGGGCGTCGATCTGCAGGAAGTCGTCGTACGGCCCGGCGCCGATGTCGCGGCCGCGGGCCGAGACGATGCCGGCGGTCACGGTCCCGCCGAGGCCGAACGGATTGCCGATGGCCACCACCCAGTCACCGACGCGCGGCGCCGACTTGCTGAGCGAGACGTACGGAAAGGGGCCGCCCTCGGTGATCTTGAGGAGCGCCAGATCGGTCTTCGGGTCCTTGCCGATCACCTTGGCGTCGAGGGTGCGGTTGTCGTCGAGGGTCACCTGCACGCTCTTGGCCTTGTCGACCACGTGGTTGTTGGTGACCACGTAGCCGTCGGCCGAGATGATGAAGCCCGAGCCCATGGCGCCGCGCTGACCCTGGCGCTTGGGACCCTGGCCGCCGAAGCCGGGGCCGCCCTGCCCGCCCTGCCCGCCGGGACCGCCCTGGCCGAAGCGCTTGAAGAACTCGCGCAGCTGCGGCGGCACGTTCTGCTGGCCCTGGTTGCCCGGGCCGTCCTCGTCGTCCGAGGTCGCGCTGTCGTCGAGCTTCACCTTCACGGCGACGACGCCGGGCTTCACCTTGTCGACGACGGTGGCGAAGGAGCCCGGCGGGTGGTCCGGCGTCTCGATGGGGTTCTTCGAAAGGGCCTGGGCCTGGACCGGGGTCACGGGCTGGGTGACGACGCCGACGGCGCCCGTCGCCACGAGGGCGGCCACGGCGACGGAGGCGAGGGCGTTGCGGCGCAGGCGGTTCGGCTGGACGGGCATCAGAGATCTCCGGATCGGGGGGCGCCGCCACACATTCCCCGTGGGGAGCGGCGGGCCGTGATCCAGGGTGTAGGGCCGGCCGGGTGACCCCGCCGTGGCGGCGACATTACGGTTTGGACAGGTTCGGCTCGGGCCTCAGTCCGGCGCGCCAGCGCAGGTCGAGGAGAAGCCCCTGCGGGTGGGTGTCGAGCAGGAGCGTCACCGGCACGCCCGCCGCATTGAGGAGCCGGGCGGCCCAATGGTTGCAGACATTGGCGTAGGAGAAGCGCCCCTCCCCCTCGTAGAACAGGCTCGGCCCGTAGAGCCCCGGGCCGCCGGCGACGGGATGCCCGTCGACGAGGCGAAAACTCGCGTCGAGGCGCGCGAGGAGCCGCGCCAGTCCGGCGCCGGAGACCCGCACGGCCACGAGGTCGGAGAGCGGAAAGCTCGCCCGCGCGGTCCGCTCAAGGCCGACCACCTGCACCACGCCGGCGCGACCGCCGGGGGTGAACAGGGCCTCCAGGGCGAGGCGAGCGTCGAACTCGGCGAGCGTCGGCGTCGTGCGGTAGAAGCGGGCCTCGCCCCAACCGAATTCGAGGTCCGGATAGGCCTGGAATCGCAGGGCGATGGCGTTCAGGGCCGGGCCGGCGCCCTCCCCCGTCAGGGCCTCGCGTGGGATCACGAGGCCGGAATGCCAGCCATGATTGACGAGATAGAGGGTCCGGATGTCGCTTCCCGTCGCGGGATAGAGCACCGGGTCGCCGGGGCTCGCCGTGAGAACCACCGCGAGCCCGAGGAGCATGAGCAGGCCGGCGAACCCGAAAGCCAGCCTGCGTCGGGTCACGGGGTCTGGTCGGTGAGCCGGGTCAGGGCTTCGGTGATCTTCTCCAGACGGGAGGCCTGGGCGGCGCGGCGCTCGTGCTGCTCGTCCACGATCTCGTCGGGCGCGCGGGCCATGAAATCGGCGTTGGCGAGCTTGGCGTCGATCTTCTCGATCTCCGTCGCGGCCTTGGCGGCTTCCTTCGTGAGCCGCGCGACCTCGGCCCCGAGATCGACGATGCCCTCGAGGGGCAGGGCCGCCACGGAGCCGCGCACGAGGAGCTGCACCGCATTGCGCGGGGCCGCATCCGCGAAACCGATCTCGGACAGGCGGGCGAGGCGCAGGAGGGTGTCGCTCCAGCGGGTGGCGCGGGCCCTCAGGGCGTCGTCGGCGCCGATCACCACGAGGGGGATCTGCGCGCCCGCCGGCACGCCGGTCTCCGAGCGGGCCGAACGGATCTCGGAGACGAGGTCCACGAGCCAGCCGACCTCGGCCTCGGACGCGGCGTCGTTCAGGGCGGCGAGATCGGGCCAGGATGCCAGGGCGAGGAGCCCCCGGCCCGGGACGTCCTCACCCTTGATCCCCCACAATTCCTCCGTGAGGAACGGCATGAACGGGTGAAGCAGCTTGGCGATCTGGTCGATGAGGAAGGCGACGGTTCCTTGCGTCTCCGCCCGCACGCCCGCATCGACGTTTTCGCCCTGCAACACGGGCTTCGCCAACTCCACGTACCAATCGCAGAAGATGTTCCACACGAAGCGGTAGGCCGCCGCCGCCGCGTCGTTGAAGCGGTAGGCGTCCAGCGCCGTCGTGACCTCGGCCACGGCCCGGGCCGCTTCGCCAAGCGCCCAGCGGTTCAGGGGATCGGTGGCGGTCTCGGGGCGGTAATCGGCGCGCAGGGTGCAACCGTTGATCTCGGCGAAGCGCGAGGCGTTCCAGAGTTTGGTCGCGAAGTTGCGATAGCCCTCGACGCGGTTCACCGCGAGCTTGATGTCGCGCCCCTGCGCCGCCATGGCCGCGAGGGTGAAGCGCAGGGCATCGGCGCCGTAGAGCTCGATGAGACCGAGGGGATCGACGACGTTGCCCTTCGACTTCGACATCTTGGCGCCGGCAGCGTCGCGGACCAGGGTGTGGAGGTAGACCGTGGAGAACGGCACCCGGTCGGTGACGTGCAAGCCCAGCATCATCATCCGGGCGACCCAGAAGAAGATGATGTCCTTGCCCGTCACCAGGGTGTCGGTGGGGTAGTGGCGCGCGAGTTCGGGCGTGGCGTCGGGCCAGCCGAGCGTCGAGAACGGCCACAGGGCCGAGGAGAACCACGTGTCGAGGACGTCCTCGTCGCGGGTCAAGGCGACCGGCCGGCCGTGCTTCGCATCGGCCTGAGCTTGCGCCTCGGCCTCGCTCGCGGCGACGAAGAATCCGCCCTCCTCGTCGTACCAGACCGGAATCTGGTGCCCCCACCACAGCTGGCGCGAGATGCACCACGGCTCGATGTTCTCCAGCCACTGGAAGAACGTCTTCTCGTAGTTGTCGGGCACGAACCGGGTCTGGCCGTCGCGCACGGCCTGGAGGGCGCGTTCGGCGAGCGGCTTCACGTTCACGTACCACTGGTCCGTGAGGTAGGGCTCGATGACCACGTTGGAGCGGTCGCCATGGGGCACGGCGTGGGTGTTGGACTCGACGAGGCGCAGCCGCTCGCGCGCCTCCATGAGGGTGACGACCTGCTTGCGGGCGGCGAACCGGTCGAGGCCATGCAGCGCCAGGGCCTCGGGATCCGGAGTCGCGCCGGCCAGGAAGGCCGCGTTGCCCTCGAGGCTGATCCGGGCTTCCGCGTCGAGGATGTTGATGGGCGTGCAGCCGGCGCGGCGGCCGACCTCGAAATCGTTGAAGTCGTGGGCCGGGGTGATCTTGACCGCGCCCGTGCCCTTCTCCGGGTCGGAATAGGTGTCGGCGACGATGGGGATGAGGCGCCCCACGAGCGGCAGGCGCACGAACTTCCCGACGAGGTGGGTGTAGCGCTCGTCGTCCGGGTGGACCGCCACGGCGGTGTCGCCCAGCATGGTCTCGGGCCGGGTGGTCGCCACGGTGATGACCTCGCCGGTCTCGGCGCCGTCCGCATCCACCAGGGGGTAGTCGAAGTGCCAGAGATGGCCCTTCACCTCGACCTGCAGGACTTCGAGGTCCGAGATCGCCGTCTGGAACTTCGGGTCCCAGTTCACCAGGCGCTTGTCGCGGTAGATCAGTCCCTGGGCGTGGAGATCCACGAAGGTCTTCGTCACGGCCCGGACCATCTGGTCGTCGGGGGCGCCGTTCAGCCCCATGGTGAAGCGCTCGCGCGACCAGTCGCAGGAGGCGCCGAGCCGCTTCAGCTGATTGACGATGGCTCCGCCGGATTCCGCCTTCCAGGCCCAGACCTTCTCGACGAAGGCGGCGCGGCCGATCTCGCGCCGGCCCGGCTCCTTCGCTTCGGCCAAGCGGCGCTCCACCACCATCTGGGTGGCGATGCCGGCGTGGTCGGTGCCGGGCTGCCACAGGACGTCGCGGCCGCGCATGCGCTCGAACCGGGCCAGGATGTCCTGCAGGGTGTTGTTGAGGGCGTGGCCCATGTGAAGGCTGCCGGTGACGTTCGGCGGCGGGATCACGATGGTGAAGGGCCGGGCGTCCGCCCGGTCGGGCCGTCCGGCCTTGAACGCGTCGCCCGCCTCCCAGGCGGCACTGACGCGCGCCTCGACGGCGGCGGGGTCGAAGGTCTTGTCCATCATGGGCGGGGTCGGGCCAGTTCGAGCATTGCGGGTCTATGCGGGTTGGCCCGCTTTCAACCCGTCAGGCCCGCCGCGTCAACACGAGGGCGGATATTCCCCGCCCGCGATCCCTCAACGCCCGCGTGCGACGCGCTCGATCTCGGCCCGCACGAGGCGCTCGACCAGGGGCGGCAGGTTCTCGTCGAGCCAGCCCTTCAGCATCGGCCGGAGCATGTCCTGCACGAGGTCTTCCAGGGTGCGGGGATTGTTGGACAGTACCGTATTGGCCAGCATGTGGAACGCCTGGCCGACGCTGGCATCGGTCACCGACGAGGTCAGGCGCTCGGCCGCCTCGGGCTCGCGATACGCCGGCTGCGGCTCGCGATACTCCGTGCGGGGCGCTTCGTAGGCCGGCTGCGGCACCGGACGCGGCGGCTCCGGGGCGGCCATGCGAACCGGTTCGGGCTCCGGCTCGAGATCGTCGTCGAACGAGATCGCGTCGAAATCGAGGGTTTCGTTGGTGAACCCGATATCGGGCTCCTCGAAGGTCGCGGGCGCCGGGGCCTTGCGGACGGGCTGCGCCACCTCGGCGAGGTCAAGGATGTCGTCGTTCTCAGGGAGTGGCGGAGCGGCGCGCACGGGCTCCACCACCTCGGCCTTGGCGTTCTGGTCGTCGGCGATGATCCGGCGGATGGAGGCGAGGATCTCCTCCATCGAGGGTTCCTGCGCCTTGTCCGGCACCTTGGGGCTGGCTGCACTCATCCGGACGACGCTCGGCTCTCAAGGATAACGGTTCACGCTATCCGCCACTATTTCACGCTCCCATCCCGACACAAGCGCCCGGCGGAACGGGGTACGGGATAAAGTCCGCCGCCGCGATTCCCCTGGCCCGTGTGGCCGGAGGGCGACCCCCGGGATCGCCCGGCGCCGCCCCTTCCGAAGCGCACGCCCCCGCGGGAGACCCACGCGACGGCCCGAGCAACGGTCGGTTAACCAATCTAGGTTAAACCGGACTGCATCGGTGCAGCGCCGGATCCCCTAAGACCGGACGCCCGATCAGCGCCCATCGGGGGTGCGGACGCCGAACCATAGATCCTTGACTTGGTCGAAATGCTCCTTGGGGCTGTAGGCCGCCACAGGGAGGGCGGTGAAGCGCACGGTGAGGCGGCCGATGGTCTGGACCACGCCGTAGGAGTTCACCACCCGGTCGCGCTGGGCCAGGATGAGGTTGACGCGGGAGTTGAGCAGTTCCTGCTGTGCGTTCAACACGTCCAGGGTCGTGCGCTGACCGACGCGGGCTTCCTCGCGTACGCCATTGAGGGCGACCTCGTTGGCCTGCACCTGCGCCTGCGAGGCGATGACCTGGGCCTTGGAGGCTTCGAGCCGGCCCCAGGAGGTGACGATGGCCGAGCGGATCTGGTCGCGGACGTCCTCGACCTCGATCCGGCGCTGGCCCACGAGCTCCTTGGCCTGGCGGATCTGCGAATAGGTCAGGCCACCCTCGTAGAGTGGCACGGAGATGCGGCCGACGATCTGGGCGTTGAGGCTGCGGTCGCCGGGGAACTGGCTGTCGAAGCGCTGCTGGACCGTGCCGGACAGGCCCGCCGTGGGGTAGAGCTGGCCTTCGAGCACCTTGACGCTGGCCTCGGCCACGTCGACCGCATGCATCGATGCCAGGATCTGGGGGTGCTCCTTCAGGCCGATCGTCACGGCGGCGTCGAGATTGGCCGGAACGTAGCGGTCGAGGGGGCGGCCGGGGGCGAGCTGGCGCGGCTCGACGCCGATGAAGCGGCGGTAGGTGCCGATGCTGGCGCGCAGGGTCGCCTCGGCGCCGCTGACTTCGGAGCGGGCGCCGGCGAGGCGCGCCTCGGCCTGGGCGACGTCGGTGCGGGTGACCTCACCGACGTTGAAGCGGTCGCGGGTCTGGCGCAGCTGCTCTTCCAGCACCTCGACGTTGTTGCGGCGAAGTTCGAGGTTCGCCGTGTCGCTGAGCACGAACATGTAGGCCTGCGCCGCGCTGAACAGGGTGTTCATCTCGACGGCGCGCAGGGTTTCGCGCGTGCTGAGCACGTTCGATTCCGCCCGGCGGGTCTGGTTGTCCGTCTGAAATCCGTTGAACAGCGTCTGGTTGACGGTCAGGGATGCGCCGCCCGGCCGTGTCACGTTGTTGATGTCCAGTGTCTGGACCCGTCCCTCGGTCCGAGCGAGACCGATATCGGCCGATCCGCTCACCGTCGGGCGATAGCCGGATTTCGCCTGCGCGACGTTCTCGTCGACGCCACGCAAGGCGGCGCGGTTCGAGTTCAGGGTCGGGTTCGCCGCATAGGCGCGCGACAGCGCGCTCTCCAGCGTCTCGGCCTTGGCCGGATGCCCTACCGCCAGCGTCACTGCGACGATGCCAGCGCATCGAAGCCCATGGCGCATCGCTGGTTTCCGTTCTCTCACGTTCATCAGCCCTTGCGGTTTCACGATGAACCGGTCGGCCGCTATCCTGCGGCGCCGCGCATTCGCGCAATCCGGGTTGCCCGCCCATGGGCAAGTCTAGCCGAACTTGGCGTCGCGGGCATCGGGGTGGGGACTGGCCGGGTGTTGAATGGACGGCAGTGCCACAAAAAAGCGACACCGGCCGGTCGTCGACGGGGCGTGGTCGCCCCGGAAGGAAGGCGGCGCGACGCGTCCTAGAAGGCGAAGTCGTTCGCGGCCGCGAAGGGACCGAGCACCGGAAGCGTCGCGTCGAAGAGCGGGCGGGCGCCATAGGCGTCGCCGGTCCGGACGAACAGCGTCGCCTTGGCGGCGCGCGGTTGCCCGATGACGCAGACGAGGCGTCCGCCCTCCTTCAGCTGTTCCAGGAGCGCCTGCGGCCGCACCTCGACGCGACCGTTGACGAGGATCCCGTCATACGGCCCGCTCGCCGGAGCACCGGCCTCCAGCGGGGCTTCGACGAGCTCGGTACCCGCGAGACCGCCGAGGCGCTCACGCGCACCGGCCGCCAGGGTGGCGGAGGATTCGAGGGCGACCACCTCGGCACCGAGGTGGTGCAGGATTGCGGCCGCGTAGCCGTAGCCAGTGCCGACATCGAGCGCCTTGGCGCCTGCCTTGAGGTCCAGGGCCTGAATCATCCGGGCGAGCAGCATCGGGGCCGGCATCGCGCGAACATCGCCACCGCCGCCGTCGAGGGTCAGGGTCTGGTCGATATAGGCGAAGTCCTCGCGTCCGGGCGGGACGAACCGCTCGCGCGCCACGTCCTCGAACGCGTCGAGGACGGGGACGCTGTTCACGTCGAAGGTCCGCAACTGACAATCGACCATGAGGCGTCGCGCCTGCGCGTAATCGAGCATGAATGCGGTCTCTTCCTTCGACGGCGGTTCCGGCGTCCGGTCCGGACCCCCTCTCGTGGGAGGCCGTTCGGTGACGCGCGAAGCCCGCGGGTTGTCGGGGATGGGCGTTGAAAACGCAAGGTTCCGGCACGCCGGCGCGCGTTCGCCGGTCCCCGTGCGAGAATATCGGGGACAGCGACGGAAAGGGATGGGAAATGGGAAGGATTTGGAGGCCTCGCCCGGAATCGAACCGGGGTGCAAGGATTTGCAGTCCTCTGCGTAACCACTCCGCCACGAGGCCTTCCCGCTCTGCCCCGAACGAGCGGGGCGGCGCCCCCGGCCGGGCGGTCCGTCCGGGGTGAGCGGTCTCTAGCAGAGGGGTGGGCCGATCGGCAACGGTGTTTCGCCGGCCAATCCATGTTTCCCCGGTCCACCCATGTTTCCCCGGTCCACCTATGAGAAGTCGCGCGGGGGGGGCCGATGTGGTGAATCCGGCCCTTCCAAGCCGGCGCTCGCGATCCGGTCCGGCCCAGGCGGGTGGCGCTCGGGAAATGCGACGGATTTGTCAAACGCCGGTCCCCGGGGCCTTGCGTCCGGCGGCGGCCCTGTGTAGAGACCCGATCGCGGTCCCCGATAGCTCAGTTGGTAGAGCAAGCGACTGTTAATCGCTTTGTCGCAGGTTCGAGTCCTGCTCGGGGAGCCAAATTCTTCTCTCGATCTTGCGCTGTGCCTTCGTGGTGCAAGGTTAGGATCATGGTCCTCCGGACCTTCGTTTCATCCTGGGTCGGCGCAATCCTTGGCGCGATCCAGGTGGTCATGCCGCTCTCTTGCGCATCCCATTGGGTTCGCGCGGAGCCGTGGCGGTGATCCCCGATAGCTCAGTTGGTAGAGCAAGCGACTGTTAATCGCTTTGTCGCAGGTTCGAGTCCTGCTCGGGGAGCCAATCCTTCGTCCATGCCGGGTGTCTCGGGCCAAGTGCCTGGGGGCGCCGAGTGCCGAGACTGACACACCCCGCCATCCCCATGCTCGCCTGTCCGGCCGGGCCGCCCGAAATGGCCCCTCCGGGGTTCCGCCGTGACGCGGAGCCGGGCTGCGTGCGGCTGTGTCCTGCCACCCACCCTGCCGAGCCATCGATGATCTCATGAAAAACGCCGCAGACCCTGGGGTCCGCGGCGTCGAAGGAGGTGGGTGGCGATGTCGGTCGGTTGGACCTACCGGTCGCCGGCTCCCGAAAGGAGCTTCTCGATCTGCTCCATGCCGTTGCCGTAGGCCTTGGCCTCGGTGGGCAGGCTGCGGTCGGACCGCTGCACCAGCTTGCCGTTCTTGCGAATGGCCCACTGGTAAGGCGCGCCCTCCGCCTTCGGCGGCACGATCTCGAGAGTGTAGGGATGGGTGTTGATGGTTGTCTCGCTCATCTGCGCACTATGCCATGCGGGAGCGCCGGTCGCCAGACACCGGAGCGTTCAAGAAATCGATAAACGGCCCTTCGGTGCATTTTCTCACGCCGAGACAGGCGTTTTCACCCGCCCCGGCCATGCACGGCGCGGGTTCTGCGACCGCGCTCCCAGGTGATTCGCGGTCGGTCGGGCGTGATCGTCTCCCGGAAGGTCGATCCCGGCGGATGCGGTCTTCAGTCGGACGGGGGCTGTTCGGCTGACGATCGCACGTCGGTGATTCGGGCGTCGTCGGACGTCCGTGCGGCCAAGGCCCGGGCACGCCAGGCGTCGCGCTCGGCCAGAGCTTCGGCCAGGGCGGCCTCCGCCCTGTCGGCCCGGGTCGTCTCCAGCTTGGCCAGGGCCTGTGCCCGTTCGCGCGCCCGGGTCTCGGCCGCCATCTGGACCTTGAGGTCCCTCGGCGTTCCCATGATCTGTTCCTCGATGCCGGCGCCGGCCCGGGGGGCCGGCGCCGCGGGACCTTACTGGGCCACTTCGTTACCGGCGTAGTTGATGGAACCGTCGGCGCCCTTCTTCCAGACGTACATGACGTAGTCCGGCCGGGTGATGTCGCCCTTCTTGTCGTAGGCGATGTCGCCGATCACCGTGTCGAACGGCTTGCCCTGGTGCAGGACGGCCGCGACCTTCTGGCCGTCGGAGGATTTCGCGATCTCCATGGCCTGCTTCAGGATCTGGACGGCGGCGTAGGAGTAGAGGGTGTAGCCCTCGGGATCGAAGTTGATCGCCTTGAAGGCGTCCACGGTCGCCTTGGATTTCGGGTTCTTGCGAGCGTCGGGCGAGAACGTCATCAGGGTGCCGTCGGAGCCGGGGCCGCCGACCTGCGCGAACTCGCGGTCGGCGATGCCGTCGCCGCCCATGAGCGGGGCGGCGAGGCCCTGGTCGCGCATCTGGCGGATCAGCAGGCCGGCCTCGGTGTAGAGGCCGCCGAAATAGATCACGTCGATGCCCGCCTGCTTGAGCTTCGACACGAGGGACGAGAAGTCCTTCTCGCCGGGGTTGATGCCCTCGAAGATCACGTTGGTGCCGCCCTTGGCCTTCAACGCCTTCAGGGTCTCGTCGGCGAGGCCCCGGCCGTAGGGCGTCTTGTCGTGCACGAACGCGATCTTCTTGCCCTTGAACTTGTCCGCGAGGTAGGCGCCCGCCACCGCGCCCTGCTGGTCGTCGCGGCCGCAGGTGCGGAACGTGTTCCAGTTGCCACGCTCGGTGTATTTGATCGCCGTCGAGGCCGGGCTGATCTCGATGATGCCGGATTCGGCGAGCACGTCCGAGACTGGGATCGAGACGCCGGAATTGAACGCGCCGACCACGGCCTTCACGCCCTCGGAGGCGAACTTGTTGGCCACCGACACGCCCTGCTTCGGATCGGAGGCGTCGTCGCCCACCGTCATCACGAGCTTCTCGCCGTTGACGCCGCCGGCCTTGTTGATGTCGGCGATGGCCTGTTGCGCCCCGGTCTTGATCTGTGCGCCGAAGGCGGCGTTCGGCCCGGTGACGGGGACGACCACGCCGATCTTGATCTCCGCATGCGCCGCCGTCGCCGCGACCATCAGGCCCAGAGCGACGCCCACTGACAACACTGACTTCATGCTGGTTTCCCCTCTCGAAGCGTCGTACCGCCCGGCATCCCGTGACGGCACGATCGCGTGGAATTCAGGTCACGGCGCGGCCGGCCGGTCGCGCCAGCTCAACGGGCCGGTGCGCTCGTAGAGCCAGGCGTATTGCCGGGTCATCTGACCCGCGCGGGTGAAGCGATAGGCGAAGGCCCCGACGGCGAGCGCGAACACGGCATCGACGGCGTAGTCCGGCGCGGACAGGAGCGTCCCCTCGAACAGGGCGTAATGCAGGAACCGCGTCACGGCCGCGATGAGCAGGAGGGCGAGGGCGCAGTGCCAGAACGGGCGCCAGCCGCGTGCCATGCCACTCCCGGTCATCCAGGCGGCCGAGCCCCCCATCGCCACGGTGACGAGGAGGAAGATGCCCAATGTCGCGCCGGTCAGCGCGAAGGTCTCCGGCATCAATGCTGTCCCCCTTCGAGGTAGGCGGCCTTCACCTGCGGATCGTCGAGGAGCGCTTGGCCCGTCCCGCTCATGGTGACGGTGCCCGTGACCATGACGTAGCCGCGATGCGCCAGCTTGAGCGCATGGTAGGCGTTCTGTTCGACGATGAACACGGTCAGACCCTCCGTGCGGTTCAGTTCGCGCACGGTGGAGAAGATCTGCTTGACCACCAGGGGGGCGAGGCCGAGCGACGGCTCGTCGAGCATGAGCAGGCGCGGCCGGCTCATGAGGGCGCGGGCGATGGCGAGCATCTGCTGCTCGCCGCCCGACATGGTGCCGCCGCGCTGGTCGATGCGCTCCTTAAGCCGCGGGAACAGGGTGCACATCCGCTCGAGATCTTCCGCGAAATGCTTTCCGCCGTTGACGGCCGCGCCCATCTGCAGGTTCTCGCGGACCGTCATGCGCGAGAAGATGCGCCGGCCTTCGGGCGACTGGGCGAGGTTGAGGCGGGCGATCTCGTGGGTCGGCAGCTTCGTGATGTCCTGACCCGCGAAGGTGATGGTGCCCTCGCGCGCTTGGGGCTGGCCGAAGATCGTCATCATCAGGGTGGATTTGCCGGCCCCGTTGGCGCCGATGAGGGCGACGATCTCACCCTCGTTCACGTCGATGTCGACGCCTTTCAGGGCGCGGATGCTGCCGTAATAGGCCGACACGCCGCGCACGCTGAGCAGCGGCGCCTTCGCTTCCGCCGCCTGGGCGCGGGTCTCGTCCACGAGGACGTTGATGCCGGCGACGCTCATGCATGGGTTCCTGCAAGGCCGACTTCGGCCTCGACGGCGGCGACTTCCTCGTCGTCGACGCCGAGATAGGCGGCGATGACCCGCGTGTCGTTGCGGATCGCGTCGGGCGTGCCGTCGGCGATCTTGATGCCGTAGTCGAGCACCACGATCCGGTCGGAGATCTGCATCACCACCGACATGTCGTGCTCGATGAGGAGCACCGAAGTGCCGAACTCGTCGCGGATGAGGCGCAGCAGAGTGTTGAGGTCCGCCGATTCCCGCGGGTTCAGGCCGGCGGCCGGCTCGTCGAGGCAGAGCAGGACCGGGTCCGTGCACATGGCCCGGGCGATCTCGAGGCGGCGCTGATCTCCGTAGGGCAGGTCGCCGGCCGGCTCGTCGGCCCGGCGGGTGAGGCCGATGCGTTCGATCCAGGCAGCGGCCTTCGCGATCGCTTCCTCTTGCGCCCTGCGGTAGCTCGGCAGGCCGAGGATGCCCGCCAGGCTGAAGGCGGAGGCCTTCATCAGGGGCTTGTGCATGGCGACCAGCAGGTTCTCCAGCACGGTCATCTGCGGGAACAGGCGGATGTTCTGGAAGGTGCGGGCGACGCGGGCGAGGCGATTGACGTCGTGTCCCGGCAGGCGCTCCAGCAGGTGGGTCTCGCCGCCCGACTGACGCAGCCGGATCATCCCTTCGGTGGGTTTGTAGAAGCCCGTGATGCAGTTGAAGACCGTGGTCTTGCCGGCGCCGTTCGGGCCGATGAGGGCGGTGATGTCGCCGCGCCCGACCTTGAACGAGACGTCGCCGACGGCGGTGAGGCCGCCGAAGCGCATGGTGAGGTGATCGACCACGAGGATCGGATCGGCCGGGCCCCCGGGAACGGCGGCCGGGGGCTCGTCCTTCAGGGTGGCGAGGCGGGTGAGACCGGTGGCGTCGCTCATCGGGCGCGCGCTCCCAGGCGCACGGAGGGCGTGCGCTCGGAGATGAGGCCACGCGGACGCCAGACCATCATCGCCACCATGGCGAGGCCGAACAGCAGCAGGCGGTACTCGTTGGGGTCGAAGCCCTCGCCGAACACCGCCTTGAGGAAGCCGAGGTTGCGCAGCAATTCGGGCGCCCCCACCATGGCGATGGCGGCGACGGCCACCCCGAGCTGGCTGCCCATGCCGCCGAGCACGACGATGGCGAGGATGATGGCGCTCTCGAGGAAGTTGAAGCTTTCCGGCGAGACGAAGCCCTGCCGCACGGCGAAGAACGAGCCGGCGAACCCGGCGAACATCGCCCCCAGGGCGAAGGCCGAGAGCTTGGTGATGGTGGTGTCGATGCCAAGCGACCGGCAGGCGATCTCGTCCTCGCGGAGCGCCTCCCAGGCGCGGCCGAGCGGCAGCCGGCGCATCCGCAGGGTGACGAGGTTGGTGACGAGCGCGAGCACGAGGATGAGGTAATAGAGGAAGACCACCCGGTGCATCGGGTTGAAGGCGAGGCCGAAGACGTTGGCGAACCCGCCCTCCCCGGCCGTGAACGGAATCCCGAAGAAGCTCGCCCGCGGGATTGACGACAGGCCGGCGGACCCGCCCGAGAAGTCGACCCAGTTGATGAGCACGAGGCGGATGATCTCCCCGAAGGCCAGGGTGACGATGGCGAGGTAATCGCCGCGCAGGCGCAGGACGGGAAAGCCCAGCAGCACGCCGAAACCCGCCGCGAACAGGCCGGCCAGCGGCAGGCAGACCCAGAACGACAGGCCGAACACCGTCGAGAGCAGGGCATAGGAATAGGCACCAACGGCGTAGAAGGCGACGTAGCCGAGGTCGAGGAGGCCGGCGAGGCCCACCACGATGTTGAGGCCCCAGCCGAGCATCACGTAGGTGAGGATGAGGATGCCGAGATCGATCCAGTAGCGCCCCTCCGACAGGCCGCCCGACCCGAGGGCGGCGAGCAGCGGCAGGGTGAGGGCGACCACGAGGGTGAGGGGCCCGATGATCCGGCCGGGACGCGCGACGCGGGCGGGGGCCGTGGACTCCGCCTCCGCCAGGGTGCGGATGTCGCGGCGGCGCGAGACCTCGCCGAGCACGAGGCGCTGGGCGAGCCGCAGGACGAACACCGCCGCGCACAGGCCGGCGACGAGGCCCCAGCGGCCGGTGAGTTCGAGGCCGGTGCCCTGGCCGAGATCCGTGCGGTAGGCCACCACCGGGATGGCGAGGCCCAGGGTCACCAGGGCAAAGAGCGCGGCATCCTTGATCATTTCGGGCAAGGCGGCGCCGGAGCGGCGCGCCACGGTCGGGGCCACCCGGCCGATCGTCGTACCTTGAGCCACGCTAGACCTTCTCCACTTCGGGGCGCCCGAGGATGCCGGACGGCTTGAAGATGAGCACCACGATCAGGATCAGGAACGCGGCGACGTCCTTGTACTCGATGGAGAAGTAGGCCGACCAGAACGTCTCGATGAGGCCGATGATCAGGCCGCCGAGGACGGCGCCCGGCAGGGAGCCGATGCCGCCGAGCACGGCCGCCGTGAACGCCTTCACGCCGGGCACGAACCCGTCCGAGAACGAGACCACGCCGTAATACAGGAGGTAGAGGGTGCCGGCGACGGCGGCGAGTGCGGCGCCGAGCACGAAGGTCAGCGAGATGGTGCGGTCGACGTTGATGCCGAGCAGGGCCGCCATGCGCCGGTCCTGCTCGCAGGCGCGCTGGGCCCGGCCGAAGGAGGTGCGCTGGACGAGGTACCAGAAGCCGGCGAGCAGGAGCGCCGTCGTCGTCATGATGATCGCCTGCTTGTAGGACAGGGTCACGGTGTATTGCGCGTTCTCGTAGAGGACGATCACGTCGCGCACGAGGGGCGGTACCGGCTTGTTGCGGGCGCCCTGCACCACCTGGACGAAGTTCGACAGGAAGATCGACACGCCGATGGCGGAGATCAGCGGCGCCAGGCGGAACGAGCCGCGCAACGGTCTGTAGGCCGCCCGCTCGATGGCCCAGCCCCACAGGGCGGTCAGCACCATGGCGAGGATCAGCACGATCAGGAAGACGAGGGCGACGGAGGTCAGCCCGAGCCAGGTCGTGAGGATGAGGAAGAAGATCAGCGCGATGAAGGACGACAGCATGAACACGTCGCCATGGGCGAAGTTCACCATGCCGATGATGCCGAACACCATGGTGTAGCCGAGCGCGATCAGACCGTAGATCGACCCGAGGGTCAGCCCGTTGATGAACTGCTGGGCGAAGAATTCCATGGGCGCCTTTTCCAGAACCGGGCGCCATCGCGGGACCGATCAGCTTGAGCGGACAGGCCTCGCGAATGACGTGCCAGCTTGGCATGTTCCGAACGGGGGGCAACGGTCAATCCTCGGTGCCCATCCTCCGTGCACGGTCGCCGGCTCCTGAAACACGAACGGCCCGGCACAGGGGTGCCGGGCCGTCCTCGCAGTGAGACGCGAGAGCCGCTCGCGGTGGAGGCTTACTTCAGGAGGGAGACCAGGGCCTTGCCGGCCGGGGTCTTTAGTTCCTTGGCGTCGAGGGTGCCGTCGTTGTCCGGATCGGCGGCCTTGAAGCGGGCTTCCACGAGGGCGAGGTACTCGGTCTTGTCGAGGGTGCCGTCGCTGTCCGGATCGGCGGCCTTCAGGGCCTTCTTGGTGACGCGGCCCTTGAGCTCCTTGGCGTCGAGGGTGCCGTCCTTGTCGGCTTCCAGCTTGTCGAACCGCGCGGCGGCCACGGCCTGGACTTCCTTGAGATCGACCGTGCCGTCGTTGTCGGTGTCGACCATCGAGAGCACCTTCTGCGCGCTCGGCTCCTTCGCCGAGGCCGGCAACGTCAGGGGGAGCGTGAGTGCCACGGCGCCGAGGGCGGCGGTCAGACGGAACAGTTTGGACATGGAAGAACCTCTCTCGGGCAATCGCCATTGCCACTTCATCACGGGCGAACGGTCGAAAATCTATTTCATGCCGCAGTGCAATATTTCAACCCCCGCCCCGGGGTGAACCGGTAGAATCCTGCCGGTTCGGCGACCCTCGGGACGGGCGGCGCGGTGGGCCGCCCGTCCCGCGCCCGGTCAGTCGCGGGGTTTCGGAGCGGGACCGGCCGGTACCGGCATCGCCGCGAGCTTGTCGAGCATCTGCAGGGCAATCTCGGCGCAGGCCTTCATCGGTTCGTCGGCGGCGCATTTCACGTCGAGGGCGGTGTCGCCCCGCTCCAGGCGGAACTGCGCGGCCTTCGGCGGCGGAGGCGGGGCGTCGGGGCCGCCACGGGGGCCGCGCGGGCCGCCATGGGGCGGTGGAGGCGGCGGCGCGCCGGCTTCGGGACCGGTTTTCGGACCACCGGGCGGCGGCGGGGCGGGCTGGGCCACGGCGGCGGACGCGCACAGAATCGCGGCCGCGCTCAGCAAGGCGAGGGTCTTGGTCATGGGTGGAACTCTCGGTGAGGGTGCCCGTGAGGCACCGAGGCTAGGAACGCGGATCGGAAGGCCGGGGTTCAGAAGACGCGCTTCTCGCGCACCTGACCGTCGAAGCCGACATGGAGGTGGCGCTCGCGGCCATCCGCGCCCTTGGCCGCGACGTCGAGGTGGCGTGGCCCCCGGCCCGTGACGCGGATGTCGGAATAACCGGCGGCCTCCACCTGGGCCGTCAGGGCGGGCACATCGGCCCTCGGGCCGAGGCCCATCTTGTCCTTGGCCCAGTCGAGGGTGCCGGGGGGCGGGCCGCCGGCGGGGCCGACCACGACCTTGGTGCCGTCGGCGCGGGTGATCAGCGCGGCATGGAGGAAGCCGTTCTCGAACCGGCCCTGGACGGTGACGGCCTCGCCGGTCGTCACCAGGGTGCCGCCCTCGCCGCGCTTGCCCGTCTCCACCAGGGCCTTCCCGGTGCCGTCCTGCACCACGAACTTGTTGCCGTAGATCTCGGCGACGGTCCCCTTCGCGGCGATGGCGGCGGAGGGCTTCAAGTCCGAGACCGCGACGGGCTCCACCGGCGTGAGGGTCGCGGTGTTGTTCTGCGCCAGCGACAGGCCGACGGCGCCGAAGGCGAGGGGGGCGGCGATGGCGCCGGCCACGAGGGTACGCTTCCTGGAACGCTTGGCCTTCTTCGGGGTCAGGTCGGTGGCGGTCCGGTCGATGGTGTCGGTATTCATGGTGTCGGTGTTCCTGTCGGCGTTGCCCTTTCGGGTTGACGCCGTTCTAGGGAAGCCCCGCCAATCCGATCTGAACCGCGCGGTTCAGCCCCGGTTAAACCCAACGGCGTAGCCCGCCCCTTCCCATCCGCCGCCGCCCACGGATTCTACGCCCGATGAAGATCCTGCTTGTGGAGGACGACGCGCCGCTGGCCGCCGAGATCGCCAAGGCGTTGCGGGCGGAGAACTTCGCCCTCGACCACGCCGTGAACGGCGAGGACGGCCAGCACCTCGGCGAGACCGAGACCTACGACGCCGTGGTGCTCGACCTCGGCCTGCCCAAGCGCGACGGGATCGGGGTGCTCCAGGCCTGGCGCGGGGCCGGTCGGACGGTCCCGGTGCTCATCCTCACGGCGCGCGACGGCTGGAGCGACAAGGTGGCGGGCTTCAAGGCCGGGGCCGACGATTTCCTGGTCAAGCCGTTCCGGGTCGAGGAACTCGTGATCCGCCTGCGCGCCCTGGTGCGGCGCGCCACCGCGCACGGGGCGAACCGCGTCGTCTGCGGACCCCTGACATACGATTCGGGGCTCGGCACCTTCGAGCGCGACGGCCTGCCCCTGAAACTCACGGGCCTCGAATGGCGGGTGCTGTCCTGCCTGATGCTGCGCAAGGACGGGGTGGTGCCGCGCGGCCAGCTCATCGAGCGGGTCTATGACGGCGACGCCGACGTCGATTCGAACTCCGTCGAGGTCATCATCACCCGCCTGCGCCGCAAGATCGCCCCGGCCCGCATCGAGGGCGTGCGCGGCCACGGGTATCGCCTGATGCCGGGCGAGGCGGCCTGATGCCGCCGCGCGAGCCGGAGCCCCCTGCCCCGCCCCCTCCGAAAGCCGAGGGCGTGGCCGGGCCGTTCCATCTCGGTTCGCTTCAGCGCCGGCTGCTCGCCGCCGCCCTGGTCCTCGTCACCGTCGCCCTCGTGGTGGCGGGCGTCGCCATCGGGCTCGTTCTGTACCGCTTCGTCCGGGGCCAGCTCGACAGCCGCCTCGACAGCCAGCTCGTCGCCCTCGCGGCCGGCCTGGAACGCGGCCCCGGCGACCGCTTGCGGCTCGCGCGCAACCTCGACGGGCCGCCCTTCGACCGGGACCGGGCCGGCTGGTACTGGCAGGTGCGCCAGGGCGGCACCGTCCTGCGCTCCGGCGCCCTGGAGGGCCGCGACCTCGCCGTCGAGGCGGGACGCCCCGAGCGGGACTACACGGATCGGCCGCGCCCGGCCGACGGCACCGGCCCGTGGGGCGAGAGCCTGATCCTGCGCGTCCTCACCCTGCCGCCCGCGCCTGGCGTGCCGCCCGCGATCCTCGTGGCCTCGGCGCCGTCCGCCGCCCTGCGCGGCCCCTTGCGCGAGGCGGCCGGCGCCCTGGCGCTCATCCTGGGCCTCCTCGGTGTCGGTCTTCTGGCCGGAGCCCTCGCGCAGATCCGCCTCGGCCTCAGGCCCCTGGAGCGCCTCCGCCGCGACCTCGCGGAGGTGCGTGCCGGGGACCGCGCCCGCGTGCCGGGCAAGCAGCCGGCCGAGATCCGCCCCCTGGTGGCGGAGGTCAACGCGCTCCTCGACCAGAACGCGGTCAACCTCGAGCGCGCCCGCACCCATGTGGCCAACCTCGCCCACGGGTTGAAGACGCCGCTCGCGACCCTGTCCCTCGCCTTGTCCGACCGGTCCCGCGACCCCGACGGGACCCTGGCCAGCCTCGTCGGTTCGATGGATTCCCAGGTCCGACACCATCTGCGCCGCGCGCGTGCGGCGGCCCTCGGTGGAGCCACCCGCGCCCGCACGCCCCTCGCCGGACCCGTCGCGGATCTGCGCACCACCTTCGCGCGGCTCTATGCCGAGAAAGGGCTCGTCATCGACGTCACCCTTCCGGTCGGCGTGACCGACACGTCCAACGCGGCCGTCGCCTGCGACGCCCAGGACCTCGACGAGATGCTCGGCAACCTCATCGACAACGCCTGCCAATGGTGCCGCGGCTACGTGCGCGTTGGTGCGGTCAGCACCGCATCCGGCCTGGTGATCACCGTGGAGGATGACGGGCCGGGCCTCGCTGCCAAGGCCGCCGCCGAAGCGGTCCGGCCCGGGCGGCGCCTCGACGAGACCGTGCCGGGCAACGGCTTCGGCCTGTCCATCACCCAGGAATTGGCCGAACTCTACGGCGGCGGCCTCCGCCTCGACCGCTCCGGCCTCGGGGGACTCCGCGCGGCCCTGACCCTGCCGGTGTGACGCCCTCAGGCGAAGTGCTTCGAGAGCTTCAGCCCTTGCGCCTGATAGTTCGAACCGGCCCCGGCCCCGTAGAGGGTCGCCGGCACCTCGGCCATGCGCTCGTAGACGAGGCGGCCGACGATCTGGCCGTCCTCGAGCAGGAACGGCACGTCGCGCGAGCGTACCTCCAGCACGGCCCGGGCGCCGGCCCCGCCGGCCGCGGCAAAGCCGAAGCCCGGATCGAAGAAGCCGGCGTAATGCACCCGGAACTCGCCCACGAGGGGATCGAACGGCACCATCTCGGCGGCGTGGTCCGGCGGCACCTGCACGGATTCCTTCGAGGCCAGGATGTAGAACTGGCCCGGATCGAGGATCAGGGCGCCCGAGCCGTCGGCGGCCAGCGGCTCCCAGAACTCGGCCGTCCGGTGCGCGCCGGGTCTGTCGACATCGACGAGGCCGGTGTGGCGCTTGGCCCGGTAGCCGATGAGCCCGTCGAAGCCGGAGAGATCGATGGAGACGGCGATGCCGCCCTGGAACGACGGCTGGCCCGCATCGACCAGGGGCGTGTGGGCGTGAAGCGCCGCGAGCGCAGCGTCGGTGAGGCGCGGATCGCCCCGGCGGAAGCGTATCTGCGACAGGCGCGAGCCCGTGCGCACCTTGACCGGGAAGGTGCGTGGGGAGATCTCGGCGTAGAGCGGGCCGTGATAGCCGGCCTCGACCTGATCGAACGCCGTGCCCCGGTCGGTGATGACCCGGGTGAACACGTCGATGCGTCCCGTCGAACTCTTGGGGTTGGCGCTGGCGGCGAGATCGGCCGGCAGGGCGAGGTGCTCCTGCAACTCGGCGATGTAGACGCACCCCGTTTCCAGCACGGCGCCCTGGGTCAGGTCCATCTCGTGCAGCACGAAGGCCTCGATGCAGGCCGCGACCGTGCGGGCGCCGGGCAGGAAGCTCGTGCGGACGCGAAACACCCGGGCGCCGAGGCGCAGATCGAGGCTCGCGGGCTGGATCTGGTCCGGGGCGTAGGACGTGTCCGGCCGGATCGCCCCGGCCTGCGTCAGGGCCGCGATCCCCTGCGCCGCCAGGATGCCGGTGCGCGCCTCTGTCTGCATCACGTCCGGCCCTTCGCTTCGCCCGCACTCGATCGGGCGCCTCGTGTCGATGAGGATCGCCGAATTCGCGGCAGTGTCGCGGCGACGGCCTAAGGCCGCGTTAAGCTTCCGGCTCCTCGGGCGTCGCGAGCACGATCTGCGCGAGCACGATCCGCGCGAGGGCGAGGCGGGCGAGAGCCCCCATGGTGACGAGGCCGGCCAGCGCGCTCGCCAGGACGGGAAAGCCCGCCGGCCAGACGATCAGGCCGAAGCCGAACAGCACCGCGCCGAGGCCCGCGCCCGGCCCGACGGCGAGCACCACCGAGGGCATGCCCACCATGCGGGGCGACGGCCCGGTCCGCCGCGCGACCCGGGCGCCGGCCATCCGCGACAGCCCGTCGAGGGCGAGGGCGGCAACGAGCGCCGCGGCGGCCCAGGTGTTGGCATCCGGGGCGTGCCACGCGAAGGCGGCGGCGAGCCCGGCCATGGCGAGGCTGGCGAGAAGCCCCCGCGTCGGGGTTCTCCCCGGAAGCGGCGGAGAACCCCGCAAAACCGTCTCGTCGACCACGCAGGCTGGTCCTCATTTTTCCGCGGGTATCCCCGCATTCACCACGATTGACGCGGTTTTCGCCGGGCCGTACCACGACGCCCTGAGCTTGTCGCGATCCTGGGTCGCGCCCGGGTCAGGCCCGGCCACGGAGGCGTTGAAGGCGATGTACAAGGCTCAGACGCGTGGGATCAGCGTGACGGTGATGCCCCGCTTCGTCGAGGAGGAATCCTCGCCGGACGAAAGCCGCTACTTCTTCGCCTACACCGTGGAGATCGTGAACAACGGCTCCGAGCAGGTGCAACTGCGCTCGCGCCACTGGCGGATCGTCGACGGGCGCGGCTCGACCCAGGAGGTGCGGGGCGCCGGCGTCGTCGGCAAGCAGCCCGTGCTCGAACCGGGCGAGTCGTTCAGCTACACCAGCGGCTGCCCGCTCTCCACGCCCGACGGCCTCATGGCCGGCAGCTACACCATGGCGACGAATGCCGGCGAGAGCTTCGAGGCCGAGATCCCCGCCTTCTCCCTCGACTCGCCCCACGTCCGCCGCAGCGTCCATTAAGCTCATGCCCGGCCCGCGCCCCGAGACCCTCGACCTGCTGGCGCGGCTCGTGGCCTTCGACACCGAAAGTTCGAAGTCGAACCTCGCGCTCATCGACTTCGTCTGCGGCTACCTTGCCGATCTCGGCGTCCCGCACGTGCGCATTCCCGACGCGACCGGCAGCAAGGCTGCGGTCTTCGCCACCATCGGCCCGATGATCGACGGCGGCATCGTGCTCTCCGGCCACACCGACGTGGTGCCGGTGACGGGGCAGGCCTGGAGCACCGACCCCTTCACCCTGCGCGTGGCGGACGGGCGGGCCTACGGGCGCGGCGCCGTCGACATGAAGGGCTTCTGCGCCCTGGCGCTGGCGGCGGTCCCGGATTTCCGCGCCGCCGACCTCAAGCGCCCGATCCACATCCTCCTGTCCTACGACGAGGAGACCACCTGCCTCGGCGTCGCCGACACCATCGCGCGCTTCGGCGCCGATCTGCCGCGCCCCGGCGCCGTCATCGTCGGCGAGCCCACCGACCTCGAGGTCGCCGACGCCCACAAGAGCATCGTCACCTATATGACTACGGTGCACGGCCACGAGGCGCATTCGGCCAAGCCGATGCTCGGCGCCAACGCCGTGATGGCGGCGGCCGACCTCGTCTCTGAATTGAACCGCATCGCCGATGCGATGATCGCGCGCGGCGACGCGTCGGGCCGGTTCGATCCGCCCGCCACCACCGTGCATGTCGGCACGATTTCCGGCGGCACGGCCCGCAACATCCTGCCGAAGCTCTGCACCTTCCACTGGGAGTTCCGGGGCCTGCCCGACCTCGACATGAGCGAGATCCCGGCCCTGTTCCAGGCGAAGGTGGACAGCGTGCTGAGGGAGCGGCTCAACCGCTACGGCGATTACGGGCACATCGAGACCCTGGAGGAGGTGGCGGTGCCCGGGCTCGCACCCGAGCCCGGCTCGGCGGCCGAGCACCTCGCCCTGCGGGTGGCGGGGCGCAACCACACGGTCTCGGTGCCCTACGCCACGGAGGCCGGACGGTTCCAGGTGGCGGGTATCCCGACCGTGGTGTGCGGCCCCGGCTCCATCGACCAGGCCCATCAGCCCGACGAGTACATCACCCTCGCGGCCCTGGAGGCCGGCGAGGCGTTCATGCGCCGCCTGATCGACGAATGCCGCGTCCCATGAGAACCGTCACGGCCCGCACCATCGCCGCCGACGGCCCGGTCAAGCTCCGCCCGCTGGAGCGCGAGGATCTGATGTTCGTGCATCAGCTCAACAACAACGACAGCATCATGCGCTACTGGTTCGAGGAGGCCTACGAGTCCTTCGCCGAGTTGGCGCAGCTCTACGAGCGCAATATCCACAACCAGACCGAGCGGCGCTTCATCATCGCCAATGCCGACGGCGAGCCCGCCGGTCTCGTGGAGCTCGTGGAGATCAACCACCTCCACCGGCGCTGCGAGTTCCAGATCGCGATCCACCCGATGTTCCAGGGCCAGGGCTACGCCCCCCGCGCTACCCGCATCGCCATGGACTACGCCTTCAGCGTGCTCAACATCCACAAGCTCTACCTGCACGTGGACAAGGACAACGCCCGGGCCGTGCGCATCTACGAGCGCTGCGGCTTCGTCCCCGAAGGCATTCTCAAGGACGAGTTCTTCGTCAACGGCAAGTACCGCGACGCCGTGCGGATGTGCCTGTTCCAGCCGGAATATCTGGCGCGCCGGGGCAGCGGCGAGATCGCCGAGCCCGTGTTGAAGGCCTGACGGCGCCGCCAAGGGATATGCGTATGATCGTCGTCTCGCTCACCTACGTCAAAAGCACCGAGGAGGCCGACCGCCACATGGCGGACCATCTGGCGTGGGTGAAGCGGGGCTATGCCGAGCACGGCTTCCTCGCCTCCGGCCGCAAGGTGCCGCGCACCGGCGGGGTAATCCTCGCCCGCGGCCCACGCGCGGAGATCGAGGCCTTCATCGAGACCGATCCTTTCCGCCAGCACGGAATCGCCGACTTCGAGATCACCGAGATCGACGTGACCACGGCGATCGAGGGACTGGAGGCCTTGAAAGGCTGAGCCCAGTCCTCGGTTCTCATACGGTTTCCGGCTGATCAGTTCGGTGACGCGGTATAATGCGGGTTCCCTCTCCTTCCAGGAGAGGGAACCCGTCGCGCCCGCTCGATCCGAAGTGATCAGGCGGACACCGTATCAGTCGGCCGCGACCTGCGCCTCCACCTCGGCCGGATCGAGGTCGTAGCGTCGCGAGCAGAACTCGCAGGTGATGCCGATGCGGCCGTCGTCGGCGACCATGTCCCGGCGCTCCTGGGGCGAGAACGACACGATCATCGCCATGACCCGCTCGGGCGAACACCGGCATTGTTCGCGCACCCCCTGCGCCTCGAACACCCGCACGCCGCGCTCGTGGAACAGGCGGTAGAGCAGGGTCTCGGACGACACCGCCGGATCCACCAGTTCGTGGTCCTCGATGGTCGAGACGAGGCTGCGGGCCTCGACCCAGGCGTCGTCCTCGGGGACGCCCTGGGCGTCGAAATGGGCGTGGCCCTCCGGGATGTCGCCGGGGGGCAGGTCGGCGAGCCGCGCCCGGTCGATGGATTGCGGCAGGAACTGCACAAGGAGGCCACCCGCCCGGTAGGTGGTGGTCCCGTTCGCGTATTCCTCCGCCACGGCGAGGCGGACCTGGGTCGGAATCTGCTCGGATTGACGGAAATACTGGTGGGCCGCCTCCTCCAGGCTCTGACCCTCCAGGGCGACGACGCCCTGGTAGCGGCTGCTCTGCGGCCCCTGGTCGATGGTCATGGCGAGGTGCCCCTGCCCAATCAGGTCGTGACTTTTCAACGGGGAGCTTCCCAGGGCCTGGACACGACCGGCATCGAAGCGCGCCGTGGCCCGCACCCGGTCGGGGGCCTCGAAATCGACGACGATCATCTCGACGGGGCCGTCGGTCTTGGTCTGGAGCTGGAACCGGCCCTCGAACTTCAGGGACGAGCCAAGGAGAACGGTGAGGGCCGCCGCCTCGCCGAGCAACCGCGCCACGGGGTCCGGGTAGCCGTGCCGGCGCAGGATGGTGTCGACGGACGGACCGAGGCGCACCACCCGGCCGCGCACGTCCAGCCCCTCGACGGCGAAGGGCAGCACCACGTCGTCGTCCCCCTCGATGGCGAGGGCCGGGGCGACGGGGTCGGGTCCGGCGGGGCGTTCGTATCCGGCAGTCATGGCATCTCCCTTCGGGGGCGGGCGAACGTGGGCCGTCCGAAGCGCCGAGCGGGGCGTTGCCTCGGCACTCGGCGCTCCAGCCCCTCCGTCGTCCGGCTCGAGCCGTTCATATAGGACGCGACCGCCGCTCGCGCGACGGGGGACACGATGCCTCGGGGCGTCCCGTCAGAGGGCGTGCAGGCACCAGGCCAGGATGCCCTTCTGGGCATGCAGGCGGTTCTCGGCCTCGTCGAAGATCACCGATTGCGGGCCGTCGATGACCTCGGCCGTGACCTCCTCGCCGCGATGGGCCGGCAGGCAGTGCATGAACAGCGCGTCCTTGGCCGCCGCCGCCATGAGCTTGGCGTTCACCTGATAAGGCGAGAGCAGGTTGTGGCGGTGATGGTCGTCCTCGTCGCCCATGGAGACCCAGCAATCGGTCACCACGGCGTCGGCGCCGTCGACGGCCGCGTAGGCATCGGTGGTGCAGTTGACGGCGGCGCCCTGCGCGCGGGCCCAGTCGAGGAGCGGCTGCGGCGTCGAGAGCTCCGGCGGAGCGGCGACGTTCAGGGTGAAGTCGAACCGCGCGGCGGCGTGCACCCAGCTCGCCAGCACGTTGTTGGCGTCGCCCGACCACGCGACGGTGCGGCCCTTGATCGGCCCGCGATGCTCCTCGAAGGTAAGCACGTCGGCCATGATCTGGCAGGGATGCGAGACCTTGGTGAGCGCGTTGATCACCGGCACCTCGGCGTGCTCGGCCAGTTCCAGCATCAGGTCGTGGTCGAGGATGCGGATCATGATCGCGTCGACGTAGCGCGACAGCACCCGGGCGGTGTCGCCCACGGTTTCGCCCCGGCCGAGCTGCATCTCGCCGCCCGTCAGCATCAGGGTCTCGCCCCCGAGTTCGCGCATGCCGACATCGAACGAGACCCGCGTGCGGGTGGACGGCCGGTCGAACACCATCGCGAGGGTCTTGCCGATCAGTGGCCGTTCGGCCGCGATCTCGCCCTTGCGCCGACGACCCTTGATGGCGGCCGCGGCGTCCAGCACCGTGCGCAGCTGCTGCGCCGAGAAGTCCTTGAGGTCGAGGAAGTGGCGCGGGCCGGGCCCGGTCCCGTTGAGGGTGGTGGTCATGGATCCGTTCTTCGTCTGACGGTTCGTCGTGGGACCGGCCATCACGCGGCCGCCCCCTGTACCGGGGTCTTGAGTGCGGTGGCCGTCGCGTCGAGGCGCGCCACGGCCTCCGTCACGTCGGCATCGGTGATGATGAGCGGCGGCAGCAGGCGCACGACGTTGTCGCCCGCCGGGATGACGAGGAGGTGCATGTCCCGTGCCGTCGCGGCGAAGTCGGTGTTGGGCACGCCGAGCTTGAGCCCGAGCATCAGCCCGTCGCCGCGGATCTCCTGGATCACCCCGGGGTGGCGGTCCTGCAGGGCGGCCAGACGCTGCTTGAGCAGCAGGCCAACCTGTCCGACCCGGTCGAGGAAGCCGTCGGCCAGCACCACGTCGAGGACGGCGTTGCCCACCGCCATGGCCAGCGGGTTGCCGCCGAAGGTGGTGCCGTGGGTGCCGGCGGTCATGCCGCGCGCGGCCTCGGCCGTGGCGAGGCAGACACCCAGCGGGAAGCCGCCGCCGATGCCCTTGGCGGCGCTCATGATGTCGGGCGTCACGCCGGACCATTCGTGCGCGAACAGCCGGCCCGTGCGACCGACCCCGGTCTGGACCTCGTCCATGATCAGGAGGAGGCCATGCGCGTCGCACAGGGCGCGGAGGGCGCGCAGGTGCTCGTGCGGAATCACCCGGACGCCGCCCTCGCCCTGGATCGGCTCGATCATCAGGGCGGCGGTCTCCGGGCCGATGGCGGCCTCCAGCGCCGCGAGATCCCCCGTCGGAACCTGATCGAATCCGTCTACCTTCGGGCCGAAGCCCTCGATGTACTTGGCCTGGCCGCCGGCCGCGATGGTGGCGAGCGTCCGCCCGTGGAACGCGCCCTCGAAGGTGATGATCCGGAACCGCTCGGGGTGGCCGCCGACCGCATGGTACTTGCGCGCCATCTTGATGGCGGCCTCGTTGGCCTCGGCGCCCGAATTGGCGAAGAACGCCACGTCGGCGAAGGTCGCGTCCACGAGGCGCCGGCCCAGCCGCTCGCCGTCTGGAATCTCGAACAGGTTCGAGGTGTGCCAGAGCTTTTGCGCCTGATTGGTCAGGGCGTCCACGAGGTGGGGATGGGCGTGGCCGAGGGCGTTCACCGCGATCCCGGCGCCGAAATCGAGGTATCGCTCGCCGTCGCGCGCCACGAGCCAGGCGCCCTCGCCACGCTCGAAGGCGATGGGGGCGCGGGCATAGGTCGGCAGAAGAGCGGATGTCACGATCCCGACTCCGTGTCTCGCGGCGTCCGAAGGCGACCGCACCAAATGAAAGTGCCGCCTCGGCAAGGGGGCGGCACGCGCGCGATTACTAGAGAAAAGCCCAATTCTGTCAATGACGGGAGGGGTTCACACCTCCGACATGACGGCCCGCTACGCCGTTCGCGGAGGTGCCTTGCGTGCCACGCGCGGACATGGTCAGAGCCCCTCGGAACGGTTTCTCAGGAGATGCGACGCGCATGAGCACGGCCAAGGAACGCCTGGAGGCCATGGGCCTCACCCTGCCGAAGGCGGCGGCCCCCGTGGCGAACTACGTGCCGTTCGTCCGCACCGGCAACCTCGTGGTGATCTCGGGGCAGATCTGCTTCGGGCCCGACGGTAAGCTCGACCCGGCCCATCTCGGCAAGCTCGGCGCCGAGGTCTCGGCTGAGAACGGCATCGCGGCCGCGCGCCTGTGCGCCATCAACGTCCTGGCCCAGGTTCAGGCGGCCGTGGGCGACCTCGACCACGGCGTGGTGCAATGCGTGCGGCTCGGCGGCTTCATCAACGCGGTGCCGAGCTTTTCCGGCCTCGCCGGCATCATGAACGGCGCCTCCGATCTCATGGTCGAGGTGCTGGGCGACCGGGGCCGCCACGCCCGCGCCACCGTGGGCGTGGCCGAACTCCCCCTCGACGCGGCCGTCGAGGTCGAGGCGATGTTCGAGGTCAAGTGAGCGTTTGAGTTGAGCGTCAACGCACCGGCCTGGCTCACCGCCCGGCCCATCGCCCATCGCGGCCTGCACGACCGGGGGGCCGGTGTGCCGGAGAACACGATCGCGGCGGCGAGCGCCGCGATTCACGGCGGCTACGCCATCGAGTGCGACGTGCAGCGCAGCGCCGACGGCGAGGCGATGGTTTTTCACGATGCCGGGCTCGGCCGCCTGACCGGGATTCCGGACCCGGTTGCGAGCCTGTCGGCCGCGGCTTTGCGCGATCTCGCGGTCGCCGGCTCGTCCGAGCGCATCCCGACCCTGCCCGACTTCCTCGCCGCCATCGCCGGGCGTACGCCCCTCGTGATCGAGGTGAAGTCGCGCTACGACGGCGACATGCGCCTCCTCGAGCGCGTCGCCGAACTCGCAGCCGCCTATGCGGGCCCCGTGGCGGTCAAGTCGTTCGATCCGCAGCTCGTGGCGGCCCTGCGCGACCGTGCGCCCGGCATCCCGCGCGGCATCGTCGGCGAGACCCGCCAGGACGACCCGGCCTACGCCGCCCTGCCCCCGAGCCTGCGCCGCGCCCTGTCGGACCTGCTGCATTTCGGCGAGACCGAGCCGGACTTCCTGTCCTGGCGGGTGGACGACCTCCCCTGCGCGCCGACCCATCTCTGCCGGCTGCTCGGCGGACGCCCGGTGATGACCTGGACCGTGCGGACACCCGACCAGCGGCGTCACGCGCAAGCGCATGCCGACCAGATGGTGTTCGAGGGGTTTCTGCCCTGAGCGGCGTCTGCCCTGGGAAGACTCCCGCCCCGAGAAGTCCTCGTCGGCGGACTACCGCGCCAGCGGCTTCAGCCCATCCAGGAAGGCGGAAACCTCGCGGCGATTCCACGACGCACCGTTGTTCCAGAAGTTGAGCAGGGCAACGTGGTTGAGGCGCACCCATGCGATCACGCGCGGAAGCGCAGCACGCGAAAGGGTGCCGGGTAAAAAATCGTCGCGGGGCTGCGGGTCCGGGCCGATGGAGACGATGAGGCAGGGCAGAGTTCTGCCCGCGCGATCGGGATACCACTTCACCCGAGGGCCATGCGCGCCCAGTGCCGTCGAGATGAAGATCGTGCCAGGAATGTTGGTGTCCTGTTCGTCGAGATTGGCCATCTCGATCAGGACGTCTTGGGCGAAATCGTCCGGCGGCGTGCGGGCCGGATGCGTCTGCCCGGCACGAACGTCCATCAATCCCATCGTCTGCCCCTTCCGAAGGCACGTACCGCGTCATCTTGAGCTTGCGGATCCGTCCTTGCAAGCCCCACCAACCTTGCGAGCGACCAACGCCGGACGTCGGTGACGACGGACATCCCTGCGACGGTGCGCGGCTCCGCTCGCCCTTGGCCCCTCCGCCGGCGGGGCCTAGATTGCCTCCTCATGGACACGCCCGACGCAGCACCCGACGCCCCGGCCGAAACCGTGACCACGTTGCAGGTGCGTGCGGTCCAGGGCCTCGGCCAGATCGCGGCGGCCGAGTGGGATGCGTGCGCGACCTCGCCCGAGACCCTGTCGGCCGGCGACGAGACCCACAACCCGTTCATCTCCCACGCCTTCCTGTCGGCCCTGGAGGATTCGGGCTGCGTCTCGCGCCACACCGGCTGGTTGCCGCTCCACGTGGCGGTCGAGCGCGAAGGGCGCCTCGTCGGGGTGGCGCCGTGCTACCTGAAATCCCACAGCCAGGGCGAGTACGTGTTCGATCACGGCTGGGCCGACGCCTACGAGCGGGCCGGGGGCGCCTACTACCCGAAGCTTCAGGTCAGCGTGCCGTTCACGCCGGTGACCGGCGCGCGCTTCCTCATCGCTCCGGGGCAGGACGTGAACGAGGCGGCCTCCGCCCTGGTGGCCGGCCTGCGCGCCCTGCGGGCGGAGACCAAGGCGTCCTCGATCCACGTCACCTTCATGCAGGAGCGGGAATGGGCGCAGGCCGGGGAGCTCGGCTTCCTCCAGCGCGTCGACCAGCAATTCCACTGGGACAATGCCGGGTATGCGAGCTTCGAGGATTTCCTCGGGGCTCTGGCGTCCCGCAAGCGCAAGGCGATCCGGCGCGAGCGCCGGGATGCCCTCAGCCGCGGCATTACCATCGAGCACGTCACCGGGGCCGATCTGAAGGCGGAGCACTGGGACGCGTTCTACGCCTTCTATTCCGACACCGGTGCACGCAAATGGGGCCGGCCCTACCTCAACCGGAAGTTCTTCGATCTCGTCGGTGAACGGATGCCCGAGCGAGTGCTGCTGATCCTCGCCCGCCGCGAGGGGGAGATCATCGCGGGCGCCATCAACTTCATCGGCGACGTCGCCCTCTACGGCCGCAACTGGGGCTGCGTCGAGGATCATCCGTTCCTGCATTTCGAGGTCTGCTACTATCAGGCCATCGACTACGCCATCGCCCATGGCCTGAAGCGGGTCGAGGCCGGGGCGCAGGGCGAGCACAAGCTCGCGCGCGGCTATCGGCCGGTGCTCATGCACTCGGCCCACGACATCGCCGACCCGGCCCTGCGCCGCGCCGTGGCCGACTATCTCGCGCGCGAGCGCGCGCACGTGGTCGAGGCGGCCGACGTCCTCGACACCCTGACGCCGTTCCGGCGCGACGGGGCGGAGCGGCCGCCCGAGGAGCCCGCGTGAGCCCGACGGGGATCAGACCCGCCGGCGCCAGATCCACCCCCGAGGGGACCCGATGACCAGCCTGTACGATCTCGTTCCACGCGCCGCCGACGGCACGCCGTATCCGCTGGCGCGGCATCGCGGCCGGGTGCTCCTCGTCGTCAACACCGCCTCGCAATGCGGTTTCACCGGGCAGTATGCAGGGCTGGAGGAGATGTGGCGCCGGCACCGCGACGCCGGCCTCGTGGTGCTGGGGTTTCCCTGCAACCAGTTCGGCGCCCAGGAACCCGGGGACGCCGCCGAGATCGCCCGGTTCTGCAGCCTGACCTACGACGTCACGTTTCCGGTTCTCGCCAAGGTGGCGGTCAACGGCTCTGCCACCGATCCGGTCTTCGCCCATCTGAAGCGGGAGAAGCCGGGCCTCCTCGGGCTCACCGGCATCAAGTGGAACTTCACGAAGTTCCTCGTCGGGCGCGACGGGCGCGTGATCGCCCGCTACGCCCCGAAGACCAAGCCTGCCGATCTCGATGGGGCGATCGCGCAGGCGCTCGCCGCGCCGGCGCCTCAGGCCCCGGCGGGTGCCGCCGCCGGGTAGGCCGGCGCCGTGTCCTTCGACTGGATCTCGATGAACACCCGGGTGACGTCGGGGCTCCGCGCCTTCAGCTTGGCTTCCAGGCGGCCGACCATCGCCTCGATGTTGCCGGCGCTCAGGGTGTCGTCCATGTCGAGGCTGACGTTCACCAGGATGTCGGACGGCCCCATGTGCTGGGTCAGTACGGCGTTGACGTTGTGGACGCCCGGCTCCGTGCGCACCACCTCGCGGATGGCCGCGACGAGGGCGGGGTCCGCCGCCTCGCCGATGAGCAGGCCGTGGGTCTCGATCATCAGGAAGCCCGCCATGCCGATGAGGATCGCCCCGATGGCGATGGAGGCCCAACCGTCGAGGTCGGGCATCTCGAGCACGTGCGCCAGGATCACGCCCGAGAGGGCCACCACGAGGCCCATGAGAGCGGCGACATCCTCGACGAGCACCGTGAACAGGGCCGGGTCCTTGCTGCGGCGGATGGCCGTGAGCGGCGGGCGGCTGCCCTTCTCGGCCCAGAACGACTTCAGGGCGACGGCGCAGGAATAGCCCTCGGCCAGAACCGCGAAGCCCAGGATGCCGACATTGACCCACAGGCCCGGGATCGTGTGTCCGAACACGTGCGCGTCCGAGACCGGCTCGGGATAATGCAGCTTGTGGATGCCCTCGTAGACCGCGAAGGCGCCGCCGCCGAGGAAGATGAACAGCGCGACGATGAACGCGTAGAAGTAGATCTCGCGGCCGTAGCCGAACGGATGCAGGGCATCGGCCGGGCGCTTGGCCCGCTTCATCCCGACGAGGAGCAGGATCTGGTTGGTGGTGTCCACCATCGAATGGACGCCCTCTGCCAGCATCGCCGAAGAGCCGGTGAAGAACGCGCCGACGAACTTCGCCGCCGCGATGGCGAGGTTGGCGCCGGCGGCGGTGTAGATGGCGCTCGTGCTTTCGTGGGCCATGTGGGTCTCGTCCGGAAAAAGCCGGGGAAAGCCCAGGCGTCGAACCCTGCAACGCATGGGGCAAGGCCAAGGTTCGGTCGGTAGACGCGCGGGGGACGCCTGTGCATCGTGGTGCCCGAAACGACCCGACCGGAGCGAGCGACCGTGACCGCAGCCTATGACCCTCAGAACATCTTCGCCAAGATCCTGCGCGGGGAGATCCCGGCGCAGAAGGTCTACGAGGACGACCACACCCTCACTTTCATGGACGTGATGCCCCAGGGCGACGGCCACACCCTGGTGATCCCGAAAGCCCCGGCCCGTGGCCTCCTCGACGCCGACCCGGCTTCGCTGGCGGCGGTGGCGGCGACGGTCCAGCGCGTCGCCCGCGCGGTGAAGGCGGCCTTCGCCGCCGACGGCCTGACCGTGTTCCAGTACAACGAACCGGCCGGCGGCCAGACGGTGTTCCACCTC
The DNA here is from genome assembly GCF_001423295.1 of Methylobacterium sp. Leaf112. GTDB lineage: Bacteria > Pseudomonadota > Alphaproteobacteria > Rhizobiales > Beijerinckiaceae > Methylobacterium. Next base: position 5,976 of record NZ_LMNG01000013.1, on the reverse strand, counting down.
CACGTCCACATCCTGCCGCGCTTCGACGGCGTGGCGCTCGGGCGCCACACGGGCGGCATGGCCGATCAAGGTGTTCTGGCCGATCACGCGGCGCGCATCCGGGCGGCGTTGGAGACGGCGTAGCGCTTGCACACCCCGGATTTCGGGGGACCGCTCGGGCCGGCGTCAGCCGGCGTTGACGGTGCCCTCGGCCGGAGCGGCCGCCGCGCCCATGAGCAGGCGGCGCAGAGCCGCGTTCTCGGCTTCGAGTTCGCCGACCCGGCGCATCAGCATCAGCATGGAGCCCGGATCCTCGGCGGGAGCCGGCATGGGCGCCGGCACGGCCTCGTCCAGAAAGGTGATGCCGACGCCGTCGGCCCGGCGCCAGGCCAGGGTCGAGCGGTAGGTCCTGTCCTTCTGCGGGATGTAGAGGTCGAAGGATTCGGGAAGGGTGGTGGTTTCGCTGAGGGCCAGGCGCGCGCCGGACGCCGACATGTCGCGCACGAGGCAATCCATGCTCGACGCACCCTTGTTGAACAGGATCCGGCCCTTGAGGAACGTCCTCTGCCGTACTTCCCTGCGATGCTCCGACATGGGGCGCGATCTCCGTTCACCGCTCGCGATGACGGATCCTGACACGCGCCCCTTAAGGAATGATCGCCGGGATCGGCGACTCGGGCGCGTCTCAGTGGAAGCGGCTGTCCATGGTCTGGAACAGGTAGAATCCGTTGAAGCGCACGGCCGTCTCCGCCGCCCGGTCGTCGAACTCGATGGGGGCCGCGCCGAGATCCGCGATCTTGCCCCCGAACGACCAGTGCCCGCCGCCGAGGAAGTGCGGCACCGCGCGGCTCTCGGGCACGGCGCAGCAGAGGCCCTCGACGGTCCTGAGGCAGAAAACGTTGTAGTTCTGCATCGGTCAACCTCCGATTCGCCCACCCACCGGGAGACGTAGCCAGACAATCGGACGGGTTTGTGTCGGCTCCCGGTCCGGCGGCCCTTTCGGTCTCGGCTTCAGCGCTCGGGGACGTTGCGCTCCAACTCGTCCAGCCACGCTCGGGCCGAACCGTCGGAGGGCGCCCGCCAGTCGCCACGCGGCGACAGGGCGCCCCCGGCCGAGACCTTCGGCCCGTTCGGCAGGGCCGAGCGCTTGAACTGGCTGAAGCCGAAGAAGCGTTTCAGGAACAAGGCGAGCCAGCCGCGGATCTCGGGCAGCGCGTAGGCCCGGCGCTCGCCGCGCGGAAAGTCCGGCGGCCAGGCCCCCGCGCGCGCGTCGCCCCAGGCGTGGAGCGCCAGGAAGGCGATCTTCGAGGGCCGGAAGCCGTACCGCAGGATATGGAACAGGTTGAAATCCTGCAGGGCGTAGGGGCCGATCACATCCTGCGTGCTCTGGGGCCGGGCGCCCGCATCCACAGGCACGAGTTCCGGCGAGATCTCGGTGCCGAGGATCGCCGCCAGGGTCGCGCCCACGTCTCCGTCGAACTGTCCCGTGCCGACCACCCAGCGGATCAGGTGCTGGATCAGGGTCTTGGGCACGCCGGCATTGACGCCGTAATGGCTCATCTGGTCGCCGACGCCGTAGGTGCACCACCCGAGGGCCAGTTCCGACAGGTCGCCCGTGCCGATGACGATGCCGCCCTGCTGGTTGGCCAGCCGGAACAGGTAATCCGTGCGCAGGCCCGCCTGCACGTTCTCGAAGGTGACGTCGTAGACGGGCTCGCCGCGCCCGAACGGGTGGTCCATGTCGGCGAGCATCTTCGTCGCCGTGTCGCGGATGTCGATTTCCCGGGCGGTGGTGCCGAGGGCCGCCATCAGGGCGTGGGCGTTGGCCTTGGTCTCGTCCGAGGTGGCGAAGCCCGGCAGGGTATAGGCCAGGATGTTCGAGCGCGGCAGGCCGAGGCGGTCGAAGGCCTGGGCCACGACGATGAGGGCGTGGGTCGAATCGAGGCCGCCCGAGACGCCGATGACGGCGCGCTTCGTGCCCGTCGCCGCCAGGCGCTGGGCGAGGCCCGCGACCTGGATGTTGTAGGCCTCGTAGCAATCCTGGGCGAGGCGGGCCGGATCGGCCGGGACGAACGGAAATCGCTCGACCCGTCGCTTCAAGCCGAGGTCGCCCCTGGGCGGATCGAGGCGGAACCCGACGCGGCGACAGGCCGACCCGCGGGCCCGGGCGTTGTCGTCGAAGCTTCCGGTCTGGAGCCGCTCCTGGGCGAGCCGGTCGAGGTCGATGTCGGCGAGGGTGACGACGGGGGTGTCGGCGAAGCGCGCGCCCTCGGCGAGGCGCTCGCCCAGTTCGTCGATGCTGGTCTGGCCGTCCCACGACAGGTCTGTGGTGGATTCTCCCATCCCCGCCGCAGCGTAGACGTAGGCGCACAGGCCCCGCATGGAGGCGGCGCGCGTCAGCAGCGCGCGGGATTCCGCGCGGCCCACGGTGATGGGGCTGCCCGATGGGTTGGCCAGCACCGTGGCGCCGGCCAGCGCCAGATCCATGCCGGGGGAGGCGGGCACCCACAGGTCCTCGCACACCTCGATGCCGAGCACGAATCCCGGCACGTCGTCGGCTTCGAACAGCAGATCGGTGCCGAACGGAACGGTCTGGCCGCCGATCCGGATCGTCTGCCCGGTGATGCCGGCCCCGGACGCGAAATGGCGCTTCTCGTAGAATTCCCGATAGTTCGGCAGGTAGCTCTTCGGCACCACCCCGAGCACCTGGCCCCGGTGGATGGCGAGGGCGCAATTGTAGAGCCGGTGGCCGGCCCGCAGGGGGGCGCCGACCACCAGTACCGTGGCCAGCCCCTCAGTGCCCGCCCGCACCGCCTCCACGGCCGCCTCCACGGCCCCCTGGATCGTGGCCTGCAGGAGCAGGTCCTCGATGGCGTAGCCGGACAGGCAGAGTTCGGGAAACACCGCCAGCGCCGCGCCGTGACCGTCGCAGTCCCGCGCGAGCGCCAGGACGGCCGCGGCATTGGCCGCCGGATCGCCCGGGTGGCTGCGCCCGGTGCAGGCCGCGGCCCGGGCGAAGCCGTGGGTGTAGAGCGAGCGGAAGGGCTGGGCGGCGCAAGTCGGGGCGGGGCTGGTCTGGGCCGGGGGAGCGGTCAAGGGGCTGGGGGTCCGTAGGGGAGGGGCCGTAGGGATCTGGTGAGCCATCCTAGTCCGATCCGCCCCGTCCCTCCAACGGCCGTCGGCCGGTGGCGCAAGCGTCTGTTAACGACGATGGTCCTAACTCGTGGGTGAACCGCGCCCCTCCCGGCAGCGGACCCGCTTCGAGTAAATCCGGCCAATCATGCGCGCATCGGGACGGCTCCCCTACTCCCATCGTGATCCCTCTCGCCCCGTCCGTGGCGGCGACCGCCTCGGACTGTCCATAGGCGCCCTTGCGCATCGGCTCATGAACCTGCGGGCCACCCTCACCCGCCGGCTCGCCGGGCCGCCGCAGCGCCCGGACTACACCGTGGCGGCGACCCGGCCGGCGCCGAGCTGGATGACGAGTCCGCACGCCCTCGTCGGACGGGAAGCGGCCTACCGCACCCCGCCCGCCGTGCAGGGCTGGCCTGACCACGTCTTCGACGACCGCGCCACCCTCGACATGATCCCGGCGCGCGCGGCCCCCTTCGCCCGGCCCGAGGACGGTCTCGGCGACGGCGAGGCCGGACCCCGCGTCCTCATCCGCGCCCCGCGCCGGCCCGCCGCCATCGTGCCGGAGGCCGACGAGGCCCGCCCGGTCCAGGCCACCACCGCCCCCGCCCCGGCCGTGCGCTACACCCGCACGCCCGATCCGGTGCTGCAGGAGCGCCGCCAGCGCGCGCTGGATGCCGAGCGCGCCGTCCTGGCCCAGGCCGAGGCCGCCGCCGAGGAGATCCGGACCCGCGCCGAAGCCGAGCGCGCCGCCGAAGCCGCCGCGCGCGCGGCCGCCGAACTCGAAGCCATCGAGTGGGCGACCCGCGAGGCGGCGGCGGCCACCGCCGAGCCCCTGTGGCGCCAGCCCTTCGTGGTGCCGGAGGGCGTCCGTTTCTTCCGCAGCCCCGACCGCCGGCAGGCCAGCCCCGCCGTCGAGGCGCCCGTTCTGGACGCGCCCGTTCTGGACGCGCCCGTTCTGGACGCGCCCGTCTTGGAGGGGCCCGTCTTGGAGGGGCCCGTCCTGGAGCTGTCGGTCATCGCCGAGACGCGTGCCGACGCCCCGGCGGCCGATCCCATGGCCGAGGATCGCGACTGGTCCGAGGTTCCGGACTGGTCCGAGGTGCACGCCTGGTTCGACAACCGCGATTCCGCGGCCCTCGACGCGTGGTCGGAGATCCAGGCGGATTCGGCCGGCGTCGCGCCGATTGCCGATGTCGTCCCGCCGCTGGCGGAGGCCGCGTCGGCTCCGGACGCCTTCGTCCCCCCGCCCGCCGATCTCGCGCTCCTGCGCCCCGCGCCGGTCTACGGCCTCGACCGCCTGCTGCAGTTCGACAGGCCTCCGGCCCCCGCCGACGGTCAGGACAACGCGGCGCGCGCCGTCGCCCAGGTGGCCGCCGCCGCGCCGCGCTCGCCCGTGCTGAGCGCCATGGCCGCCCGCGCGGCCATTCGCTCGGCCCGCCCGCCGGTGGCCCCCTCCCCTGCCCCGCTCCCGCTCGCCGCGATCGTCCCGGCCCTGCCGGACGCCCGTGCCGAGATGGTGGCGTTGCCCCGGTCCTTCGCGGAATCCCAGCCCTTCCCCGACCCCAAGCCTTTCGCCGAACCCGTGATCTTCACCGAGTCGGCCTTCGTTCCGGCGGCGATCCCGGCGCGGACGGTCCTGCTGCGCACGCCCAAGGGCGCGCCTGCCCCCGAGCCCGTGGTCGAAACGCCGGAAGCCGAAGGAACCCTCGCGCCGCAGGTTGCGTCCGAGCTTCGGGCCCAGCCCGAGCCCGAACTGGCCGCGGCGGTCGCCCCTCCCGTTCCGGTCCTCAACATCCCGCGCGCCATCCTGCCCGAGCGCCAGACCCTCATCGCCGCCGGGCGGCACATCTCCCTGTCGCTCGTCGAGAACGAGGATTACGAGCATCCCTCCCTCGAACTCCTGGCCGAGCCCGACCCGAGCGGGACCGAGGAGGTCGATGCCGACGTGCTGGAGCAGAACGCCCTGAACCTCCAGCAGACCGTGCAGGATTTCGGCGTGCGCGGCGACATTTTGGCCGTACGGCCCGGCCCCGTCGTGACCCTCTACGAATTGGAGCCCGCGCCCGGCACCAAGTCGAGCCGCGTGATCTCGCTCTCGGACGACATCGCCCGGTCCATGTCCGCCGTCTCGGCCCGCGTCGCCGTGGTGCCCGGCCGCAACGTCATCGGCATCGAGCTGCCCAACGACACCCGCGAGACCGTATACCTGCGCGAGCTCCTCGCCTCGGCCGATTTCGGCCTGAGCAAGCACAAGCTCGCCCTGTGCCTCGGCAAGAACATCGGCGGCGAGCCGATCATCGCCGACCTCGCCCGGATGCCGCACCTTCTGGTGGCCGGCACCACCGGCTCCGGCAAGTCGGTGGCCATCAACACCATGATCCTCAGCCTGCTCTATCGGCTCAAGCCCGAGGAGTGCCGCCTGATCATGGTCGATCCGAAGATGCTCGAACTCTCCGTCTACGACGGTATTCCGCACCTGCTCTCGCCCGTGGTCACGGACCCGAAGAAGGCGGTCATCGCCCTGAAGTGGGCCGTGCGCGAGATGGAGGAGCGCTACAAGAAGATGTCCAAGATCGCCGTGCGCAACATCGACGGCTACAACGCCCGCATGGCCGAAGCGCGGGCCAAGGGTGAGATCATCACCCGCGAGATCCACACGGGCTTCAACCGCGAGACCGGACAGGCCGTCTACGAGACCGAGGAGATGGACCTCTCGGCCCTGCCCTACATCGTCATCGTCGTCGACGAGATGGCCGACCTGATGATGGTGGCGGGGAAAGACATCGAGGGCGCGATCCAGCGCCTCGCCCAGATGGCAGGAAAGACATCGAGGGCGCGATCCAGCGCCTCGCCCAGATGGCA
>NZ_LMNG01000012.1:0-405000 GCF_001423295.1 Methylobacterium sp. Leaf112 | reverse complement strand
CCGCCATCTCGGCCTGTTCGACGGCTGGTTCGCCTCCGACATACACCGCAATCTCTCCGGTGCCGCCAAGGCGGAGCGCTTGGTCGCGGCGTTCGGGGAGGGCGGGTTCGACTACCTCGGCCATGACGGCGACGATCTGCCGGTCTGGGCCCGGGCGAGCCGGGCCGTCGCCGTGCGCCCCGCGCCGGCCACGCGCCGGCGGCTCCTGGCGCTGGCGCCGGACGCCACTTTCCTGTCCGAGAGCGGGACCGGATGGGCGCAGCGGGCGCGGATCTGGGCCCGGCTCCTGCGGGTCCACCAATACGCCAAGAACACCCTGGTGTTCGTTCCTGCATTCATGGCCCATCGCTTCGACGGGCCGGCTTTCCTCGCCGCGCTCCTCGCCTTCGTGGCGTTCTCCCTCTGCGCGTCGAGCGTCTACCTCGTCAACGATCTCATCGACCTCGAGGCCGACCGGGCGCATCCGACGAAGCGCCACCGCGCCCTGGCCGACGGCCGGGTGCCCCTGCGGGCGGCCATGGGCGCGGTGCCGCTCCTGCTCGCCGCGGCCCTCGGGGTGAGCCTCGCCGTCTCAACGGCGTTCGCCGGGGTGATCCTCGGCTACTTCGCCCTCACCCTCGCGTATTCCCTCGTCCTCAAGCGCAAGATGCTCATCGACGTGGTGACGCTGGCCGGGCTCTACACCGTTCGGGTGGTGGGCGGCGCCGTCGCCGTCGGCGCCGTGGTGTCCGATTGGCTGCTCGCCTTCGCACTGTTCATGTTCATGTCCCTGGCGCTGATCAAGCGCTACACCGAACTGACGGCGCGCCTCGACCGCGGGCTGCCGAGCCCGGCCAACCGCGATTACGAACTCTCCGACCTGCCCATCGTCGCCGCCCTGGCGGCGGCTTCCGGCTACAATGCCGTGGTGGTGCTGGCGCTCTACCTGTCTTCGGACGCGGTGACTCAGCTGTATTCGCGGCCCAAACTGCTGTGGTGCGTCGGACCGGTGATCCTGTACTGGATCTCGCGCGCGCTGCTCCTCGCCCATCGCCGGATGATGCACGACGATCCCATCGTCTTCGCCCTGCGCGACCGCGTCAGCCTGATCGCGGCGGCGACCGTGGGCGCCCTGGTGCTCGCCGCCATATGAGCGCCGCCGCCGTCGCCCCCGCGCCCTTCGTCCTCGGTCTGCGCTATCTCGGCTTCGCGGTGCTGGCCACGGCGGCCAACCTGCTGGCGCAGGAAGCCACCGTCCGGATCGCCCCGGCGGCGCCGCTTCTGGCCTCCCTCGTCATGGGCACGGGCGTCGGGTTCGTGGCCAAGTACCTCCTCGACAAGCATCTTGTGTTCTTCGACGCCTCGCGGACCCATACGGAAGAGGCCCGCAAGGTCGCGCTCTACGGCCTGTTCAGCGTGGCGACCACCCTGGTGTTCTGGGCCTTCGAGTTCGGATTCTTCGCGATCTGGGGCACCGCGCAGGCCAAGTATGCGGGCGCCCTCGTCGGACTCGGTCTCGGCTACGCGGTAAAGTACGGCCTCGACCGTCGCTTCGTGTTCGGGCCGCGCGCCCCATGAGCACGCAGGAGCTGGCGGGCTGGGGCCGCACCCCGCGCCGGGCGACGCGGCTCCTCGCCGTGCGGGCACCGGGCGACGTGGCGCCAATCCACCGGGCCGAGACCGGGTTCATCGCCCGCGGTAACGGACGGGCCTACGGCGACGCCGCGCTCGGCTGCACCACCACCCTGGCGCTCCGCGGGCTCGACCGGATGATCGCCTTCGATCCGGAGACCGGGCACCTCGCCGTCGAGGCCGGGGTGCTGCTCGCCGACATCGTCGACGCCTTCCTGCCGCGCGGATTCTTCCCCGCCGTGGTGCCGGGCACGCGCTTCGTCACCGTGGGGGGCGCCATCGCGGCCGACGTCCACGGCAAGAACCACCACGGCGCCGGGGGTTTCGGCGCCCACCTGCGCGACCTCACCCTGGCCCTGCCGGACGGGACGGCTCGCACCTGCGAGCCGGGCTCGGACCTGTTCGCCGCCACCATCGGCGGCATGGGGCTGACGGGCACGATCCTGCGCGCGACCCTCATCCTGCGCCGGATCGAGACCGGCTGGATCCGCCAGAGGACCATCGCGGCGCCCGACCTCGACGCCGCCCTGGCGGCCCTGGAAGCCGCCGACCGCTCGACCTACGCCGTCGCCTGGATCGACGGCCTCGCGCGTGGGTCGGCACAGGGACGGGCCCTGATCTATCGCGGCGAGCATGCCACCCTGGCCGACCTCGCGGACTTGGCCCCCGATGCACCGCACCTGCCGCCGGCGCGGCGCGGCGCCCTGACGGTGCCGTTCGACCTGCCGGCTCTGACGCTGAACCGCTGGAGCGTCGGGGCCTTCAACGCCCTCTACTACGCGCGCGGCCGTGCCGGCGCTGGGCCGGACCGCCTGGTCGGCTGGGCGCCGTACTTCTTCCCCCTCGACGGGATACGCGACTGGAACCGCATCTACGGTGCGGGCGGCTTCCTGCAGCACCAATGCGTGATCCCGAAGGCGCGCAGCCGGGACGCCCTCGCGGCGATCCTCGACCGGGTCTCCCACGCGGCGCCCTCGTTCCTCGCCGTGCTGAAGCTCCTCGGACCCGGGGGCGGGCTGATGTCGTTCCCGCTCCCCGGCTACACCCTCGCCCTCGATTTCCCGGCCAATCCCGCCAACCGCGCCCTCCTCGACAGCCTCGACGCCATCGTGCGGGCGGCGGGCGGGCGGCTCTACCTCGCCAAGGACGCCCGCCAGAGCCGCGACACCTTCGAGGCGGGCTACGGCGCGGCCGCGACGCGGTTTCGCGCCCTGCGGCGGGAGATCGATGCCGACGGCCGGATCGCCTCCGCACTGTCGCGGCGCCTCGGCCTGTGAGCGGGGTTCCGCCGGGCCGCCGTACTCCACCGTCCAGCCCGTCCGAGGCCGCATGACCCAAAGCTCTCCCACCCATAAAGTCATGCTCCTCGTCGGCGCCACCTCCGACATCGGCCATGCCACGGCCCTGGCCTACGTGGAGGCCGGATGGGACGTGATCCTGGCCGCCCGCGATGCGGCGGGCGCCGCCCGCAACGCCGCCGACCTCACGGCTCGCACGGGCCGCCCGGTTCCCGTCGTCGCCCTCGACATCACCGACACTGCGGCCTTCCCGGCCTTCGTCCGCGATCTGCCGCGCCTGCCCGACACGGTGGTGAGCGTGGTCGGGCTGCTCGGCGATCAGGCGCGGGCGCAGTCCGATCTGGCGGACGCCGCCCTTGTGATGCGGTCGAACTTCGAGGGGCCGGCCCTGCTGCTCGGCCTGTTCGCCGAACACTTCGCCGCGCGGGGCTCCGGCACCCTGGTGGGCGTCTCCTCGGTGGCGGGCGAGCGCGGGCGGGCGTCGAACTACGTCTACGGCGCGGCCAAGGCCGGGTTCACCGCCTTCCTGTCGGGCCTGCGCAACCGCCTCGCCGCGCGCGGCGTCCACGTGCTCACGGTCAAGCCCGGTTTCGTCCGCACCCGGATGACGGCGGGGATGCCACTGCCGAAGCCGTTGACCGCCGAGGCCGCCGAGGTCGCCGCCGCCCTGTTTCGCGGCGCCGAGGTGACCCGGCGCGACGTGGTCTATGTCCGCCCGGTCTGGGCCCTGGTGATGATGGTGATCCGCGCCATCCCCGAGCCGGTGTTCAAGCGCCTGAAGCTGTGACGCGCCGGCGCCGACGCCGCGTCTCGGTGGGGCGGCGTCGGGAGCGGGCGCCTGCATCCGCCACGGGTACGCACAAGCCCGGCGGGTGTGGTATGCCGCCCCTCGGGCGGGACGTGGATCCCGTGGAACGGCCCCGCCTCCGGGGGCGCTGCGGAACGAGACGCGCGTGCGTGACATCCTGACCGCGCTGGCGGGACTCATCGTCCTCCTCCTCGTCGCGGCCCTCGCGATCCCGCCCTTCGTGGCCTGGGAGGGGCAGCGCAGCCTCATCGACGGCCTGGTGTCCCGGTCGCTCGGCTTGCCGGCCCGCAGCGCCGGCCGCCTCGAGGTCCGGCTCCTGCCCTCGCCGCGCCTGCGCTTCGACCGCCTGCGCCTCGGGCAGGCACCGAACCGGCCCGCCCTCGACCTGCATTTCGTGAAGGCCGAGGTGGCGCTCACCCCGCTGATCACCGGCGCCGTGCGGTTCACGGAGACCCGGATCGGCCGGGCCGAGATCCGCCTGCCCGTCACCGAGGGCGAGGCGATCCTGGTGCCGGCCGATCTCACGGGCGGGCTCGGCGACCGCGACCTCGCCATCGAGGACCTCCAGGTCCGCCAGCTCCTCATCACCACCCAGGTGCCGGCGACGGGCCGCACCGACCAGATCTACGCGGAAGGCGTGCGGGTCTCCGCCCCGCGTCTCACCGGTCCGTGGCGGGCGGAGGGCACCAGCCGGGGCGTGCCGTTCCGGGTCGCCACGGGCGAGCCGACGCCGGAGGGCGTCCTTCCGGTCAAGCTCTCGGCGGGCGGCGACACCCAGCCCTATGCGGAGATCGACTCGAAGTTGTCCCTCGCGGAGGCCGGCGCGGAGGCCGCGGGGCCGGGCGAACGCGCCGTGATCCCGCAGGCCGAGGGCACGGCCCGCCTCGTCATCGGTCCGCCGGCCCAGGCGGCGGGCGCCTACCTGCCGGTGTCGCTCGCCGGTGCGTTCACGGCGCGGGGCACCACCGCGCGGTTCAAGGCCCTCGACCTCGACATCGATCCGGGTGGCCGCGCCCTGCGCCTGTCGGGCTCCGGCCGCGTCGATGCCCGCAACGGCCGCGCCGCCCTCTCGCTCGGGGCCCGCCGCCTCGACCTCGACGCGTTCCTGCTCTCGGCCGCGGGCCAGGCCCTCATCGCGCGGGGCCCGCCGAAGGCCGGGATCAGCCTGCCGGTGAGCGTCGATGTCGAACTCGCCGTCGACAGCCTGTCGCTCGGCCTCGACGACTGGTCGAACCTCGCCCTGGCCGGCACCTTCGAGCGCTCGGGCGGCCTCCTCCTGAAGCGGTTCGCCGTCACCGCCCCGGGGGCCGCCGCCCTGACCGCGTCGGGCGAGATCGACGCCGATCCGGGGCTCCGCTTCACCGGGCGCCTCGGTCTCGACGCGCCGGCCTCGGAGGCCTTCGGGCGCTATCTCGGCAAGCTCGGCGTGGAGGGTCCGGGCGTCGCCCTCATGGACGGGCGCCCCATCGTCGCCTCCGCCGACCTCTCGGCCGCGCCGCTCTCCGTGTCCCTGCGCAATCTGCGCCTCGACCTCGGCACCGCGCGCATCACCGGCAACGCGCGCTACCGCGCCGCCGAGCCCGGCGCCCGCGGGCGCGTCGATGCGCAACTCGCCGCGCAAGGCGTCGACATCGCCGCCCTGCCGTCGTTCAGCGGGGCCCTGGCCGACCTCCAGGGCCACGATTTCGGCCTCGTGCTCCAGGCCCGCGACGTGCGCTACGGCCCGGCGGGCGTGGCCTCGGGCAACGGCACCATCGCGGCGAGCATCCAATCGGACGGGGCCAGTCTCGCCATCGACAGCCTCGACGTGACGGATCTCGCCGGTGCCAACGCCAGCCTGTCCGGCCGGATCGACGCCGACGGGGCCGGGCGCATCGCCGGCCGCGTCTCGGCCCCCGTGGCCGCGCCGCTGATGGCCCTCCTCGACCGGGTGTGGATCGCGGAAAGCCGGCTCGTCCCCCCGGCGTTTCGCGACCGCGCCCTCGATCTCGACCTGACCCTGCAGCGCGACGCGGGCGCCCCCGACACCTTGCGTACCACCGCCAAGGGACAGGCGGCGGGCGGCAGCCTCGACCTCGACCTCGTGAGCCGCGCCGGCCGCATCGCGAGCCTCGACCTCACCCTGGCGGCCCCGTCCGCCGCCACCTGGTTCGGCCGTGCCGACCTTCCGGCGCTGGCCCGGCCCGCCCGTCTCCATCTCGCCGGCACCCGCGCCGCCGGACCCGAGGGCGAGGCCGCCGGGCTCGTCCTCTCGGTGACGGGAACGGTGGCCGACCTCACCCTCGCCACCACCCGGCCGATCCTGCTCGGACCCGAGGCCGGGGCCGGGTACGGCGCTGCGCGGAGCGGCGAGATCCGCCTCGGCAGCCCCGACATCGCCCCCTTCGTGCCCCTCGTCTCCGGTACCGCGCCCCTTCCCATCGGCCTGCCGGCCGACCTCACCGTCGCCCTGTCGCGGGCCGGCGACGAGGCCCGCCTGGGCGTGACCGGGCGGCTCGCCGGAACCGCCGTCTCGGCCGAGATCGGGATCGCGCCGGAGGGCCAGATCTCCGGGCGCGCCAAGCTCGGGCGCCTGTCCCTGCCGGCGCTCGCCGCCGCCCTGGTGATCCCCACGGAGGTGAAGGCCGGTGCCGACGCGGCGTTCGTGCGCTTTGCCGCCCCGCCGCCCGTCCGCCCCCGCATCGACCTCGCCCTCGCGGTGGACAGCCTCGACCTCGGACGCGGCCACGTCGCCACCGGCACCACCCTCACGGCGCGCTGGGAGGACGGCACCCTCGGCCTCACCGACCTCGCCGGCACCCTGGCGGGCGGGCGGCTCACGGGCGCCGTCACCCTGTCGCGCCAGGGCGGCGCGGCCGCCGTGGCGGGGGAGGGGACCCTGAGCGAGGCGGGGCTCGCCGGCCTCGTCGGCACCGGTCCGGTCTCCGGGCGCCTCGGCGCGACCCTGCGGTTCGGCACTTCGGGCGAGACCCTCGCGGCCCTGGCCAACAACCTCGGGGGCAGCGGCGCCCTCACCCTCGCGGACCTGACCCTGCCGGGCGCCGACCCCATGGGCCTGACCCGTGCCCTCGACCGGGCGCTCGCCGAGGACGACCCCTTGCGCGAAGGCCGTCTCCAAGCCCTCGTCACGGAGGAACTCGGAAAGGCGCCGCTCATCGCCCCCGGCCCCGTCACCACGCCCGTCACCCTGGTGGGCGGAACCCTGCGGGGCGGCCCCCTGACCCTCGATCTCGGGCCCGCGCGCTGGAACGGCACCCTCGGCCTCGACCTGCGGACCGGCCGCCTCGACGCGCGCGGCACCCTCACGGCGGCGTCGGCGCCGAAAGCCTGGACCGCAGGACCGCCGGCGATCCAGCTCGGCTTTTCCGGGCCGGTGGCGAACCCGGAACGCCAGGTCGATGCGGGTCCCTCGACCAACGGTCTCGCCACCCTCGTGCTGCAACGCGAGCTCGAAAGCATCGAAGCGATGGAGGCCGACCAGACCGAGCGCCAGCGCCGCCGCGCCCGCGTCGAGATGGACCGGGCCCGTGCCGCCGCCGAGAAGGCCTATGCGGACAAGCTGACCGCCGAGAAGGCGCTGGCCGAGAAGCTCGCGGCGGAGGAAGCCGCCCGTCAGGCCCGCCTCAAGGCCGCCGCGGAGCGCGCCGCCGAGGTCGCGCGTCAGGCCCGCGCCCGCGAGGCCGAGGAAGCGGCCCGACGCCAGGAAATCGAGGCGGCCCGGCGCCAGGAGCCGGCGGTCGAGCCGGCGCCCGCCCCGCAGCCCTGAAGCCGCGCGCGCCGGACGCACGGGATCGCGTGGGGCGACCTCGACACCCCGCCCGGGTTGTGGCTTCGTACGGTCTCGGCGCGGGGGAAACGGCCATGGCCTACCGGTGCGATCTCGGCGGCGAGCGCCACACCTTCGCCGACCTGAAGCAGGTGCTCGCCGCCGCCTCGCCCCTGCGCTCGGGCGACGAGCTGGCCGGGTTGGCGGCCACCAGCGATGCCCAGCGCATCGCCGCGCGGCGCGTGCTCGCCGACCTGCCGCTGCGCGTGTTCCTCGACCAAGCCCTGGTGCCCTACGAGGCGGACGAGGTCACCCGGCTCATCGTCGACACCCACGACGCGGCGGCCTTCGCCGCGATCGCGCACCTCACCGTGGGGGGCTTTCGCGACTGGCTCCTGTCCCATGCGGCCACGCCCGAGATCCTCGCCGCCCTGGCGCCGGGCCTGACGCCCGAGATGGTGGCGGCGGTCTCGAAGCTCATGCGGGCGCAGGACCTCATCGTGGTGGCGCGCAAGTGCCGGGTGGTGACGGCGTTCCGCACCACCCTCGGCCTGCCCGGCCGCCTCGGCACCCGGCTCCAGCCGAACCACCCCTCCGACGACCCGCGCGGCATCGCGGCCTCCGTCCTCGACGGCCTGCTGTTCGGCGTCGGCGACGCCTGCATCGGCATCAACCCGGCCACAGACAGCGTCGAGAACGCCCGCGACTTGATGGTGATGCTGGACGAGCTGCGTCAGCACTACGACATCCCCGCCCAGACCTGCGTGCTCACCCACGTCACCAATGCCCTGCCGATCCTGGAGCGCGGCGCGCCCGTCGACCTCGTGTTCCAGTCCGTGGCGGGCACGGAAGCCGCCAACCGGGGCTTCGGGGTCGATCTCGCGGTGCTGGCCGAGGCCCACGACGCGGCGCGCGGCCTCAAGCGCGGCACGGTGGGCGACCACGTGATGTATTTCGAGACCGGCCAGGGCGCGGCGCTCTCGGCCGACGCGCATCACGGCGTCGACCAGCAGACCGTGGAGGCCCGCGCCTACGCGGTGGCGCGCGCCTTCCGGCCCCTCCTCGTCAACACCGTGGTGGGGTTCATCGGCCCGGAATACCTCTACGACGGCAAGCAGATCGCCCGCGCCGGCCTCGAAGACCATTTCTGCGGCAAGCTGCTCGGCCTGCCGATGGGCTGCGACGTCTGCTACACCAACCACGCCGAGGCCGACCAGGACGACATGGACGGGCTGATGACCCTGCTGACGGTGGCGGGCTGCAGCTTCCTCATCGCCGTGCCGGGCTCCGACGACATCATGCTCAACTACCAGAGCCTGTCGTTCCACGACGTGCTCACCTTGCGCGCTACCCTGGGCGTCCGGGCGGCCCCCGAATTCGAGGCGTGGCTGGACCGCATGGGCCTGACCACGCCGGAGGGCGGCATCCGCGAACTCGAACCCCGGCATCCGAGCCTCGCCCGGCTCATGGACCGCGCGAGCCGGGTCGCGTGAGCGACGACGCGCCCGTCCCCGCCGGCGATCGCTGGGCGACCCTGCGGGCGGCGACCTCGGCCCGCATCGGGCTGGGGCGCCGGGGCGACGCGATGCCGTTGGACGCGGTCCTCGATTTCCAGCTCGCCCACGCGAAGGCCCGCGACGCCGTCCACGCCGCCCTCGACACCGAGGCCCTGGCGGCGGCGTTGCAGCCCCATTCCGTCTTGCAGGTCCGCAGCGCCGCGCCCGACCGGGCGACCTACCTGCGCCGGCCCGACCTCGGCCGGATCCTCGACCCCGACACGCCCCTCCGAGGCGGGGCGGGTCTGGTCGATCTCGTCTTCGTGGTGGGCGACGGCCTGTCGGCGATCGCGGTGCAGGCCCAGGCCGCGCCCCTGGTCCAGGCCTGCCTCGCCCGCCTCGACGGGGTGTCGGTGGGGCCCATCGTGGTGGCGTGCCAGGCCCGCGTCGCCCTCGGCGATCCCATCGGGCAGGCGCTTGGCGCGCGCCTCTGCGCCGTCCTCATCGGCGAGCGTCCGGGCCTCAGCGTCGCCGACAGCCTCGGGATCTACCTCACCCACGCGCCACGGCCGGGCCGCCGCGATTCCGAGCGCAACTGCATCTCCAACATCCACGGCCGGGGCGGCCTGTCCCCGGAGCGGGCGGCCGACACCCTGGTCTGGCTCGTCCGCGAAGCCCTGCGGCGCGGGGTGACGGGCGTCGCCCTGAAGGAGAGCGCTGCCCTCGCAACCGGACCGAGCAAGGCCCCCGCGATTTCACCTGTGGCGAACGGCGACCCCCCGGCCTCGGAACCGACGGAGGGCTGAAAACTTGAGACGGGGTAGCGTCCTTCTAAGGACGGACGCCGCAACAGATCACCTGAGGGGGTGGTTTGCTCAACCTATGGTCTACGCTCCATGATCCTCTCCCGTACCGCTCCGTTCGCACTCCTGGCCGCGCTGGCCCTGCCCGCGACCCTGGCCTCCCCCGCCACGGCACAGCCCGCCGCCGGCCTCGACCGCCCCTTGCTGGTCCACGGCAACTATTGCGGCCCCGGCAACAACGCGCCGCTGCCGCCCATCGACGCCCTCGACGCGGCCTGCGCCCGCCACGACGCCTGCACGCCCTCCGGCGGTCTGCCGTCCCGGGCCTGCAACGTCCGCCTGGAGCGCGAGGCATCCGCCGTCGCCCGCGACCCGCGCCAGACCGACGAGCTCCGCGCCATGGCGGGTCTCGTTTCGGCCAGCATCACCCTGATCCCGTCGGACGATCTCATCCGGCCCGCGGCCCATCGCTCGGTCGTGACGCTGCCGGCGGCCCCGACCATCGAGCGTCCGTCCGACGCAGAGGACTGAGCGGGGGACCGGACCACGTCCCTGTTCCGCCTTTGCGGGACAGGGGCCGAGTTCCGCGACCTCCCGCTGAACCGAGCCTAGACGGCGTCGATCAGGCCGGCCTCGTCCTGGGCCTGAAGCACGTCGGGGCGCGGCATCGAAATGATGTTGTAGCCGGAATCGACGAAGTGGACCTCGCCGGTGACGCCGCCGGAGAGGTCCGACAACAGGTAGACGGCCGAGCCGCCGACCTCCTCCTGGGTCACCGTGCGGCGGAGCGGGGCGTGGGCCTTCTGGTGGTTGAACATCAGCCGCGCATCGGCGATGCCGGCGCCGGCGAGCGTCCGCATCGGGCCGGCCGAGAGGGCGTTGACCCGGATCCCGTCGGGCCCGAGATCGCCCGCGAGGTAGCGCACCGAGGCTTCCAGAGCGGCCTTGGCCACACCCATCACGTTGTAGTTCGGCATGACCCGGGTCGAGCCGCCATAGGTCAGGGTCAGGAGCGACCCGCCGCGCGGCATGCGCTTGGCCGCGCGCTGGGCGATCTCCGTGAAGGAGAAGCACGAGATCGTCAGGGTCCGCGAAAAATTCTCGCGGGTGGTGACGTCGACGTAGCGGCCCTTGAGCTGGTTCTTGTCGGAGAAGCCAATGGCGTGGACGACGAAATCGATGCCCTCGGGAAACCGCTTGTCCAGGGCCTCGAACACGGCGTCGACGGAGGCGATGTCCTCGACGTCACACGGGATCACGGTGTCCGAGCCGAGGGAGGCTGCCAAGGGAGCCACCCGGCGGCCCAGGGCCTCGCCCTGATAGGTGAACGCCAATTCGGCGCCATGCTTGTGCAGGGCGGAGGCGATCCCCCAGGCGATGGAGTGATTGTTGGCGACCCCCATGATGAGGCCGCGCTTCCCCGTCATCAAACCCGTCATGCGTTTCCCCGTGGGCGTGGCCCGTTCCGGCCGTCGCTCTGATCCCTGTCACGGGAGCTTAGAGCGTTTCGCGGTCCGGTGGACCCGACGAACGTGGGGAAAACGCGGCCACCCAACGACAAAGAGCCGATTCCGTCGTCACGGAAGCGGCTCTCACGGGAAAATATGAATTTGGGTCGCCGTGCGCCGAGCGAACGCGGCTAGAAGTACCCGTTGGTGTCGGCGCGCGCCCAATCGATCAGGGCCTGCTTGGCGTAGACGGCCGCCAGACCGGTGACGGCCAATCCACCGACGGTGCCCAGGGTGAACCACAGCATGCGTTTCGTCCTTGCGTGTTGCAGGGAAAACGCAGTCCGACTCTTTCGGTTCCCGGACGTTGGAACTCCGACATCCGGGGGACGGCGAAGTGTCAGGCGTCGACGTTCTTCAGCACCAGGGTGGCGTTGGTGCCGCCGAAGCCGAAGGAGTTCGACAGGACGTGGCCGAGCTTGGCCCCGTCCCGGCGCTGGCGCAGGATCGGCATGTCAGCGAAGGCCGGGTCGATCTCGTCGATATGCGCGCTCTCGCAGATGAAGTCGTTGTTCATCATCAGGAGCGAGTAGATCGCCTCCTGCACGCCCGTGGCACCCATGGAGTGGCCGGTCAGCGATTTCGTCGCCGAGATCGGCGGGCAGGCCTCGCCGTTCCCGAAGACTTCGCGGATCGCCTCGATCTCCTTGGCGTCGCCCACCGGCGTCGCAGTGGCGTGCGGGTTGATGTAGTCGATGGGGGCGCCCTTCAGGCCGCCGATGGCCTGCTGCATGCAACGCACCGCGCCTTCGCCCGACGGCGCGACCATGTCGTGCCCGTCTGAGGTGGCGCCGTAGCCGGCGATCTCGCCGTAGATCGTCGCGCCGCGTGCCTTGGCGTGCTCGTATTCCTCCAGCACCAGCACGCCGGCCCCGCCCGCGATGACGAAGCCGTCGCGGTTGACGTCGTAGGCGCGCGAGGCCCGGGACGGGGTGTCGTTGTACTTCGACGACATGGCGCCCATGGCGTCGAACAGCACCGACAGGGTCCAGTC
This sequence comes from Methylobacterium sp. Leaf112, assembly GCF_001423295.1. Lineage (GTDB taxonomy): Bacteria > Pseudomonadota > Alphaproteobacteria > Rhizobiales > Beijerinckiaceae > Methylobacterium. The sequence goes on along the minus strand of NZ_LMNG01000012.1, from coordinate 392,716 downwards.
GAGGTCCTCGCAACCGCCCGCGAAGATGATGTCCTGGCGGCCGCCCTGGATGATCTCGGCGGCGTTGCCGATGCAATGGTTCGAGGTCGCGCAGGCCGAGGCGATGGAATAGTTCACGCCCTTGATCTTGAACCACGTCGCCAGGGTCGCCGAGGCGGTGGAGGACATGGCCTTGGGCACCGCGAACGGGCCGACGCGCTTCGGGCCCTTGTCGAGGGCGATGGCGGCGGATTCGACGATCACCTTCGTCGACGGGCCGCCCGACCCCATGATGATGCCGGTGCGGTCGTTGGAGATGTCGCCCGGCTCGAGGCCGGACTGGCGGATGGCCTGATCCATGGCGACGTGGTTCCAGGCGGTGCCGCCACCGTGGAAGCGCATGGCGCGGCGGTCGACCACGCCTTCGGGGTCGAGGCTCGGCCGACCCTCGACCTGGCTGCGGAAGCCGTGCTCGGCATAGGACGCCGAGTGCCCGATGCCGGACTTGGCCTCGCGCAGGGAGGCCAAGACCTCGTCGGTGTTGTTGCCGATGGACGAGACGATGCCCATCCCGGTGATCACGACACGCCGCATGGACCGCTTCTACTCCGCCGGTGCTTCGGTCGGCACCCTGTTGATGGTCAGTTAAGACGGGGCCGCCCCGATCTCAACGGGAAGGCGTCACGCGGCGGCCGAGCCCTGCGCCTGGAACAAGGCGACGCGCAGGTCCTTGGCCTCGTAGATCCGTGTGCCGTCGGCTTCGAGCCAGCCGTCGGCGATGCCGAGCACCAGCTTGCCGAGGCGCACCCGCTTGATGTCGATGCCGTAGACCACCTTGGTGACCGTGGGGAGCACCTGATCGGTGAACTTCACCTCGCCGACGCCGAGCGCACGGCCGCGTCCGGGGGCGCCGAGCCAGCCGAGGTGGAAGCCGACGAGCTGCCACAGGGCGTCGAGGCCGAGGCAGCCCGGCATCACCGGATCGTTCTTGAAGTGGCAGCCGAAGAACCAGAGGTCCGGCCGGATGTCGAATTCCGCCAGGACGTGGCCCTTGCCGTGGGCGCCGCCCTCGGAGCCGATGGAGACGATGCGGTCGAACATCAGCATGGGCGGCAGAGGCAGCTGGGCGTTGCCGGCTCCGAACAGCTCGCCGCGCCCGCAGGCCAGCAAGTCCTCGTAGGAGTACTGCGTCGCCCGGGCGGGGGCCGGGGTGCCGGTGGGGGCGGTGGGATCGGAGACGGAAGACATGATGAGGGGATCGGTCCTCGAGGATGGGGTGTCCGCCGGGCGCGACGCGCAGCCTCGCGAGGCCGGACCGGGCAGGAAGGCGGCGCTTCGTTAACACAGCGTCACAGCGCCTCAAAGGTGCGTGCGTCCCCCATGCGGATTTCGCCGGCCCGGGGCGATCCCGCGTGCAGCCGGGCTCGGGTCAGGGCGGCTCCGGGCTGCCCCGTGCCCGTCATGCGTCCACAGCTTGGCCGGCGTGGAGCGAACGCTGCGGCTTCGGGTTGCGGCCCTGACGCGGGTTCCGTATAAATGACTCTGCGAAGACCGAAGTTTGGGTGAAATGTCAGCCACCGCGATTCCCAACATGCTGCCGCTGCAGGCCATGCTGAACGCACGGACCTCCAATCCGTCGGGCGATGTCGCCGGACGGCGCGGCTGCCCGCTCTCCGACCTGCGCGATCGCCTGCGCCGGGCCGGCCTGCGACCGACCCGCCAGCGCCTGTCGCTCGGCTGGCTCCTGTTCGGGCGCGGCGACCGCCACCTCACGGCGGAAATGCTGTACGACGAGGCGATGCGCGCCAAGGTGCCGGTGTCGCTGGCGACCGTCTACAACACCCTGCACCAGTTCACCGAAGCCGGCCTCCTGCGCCAGCTCGCCCTCGACGGGTCGAAGGCTTACTTCGACACCAACCCGAGCGAGCACCACCACTTCTTCCTCGAGGACGAGGGCCAGGTTCTCGACATGCCCGATTGCGGCATCACCGTCGATTCGCTCCCCGACGCCCCCGAGGGCATGGAGATCGCCGGCGTCGAGGTGATCGTGCGCCTGCGCCGCCGCGGTCCGGTCGCCCGCAAGGCCTGATCGGTTTCAGGCATCTTTCCCGTTCACGCAAAAGGCCCGGTTCGCCGGGCCTTTTTCGTTGGCTGTCCGTAGGTCGCGGCTGGGCCTACTCTACCTTTTCGTACGGGTAGACCCCCCACAGCCGTTCCTGGCGGACGTAGCCGTCGACGTCGCCGCCCTTCTGGGGCAGGGCGACGACGACGCGGCACCACGCGCCGGTGCAGCTCTTCACGCTGCCGATGACGCCGGCCTGGAGGCGGGCCTGCTCGCCGGACGCGTCGTCGGCGCGGGCGTAGAGGGGCGTCTCGGGCCTGGTCTCGCCTTTCGCGCCCGCTTTGGCCGCCGTGACGATGGAGGTGCGCCGCCCCGACAGCAGCGAATGCAACACCCAGCCCTCCGTGCCCTCGGAGTCGCGGATGCGGCGCCAGGTCTCGAATTCGGCGACGATCTCCACGGGCAGGCCGGCGCGCTGGAACACCCACAGGGTGCGGTGATCCTTCGACGGGCCTTCCCGCAGGTTCACCCGGTCGGTCTTGAGGCTGGCGTAGCGCGGCAGGGGCAGGCCGGTCTTCGAACCGACGCCGGCGCCCGGCGTGGGCGGTGGCGGCGGTGCCGCGTTGGCGCTTCCGGCCGCGAGTGCGAACCCGAGGAGCAGGGCCGGGGCGAAAGCACGGGCAGGCGTGTTGGAAAGCGTTCTGAAAAGGGTCTCGGCAGGCGCCATCGTCCATGTCCTCGAACCGCGCGGACGGGGCCGGGCCGACGCCCCCGGCCGCCGTGGCGCGCATTGTGTTCCGTCGCCTCTCTGGTAGAGAGGCCGTCGGGGCTGGAGAGCGGGTTGCCGCCCATTCCAACCCCCGTCGCGTCTATCCGTCCGGATCGATACGTGGTTCTGGCCGATGCGTGGTTAACGCGCGGTAAGCCGCCACGCCGGTGCCGGGCCGGAACATGGGCGAGCCGACCCGACCGGACCCGAGCAGGGCGCGCCGGGGATCGCTCGCATCGAGGAGGGTGCATGCAGTCGCTCAAGCGCAAGCCGCTGGTCGTGATCACCCGGCGTCTCCCGGAGGTGGTGGAGACGCGCATGCGCGAACTCTTCGAGATCCGTCCGAACACCGACGACAAGCCCCTGAGTCACGAGGCCCTCGCGGCCGCCCTGCGCGAGGCCGACGTCCTCGTGCCGACGGTGACCGACGAGATCGATTCGGGGCTCCTCGCCCAGGCCGGCCCGAACCTGCGCCTCATCGCGAATTTCGGCAACGGCGTCGATCACATCGACGTTGCCGCCGCCCTGGAACGCGGCATCACCGTCACCAACACCCCCGGGGTGCTGACGGAGGACACCGCCGACATGACCATGGCGCTGATCCTGGCGGTGGCCCGGCGGGTCACCGAGGGCGCGCGCATCATCCCCGACGACGCCTGGGATTCGGGCTGGTCGCCGACGTGGATGCTGGGCCGGCGCATCACCGGCAAGCGCCTCGGCATCGTCGGCATGGGCCGCATCGGCCAGGCGCTGGCGCGCCGCGCCAAGGCGTTCGGCCTGCAGATCCACTATCACAACCGCCGCCGGGTGCCGGGCACCATCGAGCGCGACCTCGACGCGACCTACTGGGAATCCCTCGACCAGATGCTGGCGCGCGTCGACATCGTGTCGGTGAACTGCCCGCACACGCCGGCGACCTACCACCTCCTGTCGGCCCGCCGCCTCAAGCTGCTCAAGCCCGAGGCCATCGTGGTCAACACTGCCCGCGGCGAGGTGATCGACGAGTCGGCCCTGGCCCGCCTCATCGAGGCCGGCGACGTCTCGGGGGCCGGCCTCGACGTGTTCGAGCAGGAGCCCGCCGTCAGCCCCCGCCTCGTCAAGCTCGCGCGCGCCGGCAAGGTGGTGCTGCTGCCGCATATGGGTTCGGCCACCCACGAGAGCCGCACCGACATGGGCGAGAAGGTGATCATCAACATCAAGATCTTCATGGACGGCCACCGCCCGCCGGACCGCATCCTGCCCAGCATGCTCTGAGGCCCCCGGGGCCGGACCTGCCGTTCGGCGCTTCTCTTGCAAGGGCCTCTCTTGCAAGAGCCTCTCTTGCACGGGCATCTGCAGGGGCTTTCCCGTGTTCGACGGGGACAACCGCCGAACCCGCAGGGCGAATCGGAACGGGGCGGGGGACGGCACGTTGACCGGCGTCTGGCGCGTGGTGGGGCCAGTGTGCAACGGTAGATCGGGACGAACATGGCCGCGGACACCCCGTTGAGCGAGGCAGGGCCGGGCCACGCGGTGGCGGGCGACCCTTTCGGACGCTTCGCGGATTTCGTGCCTCTGATGATGTGGCGCACGGACACGCGGGGCCACGCCGTCCACCACAACGAATCCTGGCTCGCCTTCACCGGCCGTGACGCGGCCGAGGAGCGGGGCCGGGGCTGGCGCCGCGGCCTCCATCCGGACGACGAGGCCGCCCACGCGTCGGTGTTCGAGACGGCGCTCGCCGCCCGGGACCCGTTCACGGTGGAGTTTCGCCTGCGCCGCCACGACGGCGCCTATCGCTGGCTCCTCGACACCGGCCGCCCGCTCCACCGCGACGGTGCGTTCGAGGGCTACATCGGCACTAGCTTCGACATCACCGAGCGCAAGGAGGCGCGGGAGCATTCCGAGCGCGCCCTCGTGGAGAAGGAGGCGCTCCTCGCGGAGGTCTACCACCGCGTGCGCAACAATCTGCAGGTGATGGTGAGCCTCATCGGCCTCTACGGACGGGCGGCGCCGCCCCCCTGCCGCGGCAGCTTCGAGGCCCTGGGCCAGCGGGTGCGGGCCATCGCCCTGGTGCAACAGCACCTGCACGAGGCGCCCCACATCGCCTCCATCGATCTGCGCGACTATCTCCACCGCCTCGCCTCCGGCCTCGGCCAGCTGCGACGCGCCGGGCGCATCGGCGTCACCATCGGCGGAACCGGCACCAGCCTCGTCGAGCCGCGCACGGCGAACGCCCTCGGGATGATCGTCGCCGAGGTGGTGTCGGAGTGCCTCGACACCACGTCCGAATCCGTCGCCTGCGCTATCAGCCTCGTCATCGACGCGCCGGTGGGCGGGCCGGTGCGGTTGACCATCGTCTCCGGCAGCAACGCCGAGGGAGCACCCTCGGGCAAGGTCGAGGTGCCGAACCTCGGCCCCCGCCTCATCGCCGCCTACGCCGCCCAGGCCGAGATCGCCGCGCGCGGCCTCGGCACCCGGGACGACCCGCTCCACCTCCAACTGCCCGAGGTGCTGGTTTCGCCGGTGGAGTAGGCGGACTTTTCCGTCGACGCCGGTCCTCGAACGCGAAAAGGCCGGGGCGCACCGCCCCGGCCTTTCGTCGTCGTCCGGACCGCCGGCCCGAAGGCCGGCGGCGTTTGGCTTAGCGGAGCAGCTGCAGGATGCCCTGCTGCGCCGTGTTGGCGAGCGAGAGCGCCGAGATGCCGATGGACTGGCGGGTCGACAAGGCCTGGGAGTTGGCGGCTTCCTCGTTGAGGTCCGCGTTCGTCAGGTTGGCCGAGCCGGTGTCGAGGATGTTGATCAGCTGCTTCGAGAAGTCCTGACGGTTCTGCACGACGGTGAGGTTCGAGCCGAAGGTCGAGGACTGGGTGCGGAGCGCGGCCGAAGCGTTCGTCAGCTGGGTGAGAGACGCCTTGATGTCGTCGTCGCTGGCGAACCCGCCGGAGACGCTCTGCAGTCCGAGGCCCGTCGCGTCGAACTTGACGCCCTTGATGTCCAGGGAGCTCGTGTCCTTCTCGTTGAACGACAGGTGCAGGGTGTTCTCCTTCGCGTCCGAACCGGCGCGATAGAGCAGGTTTACGCCGTTGTAGCTCGAGTCCTGTGCCTGCTGGGTGATCTGCGTCAGGAGTTCGTTGAACTGCTGCGCCAGGGCGGTACGGGCATTGGTTCCGTTCGCCGAGGTCGAGCCGGTGCCGGATGCGGTCACGCCCGTGCTCGGCGCTGAACTGGTTCCGGTCCCGAACCCGATATCGGTTGCGCCGATGGACTTCACCGTCACCTTCTGCTCGGGACCGCTATCCGTCGACCGGATCGTCAGCTGGTTGTTCGTCACGCTTGCGGTCAGCTTACCCTTGAGGCCCACATCGGCAGCAATCTGGTCGTTGATCTGGGTGACCAACTGCGCGCCGGTCTGTCCGGTGCCGGTGAAGGTCAGGGTCTTGGCCGGGCTGTTGCCGAGCTGCACCGTGATACCCGAAGTAGCACCGGCGACACCGGCGCCGCCCAATGCAGCCACCGCCGTGCCGGTCGCGCGCGCCTTCGTGGAGCCGTCGGTCGGATCGACACCCGTGGCGACGGTCGCGGCGCTGGCGGTGGTGCCAAAGCCGATGTCGGTATCGCCGGGGACGGCACCCGTGGTGATCGTCACCTTCGAATCGCTGCCCGTCGCGGTCGAGGTGAAGTTCAGGCGACCGTCCGTCGTCAGCGACGCCTGAACCTGGGCGCCATTGCCACCGGCTGCGGTCAGCTGGCTGTTGATCTGCGTCAGGATCTCGCCGGCGCTGACCTTGGTCAGGTCGCTGACCGTATTGCCGAAATTCGCAGCGTTGAGGGTGATGGTGGTCTCAGCATTCGTTCCGTCCTTGACGACGAAGACCGAGGAATGGGAGCCGGAGAAGTTGTGCGTGCCGTCTGCTGCGGCACCGGTGCCGCCGCCGGCGCCGGCTGCAGCCGTCGCGGTGGAGGATGTCAGGGAAGCCGCTGCGGTCGCGACGGCGCTGGTCGCGCTGGCGCCGGTTGCGGTCGACTTGGTGGAAAGGGCCTGACTGGCGGTGGATTTTGCCGAGTCGACAAGCTTCTGGATCGAGGTGATGCCCTGGTTGGCGGCCTGGATCGTCTGGACGCCGTTCGAGATGCTGTCGAGGAGGCCGCCGAGATCCGACGAGCGGTTGGTCAGCGCCTGGGACGTGAAGAAGCTGACGGGGCTGTCGAGGGCCGAGTTGACCTTCTTGCCCGTCGAGAGCCGGTTCTGGGTGCTGGACAGGAGGTCCGCGGTGCCCTGCAGCGAAAGCAGGTTCTGGCGGGTCGCGGCGGTGAGGGTGACGCCTGAAGACATTGGTTTCGATCCATTCTGATCGGTGCGTCTCCGTTTTTGGAGACAGCGCCACAGGACCACGTCCCCCTTGCGATCCTGTTAAATGTTGTGATGAACGCGGGGTGTCGTGCGTCGGTCGAATGCCGTGGACCTGGATGAATCCATCGATCCATCAAAGGTTTAGCCGGATCGGCGTGGCGGCGCCTTCACGCTTTGTTAACCATGATCGCCGAGGAAGGAGGCGAGACCCTGCCGCCCGTGAGACGCCATGCCCCTCAAGATCGAACTGAAACCGTTCGAGCGCCTGCTGATCGGCGGCACGGCGATCCGCAACGGATCGCGGCGCTCCTCCTTCGTCATCGAGACGGTGACGAACTTCCTGCGCGAGAGCGACATCATCCTGGAGAGCGAGGCCGACACGGCCTGCAAGCGCCTCTACGTCACCTTGACGGTGCTGTACCTCGCCGAGCCGACGCCGGAAGCCGAGGACATCTTCGTGCGGCAGGCCAACGCCCTGCTAGAAGCGGTGCCAACGACGGCGCCGTACATCCGCGACATCCACGAGTTCGTGGCGGCCCGCGAACTCTACCGCGCGCTCAAGCGCTGCAAGGACCTCATCCAGTACGAGCAGTCGCTCAGCGACCGCCTCGCCCCGCCGCCCGCGACCGGCGGGACGACGTGACGGGAATCCGCTCGTACGCTCGGCTCAGATCCCACTGAACCAATTGTAGCCCTGGTCCTCCCAGTACCCGCCCGGATAATCGTTGGTGACGAACACGCTTGCGATGTATTTCGGGCTCTTGAACCCGAGCTTCGTCGGCACGCGCACCCGCAGCGGGTAGCCGTATTCGGGGCTCAGTTCCTTGCCGGCGAAGTCGAGGGCCAGGACGGTCTGGGGGTGCAGCGCGCTCGGCATGTCGAGGCTGCCGTAATAGCGGTCGGCGCATTTGAAGCCGACGTATTTCGCCGTCAGATCGGCGCCGATCCGTTCGAGGAACACCTTGAGGGGCACGCCGCTCCATTGGCCGATCTGGCTCCAGCCCTCGATGCAGACGTGGCGGGTGATCTGGCTCTCCTGCGGCAGGGCGCGGAGCTTTTCGAGGGTCCAGGGCGACTTGTCGGCGACGAGGCCGGTGACCTCGAGCTTCCAGTCGGCGCCCTCGACCTCGGGGATGTTGTCCGGCGGGTAGTAGGCGTTGAACCGGAACGGCGTGTCGATCATCGCGGCCGGGTAGGTCGGCGCGAGCTTGGTCGGGTCGAACAGCCAGCCCTGGACCCGGTCGTTGAACTTCGACATGGCCCACAGCACCCGGTCGGCGGCGTTGCCGTTGGAGCCCGTGGAGAGGTCGCAGCCCGTGAGCAGCGTGAGGGCGCCGAGCGACAGGCCCGAGCGCAGGAGCGCCCGGCGCTCCAGTTTCACCAGCTCGGGCTGCAGGTCGGCGCGCAGGGCCTTGAGGCGGGCGGCGGTTTCGGGGTCGCGGGTCATGCTTGCGTCTCCGAAGGGGTCACGCGGGCGCGGCCGGTGATCATCGCCCGGAGGGTGCTGGGCACGACCAGCACCAGGGCGAGGTGCAGGACGATGAAGCCGACGAGGCCCGCCATGGCGCAAAAATGCACCCGGCGCGCCCATTCGTAGCCACCGAAAAGGGCGGCGAGCCCCTGGAACTGCACCGGCTTCCACAGGGCGACGCCCGAGGCGAGGAGGAGGGCGCCGAGTAGGAACGCCACCGCGTAGGCGAGGCGCTGCACGGCGTTGTACTGCCCCAGCCGGTGGGCGAGGCGGAAGGTCAGCGCCGCCTTAGCGTCGCGCCACACGGCGCCGGGGCTCAAGGGCAGGAACGTCCGGGCGACGTGCCGGCTCGCCAGCCCGTAGGCGACGTAGACGAGGCCGTTCAGGGCGAACAACCACATGGCGGCGAAGTGCCAGGCGATGGCCCCGCCGAGCCAGCCCCCCAGGGTCGCCCATTTTGGGAAGGCGAAGGGGAAGAGCGGCGACGCGTTGTAGATCGCCCAACCGCTGAACAGCATGCAGAACACCGCCACCGCGTTGATCCAGTGGGTGAGGCGCACCACCAGGGGGTGGATCACCATAACGCGGGCGGGGGGCTCAGGAACCAGGGTCATCGGGGGCTCGGTCGACAGGACAGGCCGCGCTCGGTGACGCGGAGCGCAGGTCCCTCCCCCCTTTGCGGGGGAGGGTTCTACGTTGGTGCCTCACATGGACGGCACGGTTCCGTTGCGGCCGACGATGAGGATCGGGGCCGTGAGGGTGCCGTCTGCGCCCTTCTTGGTGAAGGCGACGAGCTTGGAGCCGGGCACCAGGATGCTCTTCTCGCCGGGGTCGACGAGGGTCACGGGCACGTCTTCCGGCACCGTCACCTTCTTCTCGCCGCCCTGGTACTTGACCAGGAGAGTGCGCCCCTCGGTGCCCGAGAGGGTGCCCACCGCGCCGTTGGTCATGGTGGAGTTCGAGCCGAGATCCCACGGGTAGTGGCCGTCGGCGGTGCCGCGCAGGGAGGAGGCGAACACCGTCACCTGCAGGGCCTTCTGCGTGCCGTCGGGCTGCGGGATCGCGGCGGTGCCGATGTAGCTCTCCGACTTGATGTCGGCGAGCTGGCCCGTGGTGGCGGCGAGGATCTTGGTGTCGTTCGCGAAGGTCACGGTGATCGAGTCGCCCGTGCGCGGCTTGATGGTGAGGGTCGATCCGTCGACCTTCTCCAGGGTGCCGCGGTAGCGCACGATGTCGTCGGCGCGCGCGGTGGTGGCGGCCATCGTCAGGGTCAGGGCGAGGCCGGTCAGCAGGCTCTTCATCATGGCGTGTCTCTCCTGTTGTGGTTCTTCTTCACGTCCGGGCGCGCCACCGGCGCGCCCGCCTTCGATCCGACCTCACGTCGATCCGACCTCACATGGGCGGACTCACATGGGCGGAACGGTGCCGTTCTGGCCCACCACCATGCGATCGGCGACCGCCGTGCCGGAGGCATCGGCGCGGGTGAAGGCGACGACGCGGGCGCCCGGCTTGATCAGGCCGGCATCGGCGGGGGCCAGGGCCACCACGGGCACGTCGTCCGGCACGGTGATGACCTTCTGTCCGCCCGCATACGTCACCGTGATGGTGCGGTTGGTCGTCCCCGTCACGGCGCCGACGGCGCCGTTGGTCATGGTGTTCTCCTTCTCGAGATCCCACGGGTAGTGGCCGTCGCCGGTGCCGCGCATGCTGGGCGCGAACACCGCGACCTCGAGGGCCTTCAGGGTGCCGTCGGCCTGGGGCGTCGCGGCGGTGCCGACATAGCTGTCGGGCAGGATGTCGGCGATCTTGGCCGCACTCGCACCCGCGACCCGGACGCCGTCGCCGAGGCGGACCAGAATGGCGTCGCCGACGCGCGGCTTGATGGTGATGGCATTGTCCGTCACCGACGCGATGGTGCCGCGGATGCGCACCACCGGCGCTTCCGCCCGGGCCGGAAGGCTCAGGGCGAGGCCCGTGGTGGCGAGGAGTACGGCGGTACGGACGGTTCTGATCATGTGGAGCCTTTCCCATCGACCGGTGGCCGATTCCGGCCGCGACCCTGCCCCGCCTCCGGATCGTGCGCAAGTCAATTGCGCGCGATATGGATACGCTTGGCCGGCGCGGGCTCCGGCTCCGTCAATGCGCCATCAGCATCGGGATGCCCGCATGGGTCAGCAGGTGGCTCGTGGGGCCGCCGAAGATCATCTGGCGCAGGCGGCTCTGGGTGTAGGCGCCCTTGATGAGGAGGTCGCAACCGAAGGTTTCGGCTTCCGCGAGGAACACCTCGCCGGGCGTGCGCCGCCCAGCCGAATGGGCGCGGTGATCGGCGTCGATGCCCTCGCAGGCGAGCGCACGGGCGAGCTCCTCGGCGGTCGGCCCCGGCACGGTGCCGCCCTCGACGCTGATCACCCGGATGCGCTGCGCCTGGCGCAGGAACGGCATGGCGAAGGCCACGGCACGCGCCGTCTCGGTGGAGCCGTTCCAGGCGATGAGGATGGCGTCGCCGAGGGTCGCGGGGGCGATGGGGGGCGCGAGGAGGATCGGCCGCCCGCTCTCGAACAGGGCGGTCTCGAAGGTGGTCATGCGCGGCGCGCCGTCGTCGGTGCCGGGGCGCCCGACCACGGTGGCGGTGAACAGCCGCGCGTACTGGCCGAGGAACGCGTCGCCCGCCGGAACGTCCGGGCGCCAGCGGTAGCGCGGGCCCGCCGCGCCGATGCCGGCCGGGGTGCAGGGCCCGTCGGCCATGAGCGGCACGCCGGCCTGCTGCATGAAGGTGACGAAGCGCCCGCCCGCGGCCTCGGCCTCGGCCTTGTCGGCCTCCTCGTCGCGCAGCCAGGTCATGCCGCCGACCATGTCGACGGGGACGTATTCGGCGAGCGCCGGGCGCAGGGACACGCCCTCGACGAGGCTGCCGAAGCGACGGGCGGCGAGGATCGCCGTCTCGAACACCGAGGGCAGGCTGTCGTGCAGGGCGACGGGAACCAGGAGCGTCTTCATGGCGGCGGGGCCTTCGCAGCGGGGTCTTCGATGGCGCGAGACACCGGAGGCTAATGCGATTTGGGCGCGCGGCAAACTCCGCCCGGCGGGCCGTCACACGGTTTTTGAACGGTTCCGGCACCGGCCCCGGGGTCGAGCCGGTGCCGGACGGCCCGGGTCATGGGCCTCTCCACGAAGCGGGCGACCACCAGGGACGCGGCCACCGACAGGGCGAGCATGAGGCCGAGCGCCCCCCACGGGCCGACGAGTGCCGCGAGCCCCAGCCGCGTGATCGCCTCGCGGGTGGCGCGCAGGACGAAGGGATGGATCAGGTAGAGGGCGTAGGACGCATCCCCCAGGGCGACGAGCGCCGGACCGAGCCGCGTCCCGCGCCCCGGCAGCGGCTCGCGCCCGAGGGCGGCGGCGGCCACCAGCAGGAGCGCCGGCCCGCCATAGGCGAGGGGCCGCAGGGCCTCACCGGGCTCGCCCGCGACGGCGAGGCCGGCGAGGCCGGTGGCGGCGAGCGCCAGCCGGGCGGCATCGGGCAAACGCAGGCCGTGCGCGCGGGCGAGGCCGAGGCCGGCGCCGAGGGCGAATTCGAGGACGATGGGGCTGCCCCAGAACGCGAGCGGCGTCGGCGGTTCGGGCACCAGGCGGCCGAGGGCGACGAGGCCGGCGAGGGCGAGGGCGAGCCACAGCACCGCCCGGCCCCGGCCCCAGCCGAGGCCGACGGCGAAGACCGCGTAGAAGAACATCTCGCAGTTCAGGGTCCAGCCGAGGCCGTACAGGGGCTGGGGAATGCCGTCCGGGCGCAGGGCCGGCCAGAACAGGAACGAGGCGGCGACGTAGCCGGGCGCGGGGGAATCCGCGCCGTTGAGGAGCGCCGGCACGTTGAGGACGAGGGCGAGGTAGAGGGCCGTCACCAGCCAGTACAGCGGCACCAGCCGGGCGATCCGGTGGGCGAGAAAGCGCGCCCGTCCCCCCGGGCGCCCGTAGAGGGGGGCGCTCGCGTGGACGATGATGAAGCCCGAGATCACGAAGAACACGTCGACGCCCGCCGACCACGCCAGCCCGGTGCTGGGGCCGAAGGGAAGCCCGGCGCGCAGGGCCAGGGCCGCCGCCTCGACCTGCCCGTGATGGACCACGACGAGGAGGGCCGCGAAGGCGCGCAGGCCCTGGATCGCGCCAAGCTTCACGCGGGTCTATTCCAAGGATCGCACCCGACACGATCGTCATGCCGCGGAGATTGCCCGGAACGGATCAGGTCTTCCCCCGTTGTCCCGCCGAAGGCGACAGTCACGGACCTGTGCGGGCACAAGTGCCTCTGGGTCCGTTCTTGTATGTCGCTGCAGCCATATTGAGGATGATCATGATCAACAAGTCGATTGCCCTGGGTGTCCTGGTGACGGCCCTCGCGACCCCCGCCTTCGCACAGGACATGGGCGATTTCCGCCTCGCCGCAATGCAGTCCAACGCCTTCGAGGTGCAGTCGAGCCAGATCGCCCTGTCGAAGAGCCGCAATCCGCAGGTCGTCCGCTTCGCCAAGGAGGCCGTGCGCGATCACCGCGCCGCCAACGTCGCCCTGGCGGGCGGTGAAGCCAACGTGATGGCTCGCAACGACGGCCTCGGCGGTCTCGTGACCGCGCCGCTCGCCATCGCGGGCGGCGCCGTCGGCGCGGCCACGGGTGCGGCGACGGGTGTCGTCGGCGGAACCCTCGCGGGTGGTCCGGTGGGCGGCCTCGAGGGCCTCGGCGCGGGCGCCCGTCGCGGTGCCGCGACCGGCGCGATGGTGGGCGATGTCGACACCACCGCCGGCACCACCCTGGTCCAGCCGAACCCGCAGCAGCAGGCGATGCTCGCCGAGCTGTCGCAGACCCCGGCCGGCCCGCGCTTCGATCGCCTCTACGGCTCGATGCAGGTGAAGTCGCACGAGATGGCTCTCGGGATGTACCAGTCCTACGCCTCCAACGGCCCGAACCCGGCCCTGCGCGCCCACGCCCAGCAGGCCCTGCCGGTGCTGGAGCACCATTACCAGGAGGCCCGCCGCCTGCCCGGCGCGCGCTGAGCCACACGTTCGCATGGTCCCCGGGCGGAACGCCCGGGGAATACACGAAAAAGGGATGCCGCGCGAAAGCCCGGCATCCCTTTTTCGTGGCTGATGGACGGCCTTTCCCGAGGACAGCGCTTTTCCTGTTCGGCGCGGCGACGGTGGTCACCCGGTTCGGCGCAGTTGCGCGATCCCCCCGAGCTGGATGCATTCATGAGAATAGGGTGACTCGGCGGCCCTTCGAATGCGAGGACCACGCGAGCCACCCTTCCACATCGTGCATCCCCGATTGCGTCGGGTGAGGCGTGCGTCCTACGCCTCCTGGCAGTTGATCAGCGCGGTCTGGCTAATGGATTTGCCGGCCATGTCGACGGCGGGCCGGAAGTCGCCGGTCTCGGGATCGCGCACGAGGAGTTCGCCGCGCTCGATGCCGAAGTGGGCGCCGTGCAGTGTCAGCGTGCCGGCCTCGACGCGTTCGCGGACGAACGGGAAGGTCATGAGGTTCTTCAAGCTCTCGCCGACCATCGCGTATTCGAGGCGAGTGAGGTAGTCCGGCCCGTTCTGGTCCTCGACGTTCTCGGCGGCCGACTTCACGAGGGATACCCATTTGCCGATGAAGTCGCCCTCCGACAGGGGGTTCGACGGGCTGGCGAAGGCCTTGATGCCGCCGCAGGTGGCGTGACCCATCACGACGATGTGCTTCACTTCCAGGCCCTGCACGGCGAACTCGATAGCCGCCGACGTGCCGTGGAACTCGCCGCCCTGCTCCTCGCAGGGGGGCACGAGGTTGGCGACGTTGCGGATCACGAACAGTTCACCCGGACCCGCGTCGAAGATCACCTCGGGTGAGACGCGGCTGTCGCAGCAACCGATGAGGAGGACTTCGGGGGATTGCGACTTGGCGAGGCCGGAATAGCGCTTGGCCTCGTCGGGAAGGCGGCGTTCGACGAAGGACTGGTAGCCTTCCTTGAGCTTCTCGGGGAACGTACCGGTGCGGGGGGTGGTCATCTCGGATCGGCCTTTCATCGGGTGCCGTGCCAGTTCAGGGCCACGGGCGTTGCGGGAAGGGTGCCACCCAGGACGGCGCGCGCGACGCGTGCAAGCCCGGCGGGTTCGATGCGCTCGGACGTCGCGTCGAGTTCGTCGAGGGTCCACCAGCGCGTGCCGAGGACGGGGTTGTCCTCCGTCTCGGCGAGGCGCCGGGTGTCGATACGGTCGTCGGGCAGCCGCACCACGAAGTAGCGCTCGCGGGCATCGCGCGACGTCCGGAACAGGTGGAAGGGCCCGTCGCAGCCTGCGACCTGCGGACCGATGGGCGCATCGGCAACGCCGATCTCCTCTTCGAGTTCACGCCGGCAGGCCTCGACATGGGATTCGCCCGGCTCCAGTCCGCCCCCCGGCATGAACCAGAAGGTGCGGTTGTCGGGATTCGCCGGATCGATGGGCCGGACGGACTCGTAGGCGATGAGGAGCAGGCGCCCGGCCGGATCGAACACGAGGGCGCGGGCGACCTCGCGAACCGGCGGGTGCACGGTGTCGGGTGCGCTGGGCGCGGAGGTCGGTGCTGTCATCGGGTCATTCCGAAGTATTGTGCGGCATCCCAGCATCGAGAAAAATATTCTAATCCGTCGGACAAGGATATTTTCTTCGATCGCGTCGGCTTTCACCTGTCAGGACCGTCATTTAGCGTGAAATGGCCGGCACGCTAGTGTTTTACGACACGTCGCCGGGCGCCCAGATCACGATGGGGAGATCGAAGCCATCGCGCCCCGGCGGATCGGGCATCGGTACGGCGCGGCCACGCGCGAGGTCGCGGGCCACCACCAGGGCCGCGAGGGCGTCGAGGTGGTCGTCGGCGCCGATGCCGGCGGGGCGCGCCGCGACCAGGGCCTCGGGCAGCCCGGCGCCGAGAAGCAGCGCCCGACGCGCGGCCTGCCCGTCCGGCGTCTTCTTCGAAGCCGCAAGGGCCCGGTCCCGGTTGAGGCGCCGGAACGCGACCTCGGGATGGACCTCGTGCAGGCGGTCGCACAGATCGGGCCGCGCTCGGAGCAGGCCATCGACCTCCCGCACACTCCGAAAGATGTTCCAGCCCTGGATCGAGGGGGCGAAGGGCGGGTCGCTGCCCGCCCGCGACAGGGCCTTGGCGGTCTCGTAATCGGGCGCATGGACGGCCGCGCGCGGCGGCATCGGAAACACGCTCGCCCGCCCATGGCCCAGATAGGCCCGCGCCGCCCGATCGGCGACGCGCCCGCCATCCGTGATCCGGTCGGGCAGGCCGATGGGGATGTCGATGCCGACGAAGGCCGGCGCCTCGGGGGCGTCGACGAGGTCGGCCACGGTTGCGAACCGGGCGGCGCGATGGCGCCCGTCGGCAAGGTTGAGCAGCACCCCGGCCCAGGCGCCGCGACACCCGTCGAGTCCGGCGATCCAGGGGGAGGGCGCGGGCGGCGTGCGAGTAGTCTCCGACGCGTCGGGCTCGGTCGGGCTGCAAGGCATCTCGGTGGTGATCGAACGCGAACGAGAGGAGTGCATGTCGCCGATCCGCCTTCCCCTCGACCGTGTCATTCAAAGGCTTTTGGCCGGTCCCCGAAGACGGACATCGCGACGCCATTGACTTGGCGTCATGCCGGTCCATTCCAGAAATGCACGCGTGAAATGCGAGCCGTCCGTATAGCCGAGTTCACAGGCTATTCGTCCAATGGGGAGCGCCGGTTCAGCGAGCAGAGTCTTGGCACGACGGGCCATGATGCGTTGTTGAATGTCGGCATAGCGTGTCCCGGCATCGTCCAAACGACGCTGCAGGGAACGGCGGGAAAGGCCGAGGCGGCGCGCGATCCCGTCGATGGAAGGGCGCGCTTCGTCCAAGCCAAGTTCGATCAAGTGTGCGACGCAAGCCGCCAGGTCATCGCCGATCGGCTCGTCCTCGCCCGTCGCCGGAACGCCGGGATCGTGACGCTTCGGGTTCGGCGCGTCCAGGTGGTCCAAGGAAAAGATCAGACCGGCCCGAGCCCCTAGAATGACCTCCGAGCCGAACAACTCCTGGATCTGAGCTCGCCCGGTCAAGGTCGCTCCCGTCACCACGGCGTGCTCCGGCCGCCATGCTGGTCCGAGGAAATGGCGCACGGTGCCCAACAGATATCCGAGGGCGAGGATTTCGTTCGCTTGACGCCCGCTCTCGATCCGTTCGGCGACGGCATACTCGTAGAAGGCATTCGCTCCTTGCCGACGCAGCCCCGTCGAGGTCGCGGTCTGGAGGAGAAGCGGTGTGACGACCTCCACCCGCGCCAGAGCCGCCCCAAGCGTTTCGGCGGCACGAACCTGAACTCCGATGGGCCCGAGCCCCGCGATGCCGGTGCTTAAGGAGAGCCGTGCCGGCAGGGCGGGATCACCGATCTCACGAATGGCCGCATCGATCAGCTTGGGTTGGTCACGCAGCAGGATCAGGCGGTCGGGCGTGTCGAGGAGCGTAAGCGGGATCCCGGCTTTACCGAACACCCGCGCCAACGAACCGCCGGCCGCCGACACGGCCGCCGCGATCGGTCCCATCGTCCGTGCCCTGGTCAGGCCGTACCCCGGCATAAGCGCCTCCCGCGGTGAGGGTCGATGCGTTGGCACCAAATGGCAAGAGGGACTGGTGGAACCGGCGTATTTCTGGAGATGCCAACGAGCACAGTCGTCCCGAGTGAACGGAGGTCATGGACGACGCTTGTACTTGATACCAATCAGGACACAACGGGAGGACACCATGACAACAATTGCAAGGCCAACACTTGGATTCGGCGACCGCCACGTCACATGGCGGACGATCGATGGCTTCGAACATGCGGCCTATCACATCCTGAGCGTCGACGAAAAAGCCCGGATCGTCGATCTGCTTTTCAAGTTCAAGGCAAACGAGCGACTCCTACTGCATCGTCTTGGCGCGGCCTATCGCACGCTCGTCCTGCAGGGCGAATTGAAGATCTACCGTCCAGACGGGACGCTTCAGGAGGTCCGTCCAGTCGGCAGCTATGTTGCGGGACAGGCAGGGGGCGAGCCCCATACCGAGGGCGGCGGCGACCAAGACGCGATCGTCTATTTCACGAATCGCGAGGTTGACGGGCCGATCTACGAGATTCTCGCCGCGAACCTGACCGTTCAAGCGACTTTTGGAATCCCCGAGTTCAAGTCGCTCCTCGCAGCGCAAGCCGGCGCAGGCGCGTGATGGGCGAGGTTCTCGAAGCTTGCAGAAACAGTCGGAGCGCGACGATGCCAAAGAGAGTTACTCTAGGCTCGTGCGGCAACAGCCTCATGAAGATCGGCGGGTTCGGACTTCTGATCGCGGCCGTCGTCTGTTCACCTGCCCACGCGGCAGGGGCGGTACCGTCAACGCTCGTCGTCCTGCCGATCAAGCTTCTCGACACCTCGAACGAGCCGACCGATCAAGCCTCACAGCATGCCAAGCGGCTGGTGGACTTCGCCGACCACCTTGCGGGCGACCTGACCCGCTCCGGCCTGTACCGGGCGTCGGTCATCACTGCGGACCGGCTCCGACAGGATTGCCGATCCGAAGAAACCGCCTGTCTTTTGAAGGTCGCTCAGGCACACGGAGCTGAAACGATCTTCATCGGTGTCGTCCACAAGAGCAGCACGCTGATCATGCAGCTCTGGGCCCGTATCGTCGATGCGCGCACCGGCCGGGATATCTACTCCCGAGACCTCAACTTCCGCGGCGATACGGATGAGGCCTGGCGACGGGCCGAGACGTTCCTCATGTCCCAAATCCGAGACATGCCGGCCGAAGCCCGCTGAGAATGCAAGAATGGTCAGTCGTCGGCTGGGCAGACTCCGTGCGCCGCCTTCCCATAGGGGAAGACGGCGCACGCATCGCAAGTGTGAAGACCGGTCGGGACCGTCCGCGCATGGAAGCGGCCCCCTCCGCTCTACTCCGCCGCGTCCACGTAGAGCTTGCCGCCCTCGGCCTGGAACTCGGCGGATTTCGCCGCCATGCCGGCCTCGCGTTCGGCCTGGCTCATGGGGGTGGCCTCGCCGAGAACCTGGCCCGCCGCCTCCATGGCGAGCACCTCGGCGCGGAGATCCTGCGTGATCTTCATCGAGCAGAATTTCGGGCCGCACATGGAGCAGAAGTGCGCCACCTTGTGGGCGTCCTTCGGCATGGTCTCGTCGTGGTAGGCGCGCGCCGTGTCGGGATCGAGGGAGAGGTTGAACTGGTCCTCCCAGCGGAAGTCGAACCGGGCGCGGGAGAGGGCGTCGTCCCGCAGTTGCGCCGCCGGATGGCCCTTGGCGAGGTCGGCGGCGTGGGCGGCGATCTTGTAGGTGATCACGCCTTCCTTCACGTCGTCGCGGTTGGGCAGGCCGAGATGCTCCTTCGGCGTGACGTAGCAGAGCATGGCGCAGCCGAACCAGCCGATCATGGCCGCCCCGATGCCCGACGTGATGTGGTCGTAGCCGGGCGCGATGTCGGTGGTCAGGGGCCCGAGGGTGTAGAACGGCGCCTCGCCGCACTCCTCCAACTGCTTTTCCATGTTCACCTTGATCTTGTGCATCGGCACGTGGCCGGGGCCCTCGATCATGGTCTGGCAGCCCTTGTCCCAGGCGATTTTCGTCAACTCGCCGAGGGTCTCGAGTTCGGCGAACTGGGCCGCATCGTTGGCGTCGGCGATGGAGCCGGGGCGCAGGCCGTCGCCCAGCGAGAACGACACGTCGTAGGCCCGCATGATGTCGCAGATCTCGTCGAAGCGCTCGTAGAGGAACGATTCGCGGTGCCCGGCGAGGCACCAGCGCGCCATGATCGAGCCGCCGCGGCTGACGATGCCGGTGACGCGGCGCGCGGTGAGCGGCACGTGGGCGAGGCGCACCCCGGCGTGGATGGTGAAGTAGTCGATGCCCTGCTCGGCCTGCTCGATGAGGGTGTCCTTGAAGACCTCCCAGTCGAGTTTGAGCGGATCGCCCCCCACCTTCTCCAGGGCCTGGTAGATCGGCACCGTGCCGATCGGGACCGGCGAGTTGCGGACGATCCACGAGCGGATGTTGTGGATGTTGCGGCCCGTCGAGAGGTCCATCACCGTGTCGGCGCCCCAGCGGGTCGCCCAGACCAGCTTCTCGACCTCTTCCGCCGCCGAGGAGGTGACGGCCGAGTTGCCGATGTTGGCGTTGATCTTGACGAGGAAGTTCCGGCCGATGGCCATCGGCTCCACCTCGGGGTGGTTGATGTTGGCCGGGATGATGGCCCGGCCGCGCGCGATCTCTTCGCGGACGAATTCGGGGGTGATGAAGGCCGGCAGCGCCGCGCCGAAGCTGTTGCCGTCATTGAGCGCGTCCTGCGCGCCCTCCAGCATCGTCTCGCGGGCGAGGTTCTCACGGTGGGCGACGTAGATCATCTCTTCCGTGATGATCCCGGCCTTCGCGAACTCGTACTGCGTCACCATCTGGCCGGGGCCGGCCTTGCGGATGAGGCGCTGCGCCGGACACGGGGCCACGAGCTTGTCCTCGGGCACGAAGCCGTTGTCCTCGGGCTTGACCGCGCGCGGCGTCACCGTGGCGTAGCCGCGCTTGGCGATCCACGGATCGCGGATCAGCGGCAGGCCGGCGTTGAGGTCGATGTTGGCGTCCGTCTGCGTGTAGGGCCCCGACGGATCGTAGACCCGCACGGGGGCCTCCTTCGGGTCGCTCAGGGTCACCTCGCGGAACGGCACCCGGATGTCGTCATGCCCGGCCACCGCCGCGTAGACCTTGTGCGACCCCATGATCGGGCCGGTGGTCACCGCCTGGGGCGAGCCTTTGGGAAGACCTTGCGGAAGATCGTGGGGGAGATCCTGGGGCAAAACGGGCTTGTTCATCGGGCGTGCTCCTGGCGTGGGAGGCGACCCGGATTCGTTAGGAACAGCATTGGGTGGGGGACACCACGCAATGGCGCGGCGAAAGCATTCCCGTCCCTCCGCCGGTACGAACCGGATCAGGTTCAAGGGTCAGGGCGTCGCGCCCAATCTCAGCTCCCGGTCTCGGAGCCCCCCTCGGAATCGTTCCAGGTTCGACGCCTGCGCCCGATTTGTCAATCGTCGCAGCCGTACACGGGCGTTTCCGCCGAAAGTCCCGCCACGGTCGGTCCGCCGAGCCCTGCGACTCGGCGGCGTCGTCAAAGTCGGTTCGGCGCGGCTGTCGCGCCCATGGTGTTCAGCACTTGCTTCGGCAGAAGTCGCCGGCCTGCTGCGCCGCGATCAGGCATACCTGCTTCCCGGTCGGGTTCGGGATGGCGTTGCACGCCGCTTCGGCCAGGCCCTGGGCGGCATTGCAGGCCAGCGTTCAGAAGATCGAATCAAGCTGCTGCGCATCGGCGGTCTGCGTCTTGTCTCCGACGATATTGTGATCCTGCTTGAAGATCTGAGTGATGATCGTACGAATCTTGTCCCGCTCTTCGCCCGTCAGGCCGTTCCAGTCGGAATCATTGACTTTGATGTCCATGGGCTTGTCCTTGTGATCCCGGTCTCTGCGGCCGGTCCACCCAAGAAATAAATAACCTAAGGTTTATCACTCCATCTATTATAAACTCAAGGTAGCATTTTCGTGAGCGGAGTTCCATTGGGACCCCAGGGTCAGCCCAGACCCCGTCCGGGACCGAGCCGTCGACGGATGGAACGAACGCCAAGGTCACGGTTCGAACCTTGCGTTGACGGCAGCGTTGATCCTCCAAACGCGCCTCCGTTCCGGACCGGCGCTGCAACGCGGATCATCACCATGAATCGCATTCTCCTCGCATCGGCCGCCATGGTCGGGGCTCTCATTCTCATTCCCGCCCAGGCCGACGCGCGCGGCGGGGGCGGATTTCGCGGCGGCGGTGGCCATATGGGCGGCTTCGGCGGGGGCGGCCGTGGCTTCGGCGGCGGCGGCTTCGCGGGCGGTGGTGGGTTCCGCGGCGGCATGATGGGCGGTGGGCGCGGCGGCTTCGGCGGCCAGGGCCTAGCCGGGCGCGGGTTCGGCGGCGGTCAGGGCTTCGCGGGACGTGGCTTCGGCGGCGGCCGTGGGCTCGGCGCGACGGCGGCCGGGTTCGGCGGCGGCGCGGCGCTTGGCGGGTATCGTGGCGGCGTCGGCGGGTTCAACCGGGGCGGCTACCGCGGCGGGTTCGCCGATGACCGGGGCGGGCGCGGCTACGGCTACCGCCGCGGCTACGGCGGTCTCGGCCTCGGCGTCGGCCTGGGGCTCGCCGGTGCGGGAATCGGTTACGGCCTCGGCAGCGGCTTCTATGGCGACGATTACTACGGTGGCGGCTACGCCCCGGCCTATTACGGTGGTGGCTACGGTGCCTATGGCGGCGGCTATGCGCCGGCCGGCTACGCCGTCGAGACAGAAGTCGCCCCTCAGCGGGACGACGCCTACTGCGTCCGTCGCTTCCGGTCCTACGACCGCCAGTCGGGCACCTATCTCGGCAATGACGGCCAGCGTCACGCCTGCCCGTAGGTGATGCACGATCGAACGAAGAAGGCCCCGGCGCTCACCGCGCCGGGGCCTTCTTCGTTTCAGAAGCCCGCGTTTCAGGAACCCGCGTTTCAGGAGCCCTGGAGGCTTTCCGCGAAGTCGTCCGGCACCTCGCCGAACTGGGCCAAGATGGCGGCGCTCTCGAGTTCGCCGGTCTCGTCGTCGGCCACCACCCGAATGGCGGCGGTGCCGGGGAAGCGCCCCGCCATGGCCTCCGCCTTCTTGAAGGCGCCGCTCTCCGTGGGCGCCACCTCGCGGTCGCCCGGCACGAGGCGCTTGCGCTTGATCACGAAGGTCTGGACCAGGAACGTCGTCTTGAGGGCCATCACGGTCTCCACCGGGCGGGATCGCCTCCGGACAGGGACGCCGCCTTAGCACGAAACCCGCGCGCGCGCGGCACGCGGACGGTGGTGGGCCCGCCTCACCACAGGCGGATCAGGCGGTATCCCGCCACCACGTCGGCGGGGTCGACGCCCATCAGGGTGGTGAGCCGCAGGCTCGTCCGGAACAGAAGCCGGCTGAAGGCGCCGGAGAACAGGAACAGCACCGTCAGCACGAGGCCGGCATGGCGGGCACCCGCATCGCCCACGGCCTGCCATGCGGCGGGCACCCACGGCCGCGCGGCGGCGTAGCCGTCGAGGCCCGGGATCGGCACGAGGTTGAGGACGAGGGCCATCCCTTGGAACAGGGCCGAGACGGCGAGCACCGCCCGCAGGGTGTCCGAGTCCGGGCTCGCCAGATGATAGAGCAGCACGAAGCCGAGCAGCGCCGCGCCCGTCATGGCCGGTCCCGCGAGGGCGACGGCGCTCGGCCACAGGCGGCCGCGCAGGGCCGACAGGTCGATGCGGACCGCCCCGCCGGGGAAGCCGATGCCGCCGAGGATCGTGAACAGGACCGGCAGCACCAGGGTGGTGACGGGATCGGCGTAGCGGCGCGGATCGAGGGTGAGGGTGCCGGCCTCCTCGACGCTGGCATCGCCGCCCCGCCAAGCCGCGTAGGCGTGGCCGAACTCGTGCAGGCACAGGCTCAAGATCCAGCCCGACAGCACGAAGGCGAACCCGGCGCCCGATCCGGCGATCCAGCCGACGCCGATGGCGAAGCCGAGCCCGCTGACCAGGAGCACGATGAGGAGGAAATTGGCGCTGGCGCCGGGGCCGGTCCGGCCGAGGCTGTCCCGCGACGTGGTCTGCTGCATTCCGTTCCCCACGCCGCCCGCGATCCGTGACTCATCCGCCCCGCCATCGCGCGACGCAACATCGCTGGTGACACCGGGATGTCCAGTCCCCACCTTGCAGGGAGTTTCTTCCTCCGCCGCACCACCCGGCACGCCGGACTTCCATGCGACTTCTCCTGCTCAGCGTCCTCCTCGGCGGCCTCGGCCTCTGCGCCGCCATCCTGGGGGTGCTGGCGGTGTTCCAGCGCCACCTCATCTATCCGGGCGCGTTCTTCCCTCGGCCGGCGGAGGCCGAGGCGCGCCTCGCGCCCCCGGGCACCACGGCCCTCACCCTGACGACCCCGGACGGGGAGCGCCTCATCGGGTTCTGGCGTCCGCCCGCCCCCGGCTGCGGCGTGGTGCTGAGCTTCCACGGCAACGCCTCGGCCCCCGAGCCCCTGGCACAGCGCTTCACCGAGGGGCCGTGGGCGGGCTGGGGCGTGCTCGCCATCGCGTATCGGGGGTATCCGGGCTCGACCGGGCATCCGAGCGAGGACGGCCTCGTCATGGATGGTCTCGCCGCCCACGCCGCCGTGGCGGACCGGGCGCCGGGGGCGCCGATCCTGCTTCACGGCCACTCCCTCGGGGCCGCAGTGGCGGTGGCGGTGGGGGCCCGCGCGCCGCATCTCGGCCTCTACCTCGAAGCGCCGTTCGATTCGCTCCATCACCTCGTCGGCCTGCGCTATCCCTTCGTGCCGCGCCTGTTCCTGTGGGACACCTACCGCTCGGACCTGCGCATCGCGGACACCACCGGCCCGGTCTTCGTGGTGCACGGCCTGCAGGACGGGGTGATCCCGGTGAAGCTCGCCCGGCGCCTCGCGACCCTCGCAGGCCCGCGCGGGCATCTCGAAGCGATCCCCGGCAATCACGTCTCGATCCTGGGCGCGCGCGACGCGGCGGCGCGGGCCGTGTTTCAGCCGCTCATCCCCGGCGACGCGTGCCACGCGATGGCCGCCGCGACCCCCTGAGAGAACGCATATGGGACGACGCGAACGGCGCTGGCAGGCGGACGATCCCTCCACCCACGGGCCGCCCGTCCGCGCGCCGGTGATCTGCCCCCTGTGCGAGCGGCCGATCCCGCCCCGCGCCAAGTCGAGCCTGCATCACCTCACGCCGAAGCTGAAGGGCGGGGCCAAGGCCGGCACCGTGCGCCTGCACCAGATCTGCCATTCGGCGATCCACGCCCGCTACAGCGAGGCCGAGATCGCCCGGCGCCTCGCCGATACGGACGCGCTGCGCCAGGACCCCGAGATGGCCCGCTTCCTCGCCTGGGTGCGGACGAAGCCCGATGATTTCCACGCGGCCACTCGCCTGACCCGCACCCGCAAGTCCGCCCGGCGCGAACCGTCCTGACCGGGTTTCGGGGATTCCCTTAACCCGGCCTTCGCCACGATCTGAGGCGCCCAGAGG
Source organism: Methylobacterium sp. Leaf112 (assembly GCF_001423295.1). Lineage (GTDB taxonomy): Bacteria > Pseudomonadota > Alphaproteobacteria > Rhizobiales > Beijerinckiaceae > Methylobacterium. The sequence continues at coordinate 367,984 of NZ_LMNG01000012.1, read as the reverse complement.
CGTCGCCGCCGCCGGTATCCGGGCCTTAACGAATGCGGCGGGAGGATCGCACCCGATTTGCTGGGAGCGCGCGGGGCTATGGAGCAGGGGGCAGGTGCCGGGCGGCTCGCCTGGGTCGATGTCGCCAAGGGGCTGTGCATCGTCCTCGTGGTGATGATGCATTCCACCCTGGGCACCGGGGAGGCCATGACGCCGCCGGATCTGGCCGCGGCGGGACTCGTGAGCGAGGGCTTCGTCCACCACGTGGTGGCCTTCGCGAAACCGTTCCGCATCCCGGATTTCTTCCTGCTGTCGGGCCTGTTCCTCGGGCGGGTGATCGACCGGGACTGGCGCCTGTTCGCCGACCGCCGGGTGGTGCACTTCGCCTACTTCTACCTCCTGTGGGTGGTGATCCAGTCCCTCGCCAAGTACGGCGCCATCACCGAGGGGGCGGGTCCGGGCGCCTTCGCGCAGCACCTCGCCCTGGCCCTCGTGGAGCCGTACTCGACCCTGTGGTTCATCTACCTGCTGGCGGTGTTCTCCGTGGTGACGAAGCTGCTGCGGCGGGTGCCGTGGCCCCTGCTCCTCGGGGCCGCCGCCGCCCTGCAGGTCGTGCCTGTGCACACGGAGAGTTACCTCCTGGAGGAGTTCTGTTCGCGCTACGTCTGGTTCGTCGTCGGCTACTTGTTCGCCGAGCGGATCTTCGGGTTCGCCGCCCGGGTGCGGGCCCATCCGCGCGCAGCCCTCGCCGGTCTCGGGCTCTGGGCCTTGGTCGAGGGCGTGCTGGTCTTCACGCCCTCGGGCGGCACCGCTCACCCGACCCTCGCGAGCCTGCCCGGCCTGAGCCTCGTCCTGGGCGGCGTCGGGGCGCTCGCCATCGTGGCCGGCGCGTCGCTCCTGACCCTGGCCGGCGGTCCGGTGACGGCGGCCCTGCGCGCCTGCGGCAGCCGCTCCATCGCCATCTATCTCGGGTTCTTCCTGCCCATGGCGCTCACCCGCACCCTCATCGTCAAGACCGGGGCGATCACCGATGTGGGCTGGGCCAGCCTCGTCGTTACCCTCGTCGCCGTGCTGGTGCCCCTCGGCCTCGAGCGCCTGGTCCGGCACACCCGGCTGTCGTTCCTCTTCCGCCGCCCGGCCGCCTTCCACATCGTGGCCGAGCGCGCACCGGTCAGGTCGGGGCTGGCGCCTCAGGCGGCGGCCTGACGGGGCATCGCGATCAGGTCGAGGAAGTTGCCGATCTCGCGGCGACGGTCGGCGTCCTGCAGGATCTGCGCGTCGAGGCGGTGGCGGGCGAGGATGTCCGGATGCCCGGCGCGGTCGGCGTGGAGGCGGGTGAGGTCGTCGGCGAAGGCCGCCACCGCCGCCTCGTCGGCGCATTGGCCGTCCGCGATCATCTCCGCTGCGCTCATCCGCAGCATGATGCCGAGGACGTCGAGGTCGGTCTCGGGGTGGTACTGCGTGCCCCAGAACACGCCCGGCCCGTGCGCGATGGCGATGGCCTGGATCGAACAGGCGTTGCTGGCGAGCAGGGTGGCGTGGGCGGGCAGCCGCAGCACCGCGTCGCCGTGCACCGCCGGGGCGTCGAAGCGGTCGGGCCGGCCGGCGAGCAGGGGGTGGGCGCGCCCGGCCGGGGTCGGCGCGAGGTCGCGGGCGAAGCCGTACTCGCCGCCCTTCGGGTTGGGTCCGGCCTCGCCCCCCGTCGCCACGGCGGCGACCTGCATGCCCCAGCACGAGCCGAAGACCGGAAGGCCGGCGGCCAGAGCCGCCCGCATGAGGTCGATCTGGCGGGTCACCGCCGGGGAGCCGTCGGCGAGCTTGAGGGTCGAGCCCGTCATCACGAGACCGGAATAGGCGGAGAGTTCCGTGCCCTCGGGCAGGGCCGCATCGGCATCGGCCGGGCTGACGAGCGTACAGGTGCAGGCCGCCCCGCCGCGCGCCCGGGCGATTTCGCCGAGGATCGCCGCGTAGGATTCGGCCGAGGTCGACCCGGTGGCGTCGGTGTGCCGGGCACGGCCGTCGCGGTCGTTGCCGTCGGCGACGAGGAGGTTGAGCATCGCGGGGTCCTGGCCGGAAGGACACGGAAAACGGCGCGCGGGCCGGGCCGTTCCGGTTCGGGGACCGGGCGCGTCGCCGCACGCCCGAGCGGACCCGGGGGGCAACCGTCGCCATTCCGGCAGCGCTAAGGAACCCTTAAACCCGCCGTATTTACCGTGCGGAACCGGGGCACGCCCACGGGTGGGATTGTTCGGGACTGAAGCGGGGCGCATGGCGAAGGGACGCGGACGCGACGGGCGGGGTGAGCCGAACTTCGACGTGCCCGAGGGGCGCGCGTCGGACCCGGCCAGCCTCGACCTGCGCCTGTCGCGGGCCGATCGCGCAGGGGGCGGCGTGGCACGACGGGCAACCGAGACCAAGGGACGGCGCGCCGAGGCACCGGAGCGCGCCGCGGCGCCCGCGAAGGCGCGCCCGCGAAAAGCCCGGCGGCGCTCGCTGCTCGGCCGCTTCGTCTATGCGGGCGTGGTGCTCGGCCTGTGGGCCTGCATCGGCATCGCCGGGCTCGTGGCCTACCACGCTTCGCAGCTGCCCCCCATCGACCAGCTGGCGGTGCCCAAGCGCCCGCCCAACATCGCGATCCTGGCGAGCGACGGCTCGCTGCTCGCCAACCGGGGCGAGACCGGCGGCCGGGTGGTGGGCATCAAGGAATTGCCGCCGTACCTGCCGCGCGCGTTCGTCGCCATCGAGGACCGGCGCTTCTACGCGCATTTCGGCGTCGATCCCGTGGGCATCGCCCGGGCGATGGCCCAGAACATCACCCGCCGGGGCGTGTCGCAGGGCGGCTCGACCCTGACGCAGCAGCTCGCCAAGAACCTGTTCCTGACCCCCGAGCGCTCGGCCTCGCGAAAGATCCAGGAGGCGATCCTGGCCCTGTGGCTGGAGCACAAATACACCAAGGACGAGATCCTCGAACTCTATCTGAACCGGGTCTATTTCGGCGCCGGCGCCTACGGCGTAGAGGCGGCGGCGCAGCGCTACTTCGGCAAGCCCGCCAAGGCCGTGACGCTGGCGGAGGCCGCGATGCTCGGCGGCCTCGTCCAGGCGCCGTCGCGACTGGCGCCGAACCGCAACCTGCCCGCCGCCCAGGCCCGTGCCGCCCAGGTGCTCGCCGCCATGGAGGATCTCGGGTTCGCCAAGCCCGCGGACGTGAAGGTGGCGCTGGCGCAACCGGCCCGGCCGGCGGGCGCGCGGGGCGGCGGTTCGGCCAATTACGTCGCCGACCTCGTCATGGACGTGCTCGACGACTTCCTGCCGAAGTTCGAATCCGACATCGTGATCGCCACCACCGTCGACACCACCCTGCAGGCGGCGGGCGAGAAGGCCCTGGTTGACGAGCTCAACCTCAAGGGCGCGAAGTTCAACGTCGGCCAGGGCGCCCTGGTCTCCCTGCGGCCGGATGGGGCGATCCGCGCCCTGGTGGGCGGGCGGGACTACGCCCAGAGCCAGTTCAACCGCGCCACCACGGCCAAGCGCCAGCCGGGCTCGGCCTTCAAGCCGTTCGTCTACCTCGCGGCTTTGGAGCACGGCCTGACCCCCGACACCGTGCGGGAGGACGCGCCGGTCAACATCAAGGGCTGGAACCCCGAGAACTATTCGCGGGACTATCGCGGGCCCGTGACCCTGCGGGACGCCCTGGCGCTCTCCCTCAACACCGTCGCCGTGCGCCTCGGCCAGGAGGTCGGCCCGAGGACCGTGGTGCAGACGGCCCAGCGCCTCGGCATCGCGTCGCCGCTCCAGGCCAACGGCTCCATCGCGCTCGGCACCTCGGAGGTGACGCCGCTGGAACTCGTGGGCGCCTACGCGACCTTCGCCAACGGCGGCACGGGCGTGATCCCGTACGTCATCGCCAGCGTGAAGGCGGCCGACGGCAAGGTTCTCTACAAGCGGAAAGACGGCGGCCTCGGCCGGGTGATCGAGCCGAACGCCGTCTCGATGATGAACGCCATGATGCACGAGACCTTCGTGACCGGCACGGCGAAGAAAGCCGAGGTGCCGGGCTGGGATCTCGCCGGCAAGACCGGCACCAGCCAGGACTTTCGCGATGCCTGGTTCGTCGGGTACTCCGCCACCCTGGTGACGGGGGTCTGGCTCGGCAACGACGATGGCGAGTCGACCAAGAAGGTCTCGGGCGGCAACCTGCCGGGCGAGGTCTGGAAGGCCTACATGACCACGGCGCTCAAGGGGCAGACGCCGGTGATGCTGCCCGGTGCCAAGAGCTGGCGCAACCGCGCCCCCGCCGAGGCCCCGGCCACCACGGGCGCCACCGGGGGACCGGGCGGCGTCCTCGGCGCCCTGCTGGGCGAGCCCCAACCCGCCCCGCGCGTCGCCGCCGCCGCCCCGCGCCGCGCCGGCCCGAGCCAGGACGACCGGAACTTCCTCGAGAAGCTGTTCGGGGTCGGGGAGTAGCGGAGGCGTCCGGCACCCTGTCGATGGGGATCACGATAGCGAAGAACCGGCGTCCCCGGGGCGCATTCCATGCGCCCTTTCTCCACCGACCTTACAGCATCGGCAGATGGCGCGGGCGGGGCCCGCGCGGGAACGCGGCGTCGAGGGCGGCGATCTCGGCGGCCGAGAGCACGAGGTCACCGGCCGTCGCGTTGGCGACGGCGCGATCCGGCGAGGCGGTCTTGGGGATGGCGAAGACGCCGTCGTGGCGGGTGAGGAAGGCGAGGGCCACGGCATGCGGGGTCGTGGCGTGGGCCTCGGCGATGCCGGCGAGCACCCGGCCGCCCCGGCTGCCGGGATCGGGGAAAGCCCCGCTGCCGAAGGGCGAGTAGGCCACCAGGGCGACGCCGTTGCGCCGGCACCACGGCGCGACGGCGTGTTCGATGGCGCGCTCCTGCAGGTGATACAGCACCTGGTTGCACGCGATGGCCCCGGGGCCCGCGAGGTGCAGCACCGCATCGAGGCCGTCCACGTCGAAGTTGCTCAGGCCCCAGGACAGGATCTTGCCGCTCGCCTTCAGGGTCTCGAACCCCGCGATCGTCTCCTCCAGGGGGTGGGAGCCCGGCCAGTGCAGGAGATAGCCGTCGAGGCGGTCGGTGCCGAGCCGCTGGAGGGAGCGCTCGCAGGCCGCGATGGTGCCGGCGCGCGAGGCGTTCGACGGCAGCACCTTGGAGACGAGGAACACGGTCTCGCGCCGGCCCGCGATGGCTTCGGCGACGAGGGGCTCGGCGTCGCCGTACATCTCGGCGGTGTCGATATGGGTCATGCCGGCATCGAGCCCGGCGCGAAGGGCGGCCAGTGCCCGGGCGCGGTCGTCGTCGTCGAGGCGCCAGGTGCCCTGGCCGATCACCGCCACGTCGCGGCCCGTGCCGCCGAACCCGCGTTGCCTCATCGTCCCGACCTTTCCCCGTTGCGTCCATTCCCAACGCGGCCGGGCGGCATTCGACGCAGCCGAGGCGGCGCGGCCATACTGGCGCCATCATGCGACGGTGTGCAGGGGGCGTACGGTTCCGCTTCGACAGCGCCGCCCGCGTGGCGCCGGCACCATCGCGAGGGATGTCCCGTGGGCAGTGCCGCTCCGTTCCCGTCCCGCGCCGAATCCCGCCACACCTTCCGCATCCCGGATCACGCCTGATGCTGCCGCAGCACCGCTGGTTCTGGGTTCTCATCCTCGTTGCCTGCGGCGGGGCGGGCCTGCTCTACAACGTCCTGTTCGCCGGGGGCGCGACCCCGCTCGCCGGACTCGCCTACGGCCTGTGCGTCGGCGCCACCACCCTGGCCTTCGACCGGGGCCTGATCCTCGGCGGACTCCAGGTGCGGATGCGGCGGTTGCCGGCGAAATTCTACGTGCCGGCCGCCGAACTCGCCTACGTGCTCATGATCGCCGCCGGCATCGCCCTCGGCGGCCTCGTGGTCTGGTCGCTCGGGCTCACCGACGACGATCTCTCCCATGCGATCAAGATCACCCCCCGGGTGCTGGCCTACAGCCTCGCCGTCTCGGCGCTCCTCGTCTTCGTGATCCGGATGCGCGACCTCATCGGCGGCGAGGTGTTCGTGAACTTCCTCGTCGGGCGCTACCACCGCCCGGTGCGGGAGGAGCGCATCTTCCTGTTCCTCGACGTCGTCGGCTCGACGGCGTTCGCCGAGACCCACGGCGACCTGACGGCCCAGGCCTATCTCGGCGCCGTCTTCGCCGCCATGGCCGAGCCCGTGCGCCGCAACAGCGGTTCCACGGACGACTACATCGGCGACATGGCGATGATCACGTGGCCCATGGCGCGCGGCCTGAAGAACGCGCGCTGCGTCGCCTGCGTGTTCGACGTGATGGACCGGATCGAGTCGGAGGCCGAGGCGTGGCGGGCGCGATTCGGCACGGTGCCGCGCCTGCGGGCGGCGCTGCACGGCGGCTCGGTGGTCACGGCGGAAGTCGGCGTCGACCGCCACAAGATCGCGTATTTCGGCGACGCCGTGAACGTCACCGCCCGCATCGAATCCCTGTGCCGGCCGCTCGGCACCGAGATCCTCGTGTCGGACGATCTCCTGGCGCGCCTGCCCTACCTGCCGGCCGGCATCGCCGCCCGGTCCCTGGGGGCGCATGCCCTGCGCGGACGCGGCCAGCCCATGAACGTCTCGACCCTGGAACGCATCGTGCCGGTGACGCGGACGGAACCGGTCGTCCTCCCCCGCCGCACGGTGGCGGCCCGATGAGCGACGCGCCGGAGAACGATGCACCGAAGAACGGAACTTCGGAGAACGGCACTTCGGAGAACGAGGCCCGCACGATCGTGGTCTACATCGATGCCGATGCCTGCCCGGTCAAGGACGAGACCTACCGGGTGGCGGGGCGCCACTGCCTCACCGTGGTGGTGGTCGCCAACAGCTTCCTGCAGGTGCCGCGGGAACCCTGGATCGAGCGCGTGGTGGTGAGCGACAAGTTCGACGCCGCCGACGACTGGATCGCCGAGCGGGCGCGGCCCGGCGCCATCGTGGTCACGGCCGACGTGCCGCTCGCCGCCCGGTGCGTGAAGGCCGGCGCCGAAGTGATCGCGCCGACGGGAAAGCCGTTCAGCGAGAACTCCGTCGGCATGGCGCTCGCCACCCGCAACCTGATGCAGGATCTGCGCGAGGCCGGCGCCATTACGGGCGGCCCGAAGCCGTTCTCGGCCCGCGACCGCTCGGCCTATCTCGGCACCCTCGACCGCGTCGTGATGCGGCTGAAGCGCGGCGGGTTCGGCCAGGGCCCGGCGTCGGCCTAAAGAGGCCGAAGGCGGCCTTCACAAGCCGACGGCAGCCTTCCAGGCCGACGGTAACCTAAGAGGCCGACGGCAACCCTCAGAGACCGACGGCGGCCTTGAGGGCGGCGTTGACGCGGTCCTGCCAGCCGGGGCCGTCCTTCTGGAAGTGCTCCAGCACGGCGCGGTCGAGGCGCAGGGTCACCATCTCGCGCGCACCCGGCACGGCCGGGCCTGCCTGGGACGTCGGGGCGGGGCGGGCCGGTGTGGCGGGCGCCGCCTCGGGGGCCTTGGTGGTCGCGGCCTTGAAGGCGGCCTCGGCCGCCTGACGGGGGTCGCTCGGACGACGGGAGCGCTCGAATGCCATGGGTCGATCCTCCGGCGCGGGTCTCAGGACGAGCGCTTGCGCTTCGGCGGCGCGGCGGCGGCCGCCGCGGCCTTGGCTTCCGCGTCCGCGGCTTCCTTGGCGAGGCGCAGGGCGCGCAGTTTCACGGTGCGCTCGTCGACGGCTTTGACGGAGGCGATATGCTCGGCCATGGCCTCGGCGCCTTCCTTGGCCATCCGCTCGGCCCGCTCGGCACGCTCTTCGGATCGGGTCCGGGCGTCGGTCTCGTCGCTCATTGCATTCCTATCCTCGACCCCTCCTGAAGGATCGCGCACGGCTGCGAGGGCGGGCCGCAGCGCGAGGAACGCGCGCGGCTCTGCGACCGTCGAGGCCACGACACGCACCGGATGGACCGCGCATGGGCGACGGTCGCGCGGCGGAGGGGCTAGTCCACACACCTTCGCGCGGATCGGCTTCAGGCGGGATGGTTCCGTTTAGCACGGTGCGGCCGGAAAAGGCCAATGGTCCCGGTGCTTATCCGCACTTAAACCGCACGTTCGGCGACGAAAACAGGACGAATCTGCGTGATCCGCCCGCCCTTTCGCGCTTCCTGGTCTGCGGCAGGCGCGGCCGGGCACGGGCCGCGCCTGCCGCTCGACCGGGGGCGTCCCGGTCAGAACAGCGAGATGAGGACGATGCCCGCCACCATCAGGGCGGCGCCGCCGAGCCGCGACGGCCCGGCCTTGACCTGGCGCATGCCGACCCAGCCGAAATGATCGAGGGCCACCGAGGTCAGGAGATTCGCCGTGATGAGCAGGCCGTTGAAGGCGCCGGCCCCCACCTTGTCAACGAACAGCAGGCCGCCGAACACCGCCACCGCGCCGGTGATGCCGGCAAGCGGCATCCACCAGCGCACGCCGGCGACGTCCTTCCGGGTCGGCAGAGGGGTGGGCCGCAGCAGGAAGACGAGGGCGAACACGAACACCACGGGCAGGAACGACACCGTCGCGGCGAGCCACGGGTTCACGAGGGCGCCGCGCAGCCCGGCGTTCCAGACGACGCCCACCGCCTGCAGGATGCCGGCGCCGACGATGAAGGGATAGAGCAGCTTCGGGTTGAGGCCGTGCCCCTCGGCCTTGCCGTCTTCCTTGTCCGCCGTGGTGCGGGCGATGAACACGACGCCCACCGCCATCAGCAGCCCGCCGAGCCAAGGCATCACCTTGAACCCGCCGGCCTGGAGCCCGAACAGCCCGAACGCGTCCATGGCCAGCGACGCCAGGATGTTGGCCGTCAGCGTCAGGCCGTTGAAGGGGCCCGCCCCGACCTTGTCGATGAAGGCGAGGCCGCCGAACACCGCCACCGCGCCGGCGACGCCGCCGAGCGGCGCGTACCAGGGCATCTTACCGAGGGTCTCGAGGGTCGGGAGCGGCGTCGGCATCACGAGGAACAGGGTCGCGAACACGAACACGATGGGCAGGAACGATACCGTGGCGGCGAGCCACGGGTTCACCAGCCGGCCGCGCAGCTGCGCGTTCATGGAATTGCCGAGCGCCTGGAGGGCGCCCGCGACGAGGATGAAGGGATAGAGGAGGGCGGGGTTCACGGGCGGCCTTGGGGCGGGAGTTCGAGGAAGCGGAAGGCGGTCGGACGAGCCGAGGCCGTCCCACAGGACGCAGGCCGTCAGACGAGCAGGAGGCCCGCGAGCGCCAGGATCAGGGCCGGCGGCATCACCAGCAGGCCGAGCTTGAGGAAGCGCCAGAAGCTCACGTCCTGGCCCTCGCGGCGGATGGCGGTGAGCCACAGGATGGTGGCGAGCGACCCCGTGACGGAGAGGTTCGGACCGATGTCGATGCCGATGAGGATGGCGCCGGCGATCCGCTCGGACACGTCCGCCGCCTGGACCGCAGCCCCCGCGATGAGGCCGGCGGGCAGGTTGTTGACGACGTTGGAGAGCACGCCGACGAGGAGGCCGCCGCCCCAGGCCGCCTGTCCGGGCGAGGCCTCGGCCACCGCCTTCAGCCAAGCGACGATCATCGCCAGCACGCCGGTCTTTTCCAGGGATTCGACGAGGATGAACAGGCCGGCCACCAGGGGCAGCACGCTCCACGACACGTCCTTCACCACGTCGACGGCGCCGCCGCGCTTGATGGCCAGCACCACCAGGGTGGTGGCGAGGCCGGCGCAGAAGGTCGGCAGGCCGAGTTCCAGGCCGTAGGCGGAGGCGGCGAGCAGGACGCCCGCCGTGGCGACGATGCCGGCGCCCGCGACCTTGCCGGTGCCCGACAGCCGCACCGCCTCGACGTCCCGCGCCACGGTCTGCGCTTTGAGTGCCCCGTTCTGGGTCAGGCGTAGGACCGCGTAGGTGGCGAGGATCGCCAGGGCCGACGGCAGCGCGAACCGGGCGAGCCACTGCATCAGCGGCGGCATGTGGGTGGCGTAGACGACGAGGTTGGCCGGGTTCGAGATCGGCAGGACGAAGCTCGCCGCGTTGGCGATGAAGGCGCAGATGAACAGGTAGGGCAGCGGGTTCTCGACCCGGGCCGCCTTGGTGGCGGCGTAGACCGCCGGGGTCAGCACCACCGCGCAGGCGTCGTTGGAGAGGAACACCGTCACCACGGTGCCGACGAGGTAGACCAGGAGGAACAGCCGGGTGGCCGAACCCCCGGCGGCCCGCACCGCGATCCTCGCCAGCCAGTCGAACAGTCCCTCCTGCCGGGCGACCTCCGAGATCAGCATCATCCCGACGAGGAAGAGGTAGACGTCGGTGCCCTTGCGCACGCCCTCCCAGGCGGTCTCAGGCGAGATCAGGCCGAGCAGCACGAGGGCGGCGGCCCCCAGCACCGCCCAGACGGCCTCGGGCCACGCGAACGGACGCACGATCACCCCGAGGGTGGCGAGCCCGGCGATGATCCAGGTGGCGAGATGGGGCGTCATCGGTAGAGCGAACATGATCGGGCTGGTCCGTCGAGGCACTGGGAGGCGGCGTGGGGGTCGGGCGGGTGCCTACCAGGGCCGGCCGTTACGGTTGGGACCGAGCTGCGTGCCGAGGATCCCCTTCTCGGGCCAGGCGCCGACGGCGTCGGCATCGCTGCCGAGGCCCTTCGAGACCGGGATGCCGGCCGCATCCCGGGCGGGCTCGACGGCATCCTCGTCCGTGCCGCCGGCCGCGTCCTCCGCCCGCACCACGAGGCGGCGGGCGTGGTGGGGGAAGGCGATGCGGGCCCGGTAGCGCCGGTCGCCCTCGGCCCGAACCATCGCCTGCCAGGGACCGCCGTCGACGCTGACGCTGCAGGCGGCGACGGGAGCCGCGCCGAGGACGAGGGCGCGGACCTCGAGGGTCTCGCCGACGATGTGCTCGGGATGCGCCGCGTCGTGCGCGAGGCGGCGGTCGGCCGGGGCGGTGACGAGGACGAAGGGCCAGGGCCGGACCAGGTCCTTGAAGCGCCAGCTCACCACGCCCCGGTCGATGGCGGCGACGGCGTAGCCCACGGGGCCTTCTTCGATCTGTCCGGTCGAACGGGTGGCGGCGAACACTGTTCGACCGTCGTTGGCGAGCTCGTTGTAGTGGGTGTGGCCCATCTCGACGAGGCGGACCCGCCCGTTCGAGACGAGGTGCGCCACGCGCTCCGCCTCGCCGTCGCCCGCGAGGTCGGCCGGGTAGGTGTGCATGAACAGGGCGCAGTCGCGGGCTTCCCGATCGGCCTGCACCAGTTCGTGCTCCAGCCAGGCGAGCTGCGCTTCGCCGAGGCGGAAGTCGGGTCCGCCGGAACCGGGGCCGCTCATGTCGAGGAACAGGCAGCGGAGGCCCGACACGTCGATGGCGTAGGGCAGGGGCCGCGCGTCGAGGCCGGCATGGAACGCGTCGAGGCTGCCGCCCTCGACGTCGTGGTCGCCGGTGATCACGTGGACCGGCAGACGCAGCCGGTCGAGGCCCGCGCGCACGAGGGCGTATTGCGCGGGCGTGCCGTTGTCGGCGTTGTCGCCCGGCAGGTAGACGAAATCGAGCCCGTCGGCGGCGTTGATCTGGTCCACGATGGCGGTGAAGTCGCGGGCGTTGGGCGCGTCCGCTTCGGTGAGGTGCAGGTCGCCGATATGTGCGAAGGCGAGTAGGTCGTCGCGGGCCGACATGGAAACCCGCCTAGACCGCCGCGGCCGGCACGGGCGCCGCGCCCCCGCCGGAGGCGTCGTGGCGGCCGGGCTCGTAGCCGTAGGTCTCCGGCATGGCGAAGAGGTAGAGGGCGAAGCCCGCGGCCGCGATGGCGGCCAGCGCCAGGAAGGCCGTGGAATAGCCCGCCGAGACGATGATGACGCCGGCCAGCGTCGCCGAGAGGGCGGCGCCCAGGCCCTGGGCCGTGGCGACCGCCCCCTGCGAGACGTTGAACCGCCCGGTGCCGCGGGTCAGGTCGGCGACCACGAGGGGGAACAGGGCGCCGTAGATGCCGGCCCCGATGCCGTCGAGGAGCTGGACGCTGACGAGGTAGAACGGGTTGTCCGACAGGGTGTAGAGCACGCCGCGCACCGCGAGCACGCCGAAGGCGGCGAGAAAGATCGGCTTGCGGCCGATGGCGTCGGCCTTGGCGCCGACGAACACCGCCACCGGCACCATCACGAGCTGCGCCGCCACGATGCAGATGGCGATGAGCGAGGTGGCGTTGTCCTTGCCCGAGAGCTTGGTCAGCAGCTGGCCGACGGAGGTCAGCATCGCCGCGTTGGAGAGGTGGAACAGGGCCGCCAACACGGCGAACAGCACGAGGTACTTGTTCTTCAGGAGCGCGGTGAAGCCCGAAGGCTCCTCGCCAGCGGCCTCGGCCTTGCTCGACTTGGCTTTGCCCTCGCCGTGGTCGAGGCCGCGGGCGAGGTCGTCGTCGATGGCGTCGGCCGGCACCATCAGCATGGCGCCGATGCTGCAGAAGGCCAGGATCGCCATGAGCCAGAACACCACGATGGGGCCGAAGAAGTAGGCCGTGCCCCCCGCGATGGCCGCCGAGACGGCGTTGCCGGCGTGGTTGAAGCCCTCGTTGCGGCCGATGCGCTTGGCGAACAACTTCGGGCCGACGACGCCGAGCGTGATGGCGGCGAGCGCCGGCGGGAAGATCGCCCCGGCGATGCCGGCCACCGACTGGGTCGCGGCCACGAGGTAGAAGTTCGAGATGAACGGCAGGAGGAGGCAGCTCGCCGTCACCGCGATGGCCCCGGCGATGACCACGGCGCGCTTGGCGCTGGTCCGGTCGATGAGGGCGCCGGCCGGCGTCTGCGCGATGAGGCCGGCGATGCCCGCGATGGTCATGATCAGGCCGGTGGTGGCCTCGTTCCAGCCCTGGTCCGGCCCCCGCACGGCGATGAGGTAGATGGCGAGATACGGCCCGAGGCCGTCGCGCACGTCGGCGAGGAAGAAGTTGAGGGCGTCGAGTCCGCGCAGGGATCGGGCCGAGGGCGTGCGCACGACGGGGCCGCCGGAGGTGTGCGGCTCTGACATGATGAGCCCTTCCTGACGTCGCGGACGTCGTGAGTTCGTCGGGGGGCGGGGCACGGTTCGGCGTGAGGCCGAGCTTGACCAGCGCTCGCAAATCCCGCGGTGACGAATTCGGTTCCGGGGCGGCGGATTAAATTATCGTGTGTTTCGTACACCCGGGAGGCCTGGCCGCGCGCGGCCGGCCCGACTCACGACGACCGGGGCCTGAACCAGCGGCGCGGCGCGGCGCCCGATCCGTCGACGAATTCGAAGTCGTCGGTGCGGTTGAGGGTGTGGAACCGGTGGCCGGGAAAGCCCGCCCCGGCCCGCAGGGTGGTCTCCACGGTCTGGGCATAGCCCGCCATGTCGAGGCGGTCGATGCGGGCCAGCGACAGGGCCTCGCCGTAGCCGCGCCGGCAATCCTGCGCCGGGCGGATCAGGGCGCCGTCGCGCAGGACGATGCGGCCGGCCGGGCGCGCGGCCCCGAAATCGATGAGGACGGGGTTGCGCGGATGCGGTGTCCACGGCCCGCGGAAATCCGGCGCCGACCACAGGTGCAGCGCGTCAGAATAGGCGCCGCGCGCCGCGCGCGGGGGCTCGCCGGGGCCGTGCGCGCGCGCGCTGGCGAACAGCCACCACCGCCCGTTCCGTTCGAGGAGGGTCGCGTCGCTCGCCGTCACGCCGGAGATCAGGGTCGCGTGCTTGACCCAGCCGCCGGGAAACGCGGTGGCCCGGTAGAGGTCGACGGTGCCGTTGTCCCCGCTCTCGGGGATCATCCAATGGGCGCCGTCGCGTTCGAACACGAACGGGTAGGAGAGGTGGTGGGCCTCCTCCAGCACCCGAACGGGCACGCCCTCGGGGCCGTCCGGGCCGAAGGCCACGGCCGAGACGACGCCCTTTCCCGTGGCGTGGGGGTATTCTTCGAGGAACAGGATCGTGCGGCCGCGATGCACCAGGGGGAACGGATCGGCGTAGAAGCGCAGGCCGTCGTCGGGCAGGTCGCGCCAGCCCCCCGGCACCTGGCGCAGGTCGACGAGGTCCGGGCCGGCGAGGGGGCGCCAGGCGACGCGCCAATGCGGCGCCCGGTAGCACAGGCGATGCAGGTGCCCCGCCACCGCGCGGGCGAGGAGACCGCCGGCGCGGGCCCCGATGGCGGCGACGGTCAGGTCGGTCGGAGTTGGCGGCTCGGGGATCCGGAGCGACGCGCCGGGCGCGCAACCGCTCTCGCCCAGCGCTTCGCCGATCAGCGCCGCGCGGATCAGGTCGACGGTGCGAATGAGGCCGTCCTCGAACGCGGTGCGCATCACCGTGAGGGATTCGGTGCCGAGGCACCCGGCGGCGACGACGCGCTCCGTCTCCCTCAGGGCGGCGACGGGCGCGCGCCCGGCCAGCAGCGCGGCGAGGAGGGCGGCCTCGCCGCAGGCCCCGTCGAAGGTCAGGCGCCAGATCCGGCGCCCCGGTGCCGGGGCGACGTCGCCGCAGAGGTCGAGGACGAGGCCGGTCGGCCCGAGATCCGGATAGGCCGCGAGGGCGGCGAGCGGAACCGGCGCGGCCGGGCCGCCGCCGGGCAGGCGCCGAAGGCGGGCCTCGACGGCGAACAGCAGGGCGGCGTTGTCCGGCAGGCCGCCCGGTCCCGGCGCGCGGGAGACGGAGAGGTCGAGCCCCGGCATGGCCGCGAGGGCGTCGAGGAGGCGCAGGTGCCAGCGGCGCGGCGCATGCCCGTCGAGGCGAACACCGACGGTCCGGCCGATCGCGCGCGCCATCGCGGGCTCAGGCCGCGGTCGCGGCGAGGGCGGTGCCTTGGGCGGCGCGGTGCCGGGCGAACAGCCGGCCGAGCCGGCCCGCGACCACGTGGGACGCGGCCCGGGCGTGGAGCGCCTCCGGGTCGACGCGCCCCTGGCGGATCGCGTCCCACAGCCGCACGAACCGCTCGGCCAGACGGTCCGCCGCGGCACCGGTGTCGGCGCCGCGCTCCACCAGGAAGCCGCCGGTGCCGGCGTCGACGAGGGCCTCCACCGTTTCGAGGGCCTCCGACCCGGCCGGGCGCAGTGCCCCGAACGGGCGCCCGCCGGTGAGGCCCGCGAGGAGCAGGCCCGGCCTGTCCTGCGAGAACGCGACGGCGAGACCCGCATGGCACGGGGCCAGGATCCGGGCGATGCCGTCCGCGTCCGCCCCGTCGTGACGCCATGTGATGTCGCGGATGGCCGCAAAACCCGGCCAGGAGTCCGAGTCGCCGGCGCCGACGAGGTGGAGCGCCACCCGGCCTTCGAGGCGGGCGCGCAGGGCCAGGACCGTCGCGACGACCAGGGTGGGGTCCACGCCGGCATCGGGGGTGGCGGCGAACAGGCGGAACACGCCGTCGTCGCAGGCGAAGGGGTGGGCCCGGGGCAGGTACGGCTCGACCGCGCCGTCGAGGGGCTCCACCTTCGGCAGGTCCCCGGGAAACCGCTCGGCCATGCGCCGGGCCACGGCCGGGTCCGCGCACACGATGGCGGTGGCCCAGCGTAGGGCCAGGCGCTCGCCGAGGGTGCGGACGAAGCCGGACGACCGGTCCGAGGCCTCCCCCCGGTCGCCGCCGTGGATCGTCTGGATGGCGGGCAGGCCGAGGAGCCGCGCCAGGGGGGCGAGGCCGAAGCGGTGCAGGTCGGCGGTGGCGGGGCCCGGCCCGAGGGCGCGCCGGATCGCCCGGCGATGGCGCAGGGTGCCGAGCCCGACCCGCAGGGTGAGGCCCGGCCCCGCGGGCGCATCGTCGCCCCGGCTGCGCGCGACGGGGAGGAAGTCGAAGGGCCGCCCGTCGCGTTCGAGGGGCCGGACCACGCCGAGGGCGCAGTCGCCGACGGCGTCGGTGCCGACGAACAGCACCGAGACATCCGCCGGGCGGTGGCACAGGATCCGGTGGATCCAGCCCGCGACACGGCCGGTCTCCGCACTGCGCGGGTCCATCGTGTCGATGATGCACAGGCTGTGGCACGGTGGGCCGGTCGGGTCCGGGCCGTCGTCAGGCCCGTGGCCGAGGCCGAGCCTCCGCAGGGCCGGCTCGAGGGTGGTGAGGCTGAAGAGCAGGGCGGCGCAGCGCGCGTAGCGTCCGGTCAGGGCCTTCGGGGCATGCGCCAGCCGCCACAGCCATTCGAGGCGCGCCGTCCTGACGAGGCGCGGCGCCCGTACCTGGGCGCCGGAGAGGAAATCGAGGGCCGCGCCGACGCAGACGAGGCCGAGCCCCGGGTGGCGCATCGCGGCGCGCGCCGCGAACAGCTCCTGCTTCGGCGCACCGAGGGCCACGAAGACGAGGCGCGCGCCCGACGCCGCGATCCGGTCGGCATCCGCGTCGGCCGCCGGCGACAGGGGATCGAAGCCGAAGGGCGGGGCGTGCCAGCCGCGGATGTCGAGGTTCGGGCTCGCCATTCGCAGGACGGCGGCGGCCTCGACCAGGCTCTCTGCGGTGGCGCCGAACAGGTACACGGGCACGCCGTCGGCGGCGGCCGTGGCGCACAAGGGAACGACGAGGTCGGCGCCGGTGGTCACCCGCACGGGGGGCGGGTCCCGGCGGGACGCGCCGCGCCCGGCCAAGAGGGCCACGGGCCAGCCGTCCGCGCTGACGAACGTGGCGGCGCGGTAGGCGTCACGGAAGCCCGCATGGTCGCGCAGCTTGACGAGGTGATCGAGGTTGAGGGTGAAGAACGTGAAGCCGTGCCCCGTGGCGGCGCGCGCCCGCACGGTGGCCACGGCCCCGGCGAGGCTCGCGACGTTGATGAACTGACCGTCCACGGACAGGGGGGCGCTCACACCTCCCGAAGGGGCGCTCACACCTCCCGGAGGGGCACTCAAACCTCCCGGAGGGGCACTTGCCCCCCCCAGGGGGGCGCCTGTCCCCCCCGGAGGGGAACCTGGTGGTGGCGCGATCGGGGGCATCGTCAGGCTTTCATCGCGGCGGGCGGCCTCGAGAGGTTGCGTGGGCGTGGCCCCCGGTTCTGCGTCGAAACCCCACGAAACGCCAACGATGGGCGCGAAACGATCCATCGGCCCGCCGCCGCGCGCCCGACCGGCGCCGTGGACGATCCCGTTTCGGATCACCGCTTCGGGGCCGCGTACCGCCATGACCCCGCGGGAGGCGCCGGCCTCCGCTGCGCCACGGGGCGCCCCTGCCCCCGGCGAAGCCTCGCCGAGGGCATTGGCGCCGGCGCTGCGGCCGTCCGGTGAGGGAGAAGGGGCACCAGTCGCCCGGATGGTCCGGGGCACCGGTCTGTCGAGGCTCACGTCTCGTGCTCCGTGCGGGGGGCACCCCGTCCCGCTCCGGGGCAAGGGGCGGGTGGGGGCGAGCGGGAACTGCAAGTGCCGCGCCGGCTACCCATGCCCTCCCGACGCCACATGCGGCGCCGGCCGCGACGGGCGGGCCCCGCCCGGAGTCGTGTGGGCGGTCTGCGGTCTTGCGTTTCGGAACCCGCTTCACGTCGAGGACCTCGGCGAGGGGAAGCGCCGGCCGGCCGACGCGGACCCGCTCTGCGCCCGCAACGGTTTCCGAACCCCTTCCCGGCGGGGAAAGGCTCACGCCGGGTGGGGTTCGGCGAGGACGCTATCCGCGCGCCGCCTGAGGGAGCCCGGCGGGGGCACGTCCTGGGCTGCGGCCCCGTGCTGCGTGGTGTCCGGTGTTGTGGCGTCTCGGGATATGGCGTCTCGGGATAGGGCGTCCTGGGACGAGGCATCCGGCGGGGACGAGCCGGCGCAGATCCGGTTGCGGCCCTGGGTCTTAGCCTCGTACAGGGCGGCGTCGGCCGTCTTTGTGGCGCGCTCGAAGCTGTCGTCGCCGAGATTCAGGGTGGCGGTGCCGATGCTCACCGTGACCGGGAGGGGGCCGCTGCGGAGGGGGAACGGCTGATCGGCGATGCTCGCCCGCAGGCGCTCGGCGATGGCGGCGAGTTCCTGTGGGGTGACCCCGGGCAGCACGGCCAGGAATTCCTCGCCGCCCCAGCGGGTCACGATGTCGGTCGCCCGCAAGGTGCTTCGCACCCGCTTCGCGAAGGCGGTGAGGACGAGGTCGCCGCTCTCGTGGCCGTAACGATCGTTGATGGCCTTGAAGTGGTCGATGTCGGCGATGAGGAGGCCGGCCGGCGACCGCCCGTCGAGGGACGCGACGCGGCGCTGCAGGGCCTGCTGCAGGCCGCGACGATTGTAGAGGCCCGTGAGCGGGTCGGTCTCGGCGAGGCGGAGGAGATTGCGGTTGGCCCGCTCCGCCGCCATGGCGACGAAGCCGAAATAGACGAAGACCCCGGTGATCTGATCGAGGATGAGGGAGCCGCGGGCGCTCTCCGCCGAGGCCATCGGCATGTCGGTGCCGAGCAGCATCGCGATGGAGAGCAGGAAGGCCAGGGTGTAGCAGGCGAAGGCCAGAGTCTCGATGTACTGCGACCACAGCCGTGCCATTCCGGCCGTCCGGCGCACGGTTTCGTGGAGCGACAGGAGCGCCACGACGAGGCAGGAGGTGAAGACGCCGGTCAGCGCTAGCCGGCCGGAGAGGCCGGCGGCGAGGATGGCCGGATAGACCAGGCCCGGCAGGGCGCAGAGGAGGACGCCGAGGCCGATGTTCACCGGCCGGCCGAAGAAGCTGCGGAACCCCGTCCAGGCGAGGACGAGGCTTCCGCCGTAGAGCCAGTACACCACCATCGTGACGGGAACCGGCGGCAGGGTCTCGGGTGGAACGCCCATCATGACGAAGGACCCGGCCATCGACGCGCCCATGGCCCCCATCCACTGCCACAGATAGGTCTGCCCACGTTGGCTGAGCGCCATGACGAGGAAGACGATCACGTAGGCGCATCGACTTGCGGCGCTGGCGAAATGCAGTGTGGCAAGGTCGAGCAACATGACGCACGGTTCTCTTGAGCGACCTGCTCCGACGGATACCTGGTGAACCCGGCGCCCGTCGCCTTGCCCCCAAGAAAGATCTCGAACTTGATCGGCCGCTACGCTGGAGAAAGCGAAAACTGGATTTCTCTCTGTTCGACTGAGTTTGCACGCGAAACTCTAATGAATTCCTAGTCGGACGACTCAGAGATCAACTCTGAATCTAGTCATGCAAGTCAGGGTTTCGAAAGTTTCCCGTCATAGGACTTTTGCTGGGCGCGCATCGCGAGACTGCGCCCCCGGAACGGCCGGGTCCCGCCCGTTCCGGTGACCGCCGGACTCCCCCTGCGGAATGGACCCCCGAAAGCACGCCCATGTCGACGTTCGAGACCTCGTCCATCGCTCCCCTCGTCGGAGGCGGTCTCGTCGAGCGCGGTCTCTCGCGGGCCCGCGTCCTGTCCCTCGCGGCCGCCCTGTGCCTCGCAGGCACGGCGGCGCACGGCGCCGAGCCGGCGGTGGAGCCCCTCCCGGCGGCGGTCGGCCTGCGGGCGGGGGACTGGCTCGTGCACGGCCGGATCATCGGCATGGTGCCGACCGAGCGGACTTCGCGCATCGAGGCCATCGGCGGCCGGATCGACACGCCCGCCGCCCTCCTGCCCGATGTCGACCTGTCCTATTTCCTGACCGATCACATCGCCGTCTCGGGGCAGGCCGGGGCGATCCGGACCAGGCCGATGATTCGGGATTCGCTCGTCGGCGACATCGCGATCGGATCGATCTGGAATGCGGCCGTCTCCGGCGTGGTGCGGTACCATTTCCTGCCGGGCGCGCGCTTCAATCCGTATCTCGGCGTCGGCGTCAGCGCGACAACGCCCGTCGCCGTCCGTCCGGCGGCGGGGATCCCGGCCTTCACGGTGCCGTCGCAGACGAGCCCGCTGCTCCAGGCCGGATTCGACCATCACCTCACCGGCAACTGGTTCGCGAACGTCATGGTCAAGTACGTCTTCGTGCCGCCCGTCGCGTACGAGATCGCCGGGGTCAAGGTGAAGACCGACCTGAACATGCTCGTCCTCGGTGCCGGGCTCGGCTACCGTTTCTGACGGGTGCCACGGCGCCGTCCTGGGGGAGGGCGGTGCAAAAGATCTTGTTCGCGGATGCGAACCCGGGTCATCTCGCTCCGACACGAGAGGACCAGCATGCCCGCCAGCGCGAACGCCCCCGGACTCGACGCCTACTGGATGCCGTTCACGGCCAACCGGCAGTTCAAGGCTGCGCCCCGCATGCTCGCGGCGGCGCAAGGCATGCACTACACGGCGACGGACGGACGCAGCGTCCTCGACGGGACGGCGGGCCTGTGGTGCGTCAACGCCGGTCACGGACGGCGCGAGATCGCCTCGGCCGTGGAGCGCCAGCTCACCACCCTCGACTTCGCGCCCTCGTTCCAGATGGGCCATCCCATCGCGTTCGACTTCGCGGAACGCCTCGCCGCCATCGCGCCGGGCGGGCCCGATGCGGGTCTCGACCGGGTGTTCTTCACGGGCTCGGGGTCGGAATCCGTCGACACCGCCCTGAAGATCGCCCTCGCCTACCAGCGCGCCATCGGCCAGGGCACCCGCACCCGGCTCATTGGACGCGAGCGCGGCTACCACGGCGTCGGCTTCGGCGGCATCTCGGTGGGCGGCCTCGTCAACAACCGCCGCGTCTTCCCCCTGCTGCCGGCCGTCGACCATCTGCGCCACACCCACGACCTCGACCGCAACGCCTTCACGCGGGGCCAGCCCGCGCACGGGGCGGAGCTCGCCGACGACCTCGAGCGCCTCGTGGCGCTGCACGGGGCCGAGACCATCGCGGCCTGCATCGTCGAGCCCCTGGCCGGCTCCACCGGCGTGCTGGTCCCGCCGCAGGGCTACCTCGAACGCCTGCGCGCGATCTGCACCCGCCACGGCATCCTGCTGATCTTCGACGAGGTCATCACCGGCTTCGGCCGCCTCGGCACGCCCTTCGCCACGGACTATTTCGGCGTGGTGCCGGACCTCGTCACCACCGCCAAGGGCCTCACCAACGGGGCGCTGCCCATGGGGGCGGTGTTCGCGAGCCGCACCGTCCACGACGCCCTGATGCACGGGCCGGAGGGCGCCATCGAGCTCTTCCACGGCTACACCTATTCGGGCCATCCGGCGGCGTGCGCGGCCGGAATCGCCACCCTCGACATCTACGCCCGCGAGGGTCTCCTCACCCGCGCCGCCAGCTTGAGCGAGACCTGGGCGGAGGCGGTGCACGGCTTGGCCAACGCGCGCCACGTCATCGACGTCCGCACCCTCGGCCTCGTCGCCGGCATCGAACTCGCGCCCCGCGACGGCGCGCCGGGGGCCAGGGCCTACGACGTCTTCGTCGATTGCTTCGCGCGCGGCCTGCTGGTGCGGGTCACCGGCGACATCGTCGCCCTGTCGCCGCCCCTCATCGTCGAGCCAGGGCAGATCGACACCATGGTGTCGATCCTCGGCGACGCCATCGCGCGGATGGCGTGAGGGTCCAGCTGGTCCGAGGGCCCCCGGGCCTCCCCGCCTGGGGGCCCCCCGAAAGCGGTAGGCCGCGCGTTTACCCTTCGGTAACCCCGTGGCGGGTGAATGGTGGCCGGGACCTGCCGCCTCGGGCAGTCTTCCCGACTGCCGGAGGCGCCGATGTTCCCCTTGATGTTCGTAGCCATCGCGGCGGGGCTCGGCACGGCCGCCGCCGTGGCGCCCACCAGCATAGCGCTCGCTGTGGTGTCCGCCCCCTTCGGCGGCAGCTTCGCCGCCCTCGCGGCCGCTCTCTATCTCGCCCGCCGCAACGCCGCCGCGGCGGCGCGCGCGGCCGCGCCGCCGGATCTCCACGACCGCACCGACGCCATGGTGGCGGCCCTGCGCAGCCTGGAGGTGCACGACCGCGCCCGGGAGACCGCCGGCCGGTCCGCTTCGGGAACGCCCCGCGTCGGCAGGCCCGCCGCCGGCCGCAACGTCGCCTGAGCCCGCGGGCGCGATTCGCCGGGCCCGCCGACGCCCGTCGGCCCGGCCGCCCCGTCTCCGCCCAAAGGCGGCTTTCGCTTTTCGCACCCGCGGCCTAACCTCGCGGGAGACGGACCGGCCCGTCTACGGGGAGCGATCGATGCGCGTGATGATCCTGGTCAAGGCGACGGCCGACAGCGAGGCGGGCACAATGCCGTCCCTGGAGCTGCTCGAAGCCATGGGCCGGTTCAACGTGGAGCTCATGCAGGCCGGCATCCTGCTCTCGGGCGAGGGCCTGCACCCGTCCGCGCGCGGGCGGCGGGTGGTCTTCGACGGGCCCGACCGCACGGTCACCGAGGGGCCGTTCGCCGACACCGAGAGTCTCGTCGCCGGGTTCTGGATCTGGAACGTCGCCAGCCTCGACGAGGCTGTGGCCTGGGTCCGGCGCTGCCCCAATCCGATGCCCGGCCCGAGTACCATCGAGATTCGGCCGCTGTTCGAGGAGGCGGATTTCGCCGCCGCCGCAACGGCGTGACGGCTTGGCTGGCTTGACGGTCCGGGGCGTGAGCCGGGCGGGTCAGATCAGGTCGGCGAAGGCGTGGCGGGACCATGCTGCCGAGGGGGCCGGCCGCGTCGGCATCCGCACGGGGATGCCGCGCGCCGGGTTCGCGCGGCGCGGTCCGGCGGCCGTCTTGGTCCGGCGCTTGGGTTTGGCCGGTCCACCCACGGCGTCGAACTCGAACAGCAGCCGCTCGCCGTGTTCGTCCCAGATCCATCCATCCCTGGCCAGGCCGATGGAGCGGCCGGAATAGGCGAACACCTCGTCCGCATCGATGAACGCCGCCGGCGTGCCGTTCCAGAGATAGATCGACTGACCGTCGCGACAGAACGCGGTCTCGCGACCCTCACGGTCGAACAACTCGATCATTCGGCAATCCTCATCCTGGCTCCGTCATGCGCCTCCGGGCGCCGGGACTGGATGACCGTGCCCACCAGCCTGACGGCTCGGGCGGCCGTTGACAACCGGCGCCCCGGCCGGTCCCCGTCAGGGCAGGGCCTCGAACGCCTGCATCAGCAGGGCCGCATGGAGGCCGACGGCGAGGAACGGGCCGAAGGGCAGCCGGGTCGCCCCGTCGATGGACCGGCCGCGCAGGACCGCGACGGCCAGGACGGCGAGGGCCAGGACGCTCGCTGCGAGGATCATCGCGGGCAGGCCGGCAAGGCCGGTCCAGGCAGCGCCCGCGGCGATGAACTTCACGTCGCCGAGGCCGAGGCCGACGCGGCCGCGGAGACGCGCATGCGCGGCGCGCACGGCCCACAGGGCGGCGAAGGCGAGGCCCGCCGTCGCGAGGCCCTGCGCCAGGGCCGAGACGACCGCCGAGGAAACCGCCCAGGAAACCGCCGACGAGTTGCCATCCAGCGCCCGCCCCGCCGCCACGGCGAGGCCGAGGCCCAGCAGGGCGAAGTTGAGACGGTTCGGGATGATGCGCCGGCGGCCGTCGATCACCGCCACCGCCACGGTGATCGGCAGCGGCAGCAGGGCCACGATCAGCGGCGTGTCGAAGGGGACCACGCGGCGTCAGGCCGCCGTGGCCGGGGACCGGCCGACGGTGACGAACTGGCCGGGGGGAATGCGCGGTGCCGCCGCCCGCTCGGGAATTCGACGCTTGGGAGCGCCGCCTTGTGAAAGGGACGGGCCTTGCGAAAGGGACGGGCCTTGCGAAAGGGACGGGCCTTGCGAGACGGATGGGGCTTGCGAGAAGCGCGAGTCTTGCGGAGGAACGGCGTCCTGCACCGTGGCGAGGGGATCGGCCTCGGGTTCGAGGATTTCCAGGAAGGCGGCGCGGCGGCCCGGCCGGCCCAGCTTCTTCCACAGGAGGCCCGCGCCGAGGGAGGCGGCGACGGCGGCGGCGAGCCAGAGCGCGATGAGGAGGCCGAAGGCGACCCCGCCGTTCAGTTCCCGCATGAGGCCGAGGACGAAGGCGGTGTACCACGACACCCCCGAGACCGCCCCCGAGACCAGGAACACGGCGGTGCGGCCCCGGGAGACGCCGTGCAGCATCGGCCGGCGCACGTCGCGCAGGACGCCCGGCAGCACGAGGGCGTGGATCATCAGGCCGTTGACGGTCAGCACGCTCACCACCACCACCTTGGCCCAGAGCTTGGGGTTCTCGAGCTTCTCCGGGGCCTCGATGGCGTAGAGGGCGAGGAAGCCGAGCCCCGACAGCCACAGCAGGCCGATCCCGACCGCCACCACCTTGCTGATGAAGTGGAAGGTGCGCTCGATCTCGGCCGGCATGCCGCCCCAGCGCATCCAGCGCAGGATCCAGAAATCCAGCATGGTGGCGCCGCCGAGGCCGAAGCAGAGCCCCATCAGGTGGAGGCCGACGAGGAGGGTGAGGAGCCGCACGTGCGGAAGCGGCTCGGGCAGGGGAATCCTGAGCGGCAGCGGGATGACGAGGACGTCCGCCAGGGCCGGCCCGCAGACCGTGAGGCAGACCGCTCCGGTGCAGGCCCCCACGAGGGCACGGATCGCCACGGGGCGCCCCTGATCCGTCCGCATCCGCACTGGAAGTCCTCCCGGCCCGCCGGAGACGACTCGTCCGCCGCCCATTTCTCATCGGGGACGATAACGGGAAAACTTAAGCAATCGGTATCCGTGTCGATCAGCAGAGTCTTCATGAAGTTCCGGCAGATTGAGCCTATAGCTTCAAGGGGTGCTGGGACGATGGAAGTACAGATGCAATCGATCCGTGACGACGGGGAGCCCAACCCCGGGGAAGCCGGCTTCTCCCTCGTCGAGCTCCTGGTCGTCCTGGCGATCATCGGAATGATCGCCACGATGGTGACCCCACAGGTGCTGGGCTACCTCGGCCGCGCCAAGGGTGAAACCGCGCGGATCCAGATCAAGAACATCGGCCAGGCCCTGGAACTCTACTTCCTCGACCTCGGCACCTATCCGACGACGAACGAAGGCCTGTCCGCCCTCGTGGCGCCACCCGCCGGCAGCGTCGCCTGGCGCGGGCCCTACGTGCGGGACGCCAAGGGCCTGACCGACCCGTGGGGCCAGCCCTACCTCTACCGCTCCCCCGGCCTCGGCAACGCGCCCTTCGAGGTCACGGCGCGCAGCCTCGCCGGCCTGTCGGGCGAAGCCAACGCCGTCGCGGCCCGCTGAGCGGGGCTTCGCGGTGCGCCGGGCGGGGCGCCGCGGCCCATTGGGCGGCGCGTCGCGGCCCGCTGGGCGGGGCCCCCCTACCGGCGGGGCTTCTGCATCTTCACCACGGTGTTCTTCGGCTTGCCGAACGGCTTCAGGGGCGCCTTGGCCTCCAGGGCGGCCCGGGCCAGGGCCTGGGGCTGGGGCGCACCGGCGGCGATGCGCCGGAGCGCGTCGGCCATCTCCTCGAGGGTCTGGGCCGTCTCGCCCTCCAGGGTTTCCTCGGGCCGGATGCCGTTGAGCTCGGGGGCGATCTCCTCGGCCGCCTCGCGCAGCTCCTCGATGAGTTCGGCGGCGGAATAGCGCGGGGGTGGGGACGTGGCCATGGCGCGACCATGCCAGCCCCGCGCCGGCCCGACAACCGCGATGCGGCGCTAGAGGGGGGACGTCGGCGCCGTGAACTCTCGACGATCTCGACTGTTGCGTGACCACCCGCCACCGAACGAACGGCCTTCCATGACCCGCATCGCCCTCACCGCCGCCCTCACGGCGTTTCTCGCGGCCGGCCCCGCCTTGGCCCAGTCCGTCGCGCCCACGGGAGGCGCCGGCAACACCGGCGTGATGACCCCGGCCCTGGAGCCCGACGAGGGGATGCAGGCGAAGGACCGCCCCCTGCGCCCCGCCCCGAACGTCGTCGGCAATCCGAGCCCGGCCTCGGTCCCGGGCAGCACCCCCGGCGTCAACGTTGGCGGCACGCCGACGAGCGGCCCGCCCGGCACCGGCGGCGCGTCCGGCGGCCCCTCCCTCGGCAACCGCTAGGCGACCCAGCCAGGGGCGCCGGCGGCCGACCGAAGACGCACATCGCGCGATGTCGGGCGACACTTGCGTCCCCGTCCTCAACGCCGATCCCCGGAATCGATCACGGACCCGAGCAGGTGCCGTGATCGAGGGCGGCCGCCGCCCCTCCGTGATCGTCGCGTCAATCTTTCGGCAGATGACAGGACCCAGACACCCAATCGTTGTAGATGCAATAATTCCACTCGACCTGCTTCGGCGTGGTACCGCCGCATGCGTGATTGGCCGATGTCGTCCTCTTGCCGTGGGCGCCGATCGTTTCGCCGCCCCGTGTCCTGGTGTGACACCCGCCACCGATCGTCTTGAAATTGAAGATGAGATCGGCGGAGCATGAATTGTGGAAGGTGTTGTTGTCCAGCGTTAGGCAATTTGCCCATGACGACGTGGACGCCGCCGCGACGAGGACGCCGGCCAGGAGAAAGGATCGCATCGTTTGCCTCTCGGTGAATGGGGTGATCCGCTCTCCCGAGCAGCCCGTGACGTCGGAGCTGCTCCAAGGCGATCCCGAAAATCCTGGACCACCCGAGATGTCCGTGTCTTGACCCGTATGGGTGAGGGCGGATCGACCCGGGTGCTGCCGGAACGACCGAGAAGAATCACGCCCGTTGCCTGGAAAAGGCCTTTCGTTTCGTCAGGCGTGTGACTTAACGTCGTCGCCGATCGGCCCGAGCCGCGCTTGTGGCCTCTGAACGGACAGGAGGGTGTGGTTTTCCGATGAGACCGGACAGTGCCCCCACCCTCGTAGACCGGATCTACGAGGCCGCCCTGATGCCGGATCGATGGCCGTCGGTCCTGAAGACGATCAGCCGCGAGACCGACAGCATCGGAGGCATGCTCTTCGTCAAAAGCAGTTCCGCCATCGTGCGGTGGACCGCCTGCGAACACGCGGCCGTGATTCTCGAGGATTGGATCAAGGAGGGGTGGGCCGAGAAGAACAGCCGCCCCGCCCGGATGTTCGCCAAGAACCATCCCGGATGGGTGCGAGAAAGCGACATCTACACACAGGAAGAGCTTGAGCAGGAAGAAGACTATCGCGGTTTCTACAAGCCTCGCGGACTCGGGCATGCGGCGGGAATGGGGATTTTTCTGCCGAGCGGCGACATCGGTGTCTTCGACGTTCAAAGGAAGCGCTCCTCGGGTCCCCTCACGGTCGGGGACCTCGCGTTCCTCGACGGCTTACGGCCTCATCTCGGCCGGTCGGCCCTCATGGCGGCCCGGCTGGAACTGGACCGCGCCCGCTCCACGGTCGGAATGCTCGAGACTTTGGGGCTGCCCGCCGCCATCCTGGGTGAGAACGGTAAGGTTCTGGCGGCCAACCGTCTCTTGGAGACCGTGCACGATCAGGTCGTGATCGGCCCGTTCGATCGCCTGATCTTCAAATGTGATCGACTGGATAAGATCTACACGGATGCGATCCGCCGAATGCAGGAGCCCGACCCGGTGGGGCGGGGCATGTCCTTCCCCATCAGGGAAACCGAACGCGCCGCTCCCGCCATCTGTCATCTCCTCCCCATTCGGGGCTCGGCGCGCGACCTCTTCACCCGCGCGAGCGCTCTCCTGGTCGTCACCGCGCTCAAGGATGGCGCGGCGCCGAACGGCGATATCCTGAGCGGCCTGTTCGATCTCACGCCCGCGGAGGCCCGTGTCGCCCGCGGGATCGCCATGGGACAGACCCTGGCGGCGATCGCCGCGCGCGGCGGCGTCTCACTGGCAACGATCCGAACCCAGTTGAAGGCGGTGATGGGCAAGACCGGAACCGCGCGTCAGGCCGAGCTCGCGGCCCTGCTGGTCAGCGGCTGCCTGCCCATCGATCGGAAGACGTCGTAGACACGAAACAGCTTTCGTTCCGCCGCCCGGTCAGGCCGGGTCCGAACGCTGCAGGAACTCGATTCGGACGGCGTCCGGCCCTTCGATGAAGACAACCCGCAGACCCGGACGCACGTCGGTGATGCCGGACACGATGGTGACGCCCCGGCGGCGGAGCTCGGCGTAGGTCGCGTCGATGTCGGGGACGCCGAGGCCGATGTGCTCGATGCCGAGATGCGGCGCCGGCGCGGCGGGGGTCAATCCCTCCGGCGCCTGCTCGATGAACAGGGTCAGGCCGCCAAGGTCGAGGATCACCCGGCTCACCGGGCTACCCTCGCGCCCGACTTCGCGGGCTCCGAGCTTGTCGACGTAGAATGCGCCGGCTGCGAGGGCATCGCGGCTGCGCAGGTGGAGGTGGTCGCAGTGGAGGCGGGTCGTCAGGGCCGTCATTCTCATCTCCGGGGATCGGGCGTCACCCGATGGGCGGGGGCCGCGGGCGTCAAATCCAGGCGCTAAGTCAGAGCCTGGGGATGGGGCGGCACCGCTCCTAAACGCAACCGGCGCGACGCCCCGAAGACCAACGGCAAGACCGAGCGCGTCGTCCAGACGTTCCTGCGCGAAACCGGCCTATGCCCATGCCCACGACACGTCCGATCAACGCGGAGACGAACGCTCGGCCTTCTACTTCAGGTACAACTGGCCTCGGCCTCACGGGGGCATCGACCGCCAAACCCCCATCGGCCGACTCGGATTATCCGAGGGCGACCTGCCGATGCTCCATACCAAGCCGCGCCGCGCGCGGCCGAAGCCCTATCGGGAGGCGGAGCCTCAGGCCGCTCAGGCCGCCTTCGGCCTTTCGCCTGCGGGCGCGTCCTTGAAGGCGACTCCGATGAACTCGTTGTCGATAGTCAGGCGACGCCCGACCCGGCCGCCTGGTGTGCGGATTTTGTGATCGTGAATGTGGACGCCGAAGATGTGATCGATCCACTTGGCGTTCTTGCAGAGGCGGCGTGCGCGCAGCATCGTCCAGGGCGCGATTTTGCGCAGCTCGTTCTCCGTGTTGAATTCGTTGACCGCGAGGGCCTCCCCCACCCAGGGGTTGACCGTGATGTCGCCGACGTCGTCGAGGTAGATCGGCAGAAGGGGGAGGTATTTATCGGGTGAGCCGCGGAAGATTTCCAGGGCTTGCTTGGCAGAAGAATAGTAATCCACGTCGATGGACGCGAACCCGATCGGCGCATCCACCGTCACGGTCTCGAGGAAGCGGGGCAGGGTCTCGGCGATGTCGCCGATGATCAGCTCGCAATTGACCGGGAGGTTGTTCCGCAGGCGCTCGACGTCCATGGGGAAGTCGCCGGCCTGATAGATCTCCGGTAGGTCGCGGTAGTCGATAGGCGGCGGCATTCCGGTGCCGGTGTCGAAGCCGACGACGCGGAACGTGATGCCGGTGGCCTTCGTCACGTTCTCGGCGATCCGGCAGATGTTGAGAAGCCCTGCCCCGGACGCCACGCCGAATTCGAGGATGGTCAGGCGTGTATAGCCCCATTCGCGCGCGAGGTCGGCGGCGCGCAGGATCGGGAAGGCGTATTGCGGCCGGATCACCAGATCGAAGTCGACCTTCCGACGAAAGCTTCCGAACAACGCCACGAACGCCGCAGCGATGTTCACGTGAAGGGGTTCGGTGAGTCGTTCCGCAAGGACGCGCTCGAACTTTCCGGGACTGAAGATACGCCGGACCAACGGATTCAACATGTGAAATCCTACGCCAAAAGATCTTTTCCAGCATCGGACATAAGTGACCTCTCCATGTTCCCGCAAGATTAACGCTGCACGAAAGCTTGATTATCAACAAAAACAAAGCTGCTTGACTGTTTACCAATGTTTTCATGGTAAAGAGCGTCGAAGAGGCCGTGGAATTGAGATTCCACGGCTGTATCTGTCGCGCGGGGGCTCCTGTCCGACGTACCGGTGGCACGCCGCCGGGACAGGCGCCCGCCACGGCGGAGCGTGCCCTACGCCTGCGCCCGGCCCACCGCCATCAGGGCGAAGGCGTAGATCAGGCCGACCTCCTCCAGGCGGTCGAAGCGGCCGGCCGCACCGCCGTGGCCCGCCTCCATGTTGATGCGCAGGAGCACCGGGCCGCCGCCCGTCATGGTGGCCCGCAGGCGCGCGACCCATTTGGCCGGCTCCCAATAGGTCACGCGCGGGTCGGTGAGGCCGCCGAGCGCCAGGATCGCCGGATAGGCTTTCGCCGCCACGTTGTCGTAGGGCGAGTAGGAGAGGATGGTCTCGAAGGCGGCGAGGCTGTCGGCCGGGTTGCCCCATTCGGGCCATTCCGGCGGGGTCAGGGGCAGGTCGCCGTCCAGCATGGTGTTGAGCACGTCGACGAAGGGCACGTCGGCGACGATCCCGGCGAACAGCTCCGGCGCCAGGTTGGCCACCGCCCCCATGAGCATGCCGCCGGCCGATCCGCCATGGGCGACGATGTTGCCGGAGCGGGTGTAGCCCGCCTCGATCAGGGCCCGTCCGCACGCGACGAAGTCCGAGAAGGTGTTGGGCTTCTTGTCGCGCTTGCCGTCGAGGTACCAGTTCCAGCCCTTCTCGGTGCCGCCGCGCACGTGCGCGATGGCGTAGACGAAGCCGCGATCGACGAGGGACAGCAGGTTGGTGCGGAACGCCGCCGGCATCAGGGTGCCGTAGGAGCCGTAGCCGTAGAGCAGCAGGGGCGCCGATCCGTCGAGGACGAGGTCGCGCCGGTGCAGGAGCGAGACAGGCACGGTCTCGCCGTCCGGCGCCGTGGCGAACAGCCGGCGGGTGACGTAGTCCTCGGGCTTGTGGCCGCTCGGGATCGTCTGGCGCTTGCGCAGCTGCCGCGAGCGGGTGACGCAATCGTAGTCGTAGGTCTCGGCCGGCGTGGTCATCGACGAGTAGGTGAAGCGGATCACCGCCGTCTCGAACTCGTGACCGGGCTGCAGCCCGAGGGAATAAGCCTCCTCGGCGAAGGCCACCACGTGCTCGGAGCCCGCCATGTCGCGCACGACGATGCGGGGCCGGGCGTTCTCGATCTCCAACCGCACGATGTGCTCGGCGATGATGTGCTGGTGGCGGATCATCACGCCGGTCCGGTGCGGCACCACGTCGGTCCAGTTCTCGCGGCCGGGCGCCTCGATCCGGGCGGTGGCGATCTTGAAGTCCACCGCCCCGTCGGCGTTGGTGAGAATGAAGAGGTGAGGGCCCCAGTTCTCGACGGAATAGATGAGCAGGGGCGTGCGCGGCTGCACCAGCACGGGCGCCGCATCGGGGGCGCCCCGGTCGAGGAGGCGGACCTCCGAGGTCTCGTGGTCGCTCGCCGTGATGGCGAGGTGGTCGCCCGACTGGGTCTCCTCGATGTGGACGAAGAAGCCCGAATCCGGCTCCTCGTAGAGCAGCACGTCCTCGGCCTGCGGGGTGCCGAGGCGGTGGCGCAGGACCCGGGCCGGGCGGTGGTTGCTGTCGAGGGCGACGTAATGGAACGCGCTGCCGTCCTTGGTCCACACCACTTCGCCCGTGGTCGCGTCGATGCGGTCGGGGCCGTCGAGGCCGGTGTCGAGGTCGCGCACCCGGATGGTGTGCAACTCCGAGCCGTTGGTGTCGGCGCTCCAGGCGAGGCGGGCGTGGTCGTCGGAATGGACAGCCGCCGCGATCTCGAAGAAGGCCAGACCCGCCCCCTCCCGGTCGCCGTCGAGGAGAATGACCTCGCCCTCCTCGGGGCCGCCCTCGGCGGCGGTCTCGGCGCCTTGCCCCGGGATCACCACCACGGTGCGGGGCCGCCGGCACACCAGGGGATGCTGGCCGCCGTCGCGGTGCCGGGTGTAGTAGGCGAACGGCCCGTCGGGCTCGGGCACGCCGCTGTCGTCCTCGCGGATGCGCCCGCGCATCTCGGCCACCAGGGTCTTTCGCAGGGCGGCGACGGGTTCCAGGGCGGCGTCCGCGTAGGCGTTCTCGGCTTTCAGGTAGGCGCCGATCTCGTCCGGCAGGGCAGCCGGGTCCTTGAGGACGGCGCGCCAGTTCTCCGCCTTGAGCCAGGCGTAATCGTCGGTAATCGTGCGGCCGTGGACCGTGAAGGCATGGGGCCGCGCTTCGGCCACCGGTGCCGCTGACGGAACTGTGATGGGAATACGGTCGGTTACCATGGCCAAAATCCTCGGATCGGGCTGGCGCGGCGCGGGGCGGGCATGCTTCGCATGATCGAACCGGCGTGCCCGCCACTCGTCACAGCCATGTGCAGCGCCGGGAGGGGGCCGGCAAGGGGCCTCCGACCGGGACGGAGCCCTGGACCGGGGACGATCGGAGCGGACGCGGGCTGGCGGGGGCAAGACGATTCACCGT
Source organism: Methylobacterium sp. Leaf112 (assembly GCF_001423295.1). Taxonomy (GTDB): domain Bacteria; phylum Pseudomonadota; class Alphaproteobacteria; order Rhizobiales; family Beijerinckiaceae; genus Methylobacterium. The sequence goes on along the minus strand of NZ_LMNG01000012.1, from coordinate 335,988 downwards.
TACGGCAAGCCGTTTCGTCGCCGCGATGAGCCCTCGCGGCTCCCGAGAATGAGCTGAAAAGTACATGATTGTACAGCTCAGGACATTGCGCGCCGTGTGCAGATGTGTCCGTGCAATTGTGTTCGATGAATTATTATTCAGTGCAACGGCGCGACGCAAGATGGTTTCGACTGCCTTGTCCTGCGCTGGAGGAATGATTAATTGCTTCCCGTCCCATGGCAGGGTGCGTCGCTATAGATTACACTCCTTCGGGAGAGCGGACGTTGATGCTGCAAACCATCATCAACCCATCGAGGCATTGGGCGCCAGACCGATCGGGCTTTTTCGTCCCGGGGGGATCTGTGCATTTAAGGAAACGCTAAGACTATGACTGAATTTGAAAATTCGGCGGATTACGTGGAACTGACGGTCGACATCGTTTCGGCCTACGTGAGCAACAACCCGGTTCCCCCGGCGGAGCTAGCCCAGCTCATCGGCCGGGTCCACGCCTCGCTGATCCAGATCGGCAGCGGCCAGGAGGAGCCGAAGGCTCCGTCCGCTCCGCAGCAGCCGGCGGTCTCCGTCAAGAAATCCGTGACGGCGGACCACATCATCTGCCTGGAAGACGGACGCGTGTTCAAGTCGCTCAAGCGTCACTTGCGCGCGAAGTACGACATGAGCCCCGAGCAGTATCGTGCGAAGTGGGGCCTGCCGCCGGACTATCCGATGGTCGCCCCGAACTACGCCAAGGCCCGGTCCGACCTTGCCAAGGCCATCGGCCTCGGCCAGACCCGCAACGGAAACTACGACGAAGCCGCCTGAGGGCGGTCCGGCATCGCACGAAGGTCTGCCGTCGAGGCGGCGACTTCGAGGCGATGCCTCGCACCGGGCGGAGCCACAGCATCCGCCCGGAGAATCATGTCCGGGAAATGGGAAATCGGGCTTGATTTAGGACTTATATCCTTTACCATGGGTTGCAGGGCGATGAGCTAGCCCGCGTTACTCGTGGAACAAATCATGAACAAAATTCGATCCGTTGCGTCGACTTCCCGCACTACGGTCCGTCCGGCCGGCTTGGCGCCGGTTCTCGGGCGCGACGCCAGGCGCCTCCTCGCGGCCCTGGCCGAAGAGGGCGCCTACGCGCTGCCCGAACCAATGGCGGACGGCGCCGGCACGGAGGGCTGGTTCATCGTGCGGGTGGGCGGAGCCGGCGTGTCCCTCGGGGCCGGGCGCTTTCCCGCCGCAGCCGGGGCGGCGCTCCTGTCCGCCGACCTCGCGGAACGGGCGGCCGGCCGCAACGCGCGCCTCACCCTCAGCCCGGCCGGGCTCGCCCGCCTGCGGCGCGAGCGGGCGGGCACCCATCCGCCCTACCTCGCCCAGCACCTCGACCTCGTCGGCGAGGGTGGCGCCCGGCAAGGCGCCCGCGAAGGGCGTCCCTTACGCGACGCCGCCGAGAGCCCGCTGGCATGGATGGCCCGGCGCCGGGACCGGGACGGCGTGCCGCTCATCGACGCCGCCTGCTACGAGGCCGGCGAACGCCTGCGACGCGACCTGACCCGGGCGGTGATGATGCCGCGCATGGGGGCGGATTGGAGCGGGCCGAAGGTCGACGGCTCGGGGCCGCGCGATTCGTCGAGCGCCTCCGACGCCATGCTGGCGGCGCGCCAGCGCGTACGCACGGCCCTGGCCGCCGTGGGCAGCGACCTCTCGGGCCTACTCATCGACCTCTGCGGCTTCCTGAAAGGGCTGGAGCGCATCGAGGCCGAGCGGCGCTGGCCGGCGCGCTCGGCCAAGGTGGTGGCCCGCATCGCGCTGGCGCGTCTCGCCGAACATTACGGCTTCGAGCGCGAGGCCGTGGGGCCGGACCGGGGCCGGATGCGCCTGTGGCGGGACGCTGCGGCGCTCTGATTTTCCGCGTCCGCCCGAACGGGCCCGGCCGATGCGACGCTCACGCCGCCAGGAGCCGGGCCGCGTCGTGTTGGATGCGCTCGGCCATGGCGCGCACGCCGTTGGACCGCTTCGAGGTGAGGTGGGCGCCGAGCCCGATCTCCTTGAACACCCCGAACACGTCGACGGCGCCGATCTCCTGCGCCGTCTTGCCGTCGTGAAGGGCCATCACCAGGGCGATTAGCCCCTTGGTCACCGTGGAATCGCTGGTGCCGCGCAGGCTCAGCCGCGGTGGCTCCTGTGCCTCGTCCATGCGGGACGCCACCCAGACCTGGCTCTCGCAGCCGTGGACCCGGTTGTGCTCGGTGAGGAGATCCTCCGGAAACGGCGGCAGGGCGCGGCCGAGTTCGATGAGGTACTCGATCTGGTCCGGTCCCTCGTCCAGGATTCCGAAATTCTCGATGATGGTCTCGATGGGCGGCAGCATGGATGGGGGCGGTCTCGCGATCGGGCGGGGCTTCCTCCGATATAGGCCTCCCGCCGGCGGATGCGACCCCGAAGCGCCGCCCGCGTCGGGGATGCGCAGGGCTCGGGAGCCCCGTCAGGCCGTCCGGTCGAGGGGGCGCTCGGTCGTCGCGCGGGCGGCGGCCGCCTGCTCGGCGTAGGCGCGGGCCTTGAGGATCACCGGATCGGGCAGCTGGATCACCACGTCGCCCGATGCCGGATCGACCTCCTGATAGACCACCGTGCGGGTGTCCCGGTCGATGCGGACGCGGGCCTCGTTCGGCGTCACCGCCGCGTCCGGCTCCGGCCGGGGCGCGTCACGCTCCGGATTGCGGATGTCGACGCGCACGGCGGGCGCGAGGGGCTCCGGCGCGGCGACGGGGGCGACGGGGGCCGGACCCGCGCCCGGTCCCCGGAACGCCGGGGTCGCGGTGATGGTCGAGATCTGCATCGTTCGCCCCGCGCCTCCTTGGATGACAGGATACCAGTCCGAGAGACCAGTGAACGCGCGGGGCCCGAATCGAGTCTTAAGGAATCGTCCCCGCCCACCGGTCCGTGCGTGTGTCGTCAAGGGAGCGTTGCGGCCATCCATCGAATCTTAGGAGTCGGGGCGGGCGTTTCAGATCTCCACCGGCGCGGTACTCCCGCCGGTGCCGATGCCCTGGGGATCGAACGCGACGCTCTTCACCACGGCGAAGACCGGGCGGCCCGGCGTGAGCGCGAGGTCGCGCACGGAGGCCTGCGTGAGGCGGGCGGCCAGCGCCACGCCGCCGCACGCGAGTGTGACGCGCACGGCCCCGTCCCCGAGGGGCGCGAGATCCCGCACGGTCCCGGCGAGCACGTTGCGGGCGCTGAGGCCCACGGGGATCTCGATCGCCACCAGCACGTCGCGGGCCGGCACGAGGAGGCGCACCGCCGTGCCGACGGCGCGGTCGAGGCGGGGGACGCTCAAGGTTCCGACGGCACCGGAGAGCCGGGTGAGGCCCGAGGCGGAATCGTGCCCGGCCACCACCATGTCGAGGCGGCTGCCGCCCTGCGCGGCGTGCTCGGGGCCGAGTTCGCCGCTGCGCAGCAGGGTCTCGGCCGGGCCGGCGGCGGCGACGCGCCCGGCCTCCAGCACCACGAGGGTGTCGGCGAGGCGCGCCACCTCCGACACGGCGTGGCTGACATACACGATGGGCAGGCCGGCGGCGTCGCGCAGGCGCTCGATGAGGGGCAGTATCTCGGCCTTGCGGGCCGCGTCGAGGGCGGCGAGCGGCTCGTCCATGAGGAGCAGGCGCGGGCGCGACAGCAGCGCCCGGCCGATGGCGACGCGCTGGCCCTCGCCCCCCGACAGGCCGGCGGGGCGGCGGTCCAGGAGATGGCCGATGCCCAGCAGCCCGACCACGTCGTCGAAGCCGAGGCCGGGGCTCTCCGCGTCGCCGCGGGCGAAGAACCGCCGGCCGTAATCGAGGTTCTGGCGCACGCTGAGATGCGGCAGCAGCCGGGCTTCCTGGAACACCACGCCGATGCGGCGGCGATGGACGGGGATGGCGATGCCGCCTTGCGTGTCGAGGAGGGTCCGCCCGTCGACGACGATGCGGCCCCGGTCGGGCCGCGCGAGGCCCGCGAGGCAATCGATCACCGTGGTCTTGCCCGAGCCCGAGGGCCCGAACAGGGCGGTGAGGCCGGAGGGCGCCGTGAAGGCGACGTCGAGCCGGAAGGCGCCGCGCGCGAGGGCGGCCTCGAACCGGAGGCTCATCCGGCCCCCAGCCGGCGGGCGAGGCGCCGGGCCAGGAGTTCGGAGGCGAGGAGCGCCGCCATGGAGAGGGCCACGGAGACGAGGGTGAGGCGTAAGGCCCCGGCCTCGCCGCCCGGCACCTGGGTCAGGCTGTAGATGGCCGACGGCAGGGTCTGGGTCTCGCCGGGGATGTTCGACACGAAGGTGATGGTGGCGCCGAACTCGCCCATGGCCTTGGCGAAGGCCAGCACCGCCCCGGCGAGCACGCCCGGGAGCGCGAGCGGCAGGGTCACGGTGCGGAACACCGCCCACGGCGAGGCCCCCAGGGTCGCCGCCGCCTGCTCGACCCGCCGGTCCACGGCCTCGATGGACAGGCGCATGGCCCGCACCATGAGGGGGAACCCCATCACCGCGCAGGCGAGCGCCGCCCCGGTCCAACGGAACGACAGCACGATGCCGATCTCGGCCAGCGCCGCCCCGAAGGTGCCGCGCCGGCCGAAGGCGAGGAGCAGGAGATAGCCCGTCACCACCGGCGGCAGGATCAGGGGCAGGTGCACGAGCCCGTCGAGGAGACTGCGCCCGGGAAAGCGTTTTCGCGCCAGCAGCCAGGCGACCGCCAGGCCGGGACCGAGGCTCGCCACCGTCGCCACCGCCGCCACCCGCAGGCTGAGGGCGATGGCGGTCCACTCGTCGGGCGTGAGGCCGAGGGCGAGGCCGGGAATGTCCAAGGCGCAGTCCGGGGTAAGGGCGCGGCGGATCGCGGATCGGTCGCCAAGCTACGCGGTTTAACGGGCGCTGCCCACGATGCCACCCACGGGCCCGCGCCGCCGGCGACGGCGCGCGCAACTTCAGGCGTCGGAGCTGGCGAACCCGGGCCAACCCTTCGAAGGCCGCCTCAGGACTGACGCTCGTCCTCGTCGCGCAGCGAGGTCTCGGAGCGATGCAGGCGGCTGAGGAGCACGAGCATGGGCCCCGGCACGGGCGCGGTCAGCGCCTCGGCGTCGAGAATCCCCGCGCGTCCGCGGGCGAGGCGCCTGCGGGACTTGGACATTTCCGCCATGACCACCGGCGTTCGCGCGCCGGTTCTCTTGATTTTCATACGCACACGGGCACCCGCGATGATCGAAGCGACTCCGGGAAGCGAGGACAAACGCGGAACTTCCGCCCCCGTTCCGTAAGATTTTCGCGACAGTGGCGACGCATCGCCCGGGATGTTAGAGCCCTCGTCCATGCTCGAAGGCCTTCCCCCCCACCGCCCGACCCACGTGCTCCGGCTCCTCACGGACGAGGGGGCGGCCAAGGCGATGACCGATCTGCTGGGCGAGATGTTCGACCCGACGCAGACGGCGGTGGCCGCCTTCGAGGCGGAGGACGGCCGGACCTGGCGCCTGGAGGCGTATTTCGCCGACGCGCCCGACGAGGCGTGGGTCCGCGACCTCATCCGGCCCGTGGTCGGCGACCAGGCCGATGCGGCGACCTTCGAGACCATCGACCAGCAGGACTGGGTCCGTGCCTCCCTCGAGGGGCTCAACCCCGTGCGGGCCGGGCGCTTCCTCGTCCACGGCAGCCACGACCGCGACACCGTGCGGGTCAACGATCTCGCCATCGAGATCGAGGCGGCGCTGGCCTTCGGCACCGGCCACCACGGCACGACGCTGGGCTGCCTGCGGGCGCTGGCCGACGTGCTGAAGCGCGGCCGCCCGGCCCACGTCCTCGATGTCGGCACCGGCACCGGCATCCTGGCCTTCGCGGCGGCCAAAGCCCTGCACACCCCGGTCATCGCCGGCGACCTCGACCCCGAGGCGGTGATGACGGCCATCGGCAACGCCCGCCTCAACGGATTGGGCCCGACGCTCCGGCTCTACCAGGGCCCGGGCGTGCGCCATGCGCTCGCCCGCCGGCCGCGCCGGTTCGACGTAGTGTTCGCCAACATCCTGGCGCGCCCGCTGAAGGGCCTCGCGCCCTCGCTCACGGCGGTGGTGGCGGATCGCGGCGTGCTCATCCTCTCGGGCCTCATCGAGCGCGACGTGCCGGGCGTGCTCTCGACCTACCGCCACCGCGGCTTCCATCTCGCCCGCCACGGCCTCATCGAGGGCTGGGCCACCCTGGTGCTCAAGCGCGGCGGCGCCGCACCCCGGCCCCTGCGCGGATGGTTGCCGCACTGAACCGCCCGGCGTAACCCTGGCCGCATGACGCGCCTCCGCTTCCAGACCTTCGACGATCCGAGTCACCGCGTGGGCGCCGCACGCATCGCGGCCCTGCGAACAATCTTGGCGGCGGAGGGGCTCGACGGGTTCGTGGTGCCCCGCGCCGATGAGCACCAGTCGGAATACGTGCCGCCCGGGGCCGAGCGCCTCGCCTGGCTCACGGGCTTCACCGGCTCGGCGGGCACGGCGGTGATCCTGACGGACACCGCCGCCTTGGTGGTGGACGGGCGCTACACCCTCCAGGCTCCGGCCCAGGTCGACACCGCCGTCATCACCCCGGTCCAACTCGCCGAGACGAATGTCGAGGCGTGGATCGGCGCTCATCTCACGCGCGGCCAGGTGCTGGGCTACGATCCATGGCTGCACACGCCGGACGGCGTCGCCCGCCTGGCGCGGGTCGCCGAAAAGGTCGGGGCGACCCTGCGCGCCGTCGCCGCCAACCCCGTCGATGCCGTATGGGCCGACCGGCCCGGCGCGCCCGCCGGCCCCGTGGTGCCTCATCCCCTCGCGCTCGCCGGCGAGGCGATCCCCCAGAAACTCGTCCGCATCCGCGCGGCCCTCGCCAAGGCCGCGTGCGCCGCCCTGGTAATCTCCGATCCGCACAACCTCGCCTGGGCGTTCAACCTGCGGGGATCGGACGTGGCGCACACGCCCCTGGCGCTCGGCTACGCGATCCTGCCCCTGGAGGGCCGCCCGACCCTGTTCCTCGCTTCGCCCGACATCGCCCCCGCCTTGCGGGCGGCGCTGGCGCCGGTCGCCGACCTCCGGCCCCGCTCGGCGTTCGAGACCGCCCTCGACGGGCTCGCGAAGGGCCGGACGATCCGCCTCGACGCCGCCACGGCGGCCATCGCGTTGAAGGTTCGGATCGAGGCTGCCGGCGGCGTGGCCGAGACCGGCCCGGACCCGATCACCGCCCTGAAGGCGGTGAAGAACGAAGCCGAGATCGCCGGCACCCGCGCCGCCCATCTTCGCGATGGCGTCGCGGTGGTCCGCTTCCTCGCCTGGCTCGATGGGGCGGAGGACCTGACCGAGATCGCCGCCGTGGAGGCCCTGGAGGATTTTCGCAGCGAGGGCGGCCTGCTGCGGGACGTCTCGTTCCCGACCATCTCGGGCAGCGGCCCCAACGGCGCCATCGTGCATTACCGGGTGAGCCGCGAGACCGACCGAAGGGTCCGGCCCGGCGAACTCTTTCTCATCGATTCCGGCGCGCAATATGCCGACGGCACCACGGACATCACCCGCACGGTGGCCGTCGGCCCGCCCACGGACCTCATGCGCGACCGCTTCACCCGGGTGCTCAAGGGTCACATCGCCATCGCGCGGGCGGTGTTCCCGAAGGGGACCACGGGGGCGCAGATCGACGGCTTCGCCCGTGCCGCCCTGTGGGAGGCCGGCCTCGACTTCGACCACGGCACCGGCCACGGGGTCGGCGCCTTCCTCTCCGTGCACGAGGGCCCGCAGCGCATCGCCAAGACCGGCACCGTGGCGCTGGAGGCCGGCATGATCCTCTCCAACGAGCCGGGCTATTACCGCGCCGGGGCGTACGGCATCCGCCTGGAGAACCTCGTCCTCGTCGAGCCGCGCGCCATCCCCGGGGGCGAGCGCCCGATGCTCGGCTTCGAGACCCTGACCCTGGCGCCGTTCGACCGCCGCCTCGTCGCCGTGGACCTCCTCGGCCCGGCCGAGCGCGCCTGGATCGACGCCTATCACGCCCGGGTCCGCGACGCCCTCGGCCCCCACCTCGACGCCCCGACGCGGGCCTGGCTCGACGCGGCCACCCGCCCCCTCGCCTGACCCCGCGCGGTTGACACCCGCCCGGCCTTCGCCAACACCCCGCACCGCACCGGGTCCCCAAAACCCCGGCGCCCGCGATTGGGATGGACCTTGAGACCGATGACGGTGATGCGCTCCTACCTGGACTTCGAGAAGCCCGTCGCCGAACTCGAGGCGAAGGTCGAGGAACTGAAGGCGGTGGGCGCCCGCGACGGCGCCGTGTCCATCACCGAGGAGGTCGGGCGTCTCGAAGCCAAGGCCGCCTCCGCCCTGTCGGACATCTACGCCTCGCTCACCCCGTGGCAGAAGACCCAGGTGGCCCGCCATCCGCAGCGGCCGCATTTCGTCGATTACTGCGCCGATCTCATCACCGAGTTCACGCCGCTCGCCGGGGACCGTGCCTTCGGCGAGGACGCCGCCATCGTGGCCGGGTTCGGCCGGTTCCGGGGCCGGTCGGTGTGCGTCATCGGCCAGGAGAAGGGCCACTCGACCGAGACGCGCCTGCACCACAATTTCGGAATGGCGAAGCCCGAGGGCTACCGCAAGGCCGTGCGCCTGATGGAGATGGCCGACCGGTTCGGCCTGCCGGTGCTCGCCTTCATCGACACGGCGGGCGCGTTCCCCGGCATCGAGGCGGAGGAGCGCGGCCAGGCCGAAGCCATCGCCCGCTCCACGGAAGCCTGCCTCGGGCTCGGCGTCCCCAACGTCGCCCTCGTCATCGGCGAGGGCGGCTCCGGCGGCGCCATCGCCCTCGCCACCGCCAACCGCGTGCTGATGATGGAGCATGCGATCTACGGCGTGATCTCGCCCGAGGGGGCCGCCTCGATCCTGTGGCGCGACCAGGGCCGGGCGGCGGACGCCGCCACCGCCATGAAGATCACCGCGCAGGACCTGCTGCGCCTCGGCATCATCGACACCATCGTCCCCGAGGCCACGGGCGGCGCCCATCGCGGCCGCGCCGCCGCCACGGCCGCCGCCGGACAGGCGATAGCCAGCGCGCTCACCGAATTCGACGGCCTGTCGCCGGACGAGATCCGCGACCGCCGCGCGGTGAAGTTCCTGGAGATTGGCCGGAAGCTGTAGCTCACCGGGGAACGATACGGGCGCTGGACGTTTTGTCGCAGGTTCGTAGCAGGAACCTTTTAACGTTTATTCGGACGGGCCGTGCGGGAGCGCACATGCGTCGGATGGTGGACGACGCCGCGACCGCGATCAAAAGTCGTTCCGCACCAATGGCTTCGCGTACGGTTTGTTGGGCTCCGGAGCGGGGTTCCGCGGGTCCGTCGAACCATGCCCGGGATTCACAGGCTCCCTCGGCCGCCGCTGCCATCGCCTTGCGGTAACAAGAGGGTAAGTTTAACGGAGCTATTGGGTTGGGGAGTGGCGTCCGACGGGAGAATCCCGCGGACGCGTGACTTTTGAGAACGGGGTTCCCCATGGCTGTGCGCCCGTCGGCGTTGCGCCCGTCCGTGATCGCTGCCCTCGCCGCGCTCACGATCTCGCTTGGCGCCTGCCAGGACGGTTCGACGGGCGGCGGCGTTCCCCTACGCGCCCTCGCGCCCGTGCCGCCCAAGACCCTCGCGCTCATGACCCAGAAGGGCATGGCCCAGAACGACCCCATCCTCATCCGCGCCTACAAGAAGGAAGCGGAGATGGAGGTGTGGAAGCGCGGCACCAACGGCCAGTACGCGCTCCTGAAGACGTTCCCGATCTGCCGCTGGTCGGGCCAGCTCGGCCCCAAGACCAAGCAGGGCGACCGCCAGGCGCCGGAGGGCTTCTACACGGTGACGCCGGGGCAGATGAACCCGAACTCGTCGTATTACCTCTCGTTCGACACCGGGTACCCCAACGCCTACGATCGGGCCAACGGCCGCACGGGCAACTATATCATGGTCCACGGCACCTGCTCGTCGGCGGGCTGCTTTGCCATGACCGACGAATCCATGGGCGAGATCTATGCGCTGGCGCGCGATTCCTTCGCCGGGGGCCAGCGGGCGTTTCAGTTCCAGTCCTATCCGTTCCGGATGACGGCGGCGAACGTCGCGAAGTTCCGCAACGACCCCAACGCACCGTTCTGGAAGAACCTCAAGGAGGGCTCCGATTACTTCGAGGCCCTGCGCGAGGAGCCGAAGGTCGGCCTGTGCGGCGCCCGCTACGTGTTCGGCGGCTCGGACGCGGCCGCCGGCTCGTGCACCCCGCGGGTCGACCCGCAGGTCGCCGAGAAGCGCGACCGCGACAACCGCGAGATCGCCGAACTCGTCGCCAAGGGCACGCCCGCCACCCGCGTGGTCTATGAGGACGGCAGCCAGAACCCGGTGTTCCGGCCGCAGCCGCCGGCCAGCACCCTGGCCTTCGCCAACCTGGTGAAGCCCGAGGAGCCGGAGCAGCCCTACGATCCGAAGGACTACGCCCGCCACCACCTCGGCGAAGTCAGCCGGCCCGAGACCATCGCGGGCGCCCGCGAGATCGAGGTCGACGCCAAGGGCCGTCCGGTGATGCTCGCCAGCGCCGAGGCGCCGATTCCCACCAAGGCCGCGGCCGCGCAGGCTGCCGCCAAGGCCGGCAAGACCAAGCCGGGTGTGTCGAGCCCCACCCTGATGGCGAAGGCCGAACCCGCCGCCGAGCCGGCCCCGGCAAAACCCGCCCGCGTGATGGTGGCCGACGCCGACGGCGATCCGGCCGCCTACAAGAAGCTGCTCGGCAACCTGTTCAGCAACGGTCCCGCTCCGGCGACCCCGGCCGCCGACGCGGCGACGATCCCGCCCGCCGTCGCGGCCGATCCGGCGCCGGCCAAGCTCACTCCGAAGGCCCCGGCGAAGGTTGCCCATGCCGGGCAGATCCATGCGGCGGCGAACCCGCCGGCGAAACCTAAGCCCGCCACGATCGTCACCGCCGAGGAGAAGGCGGCGAAGTCGCCCACGAAGACCACCGGCTCCATCACCAGGAACGCCGCCGCGAAGGATTGAGCGGACGCGCTCCGGAAGAGAGACGCTCCCGGATCGATACCAGTGTCATGCCGCTGCACGGCCCCGGGATGACACGGCATCGGTCGGGCCCTGACGGCGCGCTGCGGCAGAGGCCGTCGCCTCGTCTCCCCTGGGAGCACGAAATCGGGCCTCGCCAAACACACACATCCTATCCTGAATGAAAAAAGGGCCCCGCGAGGGGCCCTTTCCGATTCGATCGCGCGCGGCGATCGATTACATGCGGCGCATCATCCGGCGGTGCATCATCTTGCGATGCATGTGGCGGCGCTCCATACGGCGCTCCATCCGGTTGCGCATCATGCGGCGTTCCATACGACGCTCCATGCGGGTCATCTGCACGGTGGACACGGTCTCGGGGGCGGTGACGCCCATCGGCGCGCCGGGCGCGGCCGAAGCGGAGGTGGCGAGGCTGGCACCGCCGAGCGAGGCGAGCACGGCGATGGCGAAGGTCAGTTTCCTCACGTGGAACTCCCGTTGTGTTCTTGTCCGAGTGCGGCACCCGGTCTGCACGTCCGGCCCTTGCGGGTGAAGGACACGTGGCGCGCACCGGAGTGAGCGGCGGGCTCCGCGATGCCCGCCGCTGATAACCCACGAGTCAGAGATTCGTTTCCTCGAAAGCCCGCACCCAATCAGCACAAATTCCCGAGCGCACGATATCGTCGAGGGTGAATTCCACCACGGGGATCGGCATCATCCGGCTTTTGATGAGGTGGATCACCGTGCGCAGGCCCGAAGTCTCGCGCAGATCCGTCTGCGACACGTCGCCGTTGATGATCACCTGGCAATCGTCTCCGATGCGGGTGAGGAACATCTTGATCTCGGCCGTTGTGGTGTTCTGCGCCTCGTCGAGGATCACGAGGCAGTTCTTGAAGGTGCGCCCGCGCATCACCTCGAACGGCACCACCTCGATGTCGCCGGTCTTCACCGCGATATCGAAGGCGGCCGCGCCCATGCGTTCCTTCATGGTCTCGGTCAGCGGCGCGACCCAGGGGGCGATCTTCTCCTCCAGGGTGCCGGGGAAGTAGCCCAGGGAGCGGCCCGACGGCACGTTTGGGCGGGTGATGATCACCTTGCCGATCCGGCGCTGGCGGAGCTGGTCCGCCGCCCGGGTGCCGGCGATGAAGGTCTTGCCGGTGCCGGCGGGGCCGAGCACGATCACCTGCTTGTGAAGGGCCAGGGCGTCGAGATACTGGGCCTGGCGGTCGGTCAGGGGCTGGATCGGGCTGAGGTTGCGTTCCTCGTCGAAGCGGGTCCGGTGCAACCGGACGGGGCGATCTTCCACAAGTTCAAGTCGTGTGCGCCGTCTCTTCATCGATCAATACTCCACCTGGACTTGGCCAACCGGACTCAATCTGAACTGCACCTGTTGAACGTGACGCGCCGAACCCTCTTACCGTAATCCTCGTTCTCTCCCTCGACCGGGAACCAGTGTCCGTCACCAGCCAATCCGGCCGCAAGTGGGCGGTTCCCGGCCGGGCGGCCTTGCCTGTGGATGGCGAAGGCGCCCGGTCTTCGTGTCTCTCGCAAAACTCCCGCTGCACCGGTGCGTCCACGGTTTAGAACCAGCGGCGATCGGGAGTTGTGTGAGGCACGCTTCGTCCGCCCATCGATCGTTGCATGCACCATGCCGCACTGGAAGCGACGGCGGCATGACGGTCGAATATTCTCGACCATTGATGTAGAAAGTCCGCATGATTTCGGACTTGGGCGCGCGGAGAGAAGTTTTCTCGCGGGCCGGCGAATCTCGTCCCCGCCTCACCCACGACCTCATCCTGAGGTGCCGGAGCGAAGCGGAGGCCTCGAAGGAGGGCTCCAGGACCCAGTGCGCTCTTTGGAGCCCTCCTTCGAGGCCGCTGACGCGGCACCTCAGGATGAGGTCGTGGGTGGGAAAGCGGCCTTCCAGCCACAAGCCCGCTCACGCCGCTTGAATAAAGCTGTCCAGCACCATCTTCTGCCCGGCCTTGTCGAAATCGACGGTGAGCTTGTTCCCGTCGACTGCAGCGACGTCGCCGGGGCCGAACTTGGTGTGGAACACCCGCATGCCCACGGAGAAGGCCGAGGGGGCGCCGGTGGATTTCGCGATGAGTTCGCCCTCGATCTGGCGTGGGCCGGACCCGCGGTTGGCCGGATTGCGCGCGGGCGTGCTTCCGAAATTGCCGGTGTTGGCGGTCGCGGCCTGCGCCCGCTGCCAGCCCGGGGTGCCGTAGGACGAGCCGAACGGCGTCGGGTTGCGGTCGAAGCGCGAGGCGCCGGCAGAGAAATGCGCGGGGGCGTCGATGACGTCGACGCTGCCGGGCGGCAATTCGTCGATGAACCGGCTCGGCACCGTGGAGGACCACAGGCCGTGGATGCGCCGGTTGACGGCGAAGGACAGCTTGGCGCGCTTGCGGGCCCGGGTCAGGCCCACATGGGCCAGCCGCCGCTCCTCCTCGAGGCCGGCGCGGCCGCTCTCGTCGAGCGCCCGCTGGTTCGGGAACAGGCCGTCCTCCCAGCCGGGGAGGAACACCGTGTCGAACTCGAGGCCCTTGGCGGCGTGGAGCGTCATGAGGGACACCCGGTCGGCGCCCTCCTGCTCGCTCGCCTCCATCACCAGGGAGACGTGTTCGAGGAAGGCGGCCATGTCGGGAAATTCCTCCATGGAGCGCACGAACTCCTTGAGGTTCTCCAGGCGCCCGGCCGCGTCGGCGGATTTGTCCTTCTGCCACATCTCGGTGTAGCCGGATTCCTCCAGGATGGTCTGGGCCACCTCCGAATGCGGCTTGGTGCCGACCATCCGGGCCCACCGCGAAAAGCTCTCCACCAGGGCGCGCACCCCGGAGCGGGCGCGCGGCTTCAGCTCGTCGGTCTCCGTGAGGAGCCGCGCGGCCTGCAGCAGGGGCACGCCCTGGGACCGCGAATACCCGTGCAGGATCTGCAGGGTCGCGTCGCCCAAGCCCCGCTTCGGGGTGTTGAAGATCCGCTCGAAGGCGAGGTCGTCGGACGGGTTCTGGGTGACGCGCAGGTAGGCCAGGGCGTCGCGGATCTCGGCGCGCTCGTAGAAGCGCGGGCCGCCGACGACCCGGTAGGGGAGCCCCAACTGGACGAAGCGATCCTCGATCTCGCGCATCTGCGCCGAGATCCGCACCAGCACGGCGATCTCGGAGAGGGGGTGCTGCTTGGCCTGGAGCGATTCGATGGCCTCGGAGAGCTGGCGGGCCTCCTCTTCCGAATCCCAGGCGCCCGCCACCGTCACCTTCTCGCCCGGCACGTCCTCCGTGCGCAGGGTCTTGCCGAGGCGCCCCTCGTTCTTGGCGATGAGCCCGGACGCGGCGGCGAGGATGTGGCCGGTGGAGCGGTAGTTGCGCTCCAGGCGTACCACGGTGGCACCCGGAAAGTCGTGCTCGAACCGCAGGATGTTGTCGACCTCGGCGCCGCGCCAGCCGTAGATCGACTGGTCGTCGTCGCCGACGCACGCGACGTTGCGGTGGCCCTGCGCCAGCAGGCGCAGCCACAGGTACTGGGCGACGTTGGTGTCCTGGTACTCGTCCACCAGAATGTAGCGGAAGCGTTGCTGGTAGTTCTCCAGCACGTCCGGGTTCTCGCGCCACAGCTTGAGGCAGAGCAGCAGGAGGTCGCCGAAATCGGCGGCGTTGAGGGTCAGCAGGCGGGCCTGGTAGGCGGTGTAGAGCGCGCCGCCCTTGCCGAAGGCGAACGCGCCCGCCTCGCCCGGCGGCACCTGCTCGGGCAGGAGGCCGCGGTTCTTCCAGCCGTCGATGGCCGAGGCGAGGGCGCGGGCGGGCCAGCGCTTCTCGTCGATGTTCTGGTCGACGATCACCTGCTTCATCAGCCGCAGCTGGTCGTCCATGCCCAGGATCGTGAAGTCCGAGCGCAGGCCGACGAGTTCGGCGTGGCGTCGTAAAATCTTGGTGCCGATGGAGTGGAAGGTGCCGAGCCACGGCATGCCCTCGCCCGCCGGGCCGATGAGCGCACCGATGCGGTGTTTCATCTCGCGCGCCGCCTTGTTGGTGAAGGTCACCGACAGGATGTCGAAGGGGCGCGCCTTGGCCGTCGCGATGAGGTGGGCCATGCGGGTGGTGAGCACCCGGGTCTTGCCCGTGCCGGCCCCGGCGAGCACGAGGACGGGGCCGTCCGTCGCCTCGACGGCGCGGCGCTGCTCGTCGTTCAGGCCCTCCAGGTAGGGCGAGCCCTGCGGCCTGAGGGAGGCCATGGCGCGGGCGGCGATGGAGGTGGGCGCGTCGGAAGCGGGCACCGGCCGCGAGGCCCCCGCCGTGTCGGGGTGTTGATTCATGCCGCATCCCTGGACCAAAACGCGAACGGCGTCGAGGGCGGGCGGCAAAGCGCCCGTGGGGGAACCCGGCTTTCGCCCCGCGCGTCGTCTCGGCAGAACCCCATCGCCCCACAGGGAGGCTTCGCCATGACCGCGTCACCCCGAATCACGACCACCCGCACCCTGGCGGCCCTCGCCCTCCTGGCGGCGGGCGCCGGACCGGCCCTTGCCCAATCCTCGGGCAATCCCAACACCCTCAACAACATGAACGAGCGGCTCTCGACCCAGAGCCAGATCCGCGGGATCCAGAACCAGCAGCAATTCGACAACAGCCAGAACCGGATGCAGATTCAGCGCAATGAGCTGTTCCGCCCGGAGCCGAGCGCGGGACCGGCCATCATCGCGCCCCGGCGGTAGGAGCGGGGGGGCCGAGCGCCTCGCTTCCGGGCGCGCTTCGCCCTACATCGCTCCCCCATGACCGATTTCACCCTCGACCCGCGTCTCGCCGCCGACACGGTCCATGCCGGCGACCTCGCCCTGTGCCGCGTGCTGCTGATGGACGATGCCCGTTTCCCGTGGCTGATCCTCGTGCCGCGCCGCCCCGACGCAAGCGAGATCACCGATCTCGGCGCGGACGACGCGCACGCCCTCATGGACGAGATGCGTCTGGCGACGGGCGTGATGCTGGCGCTCGCCAAGCCCGACAAGGTCAACGTCGCCGCACTCGGCAACGTCGTGCCCCAGCTCCACGTCCACGTCATCGGGCGCTTCCTGTCCGACCCGGCCTGGCCGCGCCCGGTCTGGGGGGTGGGCGAGGCCCGGCCCTATCCGCACCATGCCCGCGCCCAGATGATCGAGCGCATCGGCGCCCTGTTCGCGGCGGCCTGAGGGTGACGGACCCCCTCGCCGGTCTCGGCTACGTCCACAACCGCCTCGTGCGCCATTCGGCCGAGAGCGACGCCGCCGTGCCGCTCCTGACCGCGCCCGGCGCCCGCCTCGTCGCCATGGCGGGCGAGCGGATCGTGCTCGCGAACGGCTCCGCTCTGCTCGATCCGGAGCGCATCGCCGCGCCCGGCCCGACCCTGTTCCTCGGCCGCCTCGACGGGGCGCCGGTCTTCGCCGCCGCCCTGGCGCCGGAGCGCGCGGAGGCGTTCGACGCCGACCCCGATCTCGCCACGAACGATCTGCGCAGCCTCGCCGCCGAGGGATCCGTCACGCCTCACGAACTCGGGCTCGTCGCCACGGCGAAATCGCTTCTGGCCTGGCACGCGCGCAACCGATTCTGCGCCAATTGCGGTGCCCCGACGGAACTCGCCGCTGGCGGCTACCGGCGCGATTGCGGGTCTTGCGAGACCCACCACTTCCCGCGCACGGACCCGGTGGTGATCATGCTGATCACGCGGGGGGATCGCTGCCTGCTCGGCCGCTCGCCCCGGTTCAAGGAGGCGATGTATTCCTGCCTCGCGGGCTTTCTGGAGCCCGGCGAGACCATCGAGGCGGCCGTGCGGCGCGAGACCTTCGAGGAAGTCGGGATTCGCGTCGGCGCGGTGACGTACCACGCGTCCCAGCCGTGGCCGTTCCCCGCCTCCCTGATGATCGGCTGCGTCGCCGAGGCCCTCGACGAGGCGATCACCCTCGATCCCGTCGAGCTCACCGACGCCCGCTGGCTCACCCGGGACGACGTGTCGGCGATGATCGTGGGGACGCACCCCGAGGGCCTCACCGTGCCGCCGCCCATGGCCATCGCGCACCTGCTCATGCGCGTCTTCGTGGATGGGACCGCCTGAGGGCGGGCCCCGACGCCCGCCCGCGAACCCTTGCGGACCTCGTGGGTTGTGCCTGCTTGAGGCCGCCGCCCCCGGCGGCCCACGAGTCTGGAACACGCCCATGGACATCGCCGTCGACACCGTCACCGAGATCATTCTGCGCCTGCGCGCCGTCGAGGTGAAGGAGGGCCCGACGGACCCGGATTCCGGCTCCAACGCCATCGACGACGGCGCCACCGACATCCTCACCTCGGGCACCGACGACGCCACCGAGGAGGAGGTCCGGTCGATGATCGGGGCGCTCAACGACGACGAGCGCGCCGACCTCCTCGCGCTGGTCTATGTCGGGCGCGGCGACATGGAGGCCGAGGAGTGGGGCGACGCCGTGCGCTTCGCCCGCGAGCGCGAATCCGTCGGCGAGGGCGCCGCCCGCGAACTCCTCGGCACCCCCAACGCCGCCGATCTCCTCGCTGAGGGCATGGCCAACCTCGGCATCACCCCGGACCTGCCGCAGGCCTGACCCGCCCCTCACAACCACCGCTCCCAAGCGCCCCGCCGGTCACGCCGGCGGGGCGTTTTTTCGTTCGGACGGAGGCCGGTACGGTCAGGCTTCTTTCGCCTGCGGTGCAACTATCCACACCGTTAACCCTTTATTAACCCGGCGATTGCCGCGCTCGGGCCGCCGTGAGACCTTTCGTTAACAGAAGATTAACGGGAACGGGCCGGCCATGCGGATCGCGATTTCGAAGTGCCTGGAAGCGGTTACGGGCAGCAGCCTCGGCCGTGCCGCGCTTCTGGCCGGTCTTCTCGGTGGTCTTCTCGCCGCCCCCGTGGCCGCCCCGGCCCAGACCTTCGCCTCCCTGCCCGCCACCCCGAGCGTCATCGCCAGCGGCCCCGCCGCCAAGCCCATCGCCGCCTGGGTCGCCTTCTGCGAGAGCTACGCCGCCGAGTGCGCCGTCGACCGCACGGAGCCCGCCACCATCGCGCTCGACGCGGCGACCTGGAACACCATCGTGTCCGTCAACCGCCGGGTGAACAAGGCCATCCGGGCCGTCACCGACATGGACCACCTCCACGTCGCAGACCGCTGGGATCTGGCCGGCCTGCCGCGCCGGGCCATGCGGATGACCGTGGTCATCGACGAGAAGGGCGAGGGCCACGCGGTGCTCACCCTGATCACCGACCGGGGCGACTTCATCCTCGACAACAAGACCAACGCGGTCCAGTCCTGGCGCCAGACCGGCTACACCTTCATCAAGCGCGAGAGCCAGGACACCCAGGCCTGGGTCTCCCTCGGCCGGGCCACCTCGCCGGTCACCACCGCCAACCGCTGATCCGACCCGGACCTCACTGCGGGCTGGCGAGCTTCATGGTCACGAGGCCCGAAACGATGAGCAGGGCCGCGACGATGCGGGCGGGGCTCGCCTCCTCGCCCAGCACCGCGATGCCGAGGACGAAGGCCCCGACGGCGCCGATGCCGGTCCAGATCGTGTAGGCGGTGCCGAGGGGCAGGGTCCGCATCGACACGGCGAGGAGGGCGACGCTGCCCACCATGGTGACCGCCATGATCGCCGTCGGCCACGGCCGGGTGAACCCGTGCGACAGCTTCATCGCGTAGGCCCAGGTCACTTCGAGGAGGCCGGCGGCAACGAGGGTGATCCAGGCCATGGGGGGTCCTTTGCGCGGGGTGGCCGATCCGGCGCCGCGGGGCGCCGTCCCGGAACGGCACGGTTCGCGCGCGGCGATCGTCAGGGCCCGTTAAACACCTTGCGCGACGCTGTCTCCATCCGGAGACCTTTCCATGACGACCCGCCGATGACGATCTGCCCATGACGACCCGGGCCGGCGCGGTGTGCGCGCTCCTCCTCGCGGTGTCGATCGGCGTTCCCGGCGGGGCCCGGGCCGGCGACGCGGCCGACCGGCATGCCACTTGGCGCGGCTGCCTCCACCGCACCTTCGCCATCGAGACGGCCCGCACCGCCCGCATCCGCGCGGCGGACGCCTCCCTGCGCGCGTGCGGAGCCGACGAGGCGGCCTACCTTACCGCCCTATCGACCTCACCGCTCCTCGACGGCGACGACGTCGCCCGCGTTCGCCCCGCCCTGATCCAGCGCGCACGGGGCTGGCTGCTCGCCGGCGGCACCCGGCCCCTGTGATCCGGCCGGCCCGGCCGGTTATCCGCCATCGTCGAGCGGGCCGTCTCACGCCACCTCGGCTTCGTCCGTCATGCCCTCGCGGGACCGGATCATCGCCGCGAGGGCGGTGGGGCTCATGGCCTTGCCGTAGAGGTAGCCCTGGCCCTCGTGGCAGCCCATGCCGCGCAGGACCGCTTCCTGGTCGGCGCCCTCGATGCCTTCGGCGATGACCTCCAGGCCGAAGTTCTCGGCCATGCCGAGGACGACGCGGATGATCTCGGCGTCGTGCCGGTCGGTGAGCACGTCGCGCACGAAGCTGCGGTCGATCTTCAGGCGGGTGAGGGGGAAGCGCTTGAGGGAGGAGAGCGAGGCGTAGCCCGTGCCGAAATCGTCGAACGCCACCGCGACCCCGTGGGCGTGCAGCGCCCGGATCGGCTCCAGGATCGCGTCGTCGGCCTGGAGGGCGATGCGCTCGGTGACCTCGAGTTCGAGGGCGGCGGGCGGCAACCGGTAGCGGGTGAGCGACCGCATCACGTCCTCCGCCAGGGTTCCGGCCCGCAGTTGGGCGGTGAACAGGTTGACGGCGACCCGCAGCGGCGGGAGCCCCGCCGCCCGCCACTGCGCCGCCTGCCGGCAGGCCTCCTCGACGATCCAGCGTCCGATGGCGGCCGCCATCGGGTGGGCTTCGAGGGCGGGCAGGAACACGCCCGGCAGCAGCAGCCCGCGGGACGGATGGCGCCAGCGCAGCAGGGCCTCGGCGCCCACCACCCGCCCCGTGTCGAAGGCGACCTGGGGCTGGTAGTGCAGCACGAGTTCACCGGCCTCCAGGGCGTGGCTCAGCTCGTCGTGCAGGGTCCGGCGGGCGATCACCGCGCTGCGCATGGCCGGCTCGAACAGGCGGTAGCAGCGCCGTCCGTCGCGCTTGGCCTGGTAGAGGGCGAGGTCCGCATCGGCGATGAGGGCCGCGGCGTCCGTGCCCCGGCCGCCGACGGCGATGCCGAGGCTGAGGCCGACGTGGAAGGTGTGGCCGGAGAGCTGAAACGTCGCCTGGAAGGTGTCGAGGATCCGCGTGGCGGTGGCGGCCGCCGGGATCGGGTCGCCGCACGGCGCCAGCAGGATCGCGAATTCGTCGCCGCCCAGCCGCGCCACGGTCACGTCCGGCGCGACGCAGAGCGGAAGCCGCACGGCCACGGCCTTCAGCAGGGTGTCGCCGGTGGCGTGGCCGAGGCTGTCGTTCACCTCCTTGAACCCGTCGAGGTCGAGCAGCAGCACCGTCGCCGGCCCCTGCTCGAGGGCGGCCCGAAGGCGTTCGTCGAACTGCGCCCGGTTGGCGAGCCCCGTCAGGCTGTCGTGGTGGGCCATGTGGACGAGTTGGTCGTCGCGGGCGCGCCACGCGCTGATGTCGCGCATCATCGCGCCGATCCCGATCCGCCCGTCCGTGGTCCAGGCGGACATGGAGAACTCGATGGGAAAGGTTGTGCCGTCCCGGTGCTGGGCAACGAGTTCGATGGTCCGGCCGACGAGCTTCGAGGTCGCACCGACCACGAACCCGGCGAAGCGCTCGCCGTGCCGAGCCCGGAACGACGGCGGGATGATGATCTCGACGTCCTGCCCCGTCATCGTGCCGGGCGCGTAGCCGAACAGGGTCTCGGCGGCGCGGTTGACGAAGGTGATGGTGCCGCCGACGTCCACCGCCAGGAAGGCGAAGGCCGCCGCCTCGGCGAAGCCCCGTGCGATACCGTCCGCGCACGCCCCGCCCTCGCGTTCGAGGTGGTCGGCGGCGAGGGCGGCGAAATCCGCGAGCCGGCCCATCTCCGCCGCGTCGAAGGCTGCGCGGGCGCCCGGGGCCCCGACGCGAAGTTCGCCGAGCCGACGCCCCCCGGCGCCGAGCAGGGGCGTCGCGGCCTGGAAGCCCGTCGCGTCCGGTGCGTCCGATCCGGCGAATCCGAAGCCGCCCCGGATCGATGCCGCCGGGCCCGTCCCGAGGGTGATCCAGGCGAGCGGCGTGCCGAGGCAGCCGGCCGCGAGGGCCGTGATCCGCGTGAGGCCGGCTTCGGCCGGAAGACCGGCGGACGCCCGGGCGGCGGGCATCCGATCGACGTCCCGATCTTGCGCGGACCAGACGTCCGATGGGGTGCTCAGGAACATGCGATCGAGACCGGCACTCGCGTGTAGGACAGTCAGGATGACGCAAAAAACTTATAAATTGATTGTCCGGCCCAAGGTGAGCTCCTGCCGGTCCGGGTCGATCCGTTCCGGATGCCGAATTGAACTTAGGACCCCGAACCTCGGCGGGCGCGTGGGGACCGCCCTCGGTGTCCCCGATGGCGCGGCGGCCGGATCAGGCGAAGGACTTGTCAGGCGAAGGACTTGTCAGGCGAGGGATTTGTCGGACGAAGGATTTGTCAGGCGAAGGACTTGCGGGGATCGAAGGCGTCGCGCACGGCCTCGCCGGCGAAGACGAGAAGACTCAGCATCACCGCCACCACGAGGAAGCCCGTGAGCCCGAGCCACGGCGCCTGGATGTTGTCCTTGCCCTGCGCCAGCAGCTCGCCGAGCGACGCCGAGCCCGGGGGCAGGCCGAAGCCGAGGAAGTCCAGGGAGGTCAGGGTGCCGATGGAGCCGTTGAGGATGAACGGCAGGAAGGTCAGGGTCGCCACCATGGCGTTGGGCAGCAGGTGCCGGCTCATGATGCGGATGTTCGACAGCCCGAGGGCGCGGGCGGCGCGCACGTACTCGAAGTTGCGCGCCCGCAGGAACTCGGCCCGCACCACGCCCACCAGGGACACCCAGGAGAACAGCAGCAGAATGCCGAGCAGCACGAAGAAGCCGGGCTCGATGAAGGCCGAGATGATGATGATGAGGTAGAGGGTAGGGATGCCGCTCCACACCTCGATGAAGCGCTGCAGGGCGAGATCGACCCAGCCGCCGAAATAGCCCTGCACGGCGCCGGCGATCACGCCGATCACCGACGAGATCAGCGCCAGGATGAGCCCGAACAGCACCGAGATGCGAAAGCCGTAGATGATCCGGGCCAGCACGTCGCGAGTGGTGTTGTCGGTGCCGAGCCAGTGCTTTTCGAGCGCCGCGCACGGCTTGCCGACGGACTGGCACTGCTGCTCCGTCAGCATCCAGGTCGGCGGCGAGGGCGAGGGGGTCGGCAGCCCGTCGATGATGGTGTCGTAGGCATACGGGATCGGCGGCCAGATCGCCCAGCCGTTGTCGGCGATCTCCTTCCGGGTCTCGGCCGAGCGGTAGTTCGGCCGGGCATAGAACCCGCCGAACTTCTCGTCCGGGTATTCGATGATGACGGGAAACAGGATCTCGCCCTTGTAGGACACGACGAGGGGCCGGTCGTTGGCGATGAACTCCGCGAACAGACTCGTGCCGAACAGGGCCGCGAAGATCACGAACGACCAGAAACCGAGGCGGTTGCGGCGGAAATTGGCGAGCCGCCGCCGCGCCAGGGGCGAGAGCCAGCCCGTGCGGGGGAGGGCGGCGGGCACGGCCATCCGGGGAACGGCGACCTGATTCATCGGTGATCCCCGGTGTGCAAAGCGCTCAGCCGTCGATTCGCACCGCCGTCCCCTCGATCTCGTTGGGGCGCAGGCCGCCGGTCTTCTCGAGGTGGCGGCGCAGCAGGGCGACGTTGCGGCGGTTTGCCTTGAAGGCCGCATCGAACAGGTCGCCGGCCAGCGGGACGATGCCGAGCGCCCCGTCGAACACCACGTTCGCCATCATCCGGGCGACGAGCCAGCGCGGCGCCCCGAGCCGGCGCGCCTCGTTGACCACGTAGGAGGCGATGACCATGCCGGCGACATCGCCGATGATCGGCACGAGGCCCACGATGGCGTCGAGGCCGACCCGGCGGTTGATCCCCGGAATCAGGAAGGCCGAATCCATGAGGTGCGCCAGCGCCTCGAGGCGCAGGAGCGTCGCCTCGCGGTCGTCGGCCTGCGGCCGGAACGGTGTCGCCGCACCGGCCTCTCGGGAAAAGTCCGTGGTCGGGCGGCCGGGAATGCGCGGTGTGCTCATGACCCGGGATGTGGCCCCGGCCGCGCGCCCCCGCAAGCACCGGCCCCATCAGGCGGCCCTCCGGGACACCTGCCCGAGGCGGTCGAGGGCGGCGTCGAGGGTCGCATCGGACTTGGCGAAGCACAGGCGCACGATGTGGCGCACCGGGTCGGCATCGTAGAACGCGCTCACGGGAATCGCCGCGACGCCGTGGGTGCGCACCAGATCCTCGCAGAACGCCACGTCGTCGGTGAAGCCGAGCGGCGCGATGTCGACGTTGAGGAAGTAGGTGCCGGCCGAGGGCAGCACGGTGAAGCCGCGCTCCGTCAGCCCGGCGCCGAGGCGGTCCCGCGAGCGGGCGAAGCGTTCGCGCATCCGGGTGAAATAGTCGTCGGATTTGCCCAAGCCGTAGGCCACCGCCACCTGCAGGCAGGGCGGGGTGGTGAAGGTGAGGAACTGGTGCGCCCCCGCCACCACCCGCAGGAGCGGCGGTGCGGCCATGACGAAGCCGACCTTCCAGCCCGTGAGCCCGAAGATCTTGCCGGCCGAGCCGATCTTCACCGTGCGGTCGCGCATGCCGGGCTGCGCCATGAGCGGGGCGTGCGCCGCGCCGTCGAACACGATGTGCTCCCACACCTCGTCGCAGACCGCGATCACGTCGTGGCGCGTGCAGAACCCCGCCAGGAGCGCGAGGTTTTCGCGGGAGAACACCGTGGCGCTGGGGTTGAGGGGGTTGTTCAGCACCACGAGCTTCGTCCGGTCGGAGAAGACCGCCGCCAGGGCCTCTTCCTCCAGCCGGAAATGCGGAGGCTTGAGGTTGACGATGCGCGGCACGCCGCCGGCCTGGCGCACCATGGGCAGGTAGGCGTCGTACAGGGGGGCGAACAGCACCACCTCGTCGCCGGGTGCGATGAGGGAAAGCAGGGCGGCGGCCAGGGCCTCGGTGGCGCCGGAGGTCACCATCACCTCTGTCTGCGGGTCGAGGTCGAGGTCCTGATGGTGCCGGTAATGCGTCGCGATGGCGGCGCGCAGCTCCGGGAGGCCCATCATCGGCGGATACTGGTTGTCGCCCGCGATCACCGCCTCGGCCGCCTTGCGGCGCACGTCCTCGGGGCCGGGATCGTCGGGAAAGCCCTGGCCGAGGTTGATCGCCCCACATTCGCGGGCGAGGCCGGACATCACGGTGAAGACGGTCGTGGGCAGGTTCGCGAAGACGGGATTCATACGGTTCGGCAGGCGAGGGTGCGACGACGCCCGGGCGTCGGGAGGCCGGATGCGTAGCACGGCGCCCACGCGGGGTGAAATGTGCGGTTCCGCACGTCCGGGGGCGTTGGAGGGGCGCTCACGGCTGACGATTGTTGACATTCATCACCCGTGACGTAGGTTCCGGTCATGGCCGGAGCGACGGCGGCTCTCACGGGACTTCGCCCCCTCGTTTCGGGAAGGCGGCGGTCGCTCCGGTCCACGAAGCTTTCTTCAGAGACGCGGGTCCGCCCGGGCTTTTCTGCCCGAGCGGATCGTTCTTCCCGATCAGGTCGAACGTCCCGAACTTGAACTTCCCAAGCTCGGACTTCCCGAGTTTGTACTTCCCGAGAAAGGCCGGCGCCCCCAGCGACGGCCTTTTTTCGTGTCCTGCGGTTTTTCCGTGTCCGGTCCCTGCGCCTGTGGCAGGAACGGGAGGCCATGCGCGTCCGGACCTGTCTTCTCCTCGCCCTCGCCACCGCCCTCCTGGGCGCGGGCCTTCGCCACCTCGTCCCGGTGACGCCGGTGGACGAGGAGTACCGTGCGGTGGTGCGGGCCTACGACCCCGCGAACCGGCCGTGATCCACAGGAGCGACGGACAGCAACACGGGGGAAACGCGGACGCCGTACTGGCGTCGTATTGGGCGGCCAGAAGGGGCACCATGCTGCGCCGCCGTGGAACCGAAGCCTCCGGAGCCGAGGTCGATCGCCGCCCCCGCCCGGGTGCGACGTTGCCCCGTTCTGTCGGACCGGGCGACGCGTGCTTAGATCCACTCCAGTCTGTCCGCGAGGGCGCCTCGCCCGCCGATGCCGTGACGCCATGAACGAGAATTCGCCGATCCGCACCGAGACCGCGCGGGACTACGCGCCCCCGTCCGAGACCCGGGCCGCGCCGACGCGGGGCGGGCGCGGCTGGCTGTGGTTCGTCCTGCTGCTGATCCTCGCGGGCGGCGGGTATTACGGCTACCGGCACTACCTCGCGCAAAAGCCCGAGGGCACGACGGAGACGGCCGGACCGCGCGGCAAGGGCGGCCGGGGCTCCGGGCGCCATGGCGAGCCGGCCCAGGCGGTCGGCATCGCCACCATCGCGGCCGGCGACGTGCCCATCGTGCTCGGCGGCCTCGGCACGGTGACGCCCCTCGCCAACGTCACCGTGCGCTCGCAGATCAGCGGCTACCTCATGGAGGTCGGCTTCCGCGAGGGCCAGATGGTGAAGAAGGGCGATTTCCTCGCCCAGATCGATTCGCGGATCTACGAAGCCCAGCTCGCCCAGTACCAGGGCCAGCTCATGCGCGATCAGGCCCTGCTGCAGAACTCGAAGCTCGACCTCGCCCGCTTCCAGCGCCTCGCCCAGCAGGATTCGATCTCGAAGCAGAACGTCGACACGCAAGGCGCCCTGGTCAAGCAGAACGAGGGCACGGTGGCGGCCGACCAGGCGCTGGTGGACCAGCAGAAGCTCAACATCACCTACACGCGCATCGTCTCGCCCGTGGCGGGCCGCGTCGGCCTGCGCCAGGTCGATCAGGGCAACTACATCACCGCCGCCTCGACCAGTCTCGTGGTGGTGACCCAGCTCAACCCGATCTCGGTGGTGTTCACCCTGCCCGAGGACGACGTCGCCCAGGTGATGCGCCGGGTGCGCACGGGCGACAGGCTCACGGTCTCGGCCTACGATCGCGGCGACACCACCGTGCTCGCCACCGGCACCCTCGACACCGTGGACAACCAGATCGACACCACCACCGGCACGGTGCGGCTGCGCGCCCTGTTCGACAACACCGACGACGCCCTGTTCCCGAACCAGTTCGTCAACGCCAAGCTGACCGTCGACACCGTGCGGAACGCCCCCATCGTCCCCACCGCCGCGATCCTGCGCGGCACGCCCGGCACCTACGTCTACCTCCTGCAGGGCGACGACAAGGTCGTGGTCCGCCCCATCACCCTGGGCGAGGCCGACGGCGCCCGCACGGTGGTGAAGGCCGGCCTCGGCGTCGGCGACCGGGTCGTGGTCGACGGCACCGACCGGCTTCGCGATGGCGCGAGCGTGCGGATCACCGACGACGGCACCCGCCCGCCCGGTGCCGCCGGTCCGAAGCTCGAGGACGCCAAGCCCGAGGACGCCAAGGCGGAGGCCGCGAAGGCCGATGCCGTCGCCCCCGAGGGCCAGACGCGCGAACGCCGCCGCCAGCGCCCGGCCGCGCAATGAGGTTGCCCGGCCGCTCGCCACCTCTCGGCCGGTGCGGACCTTCGCCGTTAACTCCGGCGTTCGCCGCCAGCACGGGTCCCCTCTCCTGGAAGGAGAGGGACAGAGTGCGATGTGCGAACGCTCCGGATAAGTCACACACCTCACCCCAGCCCTCTCCTTCCAGGAGAGGGAGTTCCGTCGGCGGCTCCCTCGACGGCGTGGGGCTCGCCCCATGAACCCGTCCCGCCTGTTCATCCTGCGGCCCGTCGCCACCACGCTGTTCATGCTGGCGATCCTGATGGTCGGGATGGTGTCGTACCTGAACCTGCCGGTCTCGGCCCTGCCGTCGGTGGATTACCCGACGATCCAGATCCAGACGTTCTATCCCGGCGCCAGCCCCGAGGTGATGACCTCGGCGGTCACCGCGCCGCTGGAGCGGCAGTTCGGCCAACTCGCCAACCTCAACCAAATGACGTCGCAGAGTTCGGCGGGCGCCTCCGTCGTCACCCTGCAGTTCAGCCTGGACCTGCCCCTCGACATCGCCGAGCAGCAGGTCCAGGCCGCCATCAACGCCGCCGGCAACCTGCTGCCGGCGGATCTCCCGGCCCCGCCGATCTACGCCAAGGTGAACCCCGCCGACGCGCCGATCCTGACGCTCGCGCTCACGTCGAAGACCATGCCGCTCACCGAGGTGCGCGATCTGGCCGAGACGCGCCTCGCCCAGAAGATCTCCCAGGTGGCGGGCGTCGGCCTCGTGAGCACCGGCGGCGGCCAGCGCCCGGCGATCCGGGTGCGGTTCAACGCACGCGCCTTGGCGGCATACGGCCTCAACATCGACGACCTGCGCACCACCATCACCAACCTCAACGTCAACACACCGAAGGGCACCATCGACGGGCCGACCCAGTCCTACGCCATCAACGCCAACGACCAGATCCGCGACCCGAAGGCCTACGACGCGGCGATCATCGCCTACAAGAACGGCGCCCCGGTGCGGCTCTCGGACGTGGCCGACGTGGTCTCGGGGCCGGAGAACACCAAGCTCGGCGCCTGGGCCGACGAGACCCCGGCGGTGATCCTCAACATCCAGCGCCAGCCCGGCGCCAACGTCATCAGCACCGTCGACAAGATCCAGAAGCTCCTGCCCCAGCTCCAGGCGACCCTGCCGGCGGCGATCACCGTCGGCGTGCTGACAGACCGCACGGTGACGATCCGCGCCTCCGTGCACGACGTGCAGGTGGAGCTGGCGCTCGCCATCGGCCTCGTGGTGCTGGTGATCTTCCTGTTCCTGCGAAGCGTCTCCGCCACCCTGATCCCGAGCCTGTCGGTGCCGCTCTCCCTCATCGGCTCCCTGGCGATCATGGACCTGTACGGCTTCTCGCTGGACAACCTCTCCCTCATGGCGCTCACCATCGCGACGGGCTTCGTGGTCGACGACGCCATCGTGGTCATCGAGAACATCGCCCGCCACGTGGAGGAGGGCGACCCGCCGCTCGAAGCGGCCCTCAAGGGCAGCCGCGAGATCGGCTTCACCATCATCTCGCTGACCGTCTCGCTCATCGCCGTCCTCATCCCGCTCCTGTTCATGGGCGACGTGGTCGGACGCCTGTTTCACGAATTCGCCATCACGCTCGCGGCCACCATCGTGATCTCGGCCGTGGTCTCGCTGACTCTCGTACCGATGCTGTGCGCGCGCCTGCTGAAGCCCGTGCCGGCCGGGCACGCCGAGCGCCGCGAGGGGTTCGTCGCCCGCACGGCCCGCCGGTCCATGGACGGGATCATCGCCGGCTACGGCCGGATGCTGCGCGTGGTCCTGCGCCACCAGGGCCTGACCCTGGTGGTGACCCTCGCGACGGTGGCGCTCACCGCCTACCTGTTCGTGGTCATCCCCAAGGGGTTCTTCCCCGTGCAGGACACGGGCGTCGTCCAGGGCATCACCCAGGCCGACCAGACCGTCTCGTACGCCGCCATGGCCGAGCGCCAGCAGAAGCTGGCCGCCCTCATCCTGCAGGACCCGGACGTGGCCAGCCTGTCGTCGTTCATCGGCGTCGACGGCCAGAACGTCACCCTGAATTCGGGCCGGTTCCTCATCAACCTCAAGGCCCACGCCGCGCGGACATCCACGGCGAGCCAAGTCATCGAACGGATCAAGGCCGCGACCACGGGGGTCGCCGGCATCCGGCTCTACCTGCAATCGGTGCAGGACCTCACCATCGACACGGCGGTGAGCGCGACGCAGTATCAGGTGATCCTCGAGAACCCGAACCTCACGGAGTTCGAGACCTGGGTGCCGCGCTTCGTGCGCCAACTCCAGACGTCGCCCCTGCTCATGGATGTCGCGAGCGACCTCCAGGCCAGCGGTCTCGCCGCCTACATCACCATCGACCGGGCGACGGCGGGGCGCTACGGCATCACCCCGGCCACCGTCGACAACGCCCTCTACGACGCCTTCGGCCAGCGCATCATCTCGACGATCTTCACCCAGTCGAACCAGTACCGGGTGATCCTCGAAGCCGACCCGGCCCTGCACAGGACCATCGAGAGCCTGGACCACATCTTCCTGCCGTCCTCCACGGTGGCCTCGGGGCAGGTCCCGCTCTCGGCGGTCGCCCGGGTGAGCGAGCGGCGGGCGCCGCTGCTCATCTCCCATCTCGGCCAGTTCCCGGCCACCACCGTGTCGTTCAATCTCGCGCCCGGCGCGGCTTTGGGCGACGCCGTGGCGGCGGTGGAGGCGGCGGGCAAGGCCATCGACCTGCCGCCGAGTTTTCGCGTGGTGCCGCAGGGCTCGGTCTTCGCGTTCCAGTCGGCCCTGTCGAACCAGCTGTTCCTGGTGATCGCCGCCATCGTCACCGTCTACATCGTGCTCGGCGTGCTCTACGAGAGCTTCATCCACCCGATCACGATTCTGTCGACGCTGCCCTCCGCCGGCATCGGGGCGCTCCTGGGGTTGATGCTGTTCGGGCTGTCGCTCGACATCATCGCGGTCATCGGCATCGTGCTCCTCATCGGCATCGTGAAGAAGAACGCCATCATGATGATCGACTTCGCGCTCCAGGCCGAGCGCGAGGACGGGATGAGCCCCCGCGACGCCATCTACGAGGCCTGCCTCCTGCGCTTCCGGCCGATCCTGATGACGACCCTGGCTGCCCTGTTCGCGGCGGTACCTCTCATCGTCGGCACGGGGGTGGGCGCCGAACTGCGCCAACCGCTGGGCATCGTCATCGCGGGCGGCCTCATCGTCTCCCAGGTCCTGACCCTGTTCACCACGCCGGTGATCTACCTCGCGTTCGACCGCCTGGAACGCCGCCTCACCGGCCGCCGCGAAGGCGGCGCCGGCCCCGTCGAGGCGCTGCCGTGAACGTCTCGGCCCCGTTCATCCGCCGGCCCGTCGCCACGATCCTGCTCACCCTCGGCGTGCTGCTCGCCGGGATGTTCGCGTTCCTGAAGCTGCCGGTGGCGCCCCTGCCGCAGGTGGATTTCCCCGTGATCCTCGTCCAGGCGTCGATGCCGGGGGCCAGCCCCGAGACCATGGCGACCACGGTGGCCGCGCCCCTCGAACGGCGCCTCGGCGCCATCGCGGACGTCAACGAGATGACGTCCACGAGTTCCGTCGGCTCGGTCAGGATCATCCTGCTGTTCGGCCTCAACCGGAACATCGACGGGGCCGCCCGCGACGTCCAGGCGGCCATCAACGCGGCCCGGGCCGACCTGCCGACGGCGCTGCGCCAGAACCCGACCTACCGCAAATTCAACCCGGCCGATTCGCCGATCCTGATCCTGGCGCTGACCTCGAACACCCTGTCGCCGGGCCAGCTCTACGATTCCGCCGCCACGGTGGTGCAGCAGAAGATGTCCCAGCTGCCCGGGGTCGGCAACGTCGACATCGGCGGCGCGTCGCTGCCGGCGGTGCGGGTCGAGCTCGATCCCACCGCCCTGTTCAATTACGGCATCGGCCTCGAGGGCATCCGCGCGGCGCTGGCCTCGGCCAACGCCAATTCGCCCAAGGGCGCCATCGAGACCGACACCCGGCGCTACCAGCTCTACGCCAACGACCAGGGCCGGGTGGCGGCCGATTACCGCGACATCGTCGTGGCCTACCGCAACGGCGCCGCCGTGCGCCTGACCGATGTCGGCAAGGTCGTGGATTCCGTGGAGGACAAGCGCAACCTCGGTCTCGTCAACGGCAAGCCGGGCGTGATCCTGTTCATCTACAAGCAGCCCGGCTCCAACGTCGTTGACACCATCAACGGCCTGAAGAGGGCGATTCCCCAGGTCCAGGCGGCGCTGCCCGGCGACATCGACCTCATGGTGACGGGCGACCGCAGCGCCACCATCCGGGCGTCGCTCGCCGAGACCGAGGAGACCCTGCTCATCGCCGTGGTGCTGGTGATCTTCGTGGTCTTCGTCTTCCTGCGCTCGGGTCGCGCGACCCTGATCCCGGCGGTCGCCGTGCCGATCTCCATCGTCGGCACCTTCTCGGCCATGTACCTGCTGGATTACAGCCTCAACATCCTCTCGCTCATGGCGCTCATCATCGCCACGGGCTTCGTCGTCGACGACGCCATCGTGGTGCTGGAGAACATCCAGCGCCACATCGAGCAGGGCAAGGCGCGGGTGGAGGCTTCACTCTTGGGCGCCCGCGAGGTCGGCTTCACCGTCATCTCCATGAGCCTGTCCCTGGTGGCGGTGTTCCTGCCGATCTTGCTCATGGGCGGCATCGTCGGGCGCCTGTTCCAGGAATTCGCCGTCACCCTGTCGCTGGCGATCCTCATCTCCCTGGTGCTGTCGCTGACCACCACGCCGATGATGTGCGCGCTGCTCCTCAAGCCCCAGACGCACGACCCGGCGCGCCGGCCGAATGTCTTCCTGCGCGGCCTGGAGGCCGGGTTCGACGGCATGCTCGCCGCCTACGAGCGCACCTTGCGCATCGCCCTGCGCCACCGCCGCCTCGTGGTGCTCAGCCTCGTCGCCACCGTGGGCCTCAACTTCTACCTCTACGTCATCGTGCCGAAGGGCTTCTTTCCCGAGCAGGACACGGGTCAGATGATGGGCGGCATCCAGGCCGACCAGCGCATCTCGTTCCAGGCGATGAAGCAGAAGCTCGAACAGGCGACCGCCATCGTGCAGGCCGACCCGGCGGTGGACAGCGTCGTCGGCTTCACCGGCGGGCGCGCCACCAACTCGGCCAACGTCTTCGTCGGCCTGAAGCCCAAGGCCGAGCGCGACCCCATCGAGAAGGTGATGACCCGCCTGCGGCCCAAGCTCTCGCAGGTGGCGGGGGCGCGGCTCTACCTGTTCCCACGCCAGGACCTGCGCATGGGCGGGCGCCAGAGCTTCGCCACCTACCAGTACACCCTCCAGGGCGACACGGCGGAGGAGCTCTACGCCGCCGCCCCGAAGCTGCTCCAGGCCCTGCAGAAGGACCCGACCTTCGTCGACGTGTCCTCGGACCAACAGGAGGGCGGCCTCGAGACCCGCCTCGTCATCGACCGGGCCACCGCGTTCCGCTACGGCCTGACGCCGGACAAGATCGACAACACCCTCTACGACGCCTTCGGCCAGCGCCAGGTCTCGACGATCTACAACCCGCTGAACCAGTACCACGTCGTCATGGAGATCGCCCCGCGCTACCTCCAGAGTCCCGACACCCTGAAGACGCTGTTCGTCTCGACGTCCGGCGGCAAGGCGCGCGGCTCGGCCACCACCAACGCGGTGGCCGGCACGGTCGCGGCGGGCGGCACGGTGAACACCAATCCGGCCGGCAATGCCGGCCCGAGCGGCACCACCGCCGTGACGGACCCGGCCGCCGCCCTCGCGGGGGATTCGGCCCGCAACGCCGCCGCCAACGCCATCGCGGGCGGCAAGGGCGGCGCCTCGTCGAGCGCCCCGGTCTCCTCCGCCAAGGAGACGATGATCCCGCTCTCGGCCTTCGCCCATATCGAGACCGGCAACGCCCCCGTGCAGGTGAGCCACCAGGGCCTGTTCGTCGCCACCACGATCTCGTTCAACCTGGCCCCCGGAAAGAGCCTGTCGGACGCGACCCGGATCATCGAGCAGACCATGACGGACCTGCGCCTGCCCGCCACCATCCACGGCGAGTTCGCCGGCGGCGCCAAGAGCTTCCAGGAATCCTCGTCGCGCCAGCCCCTGCTGATCCTCGCCGCCCTGGTCGCCGTCTACACCATCCTGGGAATCCTCTACGAGAGCTTCATCCACCCGCTCACCATCCTGTCGACCCTGCCGTCGGCCGGCATCGGCGCCCTGCTGGCGCTCCTGGTCTCGGGCACCGAATTCACGGTCATCGCCCTCATTGCGGTGTTCCTGCTCATCGGCATCGTGAAGAAGAACGCCATCATGATGATCGACTTCGCCCTCGACGCGGAGCGGACGCGCGGCCTGAAACCCCGGGACGCGATCTTCGAGGCCTGCCTCTTGCGCTTCCGCCCGATCATGATGACAACCCTGGCCGCCATGCTCGGCGCGCTCCCCCTCATCCTCGCGGGCGGGGAGGGCTCGGAGCTGCGCCGCCCCCTCGGCATCGCCATCGTCGGCGGCCTCATCGTGAGCCAGATCCTGACCCTCTACACCACCCCCGTCGTCTACCTCTACCTCGACCGCCTGCGCCGGCGCGGGCCTGCGCTCGACGCGGTTCCCGGCGCGGTTCCTGGCGCCGCCGAATGAGCGTGGGTAGTTTGGTGGATCGTCGCGCGCGCAGTGACGTCACGTTCCGATGCGACAGCGGGCCGATGCATTCCGAAGGTGGCGCGGGTCCCCTCTCCTGTAAGGAGAGGGACAGGGTGAGGTGTGTGGACTCTCCGAATAGGTCCCACACCTCACCCCAACCCTCTCCTTCCAGGAGAGGGAGCCCGTCGCATCTCGTCGCCCTCGTCGCCCTCGTCGCCCTCGCGGCATCGATCTCCGGCTGCATGGTCGGCCCCGACTATTCCCGTCCCTCCGTCGAGACGCCGCTTGCCTTCAAGGAGGGCGGGGCCCGCGAGGACAGTGCGGCCTATGTCGCGAGCCGCAAGGGGTGGCGCCCGGCCGCCCCCAACGACGGGGCCCAGCGCGGCGACTGGTGGCGGGTTTTTCGGGATCCGGCCCTCGACCGGCTGATCCGCCTCGTCGACGTCGACAACCAATCCCTGCGCGCGCAGGTCGCCGCCTACGAGCAGGCGCGCGGTTTCGTCGCCCAGGCCCGCGCCGCCCTGTTTCCCACGGTGATCGGCGCGCCGAACATCACCCGCTCGCGGGTCGGGGGCTCGGAGCGCACCACCGTCTCGCTCCAGGGGCAGGCGAGCTGGGAGCTCGACCTGTTCGGCCGCATCCGGCGCAACCTCGAGAGCGAGGTCGCCACCGCCCAGGCGAGCGTGGCGGATCTGGCCCTGGTGCGCCTCACCATCCAGTCCGAGGTCGCGAACAACTATTTGAGCCTCAGATATCAGGACTCGCTCCAGCGGGTGTTCGACGAGAACATCGCGGGCTTCAAGAAGAGTCTCGCCATCACCGAGAACCAATACGCGGCGGGTGTGGCCGCGCGGTCCGACGTGATCACCGCCCAGACCCTGTTGCAGACGACGCAGGCCCAGGCCATCGCCATCGGCCTGCAGCGGGCGATCTTCGAGCACGCCCTGGCGACCCTCGTCGGGCGCCCGCCCGCCGAACTGTCCCTGCCCGTCGCGCCGCTCGCCGTGCGCCCGCCCGCCGTGCCGGTGGGCATTCCGTCGGCCCTGCTGGAGCGCCGCCCCGATGTCGCCCAGGCCGAGCGGACCGTGCAGGCCCAGAGCGAGCTCATCGGCGTCGCCGTGGCGGCGTTCTACCCCACGCTCACCCTCTCGGCCTCGGGCGGGGTCTCGGGCCTGACGTCGAACGGCGTGTTCTCGGCCGCCAACCAGGTCTGGTCGGTCGCTGCGGCCGGCACGGAGGTGTTCTACGACGGCGGCGCCCGCGCGGCGGCGCTCCGCATCACCCGCGCGGCCTACGACGCGGCGGTGGCGAATTACCGCCAGACCGTGCTCACCGCCTTCGGGGAGGTCGAGAACGGGCTCTCGGGCGTGCGCATCCTCGCCCGCCAGCAGGCGGCGCAGGACGAGGCCGTGGCCTCGGCCCGGCGCGGTGTCGAGATCACCCTCAACGAGTACCGGGCGGGCACGCAGAACTACACCACGGTGGTGACGGCCCAGTCCATCGCCCTGAACAACGAGATCAACGCCCTGCAGATCCGCCTCAACCGCTTCACCACCGCCGTGGCCCTCATCCGGGCACTCGGCGGCGGCTGGGACGTGCGCAGCCTGCCCACCGGCGACGAACTCAAGGGCACCCGCCTGCCCATCGATTCCGGACAGGCCTTGCGAACGGACGAGTGAGACTGTTTTCTGGATGATCCTTACGGAGACAGTCTCAGGCAGCCCGCGCGGCGCCTGAGCGAAGCCCAGATCCGCATCGCGAAGCGATCGACCGGAACTGGTATGACTCAGCGGGCGATCAGGCGCTCGATCTCGTCGCAGGCGGCCGATACGCCGTCCTCCCGGGTCATGCGCATGCGCGTCTCGGCGCAGGCCTGCGCCACGGTCTCGGAGGCCAGAAGACGGTTGAGGGCCTGGGCGGCCCGGCCTGGGGTGAACCGACGCCGGCCGAGCATGGCGCCGACGCCGAGGCGCTGGAGGCGCTGGCCTTCGTCGAAATGGTCGAACGCCACCGGGACCACGAGCTGCGGGATGCCGGCGGCCAGGGCCTGGGCGACGGTGCCGATGCCGCCGTGGTGGATCAGGGCGGCGGCGCGCGGAAGCAGCACGCTCAAGGGCGCGTAGGGGACGTGGATGACGCCCTCCGGCAGATCCGTGGGCATCTGACCGGACTCCGGCGCCAGCATCACGCCACGGCGGCCCATGGTCCGACACAGGGCGCAGGCCGTCCGGAAGAAGGCTTGGCCGTGACGCATCGCCGACCCGTAGGTGAACACCAGGGGTGGTGGCCCTGCCGCGAGGAACTCGCTCAGCTCCGAGCTCAGGGAAGGGGTATCGCCGAGACGATCGACCAGGGGAAAGCCGACCTGCGCGGCCTGGGCCGGCCAATCCGCCTGGGGGGCGGTGAACCACTCCGGAAACATCAGGAGGATCCGCGTCGGGCTGTTCCACCAGTGCCGCAGGCGGCGCACGGGCGCGAGATCGAGGCGCTCGCGCAGGGCGTTGAGCTGGGGCAGGGCGGCCGGGCCGATCACGTAGCGGTCGGCGCCCCGGCCGAGCCAGTGCCGTAGGCGGGACGGCAGCACGTGGGCGAGGGGGATGCCCGGCAGAACCGGCGCGGCGTGCCGGCTCTCCACCAGCAGGGGCATGACATGCACGGTCACGACGGGCAGGCCGAGCTTGTCCTGCGCCACGCGGGCGCCCAGGCCGAGGGTCGAGGCGACCACGAGGGTCTCGCCTGGTGCGCTGGTACGGGCCAGCCAGTCGTAGGTCTGCTCCGTCGTCGGGGCGAGCTGGTCGAACAGGACGAAGGCCCCCCGCCTCGGATGCCACAAGTCCGGCACCGCGACGGTCCGCTCGTAATCGGCGCGCGTGCCGAGAGCGTGGAACGGCAGGTGAGCGCGGGCCGCCAGCTGCGCGAAGGGGGCGGGCGCCGCCAGAACCGCGGCATGCCCGCGTCGCACCAGTTCGGCCCCGAGGCCGATGAAGGGAAGGACGTCGCCGTGTGAGCCGACGGCCACCAACTTGATTTGCATGTTCGGTCTGTGATGCGGAGTCCGGGTGTCCCGCTCACATAGGTACAGGGTTCGTGTTCGCCATCCTGCGGTTGTGATTCGGGCCTTGGCGGTGACTGGCCGCCCTGCAACGATGTGCGGAATCTTACGGGGTCGAAGCGTTGTCGCAGCAGGGACGATGCGATGGATCTTCAGTAGAACATGCGGCTTTGCCTGCTGTCCGCGTCATGTTGGCAGGATCGTCCATGCAGCGGCATGCGAATCCGCCGTGAAATCATGCCGCCGGCCCGGGCTTCACATTTCGTTGACTCTGCCGACCGCGAGACGGCCTTTTCGCTTTACATAGAACAAAACAGGAACAAAATGGGAGAGCTCAACGAAAGGCGCTTCCCATGCTCAAGCGGATGATCCTCACCGGCGCGGTCGAATTCATGGCCTTCGGTCTCCTTGCGGTTTCGGTCGCCGCTTGGGCTGTCGCATTGGCGCCGTTGCGATAGCGTTGCCGACGCATCACGGATGGCGGCCTTCCACAGCCAAACGATCCGCTCCGCGCATTCTTGATGGATCGTTCACCACGAGTCGGGCTGTTGGGAGCATGGCGCGCATCCTCAAAGATCCCGGCTTCGTCCACCTCCACGTCCACTCGTCGTTCTCGCTCCTCGAAGGGGCGCTGAAGGTCGGGGACATCGTCAAGGCGGCGGCGGCCGACCGGCAGCCGGCCCTGGCGCTCACCGACACCAACAACCTGTTCGGGGCCCTGGAATTCTCCGAGAAGGCCTCCGGATCGGGGATTCAGCCCATCGCCGGCCTGCAGGTGACGGTGGCCTTCGAGACGCCCGATCCCATGGCGCGGGTGGTTCAGGGGCAGGCCGGCTGCGCCAACGTGGTGGTCCTGGCCCAGGACGAGGCCGGTTACGCGAACCTCCTGCGGCTGGCGAGCCGCGCCTACTTCGACGGCGCCCTCGGCGATGCCCCCCGGGTGAGCGCCGCCGGGCT
The DNA here is from genome assembly GCF_001423295.1 of Methylobacterium sp. Leaf112. GTDB lineage: Bacteria > Pseudomonadota > Alphaproteobacteria > Rhizobiales > Beijerinckiaceae > Methylobacterium. The sequence goes on along the minus strand of NZ_LMNG01000012.1, from coordinate 298,629 downwards.
GGCCGAATGCGCCGGCGGGCTCATCGCCCTCACGGGCGGGACCACCGGACCCCTCGACGGGGCGTTGCGCCAGGGCCGGGCCGAGCTCGCCGCCGCGCGTCTCGCCCAGCTCAAGGCGGCCTTCGGCGAGAGCAACCTCTACGTCGAGATCCTGCGCCACGGCCTGTCCGACGAACGGGCCATCGAGCGCGAGCTGCTCCGGCTCGCCGATGCCAACGGCCTGTCCATCGTGGCCACCAACGAACCGTTCTTCGCGCGTACCGGCGATTACGACGCCCACGACGCGCTGCTCGCCATCGCGGACGGACGCCTCGTCTCCGACGAGCGCCGGCGCAAGCTCACCCCGCGGCACGCTTTCACCACGCGCGCGCAGATGGCCGAGCTGTTTGTCGATCTGCCGGACGCCTTGAACGCCACGGTCGAGATCGCCATGCGCTGCGCCTACCGCGTGCGCACGCGCAAGCCCATCCTGCCGAACTTCGCCCGTGTCACCGCCGACGCCGTCGCCGGCGAGGCCCCCGGTGCAGCCGGGGCGGAGGTGGTGAGATCCGAGCCGGAGGAGCTGCGCGCGCAGGCCATCGCCGGCCTCGACCTGCGCCTCGCACAGCACGGCACGGCGCCGGGCATGAGCGAGCAGGTCTATCGCGACCGCCTCGCCTTCGAGCTCGACGTCATCGTCGGCATGAAGTTTCCCGGCTACTTCCTCATCGTGTCGGACTTCATCAAGTGGGCCAAGGACCACGACATTCCGGTCGGCCCGGGCCGTGGCTCGGGTGCCGGATCCCTGGTGGCGTGGTCGCTCCTCATCACCGACCTCGACCCGCTTCGCTTCGGCCTGCTGTTCGAGCGCTTCCTCAACCCCGAGCGCGTCTCGATGCCGGATTTCGACATCGACTTCTGCGTCGACGGCCGCGAGCGGGTGATCCAGTACGTGCAGGATCGCTACGGCCACGAGCAGGTCGCGCAGATCATCACCTTCGGTACCCTGCAGGCGCGCGGCGTGCTGCGCGACGTCGGCCGCGTCCTGGAGATGCCCTACGGGCAGGTGGACAAGCTCACGAAGCTGGTGCCGCAGAACCCGGCCAACCCCGTGACCCTGACCCAGGCCATCGAGGGCGAGCCCAAGCTCCAGGCGGCCATGGAGGAGGAGCCCATCGTGGCCCGCCTCATGGAGATCGCCAAGAAGCTGGAGGGCCTGCACCGCCACGCCTCGACCCACGCCGCCGGCGTGGTCATCGGCGACCGGCCCCTCGAACAGCTCGTCCCCCTCTACCGCGATCCGAAGACCGGCATGCGGGTGACCCAGTTCAACATGAAGTGGGTCGAGGCCGCCGGCCTGGTGAAGTTCGACTTCTTGGGTCTGAAGACCCTGACCCTGCTGCGCTACTGCACCGACCTGCTGGCCAAGCGCGGCATCATCGTCGATCTCGCCTCGCTGCCCCTAGACAACGAGGCGACCTACCTGCCGATGAAGCGCGGCGAGACGGTGGGCGTGTTCCAGGTGGAATCCGCCGGCATGCGCAAGGCGCTCGTCGAGATGCAGGCCGACCGGTTCGAGGACATCATCGCCCTCGTGGCCCTCTACCGCCCCGGCCCCATGGCCAACATCCCGGTCTATTGCGAGCGCAAGCTCGGGCGCGACGCCGGCAACGAGGCGAGCTGGTATCCGCACGCAAAGCTGGAGCCGATCCTGCGCGAGACCTTCGGCATCATCGTCTACCAGGAACAGGTGATGGAGGTGGCCAAGGTGCTGGCCGGGTACTCGCTCGGCGAGGCCGACATGCTGCGCCGCGCCATGGGCAAGAAGATCAAGGCCGAGATGGACGCCCAGCGCGACCGCTTCGTGAAGGGCTGCATCGAGCGCGAGCTCACCAAGGCCAAGGCCGACGAGATCTTCGACCTGCTGGCGAAGTTCGCCGATTACGGCTTCAACAAATCACACGCCGCCGCCTACGCCCTGCTGACCTATCAGACCGCCTACCTGAAGGCGAACCACCCCGTCGAGTTCCTGGCCGCCGCCATGCAGCTCGACATCGACGTGACCGACAAGCTCGCCGAGTTCCGCCAGGACGCCCAGCGCCTCAAGATCGTCGTCGAGCCGCCCTCCATCAACACGTCGGGGGTCAACTTCGAGGTCAAGGACGGCCGCATCGTCTACGCCCTGTCGGCCATCAAGGGCGTGGGCCGCGGCGCCGTCGAATCCATCGTGGAGACCCGGGGGGAGACGCCCTTCCGGGACCTCGCGTGCCTGGCGCGCCGCCTCAACCCGCGCATGATCAACAAGCGCACCCTGGAGAACCTCGTGGCGGCCGGGGCCATGGACACCATCGAGCCGGACCGGGCGCGGGCCTGCGCGGCCATCGAGCCGATGATGAAGCTCGCCCAAGGGGCCGCCGAGGCCGAGAGCACCGGCATCGCCGACATGTTCGGCGGCGTCACCGCGGCCGACGTGACCCTGCGCATCCCGGCCTACGAGGGCTGGCCGATGGCCGACAAGCTCAAGAAGGAATACGACGCCATCGGCTTCTTCCTCTCGGGCCACCCCCTCGACGAGTACGGCGATCTGCTGGGCAAGCTCCGGGTGCAGACCTGGGCCGAGTTCTGCAAGGCGGTGCGGGCTGGCACCACCAGCGTCGGCCGGGTCGCCGCCTCCGTCCTCGACCGGTCCGAGCGCCGGACCAAGACCGGCAACAAGCTCGGCATCGTCATCCTGTCCGACCAGACCGGGCATTTCGAGGCGATCATCTTCTCCGAAGGCCTCGGCCAGTATCGCGAGATCCTGGAGCCGGGACGTCCCCTGGTGCTCCAGATCCAGGCCAACCTGGAGGGCGAGGACGTGCGTGCCCGCATCGTCACCGCCGAACCCCTCGACGTGGCGGTGGCCCGCCACCAGAAGGGCATGCGCATCTATCTCCGCGACGAGCGCTCCATCGCGCCCGTCCAGCAGCGCCTGCAGGTGCGGGGCGAGGGCGAGGTCTCGCTGATCCTCCTCCTCGACAACGGCGACCGCGAGGTCGAGGTGAAGCTGCAGGGCAAGTATCAGGCGACGCCTCAGATCGCGGGCGCGCTCCGGGCCGTGCCGGGGGTGGTTCAGGTGGAGGTGAACTGAGGCGACGGGCTTGCCGCCGGCCTGCTCGGCGCTTGGGGCGCCCCGTCGGCCCGCGCCATGGCATCCAACCGTTCGGCCACCAACGCCTGCAAGGTCCACAGGTGCTCGTCCAGGATCCCCTCCCGCGCGCAGGCCTCGGCGGTGCGGAACAGGTACTCGGCACTCGGCCCGAGATGCCCGGCCCCCGTGGCGATGCGGTCGGCGATCTCGGGCTCCGTCAGGCGGCCGGTGTAGCGGTCGCTGGCGCGGTTGACGACGAAGGTCAGGGCGGTGACCGGGCCGTCGGCGGTCTCCACCACCACCCAACGGGAGGCGTAGCCGTTGCCGCGCATCTCCCGGCGCCAGACCGGCAGCAGGGTGACGTGCGGATCGTCCCCCGCGAGCCGGAACGCGACGCCCCGGCACAGGCCGCCGCGATCGAGGGCCAGGACGAGGCCCGGCCGCTCCGTGCTCCCGCGGAACCGCCGCTGCAGCAGGCAGAACCGACGGTGATAGCCCCGCACCGTTCCGGTGCGCCGCTCGGTGAAGGTGAATTCCGGCTGCCAGATCAGGGAGCCGTAACCGAACACCCACAGGCCCTCCGCGCCGGACGGTCGCCGGGTGAGCGCCTGGGCGAGGCCGGGTTCGAGTTCGTCGTCGGTGAGGAGGGTGAGGGCGCCCGGGTCGTCGCGGACGGGATCGGGATGGGCGCGGGCGATGAGGTCGAGGCTGAGGCTCAACGGGCGTTTTGGCATGCCCCAGGGTCTCATCCCCTCACCGCGGGAGCAAGCCCGGGCCTATCCCGATGGATCAGGCGGGATTGCCGAGGGTCTCGAGTTCCGGAAACGGCTCCGTGCGGTGCCCGTTGCAGATCTCCTCATCGTCGGACACCACGCCGAGCACGCCGCCCGTGTCCCGGATCACGGCCTTCGCCCGCTCGCCCTTGCCGAACGTCCGGCCCTTCATCCGCGTGGAGACGCAGTAGAGGGTGCGCCCGCCATCCTCGAACGGACCTGAGATGCGGCTGTGCTCGAACCGTATGGGGATCACCGAGACGGAGCCGAAATCCACCTGCGCCAGGGCGAGGGCGGCGATGCGGGTGCGGAGCGTCGCGCCGGGGGAGGGGGCCGGGGCGCGGGGCGTGCAGGCCGGGAGCGCGCAGGCCAGACCAAGGAGCAGGAGCCGAGCCGGACCACCCATCGCCATCTCCGCTCGCCTCGGCTTCCAGCACAAGCCTAAGCTTATTCCCGCCCTGCGGGAAAGGGTTTATTAGTGCAATCTTCGCTGCCACCATGCTTTTCCTTCCCGCCGGCATCGGCCTATGGAGAGGCATGCAATGGACCGACGACGGCCTCGTGCTCGGCCTGCGCCGTCAGGGCGAGACGAGCGTGGTGCTCGAACTCATGACCGCCGCGCACGGGCGCCATCTCGGCCTCGTCCATGGCGGCCGCTCGCGCCGGATGCAGCCCGTGCTTCAGCCCGGCAACCGGGTCCAGGCCACGTGGCGGGCGCGCCTCGACGACAGCCTCGGCGCCTACGCCGTCGAGCCCCTCGAATCCGTGGCCGCGCGGCTGATGGGATCGGGGCTCGCCCTTCACGGCATCGCGCACCTCGCCGGTCTCCTGCGCCTGTTGCCCGAGCGCGACCCCCATCCCGAACTCTACGCGGCCGCCCGCATTCTCATCGATCACCTCCACGATCCCGACATCGCGCCGCCCCTGATGGTGCGGTTCGAACTCGCGATCCTGGCGGATCTCGGCTTCGGTCTCGATCTGTCCGCCTGCGCCGCGACGGGGGGCAACGACGCCCTGATCTACGTCTCGCCCCGCTCGGGCCGGGCGGTGAGCGCGTCGGCGGGCGAGCCCTATCGCGACCGCTTGCTCGCCCTGCCGGATTTCCTGCGGGAGCGGGCGCCGGGCGATCCACTGCCGATGACCCCCGAGGGCGCCGACGTTACGGCGGGGTTTACCTTGACGGGGTACTTCCTCGATCAGCACATCTGGGGGCCGCGCGCGCTGCCGCCCCCGGATGCCCGGGCGCGCTTCGTTGCCTTGGGGACGGGAAGCGCATAAGTCATGTTCTTGATTTGTTCTGATATGGGGCCGCGTCGCCCCTGGAGATCGTGATGGGCCAGCCCTTCGAGCCGCCGTCGGGCTCCGACGGCATCGAGAGCGTCGAGCTGAAATCCGCCCTGGAGGACCGCTACCTCGCCTATGCGCTCTCGACCATCATGCACCGGGCGCTGCCCGATGCCCGCGACGGGCTGAAGCCCGTCCACCGGCGCATCCTGTTCGCCATGCGGCTGCTGAAGCTCGACCCGACCTCGGCGTTCAAGAAATGCGCCCGCATCGTCGGCGACGTCATCGGCAAGTACCATCCGCACGGCGACACGGCGGCCTACGACGCCCTGGTGCGCATGGCCCAGGACTTCGCCCAGCGCTATCCGCTGGTCGACGGCCAGGGCAATTTCGGCAACATCGACGGCGATAACGCCGCCGCCCAGCGCTACACCGAAGCCCGGATGACGGAGGTCGCGCGCCTCCTCATGGAGGGGCTCGACGACGATTCCGTCGATTTCCGCCCGAACTACGACGGGCAGGAAGAGGAGCCGGTGGTGCTCCCGGCGGCCTTTCCGAACCTGCTCGCCAACGGCTCCCAGGGCATCGCCGTCGGCATGGCGACCTCGATCCCGCCGCACAACGCCGCCGAACTCTGCGACGCGGCGCTCTATCTCATCACCCGCCCGGAGGCGACCTCGGCCCAGCTCCTCACCTTCGTGAAGGGGCCGGACTTCCCCACCGGCGGCATCCTCATCGACAGCGCCGAATCCATCACCGAGGCCTACCGCACCGGGCGCGGCGGATTTCGCGTGCGCGCCCGCTGGGCCAAGGAGGATCTCGGGCGGGGCACCTGGACCATCGTGGTCACTGAGATTCCCTACGGGGTGCAGAAGGCGCGCCTCATCGAGAAGCTCGCGGAGCTGCTGCAGGAGCGCAAGCTCCCGCTGCTCGCCGACGTGCGCGACGAATCGGCGGAGGATGTCCGCATCGTGCTGGAGCCGCGCGCCCGCAACGTCGATCCCGTCATCCTGATGGAGTCGCTGTTCCGGCTCACCGAGTTGGAGGCCCGCATCTCCCTCAACATGAACGTGCTGGTCGGCGGCCTCGTCCCCCGGGTCATCGGTCTGGCCGAAGCCCTGCGGGAGTGGCTCGACCATCGCCGGGTCGTGTTGCAGCGCCGCTCGCGCCACCGCCTCGCCCAGATCGACCGGCGCCTCGAGATCCTCGGCGGCCTGCTCATCGTCTACCTCGACCTCGACGAGGTCATCCGCATCATCCGCGAGGAGGACGAGCCGAAGGCCGCCCTGATGAAGCGGTTCGAACTGACGGAGATCCAGGCCAACGCCATCCTCGACACCCGCCTGCGCTCCCTGCGCAAGCTCGAGGAGATGGAACTCAAGCGCGAACTCGACACTCTGACGACGGAGAAGCTCGGGATCGAGGAACTCCTCGGCTCCGACAAGCTGCAATGGGCCGACATCACCAAGCAGATCCGCGCGGTGAAGAAGACCTTCGGACCCGAGACCAAGATCGGCGCCCGGCGCACCACCCTCGAGAACCCACCCGACACCGCCGGCATCGACTTCACCTCGGCCATGGTCGAGCGCGAGCCCATCACCGTCATCGTCTCGGCCAAGGGCTGGATCCGGGCGCTGAAGGGGCACGTGGCGGACCTCTCGGGCGTCGCCTTCAAGGGCGACGACAGCCTGAAGATCGCGTTCCCGAGCGAGACCACGGCCAAGCTCCTCGTGCTGGCCTCCAACGGCAAGGTGTTCACCCTGGAGGCGGCCAAGCTCCCGGGCGGGCGCGGCTTCGGCGATCCGATCCGCCTCATGGTGGATTTCGACGACGGCACCGAGATCGTCGCGGCCCTGCCGTATCAGCCGGGCGCCAAGCTGCTGGTGGCTGCCTCCGACGGGCGCGGCTTCGTGGCGCCGGCCGACGCTCTGGTGGCCAACACCCGCAAGGGCAAGGGCATCATGGGCCTCGATGCGCCGGCCACCGCGACCCTGCTGGTGCCGGCGACCGGCGACCACGTCGCCGTCTGCAGCGCCGACCGTCTGCTCCTGGTCTTCCCCCTCGCGGAGATGCCCGAACTGGTGCGCGGCAAGGGCGTGCGTCTGCAACGCTGCCGCCAGACAACCCTGACGGATGCCTGCGTCTTCACCCTCGCCGAGGGCCTGCCGTGGCGCGAGACCGGGGGCGAGGCGCGCCTCGCCCAGGCGAGCATCCTGGAGAAATGGATGGGCCACCGCTCCGACGCCGGGACGCTCATGACCCGGAGCTTCCCGAAGTTCGAGCGGTTCGGCAAATAGGCCGCTGGTTCGTCGAGTGACCCGCCAGAACGACAATGCCCGCCGAAGCGGGCATTGTCGTTGATCGATACGGGCCGAAGCGGCGTCTGGCGCTCGAAACGTCAGCGGCGACGGAACTGGCCGCGCATGGGCGGACGCGGACCGGCGGAACGCTCGTCTTTGTGGCGGAACACGAGGCGGCCCTTCTCGAGATCGTAGGGCGACATTTCGACGGTGACGCGATCGCCCGCCAGAGTCTTGATGCGGTTCTTCTTCATCTTGCCGGCCGTGTAGGCCACGATCTCGTGCCCCTGGTCGAGCTGCACGCGGTAGCGTGCGTCCGGCAGGATCTCGATCACGAGACCGTCGAACTGCATCAATTCTTCTTTCGCCATCCACACTCTCCAAGCGGGACAGCCAGAACGGGGCGACCCGGAATATAAAACGAAGCCGTTCGGCAAAACGCGGCGGGCGGCGGGTCCGATCCCATCGGATGCGCAACACCGGCGAGCGTTGCCCCGACATAATGTTGGGATCGGCGCGAAGCAAGCTTTTCTGGCCCGATGGCGAATCCCATCGACAGGGAAGCATGGAAATCAGCCATCGCCCTTCCGATCGAACACGCGATCGCGCCGGCCGCCGGGACCGTCGATCTCAAGGGTCGATCGTATTGCCCGCGTAATCGATCCGCCCGTCCGGCGTGCGGCGCCAGACCTGCAGGACGTAGGCTGGTTGGCGCGGATCGGCCTTGAGGTCGCCGCGTGCGTCGTAGGCGAGGGGCCCGAGCACCGTCTTCACGGTCGTGCCGTCACGCAGGAAGGCGGCCACCGCCCGGGCGTCCGTCGATCGCGCGCCCAGCATCCCGCCCCGCAGCACCTCCACGGCGGCGTAACCTTGTGCGACGAAGACCTGTGCGGCGAGGATCTCGGCCTCCGGCATGCGCGGCTTCGTCGGGGACGGCTTGACCTCGGGCAGGCGCGTGACGGGCGCCACGGTCATCACCGTGCCGTCGGCCGCGGCGACCTGGGACAGTTCCTTGTCCAGAAGCCCGTCGCTGCCGACGAGGGGCGCGTCGAGACCCGCCTCGCGCATGGCCCGCAGGAGCACGATGGCCTCCGTCGCGAGGCCGCCGAAATAAACGACGTCCACCCGTGCCCGTTTCAGGCGGCCGGCGAGAGCGGACAGATCCTTGTCGCCCCGCGACAGGGCCTCGAAAGCGGCCTCGCCCTGGGCCGCCGCCTTCAGGGTCCGCGCCACGCCATCGACGAGGCCGCGTCCGAAGGTGGTCTTGTCGTGCACGAGGCCGATGCGGCGTCCGGCGAACTGCTTGGCGAGGTAGGCCCCCGCGAGCGCGCTCTGCGCGGCTTCGTTGGCGCCGGTGCGAAACACGTTCCAATGGCCACCGGCCGTCAGGGGCGCCCAGGCGACCCCTGTCGTGACCGCGACGATGCCGGATTCCGCGTAGACCGGAATCGTTGCGCCGGCCACGGCGGCGTTGAGGGGGCCGACGATGAAGCCGATCCGCTCCGCGGCGAACCGGCGTGCCACTGCGAGCCCCTGTTTGCTGTCGCCGGCATCGTCCGCCACCACCAGGACGAGGCGCTGTCCATGGACGCCGCCCGTCCGATTGATCTCGGCGACCGCCTGTTCGGCACCGGCGCGCATCCCCTGCCCGAACGCGGCGTCCTGTCCGGTGAGGGGGGCTGAGAGCCCGATGACGAGGGGACCGGGCTGAGCCTGGGCGGCGCTGGCGAAGAGCGCGAGAGCCACCGCAAAACGTCTCATTGGGCCTGTCCTCGTACCCCGAACCCGGAAAGATGGCGCCAGGATAGGCCGGCGCAAAGCGTGCGCAAGGTTACGTCCTGGCGCTCGGGTCCTGGCGCTCGGGTCCCGTCGGCCGCATTGTCCTGGCGTCGGGGGAGCTTACCTCCCGTCTTCCGTGTTGCGCGGAGAGGGGCGTCGTCCCAGATCCCGGAGTCAATCATGCTCTCCACCGAGAACGACATCCTCAGCGCGGCCGAGGCGTGGTGCCGTGCCGGACGCGGCGTGGCCCTCGCCACGGTGATCGAGACCTGGGGCTCGGCACCCCGACCCGTGGGCAGTCACCTCGTCGTCGATTCCGAGGGCAACTTCCTCGGCTCCGTCTCGGGGGGCTGTGTCGAAGGCGCGGTCATCACCGAGGGCATGGACGCCATCGCCGATGGGCGGCCGCGCGTCGTCGCGTTCGGCGTCGCCGACGAGACCGCCTGGCGGGTCGGCCTGTCCTGCGGCGGGCGCATCCGCGTCTATGTCGAGCCGGTGGCCTGAGGCCGCCATGCAGCTCGATGTTCTGACCCTTCTCAATGCCGAGCGCGCCGCCCGGCGCGCCGCCATCCTGGTGACCGACCTCGACGGCGGAGCGCAGCGCGTGGTGCGCGAGGCCGAGATCCCCGCCGATCCCCTCGCCGCACTCCTCGCCAAGCGACTGGCGTCGGGCAAGGGCGGTCTCGTCGAGGTCGAGGGCCGCGAGGTCTTCCTCACCGTGCAGGCCCCGCCCGTGCGCCTCGTGATCATCGGCGCCGTGCATATCAGCCAAGCCCTGTATCCCATGGCGATGGCCCTCGATCTCGCCGTCGCCGTCATCGACCCGCGCACGGCCTTCGCGACCCCCGAGCGCTTTCCCGGGATCGAGCTCGTCACCCTCTGGCCCGACGAGGCCCTGGGCGGTGCCGTCCCGGCCCTCGACCGCTACTGCGCCGTCGCTGCCCTGACGCACGATCCGAAGATCGACGACCCCGCCCTGATGGCGGCCCTGCGCGCCGAGTGCTTCTACGTCGGGGCGCTGGGCTCGCGAAAAACCCATGCGGCCCGCGTCGGGCGGCTCGAACGGGCCGGGTTCCCGCCCGATGCCATCGCGCGGATCGCCGCCCCCATCGGCCTCGACATCGGGGCCGTGAGTCCGGCCGAGATCGCCGTGTCCATCCTCGCTCAGGTCGTGGCGGCGCAGCGCACGCCCCGCGCCGGGGCGCGGGCGTGAGATTCGGGGCGGTCCCGACCCGCGAGGCCGCCGGCCTCATCGCGGCCCATACGGTTCGCGAGCATGGCGTGATCCTGCGCAAGGGGCAGCCGATCCCGGCCGAGGACGCGGCCCGCCTCCATGCGGCGGGCGTGAGGGAGATCGTGGCGGTTAGCCTCGAACCGGGGGATGTCGGCGAGGATGCCGCGGCCGAGCGGCTCGCCCTGCGCCTGGCCGGACCGGGCCTGCGCCGCGATTCGCCGTTCACCGGGCGCTGCAACCTGTTCGCCGGGCAGGCCGGACTCCTCCTCCTCGACCGGGCCGGCATCGACGCCGTGAATGCCGTCGACGAGGCCATCACGGTCGCGACGCTGCCGGCCTTTCGCCCGGTGGCGGCCGGCGAGATGGTCGCCACCGTGAAGATCATCCCGTACGCCGTCGCGGGCGCCGCTCTAGAGCACGCCTGCCGGATCGCGCCCGACAGGGCCGTGCGGGTCGCGCCCTACACGCGCACCCGGGTCGGCGTGGTCTCGACGCTGCTCCCCGGTCTCAAGGATGCGACCGTCGACAAGACCCTGGCGACCCTGGCCCGGCGCCTCGCACCCACGGGGGCGGGAATCGTCGCCGAGTCCCGGGTTCCGCACGAGGCCGGTGCGGTCGGCGCCGCGATCCGGGCCCGCGTGACGGAGGGCGCCGACCTCGTGGTGGTGTTCGGCGCCTCCGCCATCACCGACCGGCGCGACGTGATTCCGGCGGGAATCGAGTCCGCCGGCGGTCGGATCGACCACCTCGGCATGCCCGTCGATCCGGGCAACCTCCTGCTCGTCGGGGCGCTCGGCGCGGTCCCGGTGATCGGCGCGCCCGGCTGTGCCCGGTCGCCGAAGGAGAACGGGTTCGACTGGATCCTGCACCGGCTGCTCGCCGGGCTCGCCGTCACCCGCGCCGACATCGTCGGCCTCGGGGTCGGCGGCCTTCTCATGGAGATCGGGTCGCGGCCCCAGCCCCGTTCCGGCGGGACCCCGGCCGACGACGATGACCACTGACTTCGGGCTCGTGCTCCTGGCCGCCGGGCGCGGCACCCGGTTCGGTCCGGCGCCGAAGCTCCTGAGCCTCCTCGACGGCGAGCCCCTGGTGCGCCACGCGGCGCGGGCCGCCCTGGCCGCGCGCCTCGGTCCGGTGGTGGCGGTGCTCGGCGCCCATGGGCCGGCCGTGCGCGCGGCCCTGGAAGGGCTCGACCTCACCTGCATCGACAACCCGGCCCATGGGGAAGGTCTGTCCACGTCGCTGCGGGTCGGCCTCGATGCGCTGCCCGCCGCGGACGCGATCCTCGTGCTGCTCGGCGACATGCCACGGATCGGGCCCCACCACCTCATCGCCCTGGCGGACGCCTTCGCCGAGGGCGATCCGGCGGCGGTCGTGCCCGTCCATGACGGACAGCGCGGCAATCCGGTGCTGCTCGATCGCCGGCGCCTCGGCGCCGATCTCGCCACGCTCGCGGGCGATCAGGGCGCGGGCCGTCTCCTGGCCCGGCGCACGGACGTCCGTGAAGTGCCCATGGACAGGGCCGTGCTTCAGGACGTCGATACCCCCGAAGCCCTCGCCGGCCTATGACCCGTCGGGATCGGCCTTGCCGCGCTTGGCCTCGGCCCGGCAGCGGTCCGAGCAGTAGCGCACCTCGTCCCAGACCCGCTCCCACTTCTTGCGCCACGCGAACGGCTTTCGGCAGTTCACGCAGGTCTTGGTGGGAAGGTCGGATTTCTTGCGCATCCGCGCCATGGAAGGGTCCTGATGGAAGGGTCCTGCATGAACGGGCCCCGATGTCGCCGGGTCGTTGTCTCGGTGGAAGGTCGTATCCGGCCCCGAATGGCTGTCTCTGAGACTTCGGCGTCCGGTCACCGCCCGAGATGATCGACTTCCGTCACCGCTATCGGGCTCCACCGGTTGAGCTGAATGTAGCCGTCCCGGGCCGCGATGACGACGTGGCGGCGGTAGCGGTGGACCACCGTGCCGGGGGTATGCCGATGGGCTTCGCGCCAGCCTTCCGCAGACGCCACGTAGATGCGGCCGTCACCGAGCCGCGCGATGGTCTCGATGGTCCCGAAGGCACGCACCCGCCGCAGGATCGCGTCCACGTCGCTGCGGAAATCGAGGGTCCGGTCGGCGTCGGTGACGCGCGGCCAGTACGAACCCTCGCCCTGGGGCTCGGCCCTGCGCCAGCGGGCCGGCAGATCGCGGGCGATGGGACCGGCGGCGAGGCGACGCGCGGCGAGCTGACACTTGGAGAGCAGGCTCTCGTGGGTCTCGTGGTCCGACAGGGCGAAACGCTCCTGGGCGATGATGTCACCGGTGTCGAAGCCCTCCTCGCCGAGCACGTGGGCGGTGACCCCCCATTCGGTGTGGGCGTCGGCCACCGCCTTGAACAACGGATATGGGCCGCGCCCCATGGGCAGGGGCGATGGGTGGATGTTGACGCCGTAGGCCGCCAGTCCGCGCCAGCCCCGGATCAGCCAGGGATAACCCGCCACCACCAGGGCCCAGTCCTGCCCATGCTCCTGCGCCAGGGCCTGCATGTCGGGGGCCTTGATGCGCGAGAGCTGCATCGGCACGCGGTGCCGCCGCGCCTGGGCGACCACCACCTCGTTGTGATCGTAGATCCCGTCGCAGGGGCGGGTGAACAGCTTGATCGGCGTCCAGCCCGCCTCCACGAGGCTCTCGAACACGCCCCCGAGGAAATCGATGCCGGCGAAGGCGAACTTCATGGGCGTGTCTCGCTGAAGGGGCTGCGACGCCACGGATGGGGCGATCCGGGTGAGGGACGCTCCACGTCGCCCCCGCGTGCCTTACCTAATCCATCGCGAACGGAATGGGAGCGGGCATGAAGCGGGTCATCCTCTATGGCGGAACGGGCGGTATCGGCCGGGCGACGGCGACGGCCCTACGCCGACGCGGCTATCGCCTGCACCTCGCGGCCCGCGATGCCGGGCGCCTGGAGGCGGCGGCCTCGGAACTCGGGGAGACGACCTTCACCGCCGGCGACGTCACCGATCCGGACTTCTTCAAGACGGTCACGGAGGAGGCCGGACCGGAACTCGGCGGATTGGTCTACGCCGTCGGGACCATCAACCTGCGGCCCCTGGCCAAACTGACGATCCAGGATGCCGAAGCCGATTTTCGCATCAATGCGCTGGGGGCGTTCCTGGCCATCCAGTCCGCCGCACCCGTGCTCAAGGCCTCCGCCGGCGAAGCCGGGGTCGGGGTGGTCCTGTTCTCCACGGTGGCTGTGGCACAGGGCTTCCCGGCGCATGCCTCCGTCGCCATGGCCAAGGGCGCGGTGGAAGGCCTAGCCCTCTCGCTCGCAGCAGAACTGAGCCCGCAGATCCGCGTCAACGTCGTCGCGCCGTCGCTGACCCGTACGCCGCTCTCGGCATCCATCACGAATAGCGCCACCCTGGCGTCGGGGATCGCCGCGATGCACGCCCTGCAGCGCCTCGGTACACCGGAGGACATCGCCGGCCTCGCGAGCTTCCTCGTCTCGGAGGAGGCCGCCTGGATCACCGGTCAGGTGGTCGGCGTCGATGGTGGCCGCTCGGCCCTTCGCACCAAGGGGTGAGCCGGTGCGGGCCTCACCACGGCGTCCAGACGGTGAGGCTCACATAGGGGCTGGCCGAGTCCCGCGGTTCGAACTGCAGGCCCGCCGAAGTGCGCAGGCTGAAGCGGCCGACGGTGAAATCCGTCGCGTGTACGCCGAGGTTCCATTTCCGGTAGCCGGTGTGGTCGGCGTAGAGGGCGAGTTCGGGCCCCAGATAGGGATTCCAGCCGCGCCACGGTTCCACCTGCCATCCCCAGGACACGCGTCCCCACGCGGCGGTCCGCGACGTATCGAGGATCGCCGTGATGGTGAGGAGCGTCGCTTCGGCTGGCCGGGCCCAGACCTCACCGTGGAGCCGGGCGCCGACGCGGGCTGGTTCCAAGCGGGACACGGCCCCCCTCGTCACGGCTTCGATGGAGCCTTCGGCCCCCGCATAGGCGGCAAGGACGCCCCAATCGTAGAACCACTGGTAGCCGACCACCGCCGCCGCCGTGGCGGTCTCCCGCCGGCCCGTTCCTTCCCGTCGCGTGCCGGCCCCGAGGCTCGCGAGGGCGACGAACCCCTCCCGGTCGATCCGGTCGAGGGCGACTTTGGCACCGGCGCTGACGAAGGTCGACGGACCCGTCTCGAGGCTTCCGAACAGGAGCAGCGAGACCGGATCGTCCTGAGCCTGCACGATTCCGGAGGCGAGGACCGTCGGCACGAGGCCGACCACCGCCACCCGAACGGCGCGCATGTGCGATCGTCTTCGCAATGGTCCGTCGTTCGTCACATCCAGCGATTCCCAAAGGATGTAACGAGACTAGCATGAAATCCTGAATTGTATGAATCGAAGTCGTGATCTCAGGTGGTTGTACGGTTTGATATCTCGCTCGCCGAAGAAACGGCACGCACGATTACTTGAGATTATAATTATAGGAAATGTGCAACCTCTAGTCGCTGAGTTTCACGGGTGCGTCCCGGCACATCGGCACCCGTGCCGGCCCCACCCGTCCGCTTGGCGCCGGAGTCCGACTAGGTTACAGCCCGCGACAGGACCGTCGCCAATGGCCGAGCTTTCTTGTCACCAGGTGCCCGAACTTCCGAAGTGCTGACCGTCCTCGCCGAGCAGGAGAGCGAACGGCTGACCGTCGGCGACATCGTCGCGGTGTTGCAGGACCGTGCCTTCGCCCTGCTGATCGTCATCCTCGGCTTGCCGAACTGCCTGCCGATGCCGCCGCCGATTCCCTTGGTGTGCGGATTGCTGCTTCTGCTCGTGGCGGTCCAGATCACGGCCGGCATGGCCTCCCCGTGGCTTCCGCGTGTCCTCCTGCGACGCTCCGTCGCCCGCAAGGATGTCGAGCGGGCCGCAAGCCGGGCCGTCCCCCTGCTCAGGCGCCTCGAGAAGTGGTCGCGCCCGCGCATGAGCTTGTTCGAGACGGGCCTCGGCCTGCGCGGCGTCGGCCTGATCCTGCTCACCCTGTCCCTGGCGCTCATCGTCGCCGCCCCCATCGTCGGGCAGATTCCCCTCGGGCTCGCGATCTGCCTCGTCGGTCTCGGCTTGGTCGAGCGCGACGGCGTCGTCGTGATGTTCGGCCTCGGCGTCGGGGCACTCGGCGTTCTGCTGAATGCGGGCTTCGTCTATGCCCTCGTGTCGGGCATCATGAGCCTGTTCAACCTGTAGGGACGTCCAGCCGCCGGCCGAGGCGACGGGTGTGTGGGCCGGATGCGTGGGGTTTCGTTCCGCGCCGCTTACCCTTCGAGGTGGCGCGGCCGGATGAGGCGGTGCACCAGGCCGCCGCGGGGACCGATCAGCAGCGAGACCACGTAGAGGGCGCCGGCGGCCAGCACGATCGCGGGGCCGGTCGGAAGGTCGGCCCGGTACGAGAGCGTCAAGCCGGCGACGCTCGCCATCATCGCGCACACCACCGAGACGGGGATCATCCCGCTGAGGTCCGTCGCCCAGAAGCGGGCGGTGATCGCCGGCAGAAGCATCAGGCCCACGGCCAGAAGCGTCCCGAGCGCCTGGAAACCACCCACGAGATTGAGCACCACCAGCCCGAGGAAGGCGTAGTGCACCGGTCCGCCGGCGCGGCTCACCGTACGCAGGAACAGGGGGTCGACGCATTCCATGACCAGCGGGCGGTAGAGCGCCGCGAGGCCGAACAGGGTGATGGTCGCGATGCCGCCGAGCAGCAGGAGCGCCGGGTCGTCGAGGGCCAGCACCGTTCCGAACAGGATGTGCAGCAGGTCGATCTGCGAACCGCGGAGCGAGATCAGCACCACGCCGGCGGCGAGGGAGATGAGGTAGAAGGCCGCCAGGCTCGCATCCTCCTTGATGATGGTGGAGCGTGTGACGGCCCCCGCCAGCAGGGCCACGGCGAGACCGGCCGCGAGCCCCCCGAGGGTCATCGCCGGCAGGGACAGGCCCGCCACGAGGAAGCCGACGGCCGCCCCCGGCAGGACGGCGTGGCTCATGGCGTCGCTCATTAAACTCATGCGCCGCAGCATCAGGAACACGCCCACGGGCGGAGCCGAAAGGGACAGGGCGAGGCACCCCACGAGGGCGCGTCGCATGAAGCCGAATTCGACGAACGGGCCGAACAGGCCATCGATCAGGGTGTCGATCACGGAGCGTCCCGATGGGCGTGGTCCCGAGCCTGTCCGTGGCTGTGCGGGTGGGCATGCGTGTGGGGGTGGGCATGCGGATGGGCGTCGGCGACCCCGCCGGCCGACCGGCCGCAGATCGCCGCATCCTCGTCCCACGCCTCCGACAGGGCTTGCGCGCGGGCGAGATTGTCCGCGGTCAGCACCGCGTCCGTCGGGCCCCATGCCACCGGTTCGCGGGCCAGCAGCAGGGTCTGGGGGAAGTGGCTACGAACCTGGGTGAGGTCGTGCAGGGCGGCGACGATGGTCCGGCCCTGGCGGTGCCAAGCACCGATGAGGCGCAGGAGATCCGCGCTCGTGCGTCCGTCGACGCCGGTGAACGGCTCGTCGAGGAGAATGATGCGGGCATCCTGGACGATGAGGCGGGCGAACAGGGCGCGCTGGAACTGGCCGCCCGACAGGGTGCCGATCGGCCGATCCTCGAAGCCGACGAGGCCGACGGCGGACAGCGCCTCCACCAGGGTGTCGCGGTAGGGCGCAGCCCGGCGCCATGGCCCGATCCGGTGCCACAATCCCATGGCCACGAGGTCGAGGACGCGCAAGGGAAAGCCCCGGTCGATCTCCGCCGATTGCGGCAGGTAGGCGATGGCATCGGCGCGACCCGAGCGGTCGATCCGGCCGTCGAGACACGGGACTTCGCCGACGATGCCCTTCAGAAGCGTCGATTTGCCGGCCCCGTTGGGACCCACGAGGGCGAGCAGCGCGCCGGGCTGGATCGTGCCGTCGAGGTGGTGCACGGCCGGGTGGCGATCGTAGCCGAGGGTCAGGCCGTGGAGCGCGATGGCGCCCGTCGGCGGGCTCACGCCAACACCCACAGCACGGCGCCCCAGAGCAGGGCGGCCAGCACCGCGGCCAGAGCGAAGCGGAGATGCGCCCCCGCCTGGAACAGCGAGAGGCGGGGCAGGGGATTGGAGCGGGTCACGGGAAGGGTCAATCGGACCGGACGGGCGCGTCGGCTTACGTTGCGCGCTGATACACTGTAACATCCCACGAGTTCAACGGGCCGGAGCCGCCGGCTCGCCTCAGTGTCTCTCACAGAACTCCCGCTGCACCGCCAGGCCTAGGGCGAGAACCGGCGGGGATCGGGAGTATCGTGAGGCACTCTCACGGGGATCGGGAGCCCATGCAGGATCACGCGGGCACGCACACCGAGGCAGGCTGTTGCCGCCATAACGGCCCCGGCGAAGCCCTGGCGCGGGCAGAGGCCATGTGCCGGGCGCGCGACCTCCAGTTCACCCGCCTGCGCCGGGACGTCCTCGCTGTGGTGGCGTCGCAGGCGCGTCCGCTCGGCGCCTACGACATCGCCGAGCGCCTGAGCGGATCGGGCAAGCGCGTGGCGGCCGTGTCTGTCTACCGGGCCCTCGATTTTCTCACGGAGAACGGCCTCGTCCACCGCATCGCCAGCCGCAACGCCTTCGTTTCGTGCGGGCATACGCACACGGATGGCGCCGGCCTCGTCTTCCTGATCTGCCGAAACTGCGGCTCCATCGACGAGACCACCTCGCCCGAGATCGAGGATCAGCTCGGCCGCACCTTGGCCAAGGTGGGCTTCAAGCCGTCGAGCCGCATCCTCGAGGTCGAGGGCGAGTGCGGCGCCTGCCTCGGCAAGCCCGCCGCGGGCTGATCGAGGCCGGCACCGGACGCTCCTGTCTTCAGAACGCGTTGTTGTAGGCGCGCGGCGAGACCACCGTCTGGACCATGATCCTGAGATCGAGCCAGATCGACCAATTGTCGATGTAGTACAGGTCGTGAGCGACGCGTCGCTCCATGTCGAGGTCGGTCAGGGTCTCGCCCCGCAGGCCGTTCACCTGTGCCCAGCCGGTGATGCCCGGCATCACGTTGTGACGGCGAGCGTAGTGGGCGATCCGGCGCTCGAAGCTGCGGTCGTGGGCGAGAGCATGGGGGCGGGGACCGACCAACGCCATCTCGCCGCGCAGGACGTTGATGAGCTGGGGCAGCTCGTCGATGTTGGAGCGGCGCAGCACCGCACCGATGCGGGTGATGCGCGCGTCGTTGCGCGAGGCCTGACGGAAGACCGAATCGCCCTCCGTCTTCATGCTGCGGAACTTGTAGACGCCGAACGGCTGCTGGTTGAAGCCGTAGCGCCGCTGGCGGAAGAACACCGGGCCCGGGCTGTCGAGCTTGATCAGGACCGCCACGGCGGCGAACAGCGGAGCCAACATCACCAGGGCGGTTGTCGCCAGGGTGAGGTCGACGGTCCGCTTCAGCAGGATTTCGCCGGCCTGGAGGGGGCGTCGCCCGATGCTCAGCCCCGAAAGGCGCCCGACGCGGCCGGGCTTCAGGTCGGGGAAGCGGTCCATCACCGAGCCCGGGCGCAGGTGAAGGGCCGCGGGAACGCGCAGGAACGCGTCGATGCAGCGCTCGATGTCGCTGGCGTCGGACCACGGGACCAGGATGAACACGTCGTCCGGGCGCAGGAAGCGCACCACGGAGACGGCGAGGTCGAGGTCCTCGGCGATCCGCGTCTCACGGGCGAGGGCGTCGTCCCCGGCCTCGATCCGCCGCAGGTAGCTCGTTCCGATGACCCGAAGACCCAATGCGTCCGTATCGTTGTGGGCATAGAACCGGGCGATGTCCTCCTCGAACCCGACGAGATGGATGCGGTTGACGGAAGCCGAGACCGGGGTGATCGCCCGGCGCACCAGGGCGGTCATGCCGAAGCGCACGGCGAGCATCGTCGGAAGTCCGGCGAGGAAGAAGCCCAGGGAGACGATGCGCGAGAAGTCGTTCGTGGTCTTCGTCACGAAGCCGAGGATCAGCACCACGGCCCAGGCCGAAACCCACAGGGTCGCCGCGCGTCGCAGGTGCGGACCGTGGGAGAGGGCGGTCTCGATGCTGTACTCCTCCCGCGTCAGGTTGGTGAGGAGCACGATCATCGCCACGAGGCCGGCGATCTGCGATCCGCCGCTCACGCCGCTCGGCGGGAACTCGCCCAGCACCCCGAACGAGTACGCGACATCCACCGCGTAGGCGGTGCCGACGATGGTCAGAAGGTCGGCCATCGCCACGGCCGTGGAGATGCCGAGGCGGAAGGCGGCACGCCTGCGCCGGGGCAGAAGTGCCGCCCAGACATCGCGACGCGCATCGGTCGTCATCGGCACCGCCTGCGGCGCGGTCTGGTAGATCTTCTGGATCGGTTCCTGAAACATCTGGAGTGCCATGTCCCGTCGTGAGGCGGAAAGTGTCCCAAATCGCGCCGGTGACCGGAGCGATCGAGGTTTCGTGGGATCGCTGCGCAATCTCCGGACCTTCCCGCCCGCCGCAAGAGACATGATGCGGCCGCCTGCTCGTGATTAACCATCCTGCCTTTGTCCCGCAATCGAACGAAAACTTATCCACGGACAAGTCTCGGCGTGATTGCCGCCGGCCCTGGTCTTCCACAGTTCGGGACTCTAGAGGCGTGTTCGCGGGCTGAGCATGGACCATCGTCGTCGGTTCGGTTCAATCCGGGGTCGGCTTTACCGAGACGAAACGGGTGATGGGCGCGACGGCACGGCGTTCTCCGAGCCTCGCCCGGCCCTTCGCATCGGCGGCTTCCGGCACGGTCATGATCGCGACACCGATGGCGCTCATCGGGGCGGCGGCCGCCCGTATGCCGCGGCCAGGAATGCGTCGGGAATCGCCCATGACAGGAGCCATCGAACCAGCCATCGGCGACCCGCCGCAGGCGCCGGCCGTGCGAGACCGTGCCGCGGGCGCGGGCGTGCCCGGTCCGGCCTTCGCGGTTCTCGGGGCGCTCAGCCTGTCGCACCTCCTCAACGATCTCGTGCAATCCCTCCTGCCGGCGATCTATCCGCTCCTGAAGACCCAGTTCCGGCTCGATTTCGGACAGATCGGCCTCATCACCTTCGTGTTCCAGGTAACCGCGTCGGTGCTGCAACCGGTGGTCGGCATCTACACGGACCGCAGGCCGCTGCCGTTTTCCCTGGCGTTCGGCATGGGTTCGTCCCTCGTCGGCCTCCTCCTGCTGTCGGTGGCGTGGGCGTACGGACTGCTTCTCCTGGCGGCCGGCCTCGTGGGCTTCGGCTCGGCGGTGTTCCATCCCGAGGCGACCCGCGTCGCCCGCCTCGCTTCGGGCGGACGCTACGGCCTCGCCCAGTCGGTGTTCCAGGTCGGCGGCAATGCCGGCACGGCACTCGGACCCCTGCTGGCGGCCTTCGTGGTGGTGCCGCACGGGCAGGGGAGCGTCGCCTGGTTCTCCCTCGTCGCGCTCGCGGGGATCTGCGTGCTCGCCCTCGTGGGACAATGGTACGCCGGACGGCTTCGCGCAGTCCCGCGTCCCGCCACCCGCGCCGGTGCCCCCGCTGCAAGGGTCCTGTCGCGCCGGCGGGTCGGTCTCACCATCGCAATCCTGTTGACGCTGATTTTCTCGAAATATTTTTATCTGGCGAGCTTCTCGTCCTACTACACTTTCTACCTGATCCAGCGCTTCGGCGTTTCCGTGGCCCAGTCGCAGATCTACCTGTTCGTGTTCCTCGGCGCGGTGGCGGCGGGCACCATCCTGGGCGGTCCCATCGGCGACCGCTTCGGACGCAAGCCCGTGATCTGGGGGTCGATCCTGGGTGTCCTGCCCTTCACCGTGGCCCTGCCGCACGCCGATCTCGTCTGGACGGTGGTGCTGACGGTGCCCATCGGGATGATCCTGGCCTCGGCGATGCCGGCGATCCTCGTCTACGCGCAGGAGCTCCTGCCCGGCCGGATCGGTCTGGTCGGTGGATTGTTCTTCGGCTTCGCATTCGGCATGGGCGGGCTCGGCGCCGCGGTTCTGGGCGAGGTGGCCGATCACGCCGGCATCACCGCGGTCTATGCGCTCTGCGCCTACTTGCCGCTCATCGGCCTCGCGGCGGTCTTCCTGCCGCGGCTGGCCCGGTGAGCCGTATCCTGTCCGAACGGGACCGGCACTCCGGCGCCGGTCCCGTCGAAGAACCCTCGGGGGGATGTCAGGCCGGGGTGTTCGACGCGCCGCCCAAGGTCTGAATCGTCTCGAAGCCTTCGAATTGCGGATGACCGAGGTAGAGCGGCTTCGTCGTGGGCACCCGGCCATGCGCTTTGCGGAACTGCTCCGAGCGCGTCCACGATTCGAAATCGGATTTCGAGGCCCAGACCGTGTGTGATGCGTACAGCACGTGGTCCTCGTGCTCGGGACCGCGGAGCAGATGGAATTCCACGAAGCCCGGCATCTCGCCCAATTGGCTGTCCCGCCCGAGCCAAACCTGCTCGAAATCATCGGTGGAGTCCTTGACGACTTTGAAGCGATTCATAGCGATATACATGATAAGGTTCCGCGTTTCCCGATGAGGTTCGGGTTGACCGACATCCTAGCCCGGCCGATGCGACAACCGGAAGTACCACGCCATGACGTCCATCATCTTGCCGAGCCGGCCATGAAGGCGCCCTTCGTCCCAAGGGAACGCTTGCCTTTCGGGCCGGCTTTGTGGTCAAGCTACCGCCGCGATGGGGTTTCGGCCGAAATCGAGTAAAATGACTGTAAGCGCGAAGCGGGGACGGTGCGCTGAGCTTCTCCGTCGATCCACTAAAGCGCACGTTATCATGGATCGGACGCTCGAACTCAATCGAGGGTCGTACGACACAGTGCGTCACTCTTCCTTTCGATCAGTTTCCGTCGTTGGTCCAGGCGGCAGCGTCCATCTAACCTAAGGACTGAATCGAGATATGATGCCCAAGCAGACCACCGATGTTGATCGCCTCGTCGGGTTGCGGATCACCGCCCTCCGCAAGGCGCGCGGCTTGAGTCAAACCGCGCTCGGCACCGCCGTCGGCGTGACGTTCCAGCAAGTTCAGAAGTACGAGAAGGGCCAGAACCGCGTCGGTGCCGGGCGCCTGCGCGAGATCGCCCGACTCCTCGAAGTCCCGGTCTCGGCGTTCTTTGAGGATGACGATGCCGGCGGCACCCAGTCGGACGTCTTCGGCTTCCTGAGTGCCCAGGGCGCCATCGAACTGCTGCGTGCCTACGCGCTGATCGAGAACGACCAACTCCGCAAGGATGCTCTCTCCATCGTTCGGACGATCTCGAAGATGGGCAAGCAGGCTCCGGAGCCGGACGCCGTCGTCGAACAGGCTTGAGCCCTGGATCGGACGGCCCGGTTTCGGCGGGCTATCCGATCAGGTGGAAGAAGCTGCCCGTCACGCGCCCGTGTCGATGCCCGGCGAGGCCGCGGGCCACACCTTCCGCATCGGTGACGCTGGCCAGGGCCGCTTCCGCCTCGGGGGCCAGCGTGCGCTCGCTCGCATAATGGAATTCGTGGCCGACGAGGCGCGTGCCCGCGGCCCCGAGGGGACCGTCGGCGATGAGGGTCGCGACGCGGTAGCCGAGGTGCAACTTGCGCGTCCGGTAGGACGTCGCGACCGGGAGCAGGCCGGCCATGGGGTGGGTGACCCCGTCGGCATCCTCCAGGCTCTCCCCCAACACCATGTAGCCGCCGCACTCGCCGTGGATCGGCTTTTGCACAGCGAAGTCGCGCAGACCGCCGAGGAAGGTTAACGCGCCCGCGAGCTGGCCGGCGTGAAGCTCTGGATAGCCGCCCGGAAGCCACGCCGCATCGCAGGAGGTCGGAGGCGCCTCGTCGGCGAGCGGCGAGAACGGGACGAGCTCGGCCCCCTGCGCATGCCAGCCCGCCGCCATGTGCGGATACAGGAACGAGAACGCCGCGTCCGACGCCACGGCGATGCGCTGGCCCGGCGGGTTCGGCAGGGCGCCCGCGCGGGGCGGCGGCGCGGCGCCGCCCGCGGCGGCCAGGATCGCGTCGAGGTCGAGACCGGCTTCCGCCAGATCCGCCAGCCGGTCGAGGCGGACCTCCAGATCGTTGGTCTCGCGGGCCTGGACGAGGCCGAGATGGCGCTCGGGCAGGGTCAGGGTCGCGTCGCGCATGAGGGCGCCGAGGACCGGCAGGCCGACCCGCGCCAGCCCCGCCTCGACGAGGCGACGGTGACGGGGGCTCGCGACCTTGTTGAGGATCACCCCCGCGATGCGGATGCGCGGATCGTACAGCGAGCAGCCCAAAGCCACGGCCGCCGCCGATTGCGCGGCCCCCGATACGTCGAGGACGAGGAGCACGGGCCAGCCGTAGCGGGCGGCGATGTCGGCATTGGCCCCCGTGCGGCCGGCGCCGGCGACGATCCCGTCGAACAGCCCCATGGAGCCCTCGGCGACCACGAGGTCGGCGCCCGTGCCGGCGAGGCCCGCCACGGCGTCGAGCATGGGCTCGGGCATGGCGAAACTGTCGAGGTTGAAGCTCGGAAAGCCCGTGGCGGCGGCGTGGAACGCCGGATCGATGTAATCGGGGCCGCATTTGGCGCCGCGCACGGCGAGGCCGCGCCGGCTGAGCGCCCGCATCAGCGCGAGGGTCACGGTGGTCTTGCCGGAACTCGACCGGGGCGCGGCGACGAGGAGGCCGGGCACGCTCATGCGGTTTCTCCCGCCGCCGTGCCGGCCGCTCGCGTTCCCGCCTGCGGCCGGAAGCGCCGGTCGTACGCCGTCGAATAGAGGGCGCTCTCGCGGAACTCGGCCGGGTCGAGGGCCGGGCCGACGAGGATGAGGGCCGTGCGTTCGAAGCCCGCCTCCGCGACGGCGGCCGCGATGGTCGCCAGGGTTCCGGTCAGAACCCGCTCGTCGGGCCAGGTGGCGCGGAACACCACCGCGGTGGGACAGTCCGGCCCGTAGAACGGCGTCAGTTCGGCGACCACCCGATCGATGACGTGGATCGAGAGATGGAGGGCCAGGGTCGCGCCCGTCGCCGCGAAGGCCGCGAGGGTCTCGCGCTCCGGCATGGCGCTGGCCCGGCCCGACGTGCGGGTCAGGACGACGGATTGGGCCAGCCCCGGCACGGTGAGTTCGCGCCCGAGCAGGGCCGCCGCGGCGGCGAAGGACGGCACCCCCGGCGTCACCGTGTAGGGAATGCCGGCCTGGGTCAGGCGCCGGGTCTGTTCGGCCAGCGCGCTCCAGATCGAGAGGTCGCCCGAATGCAGGCGGGCGACGTCGTGCCCGGCCGCGTGGGCGGCGGCGCATTCGGCCACGATGGCGTCGAGGTCGAGGGGCGCGGTGTCGACGATGCGCGCGCCCGGCGGGCACCAGCCCAGGATCTCGGGTGCCACCAGGGACCCGGCATGGAGGCAGACGGGGCAGCGGGCGATGAGATCGCGGCCGCGCACGGTGATGAGGTCGGCGGCACCCGGGCCGGCGCCGATGAAATGGACGGTCATGGTGCCTGAGTGACGGATTCGCGGGCCAGCGCAAGGGCGCATGTCGCCCCGGCACTCGCGATGCGGGGCAGGATGAGGGTCGCGGCGGCGCCCGCCACCGCAAGGGCGGCGGCTTCCGCCACGGAGCCGACCCCGCGCGTCGCCGCGATGCGGGCGGACCGGGTGAGGACCCGGGCGTCCACGGCGATCATGGCGTCCGCCGCGACGGCGACCAGGGGAACTCCGAGGGCCCCGGCGACGGCCCGAATGGCGGGTGCATCCGCCCGGTCGGCCGGGGTGGCGAGGCACCCGAGGGGGGCGCTCTGGTTTGCCAGAGCCCGCCGGAGAAGCGTGAGGATCTCGTCCGCGGACGTCGCATGGCGAAAGCCGAGGCCCGCGACCAGCCGGTCGGTCACGGCTTCGTCCACGCCCATTGCGTCACCGGCATCGCGTGGCGCCAGCCGTGGAGGTGGCCCACCGGGTCGGCCTTGGCCACGACGAGACGTTTGAGGCTGCCGCCCTGCCGCGCGAAGGCGGCGAGCAGGACCGCCTCGCCCTCCAGGGTGACGACGTTGGAGACGAGGCGTCCGCCAGGGGCGAGGGCGTCCATCACCCGGTCGAGGAGGCCCGCGGCCGTGACGCCGCCGCCGATGAAGACCGCGTCGGGGCGCTCCAGCCCCACGAGGGCGGTGGGTGCCGCGCCTTCCACCACCACGAGGCCCGGGACGCCGAGGAGATCGGCGTTGCGCCGGATGCGGGCGGCGCGGGCCGGATTCGCCTCGACGGCGACGGCCCGCAGGCCCGGCCGGCGCAGCATCCACTCGATGGAGATGGAGCCCGCCCCCGCGCCGATGTCCCACAGGCACTGGCCCGCGCGGGGCCGCAGGGCCGCCAGGGTCACGGCGCGGATGTCGGACTTGGTGAGCTGTCCGTCATTCTCGAACCACGCGTCGTCGAGGCCGGGCGCCAGGGGCACCACCCGGGCGTCGGGACCCGCCGCCACCGCGATCGCCAGGGTGTTGAGGGGATCGATGTCGTGGAGGGCGAAGGCTTCGGCCGGTGCGCTGCGGCGGCGCTCGCGCGGGCCGCCCATGGCTTCGAGCACCGTGAGGGTCGAGGCGCCGAACCCCCGCTCCGTCAACAGGGCCGCCACCGCGGCCGGGGTCGAGCCGTCCCAGCTCAGAACGAGAAGGTGGGTGCCGGGCTGGAGGTGGGGCAGGAGATTGGGTAGTGCCCGCCCGTGCAGGGTGAGGCAGCCGGTCTCGGCCACCGCCCAACCCAAGCGGGCGCAGGCGAGGCTGAACGCGGAGGGCTGGGGGAACACCCGCATCTCGTCCGCCTGTACCAAGCGGGCGATCTCCGCGCCGATGCCGTAATGGAACGGGTCGCCTGTAGCGAGGATGCAGGTCGGTCGGCCGCGCCGCGCCAGGATACCCGGATAGGCATCCGTGATGGGACTCGGCCAGATCCGCGCCTCTGCGGCGAGCGGCCCGGCGAGATCGAAGTGCCGGCGTCCGCCATAGACGCATTCGGCTCCGTCGAGGGCGGCGGCGGCGGCGGGGCTCAGGCCGGCGCGGCCATCCTCGCCGATGCCCACCAGGGTGAGCCACGCCCGGCTCGACACGGGTTCAGCACTCATGGAGAAGGCGTCCCATGCTCAAGCGTCTCCTCATTCTCGGCGGTACCGGCGAAGCCAGCGCCCTGGTACGGATTCTGCCGCCGGGCGTCGAGGCCACCCTGTCGCTCGCCGGCCGCACCTCCGCGCCGAAAGCCGAGCCGGTGCCGATGCGGGTCGGCGGCTTCGGCGGGGCGGAGGGACTCGCGGCCTGGATTGCGGCCAACCGCATCACCCACGTGATCGACGCGACCCATCCGTTCGCCGCCCGCATGGGCGCCAACGCGGCCGAGGCCTGTACCCGCACCGGTACCCCGCTTCTGGCCATCCGCCGTCCGGCCTGGGATCCGGTGCAGGGGGATCGCTGGGAAGAGGTCGCCACGATGGAGGCTGCCGCGACGGCCCTCGGACCGGTGCCGCGCCGTGTCTTCCTCACGGTGGGACGACAGGAGATTGGCGCATTCGCGGGTGCGCCGCGTCACACCTACGTGGTGCGTGCCGTCGAATCCGTCAGCCTGGACGTCCCGCACCTCACGACGATCGCCGCGCGCGGGCCCTTCGCGGAGGCCGACGAGGCGGCCTTCCTGCGCGACCAGAACATCGAAATTCTGGTGAGCAAGAACTCCGGCGGCCCTGCGACCTACGGCAAGATCGCCGCCGCGCGGGATCTCGGGGTGCGGGTGATCATGGTGGCTCGGCCACCGAAACCCGACGTTCCAAGCGTCACCGACGTCAGCGGCGCCCTGGTATGGCTCGCGACACCATGACGGGTGCTGAGTCGTCTCCCCCGGGGAGGAGAATTCACCTCCTCAAGTCGGCACGCTGCGGGGGGTGTAGACGTAGGGCCGGAGCCCGTTCCCGCGCGGAATCAGGCGGGTGCCCGAGGCGCCGATGATCACCATGGTGGCCATGTCGGCGGTGGTCTCGCGGGCCTCGGCCAGGGTGAGGACGCGGATCGCCTCGTCGGGGCGCGAGACGGCGCGGGCGAAGATCACCGGGGTGTCGGGCGCGCGGATCTCGGCGGTCAGCGCCAGGGCGCGGCCGAGCTGCCAGGGCCGGGCCTTCGAGATCGGATTGTAGAGGCTCACCACGAAATCGGCCCGCAGCACCGCCTCGAGCCGGGCGGTGACGACCTCCCAGGGCTTCAAATTGTCGGACAGCGACAGGGCGCAGAAATCCCCGCCGAGCGGCGCGCCGAGGCGGGCGGCGGCGGCCAGCATGGCGGTGATGCCGGGTTCGACGGTGATGTCGAGCTGCGCCCAGGCCGGATCGCCGGCCTCGACCGCCTCGAAGATCGCCGCCGCCATGGCGAAGACGCCGGGGTCGCCACCGGAGACCACCGCCACGTGACGTCCGGCTGTGGCGAGCTCCAGGGCATGGCGGGCGCGGTCGACCTCGACGCGGTTGTCGGTGGCGTGCCGGGTCAGGCCCGGACGCTCGGGAACCCGTGCGACGTAGGGAATGTAGCCAATGAGGTCCTGCGCGCGGGCGAGCGCCGCTTCGGCCGACCGGGTGAGCAGGTCGGGGTCGCCCGGCCCGAGGCCGACCACCGTGACGGAGCCGGTCACGGCCGGCGGCCCTCGCCGGGCAGGAGCACCATGGAGAAGTAGGGCGCCACGTCGTCGGGCTTGTCGCGCAAGGCCACCACGCGCTCGCCCGTCATGGTGCCGCGTTCGACATAGACGGCGCGCTCGAGCACACCGGCTTCGGCCAGGGCGGCGCGCACCTTCGGCAAATGGCGGCCGAGCTTCATGATCACGGCGGCGTCGGTCTGCGCCAGCCGCGCGACGAGGGCGGCCTGCGGCAGGGTCGCAGGCAGAATCGTGAGCACGTCGTCGCCCCAAGTGATGGGGGTTCCGGCCCGGGTCCAGCACCCGGACATGCCGGTGACGCCCGGCACCACCTCCACGGGGAAGCGGTCCTTGAGGCGGCGCCACAGATGCATGAACGAGCCGTAGAAGAACGGGTCGCCTTCCGAGAGGATCGCCACGTCGCGCCCGGCGCCGAGGTGGTCGGCCAGTTGGCCCGCCGCGTCGTCGTAGAAACCCGCCAGGGCCGCGACGTAGTCGGGATGATCGGGGTGCAGCTCGGTGGTGTACGGGTAGGCGAGGGGGAACTCGCGCGCCGGGTCGGACGTCAGCACCGCGTCCGCGATGGTGCGGGCGTTGCCGCGCCGGCCCTTCTTGCAGAAATGCACGAGGACAGGCGCCGCCTGCAGCACCTTCATGGCCCGAACGGTGAGGTAGTCGGGTTCCCCAGGACCCATGCCGACGCCGAACAGCGTGCCGGTGAGCTTCGCCACGGGGCTCGCCACGTCTTCGAGAGGCGCGGTGGGGGGGAGGGGGGCGCCCGCCTCCATCATTCGATCTCCTGCGCCAGGGCGTTGATGGCGGCCGCCGTCATGGCGCTACCGCCGCGCCGGCCATGCACCACGATAAAGGGGACGCGCCCATCGCGGGCGAGGGCTTCCTTCGATTCGGCCGCGCCGACGAAACCCACGGGAATGCCGATGATCGCGGCCGGCGGGGCGACGCCCTCGTCGAGGAGTTCGAGGAGGCGAAACAGGGAGGTCGGGGCGTTGCCGACCGCCACGACGCTGCCCGGCAGGTGCTCGCGCCACAATTCCATGGCGGCGGCCGAGCGGGTCGTGCCCATGGCGGCGGCCAGTTCGGGCACGCGTGGATCGCTCAAGGTGCAGATCACCTGGTTGTTCGCGGGCAGGCGGGCGCGGGTGACGCCGTCGGCCACCATGCGGACATCGCAAAGGATCGGTGCGCCGGCCTTCAACGCGGCCTCGCCGCGACTCGCAAAGTCGTCCGACGCCTCCACGTCGCGGGGGAGGTCGGTCATGCCGCAGGCGTGGATCATCCGCACCACCACCCGCTCGGCGGTGCCGTGGAAGCGGGCGAGGTCCGCCTCGGCGCGGATCATCGCGAAGGAGCGGGCGTAGATCGCCTGCCCGTCGCGCAGGTAATCGAGGCGCGAACTCATGGTGTCGTGGTCCTGAAGGCTTGGGCGAGGGTTTGGCTCGGATCGGCACTCCTTACGCGGTCCAGCGCGGCCTCGAAAGTGAGTTGCATCGTCGGCTCGCCATCGGGACGGCCGTGAAGGACGATGCCGTAGCGACCGGACCGGCCCACGAGGGTGAGGGTGGCGGCTCCCGGATGGGCGCAGCCCTTGGCGCAGCCGGAGACGTGGGCATCGATGCTCGTGCCCTTGAGCGCCTCGGCGAGGCGGGCGGCGTCGATGAGTGTCGGCGTCGAGCCCGAGGCACAGGCCGGCGCTCCGGGGCAGGCCGCGACATGGCCGCGCGGATCGTCGGCTTCATGGATAAATCCGTCTCCGCCGAGGGCATGACGGGCACGATCGACGTCATCGCGGTCGCGGCCCACGAACACGAAGCCCCGGGTCGGGCTGAGCGCGAGGCCGGGCGATGCGAGCCGCTCGCTCCATGCGGCGAGGCGATCGAGGGCGTCGGCGGTGCAGCGTCCGAAGGCGGTCTCGACGGCAAGGGCGGTCCGGCCGTCTCCGAGATCGTGCAGTCCAGGCGCCAGGGATGAAATAGGGGAGGGGGCCGGCATCGCCGTGCCGGCGAGACGATTGCGGCGTGAGGTATCGAGGTCGCGCATGCGCCGGGCTCCGCTCCCGGCCAGCACAATCAGGCTCTCGGACACGTGCGCGAGTGCCCGCGCCGTTGTCACCGGCGCGAACCAGATCGGTCCGTCCGGTCCTGCGAGAGACCAGGCGATGCCGTCCGGCGCGACCATTCGGAGCTGGATGTCCGCATCCGCCCGACCGAGGCCGGAGGCGCCCGTTTCCTCGATGGCCACCAGGGCCTTCGGCGGCAGGCCGGGAATCGCGCGGCCGATGGCTTCCACGGCCTCGGCCAAATCGGAGAGTCCGAACAGCGGCGCGGTCAGGGTCAGGCGCTGCGGGCCGCCATCGGCACGGATATCCCCCAGGCCTACGGCCGTGAGGTGAGGGGCGAGCGTGCCTTGCGTCTCGGGCGTGACGCCCCGGATCTGAAGGTTGGCTCGTGCGGTGACGTCGATATGGCCGTTGCCGAAGCGGCGTGCGCCCTCGGCCACGGCCCGCGCCTGGGCGGCGGTGAGGTGCCCGAGCGGCGGGTGGACCCGCGCCAGGAGCCCGTCGCCCGTCTGCATCGGGCGGGCGAGGCTCGGGCACCAGCCGCGCCGGCTCGCGGCCTCGGGCAGAACGCGGCGGGCGACGTTCACTCGGCCGCCTCCGGCAAGCGTTCGTCGGCCGCAATCGCCTCCGGCATCAGCTCGTCGGCCGCCATGGCGTTGCGCCGCGTCGTCCACAGACCCCGGCGGCGGGCCTCGTCGAATCGCTCCAGGATGGCGCGGGCGGCCTCGGGGTTCGCAGCGCGCAGGGCATCGAAGGTGTCGAAGTCGGCGATCATCGCGCCGTAGAGCCGGTCGAGATCGGCATTCGACACGGCGTCCGTGGTGGCGGCGAGGACGAAGACCGCGTCGATTCCCTGCGCCAGTTCCTGGGCGCCGCGATAGCCGTGACGCAGCTGCGCCGCGATCCAGCGCGGATGGGCGAGTTTTCCGCGGATCAGCCGGGCCGCGTCCTCGCGGGCCGTCCGGGCCTTCGGGGCATCCGGGGTCGCGACATCGAGGCTGTAGAGGGTCGGCTGGCCCCCTGTGAGAGCGGCTGCGGCGGCGAACCCACCCATGGCCTCGACGGCGGCGTCGCCGTCGAGCAGGTCGCGCTCGGCGATGTCGAAGGCATGGACGTAGGCATCGGCCTGGGCGACGCGGGCGGCGAAGCCTGCATCGGCCACGTCCGATGCCCCCCCATAGGCATGCGAGGTGGCGTCGAGGTAGGCGCGGCCGAGATCCGCGCGCTCCTCCCAGGCCCCGTCGAGGGCGAGCTCGCCGGCGCCGGCGCCGTAGCGGCCCGGTGCCGCGCCGTAGACGCGGGGCGTCGCCTCGCCCCGGCGGCGCGCGGCCGCGAGGGGGTTCTCCGCGTCCTCCTCGTGACGCGCCGCGACGGAATCGGCTGCGCGGGCGAGGAGCGCGAGGGTATCCGGGAAGGTGTCGCGGAACGCCCCCGAGACCCGCACCGTCACGTCGATGCGCGGCCGGTCGAGGAGCGCCAGGGGCAAGACCTCGAAACCGGTGACACGGGTGGAGGCGTGGTCCCAGACCGGGCGTACGCCCATGAGGGCCAATGCATGAGCCACGTCCTCGCCGCCGGTCCGGAGCGTCGGCGACGCCCACAGATCCATGACGATGCGGGCGGGATACTCGCCCTCGTCCTGAAGGTAGCGGCGGACCACGGCATCGGCGGCCTTGGCGCCCAGGGTCGTGGCGGCCCGCGTCGGCAGGCTGCGCGGGTCGAGGGTGGTGAGGTTGCGCCCCGTCGGCATCACGTCGGTACGGCCGCGCGAGGGCGAGCCGGCGGGACCGGGGGCGACGAAGCGACCGTCGAGGGCGGCGAGCAGTCCGTCGCGCTCGGCCGCTGCGCAGGCGGCCACGGCTTCGGAGGCCTGAGGCGCCGCCCGGCCGAAGACATGGAGCCCGTCGCGGGTGGTCACCTCGCCGAGATCGCACAGATGGGCGTCCAGCGCCGCCAGGGCATCCGGCATGGGGGTGCCGGTATCGATGCCCGCCGAGGCCAGCAGTCCGGCCGACTCCGCCTCGTCCAGGATGGTGCGGGCGATGATCGCAGCGCGGCGCGGATCGAGGATGCTCGCCGCCGAGTACTCTTCCACGAGTTCGCGCAGGTGTGCCGATTCCGGGTCGAGACCCGGGCATTCGGTCTGCGGCGTGAGATGGCCGAGCGCCACGCCGCCGAGGCGGCGCTTGAGGGGGGCGGCTTCGCCGGGATCGTCGACGATGAACGGGTACACCACCGGCAGGGACCCGATCGCGCGGGCGGGCCAGCAATTCGGCGACAGGGCCACGGCCTTGCCCGGCAGCCACTCGGTGGTGCCGTGGGTTCCGAGATGGATCAGGGCGTCGAAGTTCTCGCGCAGGCCGAGATGGAAGGCGAGGTAGGCGTGGGTCGGCACCGCATCGGGGTCGTGATAGCCGGCCTTGCGGTCGGCGGCACGGCCACGATCGGGCTGGAGGAACAGGGCGACGCGGCCGTTCGGATCGCGAACACGCTTTCCACCTCCAACCTCATCCTGAGGTGCCGCGTGAGCAGACTCGCAGGAGGGTTCCAGGCATCGCAGGTCCAACTGGACCCCTCCTTCGAGGGCTCCGCTCCGCTCCGCCACCTCAGGATGAGGGTGTGGGTGGGAGGTCGGGCACACCATCGAAAAATGGAAGGCGCCGTCGACGATAAGGGGATCGGCTTCTGGCTCCCCCCAAGACGCGATCAGCGCGGCCCGATCGGCCTCCGGCAACCCCGCGAACCACGCCCGATACGCGTCGAGGGACACCGAAAAATCGCGTGGCCCGTGCGTGAGCGCGCGCATCACCGCGTCGGCTTGCGGCAGGGCGCCGGCGGCGTAGCCCGCCGCCGCGAGGTCCTCCACCATAGCTCGCGCGCTCTCGGGGGTGTCGAGGCCGACGGCGAAGCCGGCCCGGCCGCCGCGCGCCGGGTAGTCCGACAGCACCACGGCGAGCCGCCGTTCCACCCGGGGCAGGCGGGCGAGACGCACCCAGGCCGCCGCCCGGTCGGCGAGCGCCGCGATTCCCGTCGCGTAGGGACGTGCGCGGCGCTCGGAGAAGCCGTCGATTTCGGGACCGTCCTCCTTGAACGAGATCGGGAAGCCCGAGAGCCGGCCGTCGAATTCCGGCAGGGCCACCTGCATGGCGAGGTCGGCCGCCGACATCCCCCGGGCCGAGGCGTCCCACGCGGCGTGGGCCGCGCCGAGGGTGTAGGCCTGGATCACCGGGCAATCGGCGCCGTCCAGGACGAAGCCCGCATCCTCGCGGGCCGAGAAGGCGGTCGCGGCCACGACGAGGTCGGGCTTTCGCGCCGCGATGGTGTCGCGCAACGCCGCCAGGGCCGCGGGGTCCTTGAGGCTCGAGACGGCGACCACCAGCACCTGCAGGCCGCGGGCCCGGAGTGCATCGCCCAAGGCCGCCAGGGGCGCGGCATCCCCCGACAGGATCGCCGAGCGGTAGACGACGAGGAGCGCCAGGGGCACCGTGCCCGCCTGCAAGGGCCGGCCGGCGGCTAGAGCCCGATCGCGGTCGATGGGGCCGCAGCCGGGGCAGCAGACGAAGCCGCGCGGCAGGGCCTGCGGCTCCTCCACGGTGCCGGGAAATCCGATCTCGGCCGCGATCCGCCCGAGCATCCGGCGCAGGTTGTCGGCGCCGCCCGCCCGGAAATAGGCGTCGAGGACGGGTGCGAGGTCGGGCGCCGTCGAGAAGGCATCCAGGCGATCGTCGGGCCGGTCGTCGCCCGGCAGGACGATGAGGCGAACGCCGTTCGCCCGTGCGGCGGCAGCGGCACGCTCGATGCCGTAACGCCAGTAATCGAGCCCGCCGAGGCATCGGATCACGACGCATTTCGACCGCGCGATAACCCCGTCGACGTAGAGGTCCACCGACATGGGGTGACGGAGCTTCGCGAGTTTCGCCAGACGCAGGGTCGGGGCCGGACCCTCGCCGGCTTGCGGAAATGCCGCTGCGAACGCGCCCGCGACGCCGAACAGGTCGGAATCCGTGAACGACAGGAACACGATGTCGCCCGGCGCCTGACCGAGATCGATGGCGGCTTCGCCCTCGTCGAGGGAAACCGTATCGACGCGGATCAGATGCATGGCGGGATGCGCGACCTCACAGCCGCGCCTCCGTGAGGGGCCGGCCGATCCGGGCGCGTCTGCGCCGGCGCAGCCGCCAGAGGGCGCGGACGAGGAACAGTCCGATCGCCGCCACGGGAAGCCAGGGCAGGCTGGCGACGGCGAAGCGCAGGGCGGCGCCCGCACTGGCGCCGAAGGTCTGGCCGGCCTGGCTCCAGGCTTCCTCGACGGGGGCGAAGGCACCCGCTCGCGCGCTGTCCGAGCGAAGCGAAACCGA
This sequence comes from Methylobacterium sp. Leaf112, assembly GCF_001423295.1. Taxonomy (GTDB): domain Bacteria; phylum Pseudomonadota; class Alphaproteobacteria; order Rhizobiales; family Beijerinckiaceae; genus Methylobacterium. The sequence goes on along the minus strand of NZ_LMNG01000012.1, from coordinate 264,116 downwards.
GACGATTTCGGTATCGACGCGCCGTTGCAGGCCGCGCTGCTTCGCCTCCCCCTCCTCGATTTCGGATTGGACCTTGGAGAGTTCCTGGGCGATGCGGATGAGGTCCTCCACGCGCGTGTCCGCCTTCGCGGACAGTTCGTCGAGACGCGCGCGATAGGCGGCGAGCTGGGCGAGCCGGCGTCCTCCGTCCGCGATGGGTGTGGTCAGGTCGTCGGCCCGTGTCGCCTGACGCCGCAGGACCACATCGCCCGCCGCCTCGCCCGGCAGGGGAGCCGTGAGGAACGCCACGTAGGGGGCGACGGACTCGTGCGGCAACCGGACCTGAATCTGCGCCTGCGGTCGCCCCTGCGGACGCGGACCGTCATCGATGGACGACGTGACGAGGATGCAGCCGAGGCCCGCATCGGTCAGGCAGCGGTCACGCGCCGCCGCGAAATGCGCCGCCACCCGATCGGGCGGCAGGCCGATGGTGAGGTCGTGCGTATAGGCGAGCTTGGCTGCGGTGTTGCGGGCGGGCTGGGCCAGCGCGAGGGGATTGGCGGTGTCGGGCGCCGGCGGGCGCGTGTCGGAGCAGCCCCCCAGTCCGAGGAGTACGGCAAGGCCCAGGGCCGCCGCCGCGCGGCCGTTCCGTACCGCCATGGCGCTCACCCGGCCAGGGCGGCGGCGACCGCCGCCTGATCGAATCCCTTGAGGCCGATGACGACGAGGCGGCCGTCGCGGGCTTCCGTGCTTTTCCAGGGTCGGTCGTAGTGATGCGCGATGCGGGTGCCGACACCCTGCACGACGAGGCGCATGGGCTTGCCCGTGACTTCGGCGAACCCCTTGATGCGCAGCACGCCGGCGGTCTCTGCCGCGCGACCGACGCGGATCGCCAGGTCCTCGGCGGTGGCCGTGGCCGGGACGGGCAGGGCCACGGAGTCGAAATCGTCGTGGTCGTGGTCCTCGCCCTCGCCGTGGTGCGAGGGTCTGGCGTCGAGATCGTCCTCGGCCGCGGCTCCGAGGCCCAGGATCACGCGGGGATCGAGGCGGCCGTGCTCGGCCTCCACCATCTTCACGGCGCGGGGCAGGTGGGCCTGAACCTCGGCGCGGACCTTCTCGCGGCCGGCGGCGTCGAGGAGGTCGGCCTTGTTCATCACCACGAGGTCGGCGCAGAGGATCTGGTCCTCGAACACCTCTTCCAGGGGATTGTCGTGATCGACGTTCGTGTCCTCGGCACGCTGGGCGGCGGAGGCCGCCGGATCGTCGGCGAAGAAGCCCGCCGCCACGGCCGGACCGTCGATGACCGCGATGACGCCGTCCACGGTGACCCGCGAGCGGATCGCAGGCCACTGGAACGCCTGGACCAGGGGCTTGGGCAGGGCGAGGCCGGAGGTCTCGATAAGGATGTGCTCGGGTGGGTCGGCTCGGTCGAGGAGCTTGTTCAGGGCCGGCACGAAGTCGTCGGCCACGGTGCAGCAGATGCAGCCGTTGGCGAGCTCGACGATGTCCTCGTCTTGGCAGCCTTCGATGCCGCAGGCGGCGAGAAACGAGCCGTCGAAGCCGATATCGCCGAACTCGTTGACGATGATCGCGAGCCGCCGGCCGTTCGCGTTCTCGACGAGGTGGCGCACGAGGGTCGTCTTGCCGGCCCCGAGGAAGCCGGTGACGATGGTGCAGGGAATCTTCTCGACCAGGGTCATTCGGCGGCGTCCGTACTAGGGTGCGCCGCGAGCGGCGGGATGCGGGCGACGACGCCCTTGCGGAATTCCTGGGGCCGCGCCTTCCACGGCACGACGCCGTCGGGCGTCTCGCCGTAGAGGCCGACCCCTTCGAGGATGATCCGGGCGGATTCGGTGGCGTCGAGGTCGCCGTAGACGTAGGTCCAGCGCCCTTCCGAGGCCACCGCCACGGTGCATGGCCGCTTGCAGACGGAGAGGCACTCGACGCCTTCGATCCGCAGGCCGGTCTGGCCGTGCTCACCGACGGCCTCCCGGAGCGCGTCGAGGAGGCGCGCACCGGCGCGGGGTTCCGCCGGGTCGCCCGCCGTACGGCAGGCTGTGCAAACGTAGAGGGTGACCACGTCAGGCATGCGCCGTCGCCTTGCGACCGAACAGGGCCCAGGCCCAGCCGTACGCGAGCCCGATGACCGCCCAGAACACGAAGGCGATCCCGAGCGAGCGTGCGGCGAACTGGGCCGCGTAGCCCGCCGGCAGGGCGGAAGCCGCGTGGCTCGTCTCGGGTGCTCCGGCGAGGTGTGGTGCCACGATCAGGACGAGGCCGCCCGCGATGGAGATCGGCGCGCGGCGGATGGCGATGAGGTAGAGCCCCATGGCGGTGGCGACGGCGGTCATCACCCACCAGAACTGACGATCGGCGAGGGGCGCGGCGTCCATGCCCGGTAGTTCCGGCGGCAGGCCGAGGGCCGGCGCCAGGGCGACGGCGAGGAAGCCCGCCACGGCGAAGCGCAGGCCGGTCTCGGGCGTCGGTTCGCGCCCGCAGGCCAGCAGCACTGCGCCGAGCAGCAGGGCATAGCCGACGCCGCCCACCAGGGTGGCGAGCGCCGTGAACGCCATGCGCGGCAGTCCGGGTCCGGGCTGCCAGGCGGGCGCGGTCTCGCCGCCGGACACGCCCGGGTCCTTCGCGCCGTGATCGTGTCCGCCATGCACCCGCACCACGAGGGATGCGAATCCCGGCGCGGGGGGCGATACGGGGGCTTGAGCCTGCGTCTCGTAACGCTCGGCCGCGATGATGAGCGGAGAGGTCAGGGCGAGCTGCAGGCCCGTCGCGACGATAGCCGCGAGGAAGCCGGCGACCAGGGCCGCCGACACGAGCCGGATGATCATGGGGTGTCTGCCTTCAGGCGCCAGGCGCTCAGTGGCAGGGAAAATTCTGGGTGTGGCGGAAATCGTGCGCCGCGTTGTGGAGCGCCATCGCTGGGGCGAAGCCCGCCATGAACACGAGGCCGAGGCCGAGGAACGCGGCGACGAGAACGGCCCCGAGGCGCTCGTTGGTGCGGGTGCCGGTCAGAACGAGGGTGTTGGTCGACATCGGTTGATCTCCTGGCCGCCCCGCCGGCGGCCGTGGTCGAAGGTGAGGACGAAGGTCCCCGGTGCCGGACGGCAGGTCTCCTGGCTCGCGGGTCATCCGGAACCTGCCGCCTTCCCGGATCGCTCCGGTGGCCGATGGCAGGCCCGTCGCCGCTCACAGTTGCGGGGGCAGCCGCGGTTTCAAGGCGCTTGCCCCTCACCGCGTTCCCTTTTCACCCCGTCGCCGGGGCACCGTCCGATCCCGATGCTTCTACGCGGTCGCGCGATCCCTGACAACGCGCCGCTGTGCCGTTTGCATCGCCTTTGACCACACAAGGGCGTTTCGGGCTAAAGAAGCCCCATGAGGCAGCCGTCCCCCACATGACCGAGATATTCCCCCGTGTGACCCTCGTCCTCGGCGGCGCGCGCTCGGGCAAGAGCGTCCATGCCGAGGGGGTGATCGAGGCGCAGCCGCCACCCTGGCTGTATCTCGCAACGGCCCAGGCCTGGGACGACGAGATGCGCGACCGCATCGCCCTCCACCGCACCCGAAGGTCGGCCGACTGGATCACGCAGGACGCGCCGATCGACCTGCCCGAGGCGGTCGCGGCCGCGCGCGGACCGGTACTGGTGGATTGCCTCACCCTCTGGCTCACCAACCTGATCCTGGCGGAGGCCGACGTCGAGGCCGCGACCGGGGCGCTGCTCTCCGCTTGCGCCGACGCGCCGGGGCCGGTGGTCCTGGTCGGCAGCGAGGTCGGCCTCGGCATCGTGCCCGACAATGCCCTCGCCCGCCGCTTCCGCGACGCGGCAGGGCGGCTTCATCAGCGCCTCGCCGCACAGGCCGACCGCGTCGTGTTCATGGTGGCGGGGCTGCCGATGATCGTGAAACCCCAACTTGGAGACCACGCATGAGCGACGCCGCCGACCGCCATCGGGAGAAGATGGAGAAGCGCAAGGCCGTGCAGGATGCCGAGGTGGCGGAGAAGACCATCGAGAAGGGCCTCCTCATCGTCAACACGGGTCCCGGCAAGGGCAAGACCACGGCGGCCCTGGGCCTGATGCTGCGGGCGCTGGGCCACGGCTGGCGGGTCGGCGTGGTGCAGTTCATCAAGGGCGCCTGGGACACGGGCGAGAAGCACGCCCTAAAGGCCTTCGGGAACCAGATCGACTGGCACACCCTCGGCGAGGGCTTCACCTGGGAGACCCAGGACAAGGCCCGCGACATCGCGGCGGCCGAGCACGCCTGGACGAAGGCCCTGGATCTCATGGCCGATCCGAGCATCCGCCTCGTGGTGCTGGACGAACTCAACATCGCGCTGCGCTACGACTACCTGCCCATCGACGACGTGGTGGCGGCGTTCCGGGCACGCCGACCGGACCTCCACGTCATCGTCACCGGCCGCAACGCCAAGCCGGCCCTCGTCGAGGCCGCCGACCTCGTCACCGAGATGGGCTCCGTGAAGCACCACTTCGCGGCGGGCGTGAAGGCGCAGGAGGGGATCGAGTTTTGAGGTTCCAGCCGTCATGACCCGCGCCATCATGATCCAGGGCACCGGTTCGGATGTCGGCAAATCCCTCATCGTCGCCGGTCTGTGCCGCGCCTTCGCCCGGCGCGGGCTACGGGTGCGGCCGTTCAAGCCGCAGAACATGTCGAACAACGCCGCCGTCACGGCCGATGGCGGCGAGATCGGACGGGCCCAGGCGCTTCAGGCGAGGGCCGCCGGAGTGGCGCCCTCGGTCCATATGAACCCGGTCCTCCTCAAGCCCCAGAGCGAGACCGGCAGCCAGATCGTGGTGCAGGGCCGGATGGTCGGCCAGGCCGCGGCCCGGGACTACCAGGGCTGGAAGCCGCGCCTCCTCGGGGCCGTGCTCGAAAGTTTCACCCATCTGAAAGCCGAGGCCGACCTCGTCGTGGTCGAGGGCGCCGGCTCGGCGTCGGAGGTGAATCTGCGCGCCGGCGACATCGCCAATATGGGCTTTGCCCGCGCGTCGAACACGCCGGTGATCCTGCTCGGCGACATCGACCGCGGCGGCGTCATCGCCAGCCTCGTCGGCACGAAGGCGGTGATCGACCCGGCCGACGCGGCGATGATCCGGGGCTTCCTCGTCAACCGCTTCCGCGGCGATCCGAGCCTGTTCGCCGACGGCATGGACCTCATCGCCCGCCACACGGGTTGGCCCAGCCTCGGGCTGATCCCGCATTTTCCGTCCGCCGTCCGCCTGCCCGCGGAGGACGTTCTGGGACTGGTCGGCTCCGAAGCAGGCGCGGCGGGTCGCACGGTGGTGGCCGTCCCCGTCCTGCCGCGCATCGCCAATTTCGACGATCTCGATCCTCTGCGGGGCGAGCCGAACGTCTCCGTGGTTCTGGTTCGTCCGGGGGAGCCGATCCCCGTGGCCGACCTCGTGCTCCTGCCGGGCTCGAAGACCACCATCGCGGACCTCGATGTCTTTCGGTCCGAGGGCTGGGATATCGATCTCGCCGCCCATGTCCGGCGCGGCGGCCGGGTGCTCGGCCTCTGCGGCGGCTACCAGATGCTTGGGCGCCGCCTCGCCGACCCGTTCGGGATTGAGGGCGCGCCCCGGACGGTGCCGGGTCTTGGGCTCCTCGACGTCGAGACGGTGATGACCCCGGTCAAGCGCCTCGAGGCCGTCACCGGCACCTCGTTGCCCGACGGCGTACCGTTCTCGGGCTACGAGATGCACCTGGGTGATACCACCGGACCCGACGCGGCGCGCCCGCTCGTTCGTTTCGCCGATGGGCGCCCGGACGGGGCGATTTCGGCCGACGGCCGGGTCGCCGGCACCTACGTGCATGGCCTGTTCGCCGACGACGCGCAGCGCGCCGCGTGGCTCGCGCGCCTCGGCGCCCGGTCCGGCGGCGACGCCTACGAGGCGGGGATCGAGACCGTGCTCGACGCGCTCGCCGACCACCTAGAAGCCCATGTGGATTGCGACCGGCTGCTCGTCCTGGCGGCGTAGCGGGTCAGGCGTGGGGCGATCCTTGCGGAAGACGAGCGCGGTCGCCGGCATCGCCGTCATCGACTCCGTCGGCAATTCCCGCGGCTTCATCGTGCAGGATGCCACGCCGCGCATCCGCACTGGCGCGCCTTGGCCCCGGCCTAGGTCCTCGCGGGTTGTCTCGGGCTGCGGGCCTGATGGTTCTCGGTACTGTCGGTGCTCCGCCGCGGTACTGCGCGTCGAAGCACGCCGGCGGTCGGTCAGGCCGGAGCAATATCGGTTCGACCCGTCCTGATGCGCCGAGCCGGCCGCCTACGGGATCGCCACCGCATACTCGCGCGGCCCGCCGTTCAGTACACTGTCGAACACCACCAGCACCCGGCCGGGGCCGAGGCGCACGATGCCCTCGGGCTTCGCCCTGGAATCGTCGCCGTCCAATGGCGCAAGGGTGCCGAGCGCCGCGACCTTGCCGGACGACGGATCCGCGAGGAACAACCCATAAGGCACCGACAAGCCGTTGCGGGTCGGACCCGAGAGGACGAGAAGGCGACCGTCCGGCAGGGCGGTGAGATCACGGATGCCGGCCTCGGCCCCGAGGGCGAGGGGGATCGTCGTCGGCTTGACGTCGAGCGGCGCGTCGCCGGGGGCGAACAGGGGCGCGACGGGTACGGAGACGAGGAAGGCCCGTCCGTCGATGACGGGCGCGCGGAGACCCGCGTAGAGAGTGTCGCCGATGACCGCGAGGCCCTCGACGTTGAGACCGGAGAGCGGTTTGCCGCCCTCGCGGGGTTCCAGATCCTTCAGAAAATACGCGCCCACCGTGTCGGCATTCCGCAGGGCGTCGCCGAGGCGGTAGGTGGTCTCCACCCTGGTCCCGGTGGCGTCGGCGCGCAGGCGCGCGAGGATCGCGGTGGAGAGCTTGAACTCCCGCCCCCGACGGCTGCAGCCATGCGAGCCGGTGACGTAGAAGTCGGGTGCCGCATACGCCACGGCCTCGCCGTCCATCTCGCGGTACGCGCCTTGGCCCAGGGTGCAGTCGCCCGTGGCCGGGGGCGCACCGACGGTGGTGGTGGGCGGCTTGCGGCCGACGATGTCGACGACGGCGCCCGGGGTCAGCGTCGTGCCCTGGAGGGTGACGAACTGGGCGCCCGCCGCCTCGTCGTCCACCACGACGCAGTTGCGCCGACCGGCTTCGGCCGGCGCGCAGGCGATGCCGCTGATGTCCTCGGCCGGCTTGGTCTTCTTCTTCGTGATCTCGCCCGCCAGTCCCTCGGCGACGGCGTAGGGCTGCCCCACGGGCTGCAGCATCTCGGCCCGGGCCGGCGACAGGAACGCCAGTCCCCATGCGGCAGCGACGAGGGAAGGACGAATCATGCGGTATCTCCGACGGACGGGCGGCGTGGCCGTGCTCATAGCAGCGCAACCGCGACGAGGGCGAACGTCACCGCGGTGAGGCCGAACAGCAGGAGGCACGCCGTGCGATAGAGGGCGAGCGCCCGCTCCACGTCGGCCGGGCCCGCCTCGGCGCGGCCATCGCCCATCCAGGCATCCTCGACTAAGGTCGCGCCGTAGACGCGCGGACCGGCGAGCCGCAGGCCGAGGGCTCCGGCCATGGCGGCCTCGGGCCACCCGGCGTTGGGCGAGCGGTGGCGTCGGGCGTCGCGCCGGAGGGCGCGCCATGCCGCGCCCGGCGAGGCGCCGCTCTGAAACAGCGCCGCCACGACGATGAGTCCGCCGGCGAGGCGCGAGGCCGGCAGGTTGACGAAGTCGTCGAGGCGGGCGGCGGCCCAGCCGTAGGCTTCGTGGCGCGGGGTGCGATGGCCGATCATGCTGTCGGCGGTGTTGATCGCCTTGTAGAGCGCGCCGCCCGGCAGGCCGCCGACGCCGATCCAGAATGCCGGCGCCACGATCCCGTCGGAGAAGTTCTCGGCGAGACTCTCGATGGCGGCCCGGCAGATGCCGGCCTCGTTGAGGGTTTCGGGATTGCGACCGACGATCATCGACACGGCGACGCGCCCGCCCGTCAAGCCGTCGTCACGAAGATCCGCCGCCACGCGGGCGACGTGGTCGTGCAGGCTACGTTGGGCCGGCAGGCTGGCGCAGAGCAGGCCGAGGGCCACGAGGCCGCCCCAGTTGCCGAACAGCGCCGCGGTGGCCGTGAGCCCGAAGGCGGTCCCGGCCACCGCGGCAAGAAGCAGGACCAGCCCAAACATGCCCATGATCCTGCGGCGGTACTGGCCACCCGTGTTCAGCCCCCCGTCGAGCCGGCCGATGAGGGCGCCGATCCAGGTGACAGGGTGGCCGAGCGCCCTGTAGAGCCGGTCGGGATAGCCGGCGGCCGCTTCGACGGTCAGGGCGAGCAGCAGGATGGCGAGCGTATCGGGCGGATGGGTGAAGGCGGTCCAGGGCATGTGGGTTCGGTCAGCGAGCCAGTCCCCATCGCGCATGGCGGCGATCTCGACGCGGCGCGCACCCTGTTCCCGGATGCGCCGACACCGTGGATCGACCTCTCGACGGGGATCAATCCGGTGCCCTACCCGTGTCCGCCCCTCGAGGCCAGCGCGTTCCACCGCCTGCCGTCGTCGGCCGACCTCGCGGCCCTGAACGCGGCGGCGGCCCGGGCCTACGGTGTCGCCGATCCGCGCGGGATCGCGGCCGCCCCCGGCACGCAGATCCTCATCGAGACCCTGCCGCGCCTGTGGCCCCGCGCCCGCGTCGCCGTGGTGGGGCCGACCTATGCCGAGCACGCGGCCGCGTGGGGGAGGGCCGGCCATTCCGTCGTGGCCGTGTCGACGCTCGACGCGGAGGCCGACGTCGTGGTGGTGGTCAATCCGAACAACCCCGACGGGCGGACCTGGGACGGCGCCACGCTCCGCACGCACGCGGATCGGCTGGCGGCGCGTGGCGGCCTCCTGGTGGTGGACGAAGCCTTCGCGGATCTCGAAACCGTCGACTCCCTCGGGCCGCATCTCCGGCCGGGTCTCGTGGTCCTGCGCTCCTTCGGCAAGACCTATGGGCTCGCTGGCATTCGACTCGGCTTCGCCCTGGCGGAGCCTACCCTTGCGGGCCGCCTCGCGGAGGCGCTCGGCCCCTGGGCGGTGTCGGGACCGGCGCTGGCCATCGGCCGGGCGGCGCTCGCCGATGCCGAGTGGCGCCGCGCCGCGTCGGTCGCGCGCGGTGCCGATGCGGGACGCCTCGACCGGATGATCGCCCGCGCCGGTGGGCGGGTGGTTGGCGGAACCCGCCTGTTCCGCACGGCCGACTTCCCGAACGGGCCGGAACTGTTCGCGCGACTCGGCGCCGCCGGGATCTACGTCCGGCGCTTCGCCGCGGCCCCCGCGCGCCTGCGCTTCGGCCTGCCGGCGGACAGGACCGAATGGTGCCGGCTCTCCCGGGTCCTCAGGTAACCTTCGGCGTCCCGGGCTCGAGGATCGCGACGAGGAGACCGGCGCCCGAGAGGGCGAGGCCCACGGCGCAGACGCCGGGCCAGCCGGCCATGAGGAAGGCTTGGCTGCCGGCGAAGGCCCCGAGCGCCCCGAACACGAACATCACCGTGAAAAGAACCGTGTTCACCCGTCCGCGCGCGCCCGGGACGAGGGCGTAGACCCGGGTCTGGTTGGCGATGAGTGCGCCGTTGAGGCCGATGTCGATGAGGAGAACGCCGAGCCCCACGGCCACGAGGGAGACGTTGCCGCCGGCCCACAGGACCACGAAGGCCGCCACCACAAACAGGCTGCCGGCCACCACCACGGGCCGGGCGCCGCGCCGGTCGGTGTAGCGGCCCGAGACCGGCGCGATGAACGCGCCGACGACCCCGATGACGCCGAACAGCCCGGCGCCGGCCGCCGTGAGATCGAAGGGCGGCGCTTCGACCAGGAGGGCGAGGGTCGTCCAGAACGCGTTGAAGCTCGCAAACAGCAATCCCTGGCACAGGCTGGAGCGGCGCAGGGCCGGCTGGGTGCGAACCAGATGGAGGATCGACACCATCAGGGCGCGGTAGCGCAGGGGCCTGGTCTGGGCCGTGCGCGGCAGGGTCGCGGCGGCGATCCCGGCGATGATCAGCGCCACGGCGCTGGCGGCGTAGAACACCGCGCGCCAGCCGTATTGCGCGCCTACGAAGCCACTCACCGTCCGCGCCAGGAGGATGCCGCTGAGGAGCCCGGTCATCACTTGGCCGACCATGCGGCCCCGGGTGGCGTCGGGGGCGAGTTCGGCGGCGAATGGCACCGCCTGCTGCGCGGCCGAGGCGAGGAACCCGATGGCGAGGCTCGCTCCTGCGAGCGCTCCGAGGTTGGGACTCATGGCCGCCGCCAGGAGGGCCACGGCGAGGCCGAGCATCTGCGCCAGGATCAGGCCGCGCCGCGGCAGGCTGTCGCCGATGGGCACGAGGCACAGAATGCCGAGGCCGTAGCCGACGAGGGAAGCGGTCGGCACCAGGACTGCCGCCCGGTCACCGAATTCGCTCACCAGCAGGGCGAGAAGGGGCTGGTTGTAGTAGATGTTCGCCACGGCGCCCCCGGCGATGAGGGTGAGGCCGAGGCGTGCCCGAAGGGTGAAGTCGTGGTCCGTCGCCGGTGCTGTTCCGCTCATGCCGCGCCCCGTGTCGCCGCCGGGCGCCAAGCGCACGTCTCTGGCATGGCCGAAAGCGTCATGGCCGAAAACCTTCCGATCGGGGTGAGGAGGGGTGAGTAAGGCCCAGCGGGCCGTGTCGGCAAGGCCGGTGGAGCGGGCCGGCCGGACGCGTCGTCGCAGGACCGTTACCTTCGGATGAGCCCGTTCTCATGTTTTCGAGGTAGGGACTGCACGATTTGACGGCCAAGGCCACCCGAAGACGGCGTACAAGCCGGGCGAGGCTCTTGGAATACGCGGATTCTTGCGGTCTGATCATGAACGGGATCGGGTGATGCCGTGCTTCGTTCCACCGGAGCGCGGTGCCGGGTCCGATGACGGAGCCTCGCATGCCGAATTACCGTATCGAGTTCGCCAAGGAGATTCTCGGGGTACCGTTCCCCGTCGGCTCCGTTGCCATTGTTCGAGCCCGCGATCCCATGCGGGCCCTGCGCGCTGCCGAATTGCGCTTCGCGCGCCAGCACGGGGTCGAGGATTGGCGGGAGCGGGCCGACCGGGCCGAGATCATTGCCGGCGGGGATGCGAGCTGAGGGATACGGCGTTCTTTTCTCGTATCCGAGTCCACGCAGGCGTTCGGCGGTTCCGCGGAAAGAACCTTCGTCCATCCCTCGCCGAAGCTTGGGGGCCGTGACTTCGAACCCGCCTCGGTCCCTGGTCCTTCGAGCGGGTCCGTCATAGAAGGTTCGTCGAACCCTGCGCGGATGCGTGGGGTGGATACGCCCGGTCCGGGCGCCAGCACGGGGACGGGCAGCTTCCATGGCGGCGATCTCTTTCTTCGGCGATCTGCTGCAGACCATCAGCGACCGCGGCCGCGACCTCATCGGGTTCGGACGCGGCGACCTCGCCGCCCGTGCCGATCCGGGGGAACTCGTCAAGCTCTGCGAGGATCTCATTTCCCGCCGCGGCGAAGCCTCGGGCGTCGCCCTCGCCCGCCTTATCCTCGACCGCTACGCCAGCCTCGCCCGGCCCGAACGGGCGAGCTTTCTCCGCCTCGTCGCCACCGAGTTCGCCGCCGACCACGAGGCCGTCGACGAGGCCATCGCGGCCTACCGTGCCGACCCGACCCGGGCGGCGCTCGGCGTTCTGCACGACGCAGCCGAGCCGCGCAGCCAGGAACTGATCCGCCGCCTCAACCTCGCCCGGGACGGCACCCTCGCGCTGGTCCGCATGCGGGAGGACCTGCTCGGGCTACGCCGCGCCCTGCGGGACGAGGAGGCCGACCCCGATCTCATCGACGCGGCCGACAGCCTCGACAGCGATTTCGAGCATCTGTTCGCCTCGTGGTTCAACCGCGGCTTCCTCGTGCTGCGCCACATCGACTGGACGACACCCGCCCACATCCTCGAGAAGATCATCCGCTACGAGGCGGTCCATGCCATCGCCGACTGGGACGACCTGCGCCGTCGCATCGAACCCCGTGACCGGCGCTGCTTCGCGTTCTTCCACCCGGCCCTCGTCGACGAGCCGCTGATCTTCGTGGAGGTGGCGCTCACCGCCGCCATCGCCCCGGCCATCGCCCCGATCCTGGCCCACGAGCGCGAGATCCTGGTGCCGCGCGCGGCCACCACGGCGATCTTCTACTCGATCTCGAACTGCCAGAAGGGGCTCGCCGGCGTCACCTTCGGCAACTTTCTCATCAAGCAGGTGGTGGAGGATCTCGCCCGCGAGATTCCGAGCCTGAAGACCTTCGTCACCCTGTCGCCGGTACCGGGCTTCGCGACGTGGCTCGACCGCGAGCGCCGGGCCGACGCGCCGCAGGGGCTGACCCGCGAGGATGTCGAGGCCCTGCGGATCATCGACGAGCCGGACTGGCAGGCCGACAAGACGAAGTGCGAGGCCGTCCGCAGGGCGATGATCCCGGCGGCCGCCGCCTACTTCCTCCGCGCCAAGAACGAGCGCGGCAAGCCCCTCGACCCCGTCGCCCGGTTCCACCTCGGCAACGGGGCCCGGCTGGAACGCCTGAACTTCCTCGGCGACGTCTCGGCCAAGGGGCTGGCCCAGTCCCGTGGGCTGATGGTGAATTACCTTTACGACCTCGCGGCCATCGAGAAGAACCACGAGACCTACGCCAACCTCGGGACCGTCGCCGCTTCCAGCGTGGTGAGCCGCGAGTTGCGCAACAATCTGCCGCCCACCCGCGCCGTGGCTCTCGCCGACGCGTGAGAGTTCGACCGAAAGCCACCTGAAGCCCGCATGCCCAATCACCTCTTCGATCTCGTCCGCGCCAACCTGCCTGCCGATCCGACCACGAAAGCCTTCGTCGAGACGGGAGACGGCACGCACTTCACCTACGCCGACCTGCTGGCGCGTTCGGCCGCTTACGCGGGGGCCCTCGTCGGGCTTGGGGTGAAGCCCGGCGACCGGGTCGCGGTCCAGGCCGAGAAGAGCCCGGAATTCCTGTTCCTGTACCTCGGGACCGTGCGGGCCGGGGCGGTGTTCCTGCCGCTGAACACCGCCTACACCGCCCACGAGGTCGCCTACTTCCTCGGGGACGCGGAACCCTCGGTGTTCGTGTGCGATCCGGGCAAGCACGGGGCCTTGGAGTCGATCGCGCGCGATGCCGGCGTGGCGCAGGTGCGGACCCTCGATGCATCCGGGCGCGGGAGCATGGTCGCGGCGGCGGATGCGGCGGCGGATGACTTCACCGACGTGGCGCGCGGGGCCGACGATCTCGCCGCCATCCTCTACACCTCCGGCACCACCGGGCGTTCCAAGGGCGCCATGCTCACCCACGAGAACCTCGCCTCGAACGCCCGGACCCTGGCGGCGTTCTGGCGCTTCACGGCCGACGACGTGCTGCTGCACGCCCTTCCGGTGTTTCACACCCACGGCCTGTTCGTCGCCACCAACACCGTTCTGGCCACGGGCGGCACGCTCCTGTTCCTGGCGAAGTTCGATGCGGCACAGGTTCTCGGGCTGATGCCGCGTGCGACGGCGATGATGGGCGTGCCGACCTTCTACACCCGCCTTCTCAGGGAGCCGGGACTCGATCCCGCTGCCACGAAGACGATCCGGCTGTTCGTCTCCGGCTCGGCGCCCCTCCTCGCTGACACGCACCGCGACTGGCAGGCCCGCACGGGCCACGCCATCCTCGAGCGCTACGGCATGACCGAGACCAACATGAACACCTCGAACCCGTATGACGGGGCCCGTGTCGCCGGCACCGTCGGATCGGCGCTGCCGGGCGTCGTTGTCCGGGTGGTGGACCCCGAGACGGGGGCCGCACTCGGCACCGACGCCGTTGGCATGATTGAGGTGAAGGGCCCCAACGTGTTCCAGGGCTACTGGCGCATGCCGGAGAAGACCGCGGCCGAGTTCAAGGCCGACGGGTTCTTCATCACCGGCGACCTCGGCAAGATCGACGCCGACGGCTACGTGCACATCGTCGGGCGCGGAAAGGACCTCATCATCACCGGTGGCTACAACGTCTATCCGAAGGAGGTCGAGAACGAGATCGATGCCCTGCCGGGTGTGGTCGAATCGGCGGTGATCGGCTTGGCCCATGCCGATTTCGGTGAAGGCGTCGCGGCCGTGGTCGTCGCCCGGGAGGGCGCTCCCGACGAGGCCACGATCCTGCGCACCCTCGAGGCGCGACTCGCCCGCTACAAGTGCCCCAAGCGGGTGCTGTTCGTGGAGGATCTGCCGCGCAACGCCATGGGCAAGGTCCAGAAGAACGTCCTGCGGGAAACCCATGCGGATCTTTTTCGCACCTGACGCAGGCGCCTGCGGCGCGCCTGGAAGATCCACGCCTGCGGCGCGCCTGGAAGATCCACGCCTGCGGCGCGCCTGGAAGATCCACGCCTGCGGCACGCCTGGAAGATCCACGCCTGCGGCACCTTTGGAACGTCCGCATCCGCGTTGACGTTTGTCCGAGCGTAAGCTCAAGCTTGGCTTCCTGAACCAACCGGTCCACGCTGCGATGTCTTCCTCCCCCGAACCGGCGACCGCTTCGAGCGGCGCGGCTTCCGTGCTGTGGACCCTGGCCATGGGGGCGGCCCTCGTCGCCCTCGCGGCCGGCACGAGCGGGCGGCCACGACGGGATCGGCCCGCCGCCGCGCCCGAGCCCGACCGGTGCCGGGAGGAGGAGGCGCGCTCCCACAGCGGGCGCTCCGCCGAATGGGTCGCGGCCACGCAGGTCGAGCGCGGTCGCGCCGCCCGGACCCCGATGGAGATCACCTCCAAGGGCTGGAAGGACATCCTGTTCCGGGTCTACCTCGAGTTCAACAAGGACCGGGTGCTGTCGGTCGCCGCCGGGGTGACGTTCTACACCCTCCTGTCCCTGTTCCCGGCCATTGCCGCCCTGGTCACCTGCTACGGCCTCGTCGCCGATGTCGGATCCATCAACGAGCATCTGGCGAGCCTGCAGGGCGTGCTGCCGTCGGGGGCCATCGAGATCATCGGCGATCAGGTCAAGCGCATCGCCGCCAAGGGCGGAGGGTCCCTGGGGCTGACCTTCTTCACGAGTCTTCTCATCTCCCTCTGGAGCGCCAACGCCGCCATGAAGGCGATGTTCGATGCCCTCAATGTGGTCTACGAGGAGGAGGAGAAGCGCTCGTTCGTGATGCTGAACCTGCGTTCGCTCACCTTCACCATCGGCGCCCTGCTGTTCACGATCTTCGCGCTGTCGAGCATCGTCGTGCTGCCCCTCGTGTTCACCTTCGTGGGCTTCAGCGACACCGCCTGGCTTCTGGCGCAGCTGCGCTGGCCCGCCATGCTGGTGGTGGTGCTCGGCGGCCTGTCGCTGCTCTATCGCTACGGGCCGAGCCGGGAGCGGCCGCGCTGGCGCTGGGTCGGCGTCGGCGGCGCCGTCGCCGGCGTGCTGTGGCTCATCGCCTCGATCTTGTTCTCCTGGTACGTCTCGAGCTTCGGCAACTACAACGAGACCTACGGATCCCTCGGGGCGGCCATCGGCTTCATGACGTGGATCTGGATCTCGACGACCATCGTGCTGCTCGGCGGCGAGATCAACGCCGAGATGGAGCACCAGACCGCGCACGACACCACCACGGGCGCTCCCTTGCCCATGGGCGCACGCCGGGCCCGGATGGCCGACACCCTCGGCGCCGTGGCCTGACGCCCGGCCTCCTCGGGGCGGGGTCGGGACCCTATCTAGGGGACACACCGTTTCCTCTCGATGGATCAGATCATGACCGCACCGACCGCCGACACCCGCACCGACGCCGAATGGCGCGAGATTCTTTCCCCCGAGCAGTACCGTGTCCTGCGTGGGCACGGCACCGAGCGCGCCGGAACGAGCTGCCTCAACGCGGAGAAACGTCCGGGCGTGTTTCATTGTGCCGGGTGCGATGCCCCGCTGTTCGAGAACGGCACCAAGTTCGAATCCGGCACCGGCTGGCCGAGCTTCTTCGCGCCGTTCCCCGACGCGGTCGAGACCCAGGTCGACCGCAGCCATTGGATGACCCGGACGGAGGCCCATTGCGCCCGCTGCAAGGGCCATCTCGGCCACGTCTTCGATGACGGACCCGCCCCCACCGGCCTGCGCTACTGCATGAACGGGGTTTCGCTCCGCTTCGAACCCGAGGCGTGAGACGGATCGGTTCCGAAGGTCGTATGACCCGCTGAGCTGGGGACGGCGCGGTGGATCGCGGGGGTGGTCCGGCGCGCGATCTTGATTTCTGTGGTGTTTTGCTTAGTCCCGAGAGTCAATTTTTAAATGAATACCGCAGCTTCGGTCTGGGAAGGGGATGCCTGACGCATTCCTTTCCGGATCGAGACGCCCTCGATTGTCAGTCCGGCGGATCTTCGACCGTGGGACGAACAGACCTCCGGAGAGTCCGCAATGAGCATCGTCCGCCGGTTCCTCGTCGCCCCGTCCCTCGTTCGCCTGATCCGCAAGGAGCGTGGTGGCGCACGGGTCACTGAGGGCTACTTCGCGCCCCAGGCCGGACGGGTCTCGTACGTTCGGGTCGATGGCCAGCAATGCCATCTCGTCCTCGTCAACACGGATCAGAACGGCGCTTCGAGCGAGGAGCGCACGGACGTGCCGCGCGCCCATGGCGACGCCCTCCTCGACGTCTGCAGCGGCAAGGCGCAGTACGACCGCACGGTGATCGCGCTCGGTGCCGGCCGTGAGGCGCGGGTCGACCGTTACGTCGCCCCGGGCAATCTCGACCTCGTGAGCGTGACCTTCGACGAGATCGGAGACGCAAACGGCTTCTCCGTGCCGGTCTGGTTCGGCCCCGAGGTGTCCGGCGACGCGGCGTACGAGCGCCATGCCGTCGCCCTCCAGGGCGTACCTCAGCCGGGCGAGATCGCCCTGAGCAACGCCGCCCTGGAAGCGGTGCTCGACCTCGTCGAGCCCCGGTTCGGCTTCGGCCGCTACGGCGGCGCGTCGGGTGCCGCCGCGAAGCCGGCGGACGAGGACGGGATGATGAAGGCCTTGCGCCGGGTCGCCGGGGGCGGAACCGCAGCCCAGCCCAGCCCGCAGGCCGCGGCCCCTGCGCCGGTCGCGGCGCCCGAGCCTGCTCACCCGGAGGCTGGCCAGAACGACGCCCGCATCGACGAGGTCATCGAGAGCCTGTCGCAGGCACTCGGCAATCCGCAGCCCCTGCCGCCGGAGGGCGAGCCCGCCCAGCCGGCGCGTGCCGAAGAGGCTGCGGGCGAATTCGAACGCTGGACTGTCCGCCCGCGCCGCAACCAGACCTGATCGGCGTCCCCGATCGGCCTGATGAAGGTGGCACGTTTGAGAATGTCACTTTCATCCCTGCCTGTGCGATTGAGTGGTGCACGCAACTTCGCTAGCGTCGTGGGCAAGAAACACGAAAGCGTGCGCGGTTCAGTGCACGGGCGAGGGAACCATGGCCCAGGCGATGACACACGGCACGGCGGCCGAGCCCCCCCGGGTGGCCGAGCCCTGGTACAAGGTTCTCTACATCCAGGTGCTGATCGCCATCGCGCTCGGCATCCTGCTCGGCTACCTCCATCCGGAATGGGGCAAGTCTGTCAAATGGTTGGGCGACGCCTTCATCGCTCTGATCAAGATGATGATCGCGCCGATCATCTTCTGTACCATCGTGCACGGTATCGCATCCATCGGTGACCTGAAGAAGGTCGGCCGCGTCGGCCTGAAGGCCCTCGTCTATTTCGAGGTGGTGTCCACCATCGCGCTTCTCATCGGCATCCTCGTCGGCGAGGTGGTGAAGCCTGGCGCCGGCTTCAACGCCGACGTGACGAAGCTCGATGGCAAGGCCGTCGAGAAATACGCAAAGTTGGCCGCCGACGACTCCGTGACGGGCCACATCATGGCGCTGATCCCGAAGAGCTTCTTCGATGCGTTCGCCACCGGCGACCTGCTTCAGGTACTGCTGATCTCGATCCTCACCGGCGTCGTCGTCACCGGCATGGGCAAGCGCGGCGAGGCCATCACCCACGCCATCGACACGATGGGGCAGATCTTCTTCCGCATCATCGGCCTCGTGGTGAAGCTCGCGCCCATCGGCGCCTTCGGCGCCATGGCCTTCACCATCGGTCAGTACGGCATCGGCAAGGTCGTCGATCTCGCCTGGCTCGTCGGCACCTTCTACGTCACCGCCTTCCTGTTCGTGGTGATCGTGCTCGGCGGCATCGCCCGGATCGCCGGCTTCTCGATCTTCAAGTTCCTCGCCTACATCAAGGACGAACTCCTGATCGTGCTCGGCACCTCCTCCTCCGAGACGGTGCTGCCGCACATGATGACGAAGATGCGCCGGCTCGGTGCCTCGGACTCCGTGGTCGGACTCGTGATCCCGACGGGGTACTCGTTCAACCTCGACGGCACCAACATCTACATGACCCTGGCGAGCCTGTTCCTCGCCCAGGCCGTGGGCGCGGACCTGTCGTTCGGCCAGTATGCGACCATCATCCTCGTGGCGATGCTGACCTCGAAGGGGGCCTCCGGTGTGACGGGCGCCGGCTTCATCACCCTGGCGGCCACGCTCTCGGCCATTCCCAACAACCCGGTGCCGGTGGCCGCCATGACCCTGATCCTCGGTGTCGACAAGTTCATGTCCGAGTGCCGGGCCATCACCAATCTCATCGGCAACGGCGTCGCAACCGTCGTGGTCAGCCGCTGGGAGGGCGAACTCGACCGGGAGAAGCTGCGTCAGGTGATGGACAACCCCATCGCCATCGGTACGGACATCTCGGATCACGCACCCAACATGGACCCGATCACCACGCCGTCCGCGGCGTCGGCGCCCATCCCCGTTCCCGCACGCTGATCGGAACGTCTTGCGCCTCGGAATCGACCTCGGCGGCACCAAGATCGCCGGGGTCGTCCTCGACGCGGCG
Organism: Methylobacterium sp. Leaf112; assembly: GCF_001423295.1. GTDB lineage: Bacteria > Pseudomonadota > Alphaproteobacteria > Rhizobiales > Beijerinckiaceae > Methylobacterium. The sequence continues at coordinate 245,232 of NZ_LMNG01000012.1, read as the reverse complement.
GGCATGATGCGGGCCGAGGCCCGTGTCCCCACGCCACGCGACGATTACTCAGGCACCCTCGCGGCCATCGCGGCCCTGGTCGAAGGCCTCGAATCCCGCACCGGCCCCGTCCGCAGTGTCGGGGTCGGAATGCCGGGGGCCATCGCGCCGGCCACCGGTCTGGTCAAGAACGCCAACTCGACATGGCTGAACGGCCGTCCCTTCGCCGACGACCTCGTTCACGCCCTCGGCCGCCCCGTGCGCGTCGAGAACGACGCCAATTGCCTCGCCGTGTCGGAGGCCGTCGACGGGGCGGGTGCCGGTGCCGCCGTGGTCTGGGCGATCATTCTCGGCACCGGCGTCGGCTCCGGCATCGCCCTCGAAGGACGAGCCCTCGCCGGGCGGTTGCGTATCGCCGGCGAGTGGGGCCACAATCCTCTCCCCGCACCCCGTGACGACGAGCGCCCGGGACCCGCCTGCTATTGCGGCCGCTCCAGTTGCATCGAAACGTGGTTGTCCGGACCCGCACTCGCCGCCGACCATGCCCGGCGCAGCGGGCGGCCCATCACCGCCGAAGCCGTCGTGGCGGCGATGCGCGCAGGCGATCCCGTCGCGCAGGAAACGTTCGCGCGCTACCGCGACCGCCTCGGCCGGGCTTTGGCGCAAGTCGTCAACATCCTCGATCCCGATATCATCGTGATCGGCGGCGGGCTGTCGCGTCTGCCCGAGTTGTTCGAGGGCCTGACGGAGCTCACTGCCCCGCACGTGTTCTCGGACCGCTTCGACACGCCCATTCGTCCGAGCCTGCATGGCGACGCCTCCGGAGTCAGAGGGGCGGCCTGGCTGTGGGACCCTGGTACCGATGGCGCCTGACGCGCCGTGAGGAGACGAGACCCCTTGTCAGGGGCAAGAATTGCACATAAACATATCTTTATGTCTATCGCAGGCCCCATAGCGGACTCATCGGTGCCGTTCACGCATGCCCTCGGCGTGCTGCGCGCGGCGGCCGAAGAGACGCGCCTGCGTATCCTCGCCCTGCTGGCGGACGGGGAATTGTCGGTCTCCGACCTCACCGACATCCTCGGTCAGTCGCAGCCGCGCATCTCCCGGCACCTCAAGCTTCTCGTGGAAGCCGGTCTCGTGGAGCGCCATCGCGAAGGAGCCTGGGCGTTCTTTCGCCTCGTCGATGGCCGCGCCGGCCTCGTCGACCCCCTCATCGCCGGGCTCGACTCCCGAAGTGCTCCGATCTCCGAGGATCGGGCGCGACGCGAAGCCGTGCGGGCGCAGCGCGCCGAGGCGGCCCAGACCTTCTTCGCGCGTCTCGCTCCGAAGTGGGATCACCTGCGCTCGCTCCATGTGCCGGAGGCCACCGTCGAGGCCGCCGTGCTCGATGCGCTGGGCAACCGGCCGATTCACAACCTCATCGATCTCGGCACCGGCACCGGCCGGATGCTCGGACTGCTCGCCGGCCGGGCCAGCCGGGCGACGGGCCTCGATTCCAACCATGCCATGCTGTCGGTGGCGCGCGCCAACCTTGAGCGGGCCGGCCTGTCGCGGGTCGATCTGCGGCAGGGCGACATCCATGCTCCGCCGTTCGGGCGCGGCAGCTTCGATCTGGTGCTGGTTCACCAGGTCTTGCATTACCTCGACGATCCGGCTCGCGCCCTGCGCGAAGCCGTGCGGCTCGTGGCGCCGGGGGGGCGTCTCCTCGTGGTGGATTTCGCGCCCCACGATCTCGAGTTCCTGCGTGAAACCCAGGCCCATCGCCGCCTCGGCTTCGCACCCGAGCAGGTGACGGGCTGGCTCAACGATGCGGGGCTGTCCACCGTCACCACCCGCGATCTCGCCCCTCCGCCGGCCCTGGCCCACCACCAGCTCACCGTGACGCTCTGGCTCGCCTCCGAAGCCGAAGAGGCCGGGCTTGAGCGGGCCGTCGCCTGACCGACGCACGTCACATCCTGTTCGCGATCCGTCTGAACCGACCGACATTGAGGACGACCCCGATGCCCACCGCCTCCCAACACCGCGCCAGCCGCGACGGCTACCGTCCGATCAGCGTCTCCATCGAGTTCTTCCCGCCGAAGACCGACGAGATGGAGAAGATCCTGTGGTCGTCCATCGAGCGCCTGGCGCCGCTACAGCCGAAATTCGTCTCGGTGACCTACGGTGCCGGCGGATCGACCCGTGAGCGCACCCACAACACCGTGGCCCGCATGGTCCGGGAGACGGGTCTCAGGCCCGCCGCCCACCTCACCTGCGTCGATGCCACCCGCGAGGAGATCGACGCCGTCGTGCAATCCTACTGGGATGCCGGCGTGCGCCACATCGTGGCCCTGCGCGGCGACCCTCAGGACGGCGTCGGTACGACCTATCGTCCTCATCCGGGCGGCTACGCCCAGACCGCGGACCTCGTCGCCGGGATCAAGCGCATCGGCGACTTCAAGGTCTCGGTCTCGGCCTACCCTGAAAAGCATCCCGAGGCCGCCAGCCTCGACGCCGACATCGACGCGCTGAAGGCCAAGGTCGACGCCGGCGCCGATCAGGCGATCACGCAGTTCTTCTTCGAGAACGAGATCTACCTGCGCTACGTCGACAAGGTGCGGGCGGCGGGCATCGATATCCCGATCATCCCGGGCATCCTCCCCGTCCAGAACTTCAAGCAATCGGCCAACTTCGCCCGCCGCACCGGCGCCTCGGTGCCGTACTGGCTCGCCGCCCGCTTCGAGGGGCTCGACAACGATGCCGACACCCGCCGCCTCGTGGCGGCGGCGGTGGCGGCCGAACAGGTGCTCGATCTCGTCGATCGCGGCGTCAACGACTTCCACTTCTACTCGATGAACCGTTCCGACCTCGTCTACGCCATCTGCCATCTCCTCGGTCTGCGTTCGCAGGCCCCGAAGGTGGCGGCGGCGAAGGCGGCCTGAGCGCACGCATTCGACCATCCCAGAATCTCATCCTGAGGCGCCCGCGTCGGCGGGCCTCGCAGGAGGACACCAGCACCAATGTGCGAACGGGAGCCCTCCTTCGGGGCCTCCGCTTCGCTCCGGCACCTCAGCACGAGGTGGTTTGATGGGACCCAGCGTCTCCAAGGATACACCATGACCGACCTGCGACCCGTCGATGGAAAAGAGATCGAAGCCGCGCTCCGTGCGCGCGCCGCGGAAAAGATCCTCGTCCTCGACGGGGCGATGGGCACCGTGATCCAGCGCCTCGGCTACGGCGAGGCGGACTTTCGCGGCAGCCGCTTTACGGATCACGGCCACGACCAGAAGGGCAACAACGACCTCCTGATCCTGACGCAGCCCGATGCGATCCGGCAGATCCACCTCGACTACTTCCTCGCCGGCGCCGACATGTGCGAGACCAACACGTTCTCGGGGACCACCATCGCCCAAGCCGATTACGGCATGGAATCGATCATCCACGAGCTCAATTCGGAGGGCGCGCGCCTCGCCCGCGAGGCCGCCGCCCTGGCCGAAAAGCAGGACGGCCGCCGCCGCTTCGTGGCCGGCGCCATCGGCCCGACGAACCGCACCCTGTCGATTTCGCCGGACGTGAACAATCCCGGCTACCGCGCCGTGACCTTCGATGAGGTGCGTCAGGCTTACATCGAGCAGGTGCGCGGCCTGATGGACGGGGGCGCCGAACTCATCCTCATCGAGACCATCTTCGACACCCTCAACGCCAAAGCGGCGGTCGCCGCCGCCTGGGCGGTGTTCGAGGAGCGGGGCATGGTCCTGCCGATCATGATCTCGGGCACGATCACGGATCTCTCCGGCCGCACCCTCTCGGGCCAGACCCCGGAGGCGTTCTGGAATGCGCTCCGCCACTCCGCGCCCCTGACCATCGGCCTCAACTGCGCACTCGGCGCGAAGGAGATGCGCGGCCACATCTCCGAGCTGTCGCGCATCGCCGACACCCTGGTCTGCGCCTATCCGAATGCGGGCCTGCCCAACGAATTCGGTCTCTACGACGAGAGTCCCGAAGCCATGGGGAAACTGGTGGGCGAGTTCGCCAGCGCCGGTATCGTCAACATGGTCGGCGGCTGCTGCGGCACCACCCCGGACCACATTCGCGCCATCGCTGAAGCCGTCGCGGGGTGCAAGCCCCGTGCGATCCCGGAAGTGCCACGCCTGATGCGCCTGTCGGGCCTGGAGCCGTTCACCCTGACGAAGGAGATCCCCTTTGTGAATGTCGGCGAGCGCACCAATGTCACGGGCTCGGCCAAGTTCAGGAAGCTGATCACCGCCGGCGACTACGCGGCGGCCCTCGACGTCGCCCGGGATCAGGTGGCGGCGGGCGCCAGCATCATCGACATCAACATGGACGAGGGCCTGCTCGATTCCGAGAAGGCCATGGTCGAGTTCCTCAACCTCGTCGCCGCCGAGCCCGACATCGCCCGCGTGCCGGTGATGATCGATTCCTCGAAGTTCCACGTCATCGAGGCTGGGCTCAAGTGCGTCCAGGGCAAGGCGATCGTGAACTCGATCTCCATGAAGGAGGGCGTGGAAAAATTCATCGCCGACGCCAAGGTGTGCCGCTCCTACGGCGCCGCCGTGGTGGTGATGGCCTTTGACGAGCAGGGCCAGGCCGACAGCTACGAGCGCAAGGTCGAGATCTGCACCAAGGCCTACCGGGTTCTGACCGAGGAGATCGGCTTCCCGCCGGAAGACATCATCTTCGATCCGAACGTGTTCGCGGTGGCCACCGGCATCGAGGAGCATAACGGCTACGGCGTCGCCTTCATCGAGGCGACGAAGACCATCCGCGAGACCCTGCCCCATGCCCACATCTCGGGCGGCATCTCGAATCTCAGCTTCGCCTTCCGGGGCAACGAGCCCGTGCGCGAGGCCATGCACGCGGTGTTCCTGTATCACGCGATTCAGGTCGGCATGGACATGGGCATCGTGAATGCCGGCCAGCTCGCGATCTACGCCGAGCTTCCGGCCGAACTGCGCGAGCTGTGCGAGGACGTGGTCCTCAACCGCCGCGACGATTCCACCGACCGCCTGCTGGAGGCGGCTGAGCGCTTCAAGTCCGGCGGCGGCGTCCAGGCGAAGACCGCCGACCTGTCCTGGCGCGAGGCGCCGGTGCAGAAGCGCATCGAGCACGCCCTGGTCAACGGCATCACCGAGTACATCCTCGCCGATACCGAGGAGGCGCGCCTGGGCGTCGAGCGCCCGCTCCACGTCATCGAGGGCCCGCTGATGGCCGGCATGAACGTGGTCGGCGACCTGTTCGGTTCGGGCAAGATGTTCCTCCCGCAGGTGGTGAAATCCGCCCGCGTGATGAAGCAGGCCGTGGCCTATCTCGAGCCGTTCATGGAGGCGGAGAAGCTCGCCAATGGCGGTGACGGCAAGCGCCAGGCCGCCGGCAAGATCCTGATGGCGACGGTGAAGGGAGACGTCCACGACATCGGCAAGAACATCGTCGGCGTCGTGCTCGCCTGCAACAACTACGAGATCATCGACCTCGGCGTGATGGTGCCGGCGGCCAAGATCCTCGACGTGGCCAAGCGCGAGAACGTCGACATCGTCGGCCTGTCCGGCCTCATCACCCCGTCGCTCGACGAGATGGTGCACGTGGCCGCCGAGATGGAGCGCGAGGGTTTTTCGGTTCCCTTGCTCATCGGTGGGGCCACGACCAGCCGCGTCCATACCGCCGTGAAGATCCACCCTTCGTACAACCGGGGCCAGACCGTCTACGTGACGGATGCCAGCCGCGCCGTCGGCGTGGTGTCGAGCCTGCTGTCGAAGGAGACACGGGATTCGACCATCGAGAAGGTCCGGGCCGAGTACAGGAAGGTCGCCGACGCGCACGCCCGCTCGGAGCTCGACAAGCAGCGCCTACCGCTGGCGAAAGCCCGCGCCAACCCGTTCCGGATCGACTGGTCGGGCTACCAGCCGAAGAAGCCGAGCTTCACCGGCACGCGGGTCTACTCCTCCTACGAGGTCGCCGATCTCGTGCCCTACATCGACTGGACGCCGTTCCTGCAGACCTACGAGTTCAAGGGCCGCTACCCGGCGATCTTCGAGGATCCGAACCAGGGGCCGGCAGCGAAGGCCCTGTTCGACGATGCGCAGGAGATGCTCGCGCAGATCGTCGCCGAGCGCTGGTTCAACCCGAAGGCGATCATCGGCTTCTGGCCGGCCAACAGCATCGGCGACGACATCGCCCTCTACACCGGTGAGAGCCGCTCCGAAAAGCTCGCGACTTTCCACGGCCTGCGCCAGCAATTGTCGAAGCGCGACGGACGTGCCAACACTTGCCTGTCGGATTTCGTCGCTCCCGCCGACACCGGTATCGCCGATTACGTCGGCGGCTTCGTGGTCACGGCTGGCCTGGAGGAGGTTCGTATCGCCGAGCGCTTCGAGCGGGCCAACGACGATTACCGCTCGATCCTGGTGAAGGCGCTGGCCGACCGCATCGCCGAGGCCCTCGCCGAGCGCATGCACGAGCGTGTGCGAAAGGACTTCTGGGGCTACGGCGCCGATGAGACCTATGCGCCCGAGGACCTCGTGCGTGAGGAATATGCCGGCATCCGGCCCGCCCCCGGCTACCCGTCGCAACCCGACCACACCGAGAAGGTGACGCTGTTCGATCTCCTCAAGGCGGAGTCGCGCATCGGTGTGAAACTCACGGAATCCTACGCCATGTGGCCGGGCTCCTCTGTGTCGGGCCTCTACATCGCCCATCCGGAGGCGCATTACTTCGGCGTCGCCAAGGTCGAGCGCGATCAGGTCGAGGATTACGCGCTCCGCAAGGGCATGGATCTGGGGCAAGTCGAGCGCTGGCTCGGGCCGATCCTCAACTACGATCCGGCCCGCTATCTCGCAGCGGCGGCGGAATAGGGTACGAAGCCCCTCCTCGCTTGCGGGGAGGGGCGATGATGGTCCGGACGTCGAAACGCGCGGGAGTGTGTCCGGGCAAGGCTTGACCGTGGGGTCGGCTGCGCTTCAATGCCCGCCGAGACTTTGGCGAGGCCAGACGGAAGGGCGCCCCGATCGTGTACCGGCTGACCAGCCCCGTGCTGTCGACCAAGATGCCCGCGGCGCTGGCGGTCATCACCCTCGGCCTGCTGGCCTCGGGCTGCACCGGCTTCTCCTACCTGTCGAAGACCTATGTCAGCCTGACCCCCCAGGTGGTCACCATCGGCTGCAAGGATCCCTACGAGGTCTACGACCAGCGACGCCTGCGCAAGATGCTCATCGTCTCCAATTCCCTGCGGGAGGTCACCGGCTGCGGGATCGACGACCGGCTCGAGGGCGGCGACCCGGCCCTGACCCGAACCAAGCGGTTTCGCGATGCGGCCCGCACCTATCTCGACGAAACCGTGCGGGAGGATTGCCGGATCACCGGCGAGACCGTGTTCACGGATCTCCAGACGGAGTTCGCCTACACCTGTGCCGGTCCGATCGAGCCACGCGGGACCAAAGTCCCGCGCCTGCCGGGTCGCAACCGCGTCGGGCTCTGAAGGCTCGGCCCCGGAGGATCAGGTTTCGGGCGGATGCTGGAACGTCCGCTCGATGGCGTCGCCCGATGCGGCCAACAAGGCACGCGCGAGGATGCGGGCCTCGTCCCGGTCGAGGGCGAGGATCGCGGTGAATGGCTGACCGGCGACATCGGGCAGGCCGATCTCGAGCTGTACGCCATCCGCGCTCTCCGCGACCGACAGGCTCCAGTCCCGGTCGTGTGACCCTCGGCTCATCGTCTCGTCACCCTCGTGGCGGGTGCGTCCCGCCATTCCTGCATGACCGATCCCCTGCGATCAGGCCAGTCTCGCCCGGCGATTGACGTCGCGCCACCCGGTGGTGTTTGTGCGCCCCGACCCGCCCGGTTCATCGCCGGGTCCACAAACCTTCGAGAAAGACACCCATGTCCGAGATCTGGTTCCGCACCGGCGAAGCCACCGTGCTCGCCGCCGAAGGGCAGTACACCGATGCCATGCCAGAGGTGCTCATCGGCTCCACCCGTGGACCCGCCGGCCACGCCTTCGCGGGTATGATGGGGCAGGTTCAGGGGCACACCCGGATGTTCGTGGTGCGCGACCTCAACCAGCTCGTGCGCCCGGCGACGATGATGACCACCAAGGCCACCATCCACACGGCCGAGTACGTCGAACTTCTCGGCGGCGTGGTTCAGGCCGCAACGGGCGATGCCATCATCGACTGCGTCATCGAAGGCGTGCTGCCGAAGGATGGCCTCGACGATCTCTGCATGATCATCATGATCTGGCTCGACCCGCGCTGCGCCGACGATACGAATCTCGACCACAAGGACCTCTACCGTACGAACTACGAGGCGACGAAGCTCGCCATCGCGCGTGCCATGAAGGGCGAGCCGTCCATCGACGAACTCATCGCCAACCGGAAAACGGTGAAGCACTACGCGTTGGAGGACGTGATCGAGTATTGAGCGCGAACGCCGGCCGTACGCATTGAAATGGTGGGCACGGCCCCTCGGGGATCGACGGTTTCGGGCCTTTCGCGGGCGGGCCCGCGATGGACCCCGACCGACCCCTACACAGACAGCCCGCATGGAGAACCGGAACCGGATGCCCCTCAAAATCATCGCAGCCATCGCGTTCGCGATCGGTGCTGCCTCGGCGGTCCAAGCTCAGGGCCTCGCACGCGGCGCGCAGGATGGCGCAGAACGGGGCGGCAATATCGCCGGCCCCCTCGGAGCGGCCGTCGGCAGCGCCATCGGGGGCGCCGTCGGCACAGCCAACGAGATCCTGGGGATCGATCGGCGCGAGCGCTTCCGCATCTATACGCAGGGCGAACGACGCCCCTCCTTCGCCCACAAAGGGCCGATTCAGGTCGGAACGGTGCTGCCTCCGAACGGTGTCGTGTACTACGACGTCCCACCCGAATTCGCCCTGAAGGGTTTGAACTACACCATCGTCAACGATCATCCGGTTCTGGTCGACCCGGCGACGCGCCGCATCGTCGAGGTGATCGATTGAGCTTGGATTAGGAACCCTGTTCCATATCGGCTTTTCCGAAGGCCGGCGTGCCGCTTCGGATCCGATCTTCTGGAAAACGGACATGGCCGGCCCGGGCGGACGTATCCAACCCGAGCCGGCCAAGCCGAATATCAGTGGCCGGTCCTTCGCGAAGGACCGACGGCGTTGTCAGCGGTCGCGACGCTCACGCACCGTGCCGCGCTCCTCGCGGCGCTCCATGCGCTCTTCGCGCCGATCCGGATCGACACCGAGGACACCACCGACCGTGCCCGTCGCGGCTCCGACCGCACCGCCGACGATGCCACCGACCGGCCCGGCCGCGCGATTGCCGTCCTCCACGCCGCGTTCCGCGCCGCGTACGGTTCCCTGGGCCTGAGCCGAGGCCGACAGGGCCAGGGGTGCGAGAACGAGGGTGCTTGCGAGAATGAAAGCCTTCATGGCCGTCTCCTTGATCTGCTGCGCTGGAGGCCCCGCGGCGTGTCGCGCCGACGGGGCCAGCTCATGAGGTCAACGAACGACGGCCGGATTGGTCCCCATCTCCGACACTTCTTGCCGCGAGGGAGGACCAGCGGGGCTTCCGAGCCAACCGATCAGCAGCTCAGCCGGCGGCCTTCGCGACGGCCGAACTTCTGATAATGCGCCAGCGCCGAGGTCAGTTGGCCGGCACGCAGGGCTTGGGCGACGTCGGGGTTGCACCGCACGTAGGACCGCTCATCGAACCCGCCACCACCGCCCCGATCCGCATAGCCCGAATCGCGACCACGCGACCCGCGTCCGCGATCGTCGTAATCGTCGTCGCGATCACGGCGTCTCTGCCCATAATCACGATCGCCATAGCCCGAGTCGCGCCGGTCATAACCGTAATCCCGCCCGCCGTAAGGCTGAGCCTGTGCGAGATCCACCGGGACCAGCAGGCTCATGCCGACAGCCGCCACTGCAAAAAGAGTTCTCATCGTGTGTTCTCTCCCCAACTAAGCACCACAACGATCCTGGGCCGTCGTCGGTTCGATCATCGGCCTCAATGCGCGAATGACGATCTGCCGAAGAGCCCGACGGATAGGATTGGCTCGGCACGAACCGCGTCGTCAGCAGCGGCAATCTAATCTGGCACTCCGTAGGACTCGACTGATGTGTGAGCCGTTTCTCGGCGCACGAATACGTAGATGGCTTCGCGTCCGGTGTCCGAACCGTCGAAATCGCCCAGCACACCCGCGAGGCTGAGGCCGCACCGCTCCGCATTCCTGACGATCTCGGTTCGATCGACGGCATGATAGACGAGTTCTTCCCGCGACTGCCGTGTGATCGTCCCGGCGGGATCGATCAGGGTATACTCCATCACCTGACGGAATCGGCCGGTGTCCTCTGCGAACGTTCGCGCGACCACGCGGATACGGACGCTGTCCCCGGCCGCATTGTACGGACCGGACAGTTCCTCGTCGCCGAGGGGCTGGCGCAGCATGGCATGGGCGGGCAGATGGATCGCCGCCTTGCCGCCGGGTTTCAGATGCCGGGCGACGACCGCCAGGGCGTCCGCTCGCGCGGTGGGCGTGCCCAGATGCGCGTAGCCGTAGAACGGGATGATCGCTCCATCGAATTGGCGGTCCAACACGATGCGGGTCATGTCGCCCTGCATCAGGGCGATGCGGCTTCCCACCTCCGGCGGCAGGCGCTCGCATTTCATGGCGGCGCGCTGGATCATCGCAGGCGCCAGGTCGACGCCGAAGACGCCGTAGCCGCGCTCCGCCAGGGCGATCACGATCCGGCCGGTGCCGCAGCCGAGTTCGAGGACCGACGATCCGGCGGGGCCCACGAGGTCCGCATAGAAGTCGATATCGCCCCGAAAGGGATAGGCGCTCGAGACAACATCGTAGAACGCCGCACTCAAGCCGGTATCATCGTAGTAGGGGAGGTTGCTCATCGCATATCCAAGGAGGCTGACCCGTCGCCCATGGGCGGCCGGTCAGACGTTCCGTTGTCCTGCCGCACGATGGAAGCGCGCCTCAAGTGCCGGCCTGCTCGCGGCCGATGCGGCTGTGACGGCGGCTCCAGCTGAAATAGATCACGAAGCCGATGGCGAGCCACACGAGCAGGCGCAGCCAGGTCTCGCCATCCAGCGACACCATCATGGCAAAGCAGCTCACGATACCGAGGATCGGCACCAGGGGGACCAGGGGCGTGCGATAGTCGCGTCGTGCATCGGGTTGGGTCCGGCGCAGGATGATCACGCCGGCACAGACGAGCATGAAAGCCAGCAGCGTACCGATGCTGGTCATGTGGCCGAGCTGGCTGATCGGAAGGAAGCCGCCGAGCGCGCTGGTGAAAACCATGAAGAACAGGTTCGAGCGGTACGGCGTCTTCCAGGTGGGATGAATCTTGGAGAAGAAGCCCGGGAGCAGCCGGTCCTGGCTCATGGAGTAGAACACCCGGCTCTGGCCGAGCAGCAGCACCAGGATCACCGTTGAGAAGCCCGCGATGACGCCGAGCGTCACGAGGCTGCGCAGCCACGGAAACGGCGTCTGTGCGATGGCGGTGTTCACGGGCGCCGCATCGCCCCTCATCTGGTCGTAATGCACGAGGCCGGTGAGCACGCCGGCGAACAGGATGTAGATGACCGTGCAGATGGCAAGGGAGCCGAGGATTCCGATCATCATGTTGCGCTGGGGGTTCTTGGCCTCCTGCGCCGCCGTCGATACGGCGTCGAAGCCCACATAGGCGAAGAAGACGACGCCCGCGCCGCGCATGATCCCGCTCCAGCCGTACTCGCCGAAGGTGCCAGTGTTCTCGGGGATGAACGGCACGTAGTTCTGCGCCTTGATGTAGAACAGGCCCACGCCGACCACGACTGCCACGACGGCGAGCTTGATCATCACCACGACGGCGTTGACCCGGGCCGACTCGCGGATGCCGATCATCAGGAGCGCCGAAGCCGCCACGATGATCAGGATCGCCGGCAGATTGACGAGGCCGTGCGCCGTCACGCCATCGACGGTGTAGGTCTCGAACGGCGAATGGACGAGGCCCGGCGGAAGGTTGATGCCGAGGGTGTCACGCAGGAAGCGGGTGACATAGCTCGACCAGCTCACCGACACGGTGGCGGCCCCGACCGCATATTCGAGGACGAGATCCCAACCGATGATCCAGGCGACGAGTTCACCCATGGTGGCATAAGCGTAGGTGTAGGCCGAGCCCGCCACGGGGATCATGCCGGCGAGCTCGCTGTAGCACATGCCGGCAAACGCGCAGGCGATGGACGCGATGGCGAACGAGATCACCACGGCCGGGCCAGCGTGTTCGGCCGCCGCGATGCCGGTGAGGGAGAACAGGCCGGCACCGATCACCGCGCCGATCCCCAGCGCGATCAGGCTCCACGGCCCGAGGGTGCGGGCGAGCTTGTGCTCGCCGCCCTCGGCATCGGAGTTCAGCCGTTCGAGGGATTTCGTCCGGATGAGGTCGTCCGCCAAACCGCCGGCCATGCAACGTCTCGCTGTTGGAAATCCGTGAGATAGCCGCGACGTTAACGCAAATTATCCGATGTACCAGCCGGTCGCCGTGCGCCCATGGCGGTTGTCCCACGCGAGGGCCATCAACGCGCCCGGGCAGCGGCGAACGAGCCCTCGATCAGATCCTTCAGAATGCCGGTGGCGGAAGCCGTGATCGCGGCTCCGGCGGTGCGTGGCGTGCCGGCCGCGAAGGGGGGCTGCGGAGCGTACTCCGCCACGAGCTGGCTGGTCCGGGCGTAGTCCGGATCGCGCAGGCGCGCGGACAGCGCCAGGGCGAAATCGAGACCGGCCGAGATGCCGGCGCTCGTCACGCGATTGCGGTCGAACACCACCCTTTCATCCACGGGGATCGCACCGAAGAGGGGCAGGACCCCATCGCGCACGCACCAGTGCGAGGTCGCCCGGTATCCCGTCAGCAGGCCCGCCGCGCCGAGGATCAGGGACCCGGTGCAGACGCTCGTGACCCAGGCCGCCCGCCCGGCGCGATCGCGCAGGAAAGCGAGCAGCCGCTCATTGCGCATCTGGTCGGGCGTTCCATCGCCGCCGGGCACGATCAGGACATCGAGGTCCCGCGGACAGGTCTCGAAGTCCGCGGTCGCGACGATCTCGAGTCCGGTATCGCTGGCGACGGGGCCGATCCGCTCGGCCACCAGATGGAAACTCGGACCCGCGAGACCAGCCAAAAGGGCCTGGGGCCCGACCACGTCCAGGGCCGTCATCCCCGGAAACAGCACCATGGCGATCTGCCGGAAAGGCGCCGGGTGGGCCGTCGTATCGGCGAATAACGGCTGGCTACCCGTTGCGGAAAATCCGGCCGACAGTATGCCCATCGTCGCGAGGGTCACGGCCTCGCGACGGCTCGGTCCGGCATCGGCCGCCGGCCCGTGTTCGGGGCCGGCGCGACGTCCCTCAGGATCAGGCGGACTTGAGATGGGCGGCGAGATGCTTGTTCATCTCGAACATCGTGCACTTGTCCTTGCCGAAGACCTTCTTGAGCTTGTCGTCGGCCAGAATCTCGCGCTTGTTCTCCGGGTTCTGAAGCTCATGCTTCTTGATGTATTCCCAGACCTTGCTGACGACCTCGCCACGGGGCAGGGCAGCATCACCGACAACGGCCGCGAGTTCGGGCGACGGCTTGAGCGGCTGCTGGAGAGCGTTCGGCTTGGCGCCCTCGCCCTTGGGGGCGGCGACCTTCTTGCCCTTTGCGGCGGTCTTCTCGGCGGCCGGCTTCTCGTCGCCAGTCGCGGCGCTCTTGTCCGCGCTCTTGGTGGCACTCTTGGTCGTGGTCTTGGCCATGGATTTCCTCCAGAGGTTCGGCAGCGAGCGCCGGTACGCCCACGGCACGAGGCCTCGGAGCGCATAGCTGCAACAACTAAGCAGTGTTGCGACCGTTCCAAGGGAAATCCGCCCTGTGCTTGGGAGCCGTCCACAGGGAGCGCGCCCTATCAACAGGATCGCTCCCGGCGCACGTGGAGAAGTTCAAGGCGCACATTCGAGATCTTGATCGGTGTCGGCGTTGTACTTTGCCTTGTCCGAGCACGAAGCCAGCGATTCCAGCGGGCGGTAGCGCTCGCGCGATGCCGAGCCAAGGCCATGACTTGCAATGGTTTTCTCTAATTCTCGCAACGCCGGCCGGTAGGGCGGAGGTGTACGGCGATCCCTTGTTCCGGCGGCGACCGACCTCGCCGGAATACGGCCGGCTTCAGCCGAGGGTGCGCGGCGGACTACGCGGTTCGTCCTTGCCCGCGCGGAACGAACTAATTTTCGCCCTCGATGGATCGACCGCCCGACGCGGCCTTTGCGCCTTCCGGAAACGGACGGTTAAGCCTCCGAGGCCGAGGGTCCGGCCATGATCATCGCCGTCTTCGCCCTCGCCCTCTGTGCGGCCCTCGCTCTCATCGGCGGTCTCGGAGCCGTCATCGCGTCCGAGTCCGGCACCGTCTCGGACGCGCCGCACGGCGCCGGGTACATCTGAGGCACCCGTCCGGGGAGAGCGATCCGGGAACCGGGGCGGGGCGCTCGCGCGTTTGCCGTTCCAGACATCCCGGAGCGACGAAATGCCGACCGATCTTCCCAATGAGCGCCCGATCAGGCCAGCCGGGACCCTCGAACTCGATCCCAAGGGCGAAGGGGTCGCCATCGACGAGACGCCGCGCCTCATCGCCTCGGATAAGGTCGAGGGTACGGCGGCCTACGACGCGGACGGCGCGCATCTCGGCACCGTGCATAATTTCATGGTGGACAAGGTTTCGGGACAGGTCGCCTACGCGGTCCTGTCGTTCGGCGGCTTCCTTGGTCTCGGTGAGAGCTACCATCCGCTGCCGTGGCGCTCGCTGCGTTACAGCGTCGAACTCGGCGGGTATGTCGTCGACATCGACAAGGATACCCTCGCCCGAGCTCCGACGCACGGGGCCGGCGAAGATCCGTTCGCCGATCCCGCCTTCGGCGGACGCCTCGACGATTATTACGGCGGCCGTCGCTCCGCGATCTGAACTGCCTTAGGACAAGGGCCGGCGCATCGAGCGCCAGCCCTTGGACGCGCAGATCCCGGGTGGCCTTAGAACTTGCCGCCGACGCCGACGCCGCCCGAACCGAGGCTGGGGGTCATTCCACCGCTGCCCGAGCCCGAACGCCCGTCCGCGCTGCCTTCGATGTCCTCACGGCGAATGCGCCGCTCTTCCGACGCGGACGCGCGGGCGACGCCGCCTGCCGAGCGAGGCAGATCGAGTCGCCGCGTCGGCGTGGTCTGGATCTGGTTTCCATCGGCATCGACGCGGGCCGAGCGCGGACCCGATGCGTTCGGGACCGAGCCACGCATCGAGGGCGGCGGGCCGACATCGCTCTCCGGCATCACGCCGCCGCTACTGCCGAGCGCCTGGCAGCCCGCGAGGGCTGCGGCGAGGAGCGCCGCGGCGCTGGCGTTTCGAATGAAGGGCATCGGCTCAAGTCCTCGGACGATCGGGCACCCCCACACGGTGGGGTCTGGGCGAAGTTTCGCGTGTGTACGACGCGGGTTTGACGAAAACCAGACGAGGCGGATCGATCCCGACGACACAGGTCGGGAGATCGGATTCCAGCGAGATCCGGGACCGCGCCGCGAGGCGCTGGGACGCAGCCGCACTAGGCCCTCGAATTGGCCGATTGCGAACCGCAAGGCGGAATGGCAGAGCTGTGCGGGACCCTGCGCGGATCCGCGGAGTCGGCCCGGTTTTTGCCCACAGATTTTTGGCCGATGGTCCTTACCGGATCTCGCCTTCACAACTTCGCCTTGGTCGTTGCGCAGTGACACGAGACCCGGACATGGGACCCGCTCCGTTGTGGGAACCCGCCGGATGGGTCCGTGTCCTGCCCAAGGGCCGGCGCGATCATCGCTCGGGGAACGCACGTGTTCAGATTTGTCCGGATGATCGCCGCGACGACGATCAGCCTCGGGGCCGCCTCCGCTTTCGCCGAGGATACGCCCCCCGGCAGCAAACCCGCCGAGGTACCCGCTGCGCCCGCAGGGCCGAATGGGGCCGCTCCGCCTGCACCGCAGGCGCCCCCGGCGCCGACCTCCGTCCAGCCGGCACCTGCTCCGACGGGCGCTGCGAACCCGGCTCCGGCCCAAGCGCCGGTTCTGCCCACGGGGACTCCCGCCACGGTCCTCGACACGGCGGATTACGAGGGCGTGCTCGGCAAGGCCGTGCGCAGCGCCACCGGCGAGGACATGGGCCGGATCATCGACATCATCCTCGACAAGGACGGCCGCCCCCGCGCCGCCATCATCGATTTCGGCGGCTTCCTCGGCGTCGGCTCACGCAAGATCGCGGTGGATTGGCGCTCCATGCGCTTCACCTCGGACGGCAAGCCGACGCGCCTCGTCCTGCAATTGTCCCGGAATCAGGTCCGCGTCTCGCCGGAATACAAGGCGGGCGAGCCCATCGTGGTCCTTGGGCCGGCGAGCCCGGCTGTCCCCGAGGGCGAGCCGCCGGCTGCCGCCCCCGTAACACCCGCTGCGGCCCCGGCTGCCGCGCCCGTCGCGCCCCCGGCTCCGACCGCCGAGAAGATGCCCGAGAAACCGGCAGAGAGAACGCCGGACAAATGACGGTTCCCCTCCCGAAGGACCGGCGCCCCCTCAAGCCGAGGGAGGTCGTCCGGTCCGAATTCCGGCCGCGCCCGATGCCTCGGCGCGAGGCCCTGGCCGATGCCGCGGAGGGTCCCGCCGACATGAAGGCGATCTCGCGCACCAGCAGCCGGGGCCTCGATGGGTTCGCGTTCTTCGTCGCCAACCTCCAGACGGGGTTCGGGCCGTTCCTCGCCGTGTACTTCACCCAGGCGAAGTGGACCCAGTCGGACATCGGCTTCGCGCTGACCATCGGCAGCCTCGTCAGCCTGCTCGGTCAGGTCCCGGGCGGGGCCTTCGTCGATGCCATGCGGTCGCTCCGCTTCGCCGCCGGCTTCTCGGTCGTCGCCATCGCGCTCAGCGCCTTCGCCCTGGCCATGTGGCCGAACTTCCTCATCGTCATTCTGGCCATGGCCGCCCATTCGGCGGCGAGCTGCATCCTCACGCCGGCCATCGCCGCCATCAGCATCGGTCTCGTCGGCCATGCCCGGGCCGGTGAGCGCCTCGGGCGCAACGCGAGCTTCTCGGCCCTGGGCAACGCCGTCGCCGCCGCCGGCATGGGAGCCTGCGGCTACTATCTTTCCAACGACGCGGTGTTCTACCTCACCGCTTTCCTGATGATCCCGACGCTGGTGGCCCTGTCGTTCATCCGGGCCGACGAGATCGGCCCCGTGACCGTGGCCAAGGCGCCGGGTCCCGCCCCTGGGGCCGTCGCGCCCCGGCGCGACGGTGTCGTCCGCGCCCTGCTGGCGAATCGGGCACTGATGTGCTTCGGCGGATGCATGATGCTGTTCTTCCTCGCCAATGCGGCGATGCTGCCCCTGGTGGGCAGCATGCTGACCCTGCGCGCCAGCGAAACCGCGACCGCCCTCATCGCCGCCTGCATCGTCGTTCCGCAGGTGGTGCTCGCGGTCTCGGGGCCGGCCGTCGGGCGCGCCGCCGAGCGTTGGGGCCGCCGCCCGCTCCTCCTCATCGGGTTCGCCGCCCTGCCGATCCGCGGTCTGCTGTTCGCCTACACGAGCAGCCCCGAACTCCTCGTGGCGATCCAGGTGTTCGACGGAATCTCGGCCGCGGTGTTCGGCGTGATGGTGCCCCTCGTGGTATCCGACGTCACCCGGGGCACCGGGCGCTTCAACCTCGCGCTCGGTGCCGTCGGCACGGCCATGGGGATCGGGGCCGCCCTGTCCACATCGCTCGCCGGCATCATGGCCGATCGCCTGGGGAGCCATTCGGCCTTCCTGGGCCTCGCCGCGGTGGGCTTCGCCGGCTTCGTGATGATCGCTCTGATCATGCCCGAGACCCGACGGTCCACCGTCGCTTAATCCTCGGGGTGGGGACTGGGCGGCATTGAATTCGCTTGCCGCTCAAGCCGCGTTCAGGTTTCTTCCCTGAGAACGGACGAAGCTGGACGTTAGCGTGCAACGCTCGACCGAGCTTCGCGTTGCGATCCTTGGGGGCACATAAGTCGCGTGCGGATCGCGCACGGGCTTCGTTCGAGGGACGGCAGGCGCGGGTCTGCTGGAAAACGGGATTGTCACCGCGATGGAAGACCTGTGCGTCTATGCAGACAGGCCGTTCGCCTTCGTCGCGCGCTACCTGCGCCGCCGGGCACTGCCGCATCTCGTGATCCTGTGCGCCGTGCTGGGCGCCGTCGGTTTCTCCGTCAGCACGGATTACGCCCTCAAGGGGGTCGTCGATGCCCTGAGCAAGGGGCCCGAGGCCGGCCTGATCTGGGGCGCGCTCGCCCTGCTCGTCGCGTTCATCGCCGCCGACAACATGCTCTGGCGCGTCGCCAGCCTCACGGGGTCGTTCACGTTCGTCGGCGTGACCGGCGACATCCGCCGCGACCTGTTCCGCCACATGACCGGGCATTCGCCCTCGTTCTTCGCCGATCGCCAGCCCGGCACCCTGGCCTCGCGCATCACCGCGACCTCGAACGCGATCTTCACGGTCGAGAACATGTTCGTGTTCAACGTGATGCCGCCTTGCGTCGCCGCCTTCCTGTCGATCCTCTACATCGGCACCGTCAGCCTCACGATGGCCCTGGTGCTCGCCGGCATCTTCGCCGCCGTCGTGTTGCTGATGTTCAAGATGGCGGCCGCCGGTAAGCCGCTGCACCACGATTTTGCCGCCAAGGCGGCTTCCGTCGACGGTGAGATGGTGGATCTCGTCGGCAACATGCCCCTCGTGCGCGCCTTCTCGGCGTTCAAGCGCGAATACACCCGCTTCGACGGGACCATCGGTGTCGAGATGCGCTCGCGCCGTTCGTCGCTGCTCTATCTCGAGAAGCTGCGTATCGTGCACGCGATCCTGACCGTGCTGGCCGTGCTCGGACTGCTCTATTGGGCCATCACCCTATGGGAGGCGGGGGCTGCATCGAACGGGCAGGTGGTTCTCGTCTGCACGCTCGGGATCCGCATCCTCGCCGCCACCCGCGATCTCGCCGTCGCCCTCGTGGACGCGACCCAGCACACGGCCCGCCTGTCGGAGGCCCTGCACACCCTGCTGCAACCCCACGATCTCACCGATCACCCGGAAGCCGTGCCCCTGTCGGGGACCGGCGCGGAGATCACGTTCGACCACGTCGCCTTTTCGTACCCCGACGGGCGCGCCGTGTTCACCGACTTCGACCTCGCCATCCAGCCCGGCCAGCGCGTCGGTCTCGTGGGCAAGTCGGGCGGCGGCAAATCCACCTTGTTCTCCCTGCTCCAACGCTTCTACGACGCGCAGGGCGGGCGCATTCTCCTCAACGGACAGGACATCCACCGCGTCACGCAGGACTCCCTGCGCGAGGCGATCACGGTGGTGCCGCAGGACGTGTCGATGTTCCACCGGACCCTGCGGGAGAACATTCGTTACGGCCGGCCCGACGCCTCTGACGAGGACGTGTGGAAGGCGGCCGCCGCGGCGCATTGCACCGATTTCATCGAAGCGCTGCCGGAAGGGTTCGACACCATCGTGGGTGATCGGGGCGTGAAGCTCTCGGGTGGCCAGCGCCAGCGCATCGCCATCGCGCGGGCGATCCTCAAAGACTCGCCGATCCTGCTTCTCGACGAGGCGACGTCGGCCCTCGATGCCGAGTCCGAGGAAGCGATCCGTCACGCCCTCGCCAACCTCATGAAGGGCCGCACGGTCATCGCCATCGCGCACCGCCTCTCGACCCTGAAGGACTTCGATCGAATCGTGGTGCTGGAAGGCGGCCGCATCATCCAGGACGGCTCGCCCGACAAGCTCACGCATCTCGACGGGTTCTACCGCGAGCTGATGAAGAAGGAATCCATGTCGCTGTCGCTGGCCGCGGCCTGAGGGCTACAGCCTCGGGCGGGCGACCTGGGGAGTCTAAGGCCCGCTGCCGCCCAACGTGCGGATCGCGGAGATGATCGCGTTGGCGCGGTAGGGCTTGGTGAAGAACACACTGCCCTCCGCGAGGCGCGGCGGCGTCTGGGTAAAGCCCGTCGCGTAGATGATCGGGAGGCCGGGCCGCAGGCGGCGTGCCGCTTCGGCGAGCTGCCAGCCGTCCATTTCACCCGGCAGACGGATATCCGTGAACAGGACGTCGATGGCCGCATCGCTTTCGATGAACGAGAGAGCGATCTCGGCGGTGGTCGCCTGGGAGACGGTGAAGCCCGCATCCTCGAGTTCTGCGGCGACCACTTCGAGGAGCATGATCTCGTCCTCGACGATGAGGACCCGTGGAGCGGTTTCGGTCATGGGATGTGTCGCGGCTCCGGTCAGGCGAAGCGGGGAGGGGGCAGGGCGGTCGTCAGCAGCGTCGGCTCTTCGAGGATTCGCGTCACGGGTCGTGCCGCCGCCTCGAAATGGCGTGGCAGGTAGACTTGCACCGTGGTGCCTTCGCCAGGCCGGCTGTCGATGGCGATATGGCCCCCCGACTGCTTGGCGAACCCGAAGGCCTGGCTCAGGCCCAAGCCCGTGCCTTCGCCCACGGCCTTGGTGGTGAAGAATGGCTCGAAGGCGCGCGCGGCGACCTCCCGGCTCATGCCGCAACCCTTGTCCGTGACGCTGATCAGAACGTGATCGGCAGCCGGCAATCCGACCAGACCGCCCGCTTCGGCGGCAGGTACGTTGCGGGTACGGATCGTTGCCCGCCCGCCTTCCGGCATGGCGTCCCGGGCATTGACGGTGAGATTCAGCAGCACGTTCTCCAGCTGATTGGCATCGACGCGCACGGGCCACAGGTCGGGTGCCAAATCCATTTCCGGCGGCTCGGCGGTGTTCAGGGCGCCGCGAAGCAGCTCTGTCAGATCCCCGATGAGTCCGTTGACGTCGAACCGGGTCGGCTGCAGGGGCTGGCGCCGTGCGAACGCCAGCATCTTCTGCACGAGGCTCGCGGCGCGCTCGGCGCCTTTCAGGGCATTCGTGCGCGCGCGTTCGGCGCCGCTGTCGAGGGAAAAGCGTTCGAGGCGGTCGAGGTTGGCGATCACCACGCCGAGCAGATTGTTGAAGTCGTGCGCGACGCCGCCCGTCAGGGCGCCGATGGCCTCCATCTTCTGGGTCTGCCGCAGCATCGCCTCGGCCTGCTCGCGCTCGTGGATCGCCGTCTGGAGGGCCGCGAGGGCGGCATCGCGCTCCGTGACACGGGCAAGGAGCTCCGCATTGGCGCGGCGCAGGGTCTCGGGGGAGGGGAGCGCTAGGGCGCGCGGCAGCAGCAGCCAGAGCAGAATCGCCGTGAGCAGCGAGATCACCGCCGTGAACGCCTTCACCAAGGCCTCGGCGGCGTAGTCCGGCACCCATAGGGTCCAGATCGCGAAGAAATGCGTGGTGCCGCAGGCGAGGATGAAGCTGGCGAAGGCCCAGGCCATCCATCCGAACGCGACGTCACGGCGCTTCGTGACGAACACCCCGAGCGCCACGGGAATCGTGAAGTAGGCCAGGCCGATCACGAAATCCGAGACGACGTGCGTCCAGATCAGCTCCGGCCGCCACAGCAGGCAGATGCCGTGGGGGGACAGGTCGCTTCGGTCGAGGAAGCTCCCGAGGGCATCGAGCATGGCACAGTCTCAGGGTCGGTTTGCAAGGCGTGCGACGCACGATGCGGATTCGCGTCACGACGATGACGCGTTTTTGCGATCCGCGAAACCGGATCGCCGCGCACTGGCGCCCGGTCTCCCGCCGCGCGCCTACTCGACGATGATTTTGTAACCCTGGCCCATGCGCAGGGTCGCCCCGCGCTCCAACCCATTGAGGACGAGGAAGCGGTCGCTGGCCCGGTCGGACACCAGCATGCGCTGCGCGAGCGTATCCACGGTGTCGGTGGGCGTGGCCGTCACCACCTGCACGCGCAAGGGGCGTAGGGATTGGGTCTCCGCGGCCCCGACGGCCGCGAGGCTTTCCGTCCAGCGTCGGAAGGCCGCGTCCGGGTCCGTCATGCCCTTGGCGGCCATGATCATCCGGAAGGTCGTCTCGCCCATGCGGATCGCGGCGAGGCGGAAGGTCCAGTCCTTGCCCCGCGACAGGGCGGTGACGGCCGGATTTCCACCGATGGCCCGGTTCTCGAGGGAGCCGGGCTCGATGGCATCGTTCCAGGTCGCCTTCAGCACCTCTTCGAGACCCTGTCCGGCCGGGTTCTCCACCTGATCGAACAGGAGGCGTCGGCTGCCTTCGGGAGTCGTGCCGAGGACGGCGTTGCGGGTGTTCTCGATGGTGAAGCCATCCGGCACCTCGAAGGCGATGCCGAGGCCGGGATGCAGGAAGCGGCGGCCGCGCACCAGGCCGTCGCCCGGATTGTCGCCGTAGGCGATGCCGTCCACCGCCGCGAGATAGCGCGCGCGCTCGTCTACCCCGAGGCCGGGGGCGCCGATGAGGCGTGCCGCCCGCGTCACCAGGGTGATGCGCTCCTGCGTGCCCGGATGGGTCGCGAGCATGTCGGGTTCGCCCGCCTGCCCGGTTCCGGTCTTCATGCCGGTGGTTCGGCTGAGCGAGCGCAGGAAGCGCCCGGCACCGAACGGGTCGTAGCCGGCCCGTGCCAGGGTCTTCACCCCGACGCCGTCCGCCTCGAGTTCCTGATCGCGGGAGAACCGCGCCAGGGCGAATTTGGACTGGCTCTGCAACTGCGCGCCCGTGGCGGGATCGTTCAGGACGTCGGCGACGACCTTGCTCACGAGCTGGGAGCGGAGCGCCAGTTCCGTGCGAGCCGTCGCGTGGCGCAGGGTGACGTGCGCGATCTCGTGCGAAAGGACGGCGGCGATCTCGGAGGTGTCGCTGGCGAGCGCCAGTAGACCCCGGGTGACGTAGAGACGGCCGTTCGGCAGCGCGAAGGCATTGATGACCGGCGAATCGAGGAGGGTCACCGCATAGGTCTCCTCGGGCCGGTCGGTGGCCCGCACCAGTCGGTCGGTGACCTCGGTCAGGAGTTTCAGCGCGGCAGGAGCGCGATACTCGCCCCCGAAGGACGCGACCAGCTTGGCGTGATCGGCGTCGGACGCGGTGCGCTCGCGGCCGGTGACGCGCGGCGCCCCCGCCGGCACGGCGACCACGGCGGGCTGCAGGGTGGCACCGGTCTGATCGCCGATGCAGCCCGACAGCAGGGCCGACAGCAGGGCCGACCGGAGGAGAGCTGTCGCGCATGCGCCGGCGGTGCGGCCCGCGGGCGCCGCCAATCCGTTCGTGATCCTGTGCGCCCGCGTCATACCGTTCAGCGCCCCTGCGCCGTATCCAGGATTTCGATCATGTCCGCGCTCGCCACATCAAGGGTCGGGCCGCGCCAGACCTCGACGATGCCCCGAACCCGGACGAGACGGCCACGCAGGGTCGCCGCACTCAAACCACGTTCCTGCAATTGGCGCCAAGTGCGTTTCGACACGGTTACGGTCAGTCCGTCCTCGCCCCGCCGGGCGAAGTCGAGATAGGTCCGCCGCGGCCGTTCGCCGACCCAGAGGACCCGCCCGCGCGCCACCACGAAACCGCCGAGGCGCAGTCTCAGGGCGGCACCGTCCTGGGCATCCTGCTCCGCCTCCCGCCACAGGCCGCGCCCGGCCTGACGCGCGCCGGATTCGACTGCGAGCAAGCCGGGGCGACACAGGCTGTCACGCTCACCGGCATCGACGGTGGCGAGGCCCGCTTCCACGAGGCCGCCGGCGAGATCGAGGGCGCCGTCCGCCACGCTCGCGTCGACATGGGCGCGGCCCCAGCGATCGGTCTCTCCACGCGCCACGAGGATGAGAGGAACGCTCCGCTGCGTCTCGAGCCAAGCGGCCGCAGCCCCTGCGAGTTTAGGATTATCCGGCCAGCGCAGACCGTCGAGGACCCCGCGGGCGCCGGATGCGAAGACGAGTTCGCCCCGGAGGCCGACGGCAGTCAGGGTGGTCGTACCGAACGGAGTCGTCCTGCATTCTGGTGCGACGGCCATGGCGGGAACCGCTCCGAAGACCCCGGAGACGCAGACCCCGGAGACCAAGAATGCCAGGATACGCGTGCCGAACGCGCCGCCGCGCCGCCGCTGCTCCGTCATGGTGAAACGATCCCCGTGGCCTCGGCGGGCATTGTGGAAGATGGCGGAGGCAGGACAAGCGCGGCGCGTTCCCAAGCTATCGTTTCGACCGCCCTGCGGCAGCCCCGCAACAGGAGCGGCGCAGCCCGGTTGGCCTGATCCGGGGTTGGTGTTACGAAGACGCCGGTGAGTCTCCGTAGCTCAGCTGGACAGAGCACAGGTTTCCTAGACACAAATTGGGCGCCGCGAGGGGAAACCGCGCGGCGGATCCGCTCAAATTCGGGGAAAGCCCGAGGGTCCGTGTCACAGCGGGCCCCGCCGATCCCGAGCCAAGCCCATCGTTCTCCGCGAGGCGTGCGACGGGAAGGTGTAGAGACTAGACGGGCGGCACCTAACGGCTTCCTCGGAAGCCCATGGTGGAGGGATAGTCCAGGCCACGAACGTGCCCGCAAGGGGGCGGCGGCGGAAGCCGAAGTGGTATGAAACCTGGGGTCGCAGGTTCGAGCCCTGCCGGGGACGCCACCATTCACTGAAGCCCGTGCCGCATACTTGCGGGATCGCGTGGCCCTTACCCGTTGCGGCGGGGGATGGCCGAGCTTTTCCTCCGAGATCCGGTGGAAGGCCGCGTTACGGAACGAGCAGAATGGCTGGCCAGAAGACCGACGCGCGGGACGTGCATGTGGGTCGGCGCATCGCCGAGCAACGCAAGAAGGCGTCGTTGACCCAGAAGCGGGTGGCCGAGCGCTTCGGCATGTCGGCCGCGCAGCTTCAGAAGTACGAGAAGGGCACCAACCGGATCAGCGCGCTCCACCTCGAGAGCTTCAGCCGGATGACCGGGGTGCCGGTCACGTACTTCTTCGAGGACCTCGTTCACACGGACGAGGAGGCTGCCGTCGGGTTCTCGGAGCCGCCACAGCAACCTTACATTCCAGGCGACAGTTGGCAGGGCCTCGCGGACGCGGTGGCCCGCCACGTGTCGGAGCACTTCTCCGATGAGCGGCGTCAGGAATTGGCGGCGGCTGTGCAGGCGCTCCATGCCAAACTCAAGGCCTGATCAAAGCTCACTTTTGTTCTTTTTAAAGAACGCGTCCGGTTTTTCGGCTTGACCGTCCCCATGGGCGGTGCGAGAACCCCGGCCTTCCGTAGGCCGGGGTAGACGCATCGCACGAGGCGCACCCGAAAACCGGGTATGCTGTCCATGGCACGTTCCAATTATCTGTTCACGAGCGAGTCCGTCTCGGAAGGTCATCCGGACAAGGTCTGCGACCGGATCTCCGATACGGTCGTGGACGCCTACATGGCGGCGATGCCTGAGGCCCGTCTCGGCGTCGAGACCCTGGCGACCACCAATCGCATCGTCATCGCCGGCGAGGTGCGCGGTCCGGATTCCGTGACCTTCGAGCACCTCGAGCACCTCACCCGTGAGGCCGTGAAGGACATCGGCTACGAGCAGTCGGGCTTCCACTGGAAGAACAACGACATCGCCATCCATCTCCACGCCCAGTCGGCCGACATCGCCCAGGGCGTCGATTCGTCCGGCAACAAGGACGAGGGCGCGGGCGACCAGGGTATCATGTTCGGCTACGCGTCCGACGAGACGCCCGAACTGATGCCGGCACCGATCTACTACGCCCACAAGATCCTCAAGGACCTGGCCGACGCCCGCAAGGGTAAGCAGGGCGATGCGGCCAAGCTCGGTCCCGATGCCAAGAGCCAGGTCACCGTGCGCTACGAGAACGGACGCCCCGTCGGCGTGACGCAGATCGTCCTCTCGACCCAGCATATCGACGAATCCCTGGATTCGGCCGACGTGCGCGCCATCGTCGAGCCCTACATCCTCGCCGCCCTTCCGAAGGATTGGGTCTCCGAGGAGACGGTCTGGCACGTGAACCCCACGGGCAAGTTCGTCATCGGCGGCCCCGACGGCGACGCTGGCCTCACCGGCCGCAAGATCATCGTCGACACCTACGGCGGTGCGGCTCCGCACGGTGGCGGCGCTTTCTCGGGCAAGGATCCGACGAAGGTCGACCGCTCGGCGGCCTACGCCGCACGCTATCTCGCCAAGAACGTCGTCGCGGCAGGGCTCGCGACCCGCGCCACCATCCAGCTCGCCTACGCCATCGGCGTGGCCAAGCCGCTGTCGATCTACGTCGATCTCCACGGGACCGGTCAGGTCGACGAGGCCAAGCTGGAAGACGTTCTCATGAACGCCTTCGATCTGTCGCCCCGCGGCATCCGGACGAAGCTCGGTCTCAACAAGGCGATCTACGCCCGCACCTCGGCCTACGGCCACTTCGGCCGGGCCCCAGAGGCGGATGGCGGCTTCTCGTGGGAGCGCGTCGATCTCGCCGACAGCCTCAAGTCGGCTCTGTCCTGATCCCATGACCATGGGGCGGGATGAACTCCCGCCCATCGTGGGCGGGGATGTCGTCGAGGGCGCGGACCGTGCCTTCTTCGGACGCCGCAAGGGCAAGCGCCTGCGCGCTGTCCAGGAGCAGCGCCTGGAAGAATTGCTTCCGAGCCTGCGGGTCGTTCTGCCGGCACAGGGCGAACGCCTCGATCCGATCGGCCTGTTCCCGGTCCCGGTGGACGAGGTCTGGCTCGAGATCGGCTTCGGCGGCGGCGAGCATCTCGCGGCCCAGGCCACGGCCAATCCGCGCATCGGCTTGATCGGCGCCGAGCCCTTCGTCAACGGCGTGGTCAAGCTCCTGCGCGCCGTCGACGACGGGTGCCTCTCGAACGTTCGGGTGTGGGACGAAGACGCCACTGCGTTGCTGGCGGCGATCCCCGACGGTGCCCTGGCGCGGGTCTACCTGCTCTATCCCGATCCTTGGCCCAAGCGCCGACAGCGCAAGCGCCGGTTCGTCTCGGATGAGTCCTTGCGTGAGATCGCGCGTGTCCTGAAACCCGGCGGCGTGTTCCGCTTTGCCAGCGACATCGACGATTATGCCGGCTGGACCCTCGTGCGTGCCGCTCGCTGCCCCGCGCTCACTTGGACCGCTGTGCGCGCGGACGATTGGCGCGTGGCGTGGTCCGATTGGCCGGGAACGCGCTACGAAGCGAAGGCCCTGATCGCCGGGCGTGCGCCCACCTATCTGGAATTCCGGCGCGCCTCGGCGGATTGAGGGGCTTTCCGACGGGGATTCCTTTTCCGGGGCAGAGCCCTTCTGGTTTCCGGGGCAGAGCCCTTCTTGCAGGGGTGGAACCCCCCTATACAGGGGAAGGGCCCCATTGCGGGGGCACAACCCCTCTTGCCTTCCGTCGCCCGAAGGCTTTGCATGCGCTCGGCGCGTCGGTTTCCCAAGATCGGCGAAGGTCTTCCCGAAGTTCTGGGAAGCTTGCATGCGGCGGGGTGCCGTTGAGCGAGGTTGCGGTTTGAGCGACGTTGCGGATCACAACGGGACGGCGGCGCTTCCACCGCGCGCGAACGATCCCGCCGACGTGGCGTTCACTGGGGCCGTCATCGGCCTGCTCGTCATCGGCCTTGGCGATGGCCGTATTCGCACGGCCAACCCCCATCTCTGCCATCTCTTGGACTACCCCGACGGGGGGCTCACGGGGGTGGAACTCACCCGCCTCGGTGAAACCGCCCTGCCCGTCCCGAACGGTATCCGGCGCTGGCATCGCGCCGATGGCGGCATCCTCGATGTCCATGTCCGGTCCTCGCCCCCTACGAATGGCGTCCAAGTGGTCGTGGTCGATGCGGTGGACGCCGACGACCTGGTGCCGGCCGTCGAGAATCAGGCAGCCCTCACTGCGGCCGGCGTCGGCGAATGGCGCTTCGATACGGCGACCGGCCTCATCTCGCTGTCGCGACGCGCGGCCTTCATCCTCGGCGACCGGCCAGGCGTCCGGTTTTCCTGGGCGACCCTGCGCGGCCGCCTGGACGCGGAGGAGGTGGGGCGGATCGAGACCCAAGTGCGATCCGCCCTGGCGGAGGGTGGGCCCTTCGCCCTGCAATGCCGGTTGCGCCGGGCCGACGACGGAACCGAGATCCATCTCGGCTTGCGGGGCGAGGCGAGCCGGAATGACGGTGTATCCGCCGGCATCGTCGGTGTCGTGCAGGACATCACCGCACAGGTCGTCGCCCGCACGGCCCTGCGCGCGGGGGAGCAACGCCTGCGCATCGCCACGTCGCTCGCCGCCCTCGGGATCTTCGAGTGGCACATGCTCGACGATCAGGCGGTCTGGGAGAACGAGCGCATGTTCGCGATCTTCGGGCGCAGCGTCGAAGATGGCGCCGTGGGCAAGCGCGAGTTCTTGGAGCACATCCTCCACCCCGACGATCGGGCGGCCTTCCGCTCCGCGATCACGAACGCCCTGCGCGGCGATGCCGTGCTCAAGGCCACGGGGCGGATTCGGCGCCGCAGCGACGGAGCGTGGCGGATCATCGATCTCGCCGGGCGCTTCGAGCGCGATGCCCCCCACCGGCTGCCGCGCCGGCTCATCGGGGTCGTGGCGGACGTCACCGAGCGGCGCATGGCCGAGGAGCGCCAGACCCTCCTCATCCGCGAACTGCATCATCGGGTGAAGAACACCCTCGCGACCGTGCAGGCCATCGTCGGCTCGACGGCCCGCACGGCCTCCAGCATCGAGAGCTTCTACGAGGCCTTCGTCGGGCGGATCATGTCCCTCGCCCACACCCATTCGGTGCTCACCGAGGACACGTGGCAGACCGCGTCCCTGCGCACCCTGCTCGCCAACGAGTTGCGACCCTACGCCGACGGTGACATGGACGGGGCCGGGGATGCCCGGATTCACCTGAAAGGTCCGGCCGTGGATCTCACGTCCGAACTCGCCGTCCCCATCGGCATGGCGATCCACGAACTCACCACGAACGCGGCGAAATACGGAGCGCTCTCGACCCCGGATGGACGCGTGGTGATCACTTGGGATCTGGTGCCGGACGGCCCGGCCGGGACCCTGCGCTTCGAGTGGCGCGAGAGCGGCGGTCCGACGGTGCGCGCGCCGACGCGCCAGGGGTTCGGTTCACGCCTGCTCCAGCGCGTACTCACGGCCCAGGTCCGGGCGGACGTGACGATTGACTATCCGCCGGACGGTTTTCATCTCCGGATGCTGGCGCCGTTGCCGGCACGCAGCACGGTTCTGGACCCCCGCGGCTAAGGGGGAGACGAGGAGGCGCCTCAGGCGGCCCCCCGCGCATCGGTTTCGCCGCCGGCTTCCACGAAGGCCTTCAGCTCGTCGAGGGAATCGAAGCTGAAGCGTCCACGCGGCGTCTCCGCTTCGATGGAACCGTTGGCGTACATCACGTAGGTGTTGCCGCCGGACGCATAGGTTCCGACGATCTCCGGTTTGTCCTCGACGGCGGGCGTTTCGGGCACCGGCGCGGGCTCGGGGGTGATGTCGGCCATCGTATCCAGGGTCGGATACAGACGGACCGGCTCCCCCGGGGCGTCGGTGCCGGTGTCGAACAGGGCCATGGCGCGACGATCCTCCGGCGGAGCGGCCTGCGCCGCGACCGATTCGGGTTCGTCAGAGCGGGGCTCGGCAGGCGAGATCTCGGCAGAAGAAGTCTCGGCAAACGTT
Organism: Methylobacterium sp. Leaf112; assembly: GCF_001423295.1. Classification (GTDB taxonomy): domain Bacteria; phylum Pseudomonadota; class Alphaproteobacteria; order Rhizobiales; family Beijerinckiaceae; genus Methylobacterium. The sequence continues at coordinate 215,692 of NZ_LMNG01000012.1, read as the reverse complement.
GGCTCGGGAGCGAGGGGCCGCACCTCGGCGCTCGGCGCCTGCGCGTCCAGCGGCGGCAGGAGATCGGGTAGCAGCGGCTCCACGGTCTCTGGGGGCGGAGGGGCAGGAAGGTCGATGTCGGGCGGGAGAACGAAGGTCGGCTCCGGCCCGCGACCATGGGGGCCCGCGCCGAATTTCGCCTGGTCCGGTTCGGCGGCAGCGAGTGCCTGGGCTCCGAGGCCGACGGCCCCGAGCCCCAATCCACCCATGGCCATGCCGCCCATGCCGAATTCGCGGCTTTCGGGGCCACCGAGGCTCGGACGCTGGCGCATCGGCTTTTCGCCGAGGGCCGGCATGGCAAACGCCGGTTCGGAGACCTCGGGCTCGGGTGGGCGTGCCGCGAGACTCTCGACCGGGGGCGTCGCGGCCCGCACCTCGCCCAGGCGCCGCCCGAGGCCGCGCAGGTGGCTCGCCACCGTGGCGAGGCCCAGAACCACCGCCCCCGCAGACGCGGTGGTCGCGCCGGCGACGGTCATCGCCATACCGCTCTCAAGGCGCACGAAGGGAAACCCCTGAACGACCGATGCAACACCACCGACGATCATCAGGACGGCAAGCGCGAACAGCGCAATGATCATGGAACTCTCGAAAAACGCCCGCACCCGGAGTGCGGCGCGCACAGTAAGGCCCTGCCGGCCTTTTGCAAAATCGAAACCCCGGACACAGGCCATGGGCCGCTCGGGCGTTGCCGCCGTGTCGGCATCCACTTAGGTATCGGCGCGTTGGGTCTGCGGATGGCCGGCGGATCGTCCTGCCTGCCTTCGCATTCCCTGACGTCACGACCCGGAGATTTGCCGATGACCTTCACCCTGCCCGAACTGCCTTACGCCTATGACGCGCTCGGCCCCTACATGTCGAAGGAAACCCTCGAGTTCCACCACGACAAGCACCACAAGGCCTATGTCGACACGGGCAACAAGCTGCTCGAAGGTACGGGTCTGGAAGGCAAGAGCGTCGAGGAGGTTCTGACCTCCGCCTACGGCAACAACCAGCCGCTGTTCAACAACGCCGGTCAGCACTACAACCACATCCACTTCTGGCAGTGGATGAAGCCCAATGGCGGCGGTGCCGTGCCGGGTGCCCTTGCAAAGAAGATCGACGAGGATCTCGGCGGCTTCGAGAAGTTCAAGGCTGACTTCATCCAGGCCGGGATCGGTCAGTTCGGCTCGGGCTGGGCCTGGCTCGCGGTCAAGGACGGCAAGCTCGAGATCCAGAAGACCCCCAACGGCGAGAACCCCCTGGTGCACGGCGCGAAGCCGATCCTCGGCGTCGATGTCTGGGAGCATTCCTACTACATCGACTATCGCAACCGCCGGCCCGACTACCTCAAGGCGTTCATCGAGAATCTGGTGAACTGGGAGCACGTGGAGAAGATGTACGGCGAGGCCATCGCCTGATCTTTTCTTGACTGCGCGCCGCGAGCCATCGAGGCTCGTGGCGTCCCTTTCGGTTCGCGCCTCGACACGCGGCCATTCCCCACGAAGGCAGCCCGCCTCCACAAGAGGGGCCGGGCGCCCCGAAGAGCAACATCCTTTCTCGTCTCCCCGATTGTCTCCATGATCCGCTCCATCCTCTCCGTCGGCGGCTGGACGCTGGTGTCACGGGTCACCGGGTTCGCCCGCGACGTGGTGATGGCGGCGATCCTTGGAGCGGGTCCCATCGCCGACGCGTTCGTGGTGGCGTTCCGGCTGCCGAACCACTTCCGTGCGATCTTCGGCGAGGGTGCGTTCAACACCGCCTTCGTGCCGACCTACGCCGGCCTGTCCGAGGCCGCCGAGGCGGGGGCGGCCCGGCGCTTCGCCGACCGCATCTTCACCCTGATGCTGCTCGTCCAGGTCGTGTTCCTGGCCCTCGCGATGCCGGCGATGCCGTGGGTGGTCAGGGCCCTGGCACCGGGATTCTCCGAGGATCCCGAACGCTTCGCCCTGGCCGTCTCGCTCACACGGATCACGTTCCCCTACCTGCTGTTCATGACCCTGGTGACGCTGTTCTCCGGCCTGCTCAATGCGCAGCGGCGCTTTGCGGTGGCGGCGGGCGCGCCGGTGCTGCTCAACCTGTCGATGTTGGTGGCGTTCAGTCTGGCGTTCCTGTTCCCGAACGCGGCCTACGCCGCCGCCTGGGGCGTGTCGGTCTCCGGCGTGCTGCAGTTCGCCCTGCTGTGGTGGGCATGCCGACGCTCCGGCATCGCGCCCTCCCTCGTGCCACCGAGCCTGCGCGACCCCACCATGACGCGGTTTTTCAAGGTCCTGGGTCCGGCAGTGATCGGTTCGGCCGGGTTCCAGATCGCGTCCTTTGCGGACACCATCATCGCGAGCTTCCTCCCCACCGGTGCAGTCTCGGCGCTCTGGTATGCCGACCGTCTCTACCAGCTGCCCTTCGGGGTCATCGCCATCGCGGCCGGCACCGTGCTGCTGCCGGAGATGAGCCGGCGAATCGCCGCCGGTGACGCGGCGGGCGCGCATGCGGCGCAGAACCGGGCGGCTGGTTTCTCGCTCGCCCTATCGGCTCCCTTCACCATCGCGTTCCTGACCTTGCCGGGTCTGATCATGGTGGCCCTGTTCCAGCGTGGCGCGTTCGGTGCCGAGGATGCGGCACGCGCCGCCTCGGTGCTCGCCGCCTATGGGCTGGCGCTCCCCGCCGTGGTGCTCCTGCGCAGCGCCCTGCCGAGTTTCTACGCCCGCCAGGACACGATGACGCCCCTCATCGCCTCGCTCTCGGCCATCGCGATCAATGTCGGTTTCAAGGTCGTGCTCACGGGCCCTTACGGCGTCACCGGTCTGGCGCTCGCCACCGCCATCGGGCAGTGGGTCAATCTTGCGATTCTGGTGGTGCTCGCTTGGCGGCGCGGCTGGATGGCACCGAGCCGGGGGCTCGGCATTACCCTCGTCGGCGTCACCATCGCGTGCGCCGCTCTGGCCGTTGTCGCCCGCTATGGACTGTCGGTGGTCGAGGGTGTGGTGCCGGCTCTGCCGCATCTGCGCGAAATCGTAGTCCTCGGTGCGCTCGGCACCGCAGGAGCCATCGTCTATGGACTGATCCTCCTCGCGACCCTCCGGATGTTCGGCCTGCGCCTGCGCAGGGCTTGACGATCCGGAGTGCGGCGCACCTGCGACGAGGGAGATCCGGTGCCGCGGTAGAATGAGCTTACAGACTCGGACGGGCTCCGGATTGCGCGCCTCGGGCAGGCAATCGAACGAGCGCGGAACCCGGCCGATGAGCAAGGACGCTCCCGGGAATTGAGTCGCATCGGCGCTGCCCTCGACGACCCTAGATCGAACCGATGCATCGTACCTTCACCATGACCCGGGCCGCCGGGCTCGAGCGCCTCTCCGATTTCCTCGAAGGCCCCGGCGCCGCATACTCTGCGGACCGCAACACCGACCGGGGGCTGGGCAACGGGCCGAGCACATCGATGCTCTCGCCCTATCTGCGCCGGCGCCTGATCACGGAGGCGGAAGTCGTGGCCGCCGCGGATCGGGCGTTCGGCGATGGCGGAGCGGAGAAGTTCGTCTCCGAGGTCTTCTGGCGAACCTACTTCAAGGGACATCTGGAGACCCACCCGGCGGCCTGGACGGACTTCCTCGCCGAGGTCGGACATGGGCATGACCTGCTCGCCGCCGAACCCGGACTGCGCCGCATCCACGAATCGGCCATTGAGGGCCGAGCCGGCATCGACGGGTTCGATGATTGGGCGCGCGAACTTGTCGAGACCGGCTGGCTGCACAATCACGCCCGAATGTGGTTCGCCTCGATCTGGATCTTCACCCTGCGCCTGCCCTGGGCGCTCGGGGCCGCATTCTTCATGCGACACCTCGTCGATGGCGATCCGGCCAGCAACACGCTGTCCTGGCGCTGGGTCGCTGGCCTGCATACCCGCGGCAAGCACTACGTCGCCCGTGCGGAGAACATCCGGCGCTACACGGAGGGACGCTTCGACCCCGTCGGTCTCGACGAATACCCGGACGCCCTCGACGAGCCGATGCCGCCGCGGGAGGTGGCGTTGCCGCAGGCAGATCCGATGCCGGAAGGCGATGTCGCGCTGCTCCTGCACCTCGACGATCTCCACCCGGAGAGCCTACCGCTCCGCGGGACGAAGATCGTCCGGATCGGAGGTCTGATCGTTCATGCCCAGGGTGCGTCCGATCGTGTCAAGGCCGCGGACGAGGCCGCGATGGCGGATGCTTTGGCCCGGGCGACGGCGCGTTTCGCGTGCCCGGGGGCCCCGGTCGGGAACGGGTGGGCGGACGGCCTGCCGGTGGTGACGGCCTGGGCTCCGGTCGGACCATCGGCGACGGCGATGCCGGATGGGTGCTTGCGCGTGCGGCGGGCCTGGGACGATGCGGCGTGGCCGAAATCCACGCGCGGCTATTCCCGTCTCCGCTCGGCGATCCCGGCCCTGCGCGGCGCCTGACTTCGCATTCTCCGCCGTGTCGCCTCGCGATGAGCAAACCACTCCCGATCGGTCTCAGGCCCCCGGATCGTCAAGACGGAAGACGGAAACGATGCATCGGCGGGGACCCGTGGCGCTTGTCCGGAGGTGCCCGTCCGCAGATCCAGCAAAGTGAGCACCGAAGCGAAACCCAGGAGCGACGTCCCGCCGGTCACCGGCTGTGCGGGCGCGTCCCGCGGGCGGACTGGTGCGAGCGGCGGCGGTGCGCCCGGGACGATCCGTCACCCCGCGGGCGTCGGCGGAACGGACTGCCGGGGAACGTCCATGACCGTTCAGGGCTCGCCCGTGCCGGTATCGGCCAGCGGGGAGATCGTCTAAATGTCTCTCGCGAAACTCCCGCTGCACCGGGGCGCACAGAGCGAGCGCTGGCGGTGATCGGGAGTTTTGTGAGGCCTCTAAGCCGTCGCTTCGCGAACTTCCCTCGATTCTCACTGGCCGGGCGCGGCTGGGGTGCGCGGAGGCGGACCCTCTCTCGCTCTCGGCCGTTGCGTTTGGGCGTGGCGGTTGCGGCGCTGTTCCCACGGAAGCGGACGGCATGGACATCGAGAACGAGCGCCTACGCACCGAGAACCGCGAACTCCAGGCTGAGATCGCGCGGCTGCGCGAGCGGAACATCTCGCATGTGCGTCGACCGGAGAGCGGTCAGCAGACGTCCGCGGCGGATGTCGACCTCCTGTTCACGGCTGCGGAGAAGACCCGCATGCCCCAGATCGTCACCGACCCCAACCAGCCCGACAATCCCATCGTGTTCGCCAATCGGGCGTTCCAGGATCTGTGCGGCTACTCGGCCGAGGAATTGATCGGCCGCAACTGCAGGTTCCTGCAGGGACCGGACACCGATCCGGCCGATATCGCGCGCGTTCGCGACGCCATCTCGGCCCGCCGCGATGTGGTGGTCGAGATCCTGAATTACCGCCGTGACGGTTCGACGTTCCGCAACGAACTCTACGTCAGCCCGGTCTTCACCCCGGAAGGCCAGCTACGGTACTTCTTCGCCAGCCAGCTCGATGTCACCCGGTTCCGGACCGAAGAGGGCATGCTCGCCGAGAGCGAGGCGCGCTACCGGACCCTGTTCAACGCCCTCGACGCCGGCTTCTGCGTGATCGAGATGCGTTTCGACGCGGAGGGAAAGGCCATCGATTACCGCTTCGTCGAGGCGAACCCCGCTTTCGCCCGTCATACCGGGCTCGACGACGTGGTGGGCAAGTGGGTGAGCGAGGTGGTGCCGGACCTCGAACGGACCTGGCTCGACACCTACGGGGCCGTTGCCCTATCGGGGCAGGCCGTCCGGTTCGAGAGCGGGGTCGTGGCGCTGGGGCGCTGGTTCGAGGTGCAGGCCCTGCGCATCGGCGAGCCTGTCCAGCACCGGCTCGCCTTGCTGTTCAACGACGTCACCGACCGCCGCCTCGCGGAGGGCGTCCTGCGGGATACCGCCCGCGAACGGACCACGGAACGCGATCTCGTGTGGCGTGCCAGCCGCGATCTGCTCGTGGTCTGCGGTTTCGATGGCATCTACCGTGCGGTCAATCCGGCCTGGACCGAGATGCTCGGCTGGTCCGAGGGTGACCTCGTGGATACGTCCTTCGACGACTACGTCTACCCCGACGACAAGGAGGCGGCCGCAACGGCCTTCGGGCAGCTTCGCGCCGGCGAGGTTCTCGACAATCTCGATGTGCGGATCCGGGCGGCGGATGGCAGCTATCGCTGGGTGTCGTGGAACGCGATCCCCCAAGGCGATCACTTCTATGCAGCCGGCCGCGACGTCACCGAGCGTCGCGCCCTGGAAGAGCAGCTCCGTCAGTCCCAGAAGCTGGAGGCCGTGGGTCAGCTCACGGGCGGCGTCGCGCACGACTTCAACAATCTGCTGACGGTGATCCGGTCCTCGACCGACCTCCTGAAGCGTCCGGACCTGTCCGAGGAACGCCGGCAGCGCTACATCGGAGCCATCTCCGACACGGTCACGCGCGCCGCCAAGCTCACGGGCCAGCTCCTCGCCTTCGCGCGGCGTCAGGCCCTGACGCCGGAGGTGTTCGACGTCGGCCGCAGCGTCGCTTCCGTCGCCGACATGGTCGGAACCCTGACGGGTGCGCGCATCCGGGTCGTCACCGACGTCACCCCGGTCCGGAACGCCGAGGGCGAGGACGTCCCCCACCTCATCGATGCCGACCCGAGCCAGTTCGATACGGCCCTGGTCAACATGGCCATCAATGCACGCGATGCCATGGGCGGCGAGGGTCGCCTCGATATCGGCGTGCGGCGCGCCTCCGGCATTCCGGCGGTCCGGGCTCACCCGCGCATCCCGGGCGACTTCGTCGCGGTGTCGGTCCGCGACACGGGAACCGGAATCGCTGAGGGCGACCTCGACCGGATCTTCGAGCCGTTCTTCACCACCAAGGGCGTCGGCCAGGGCACAGGTCTCGGCTTGTCCCAGGTGTTCGGTTTCGCCAAGCAGTCGGGTGGCGAAGTTCTGGTCGAAAGCGCGCCCGGTAGCGGCACCACCTTCACCCTCTACCTGCCCCGCGCGATGGGGCGGCACATGGCCGAAGAGACGGACGACGAGCCCGAGCCCCTCGCCGACGGCCATGGGACGCGGGTTCTCGTGGTCGAGGACAACGAGGAGGTCGGCGCTTTCGCTACCCAGGCCTTGCGCGAACTCGGCTACGAGACCGCCTGGGCGATGAACGCCGAGAAGGCCCTGGAGATGCTGCAGGCCCCCCCGGGCTTCGACGTGATCTTTTCCGATGTCGTGATGCCGGGGATGAACGGCATCGATATGGCCCGCGAGATCCGGCATCGCCATCCGGGAATGCCGGTGGTGCTCGCGTCTGGCTACAGCCATGTCCTGGCCGAGGAGGGCACACACGGCTTCCCGTTCTTGAAGAAGCCCTATTCGGTGGAGGATCTGTCGCGAATCCTGCGGCGGGCCGTGAGCCGGGCGGCCACGGGAGCTTCGCGGCAGCGACGCTGATCGCGCCGCTCGATCGAGGCATTCGGGCTCGAGGGAGAAGGCAAGCGCTCGGTTCGGCCTTTGACGATCGACCGTAGAGCCCGCGTCGCCGCGTACCCGAAGACCGCGCGCGTCAGCCTGTCCTGGTGGTTGAGCCCTGACGGTTCAGTCCGTTCGGGGGGGCGGTTGCGGGATAAGACGCGGTCGACGCGCATCCCGCCGCTGGGGCCGGAGGTGGCGGCGCGCGTGGTGGCTCTGACGCAAGGCGATCCGCTGCCATGAGCAAGGTCGCGGCCATCAGCGTTTCGTCGGTGCAGCGGATGCTGGAGCGGGCACGGTCTGCAGCCGCATCGGGTCCGGTAGTTCAAGCTCTCCACCGATCCGGCCTTCGCCGCCAAGTTGCGTGACGTCGTTGGGCTCTACGTCGACCCGCCCGCCCGCAGGACCCGTTGCCGATGAAGCCGGGCAAGCCGACGACCCGCACCCACGACTACAAGCGCCACCGCAGGAGTTTATCCGCTTCCTTAATGCAGTCGAGGCGGCGGAAACGGCGGGCAAGATCGTCAACGCGATCCTAAACAACTATGCCGTTTGGCTGGACACCAATGGCGTTGGCGATGCAGATGGCCCCGCTCGTGGCGATGTTGACGAGGCCGGCAACGCCGAAATTCACGCCTCCGCCGGTAATCGTCTAGCTCTGAGCAACGGTGCTGAAAGTCCAGCTATCCGGCGTGATCGGGCCGACCGGTACGTTGATGGCGGTGGCGCCCGTGTCGGTGAAAACGGCAGACCGGCCCGCTTCGATCGGAGCCGTCCCGTTATTCCGATTGGTTCCGGGGCTGTAATCGCCGGTCGTCGTGGTGGCGCCTGTGCCCTTTCCAAATCGACGATTGCGCGTGGGTCATGCCGGTCCCGACGGCGAGGGACGCGGACCACCAGCCCGGAACGGGCGAGCACGCCACGCGCCCGGACGGCCAACACCGCAACCGCCCGTAGGGTCTCCCGCAATTGCCGCCGCCCGATCCGCGCCGCCGGGCGCACCTTCCGGATGCGCAGGGGGTTCAGCCGGGCGACGAGGGCGGCCGGAGTCTCGACGGCGAGGGCCAGCCAGCGGGCGATCCGCTCGCGCAGGAGCGTCGCGGCCACGGGCGGCACCGTCGGGGTCTGGCACGGCTGAACGCTAAACCCGACAAGGGCTGTCGAGGCCAGCAGGAGATCGCGCGCCCGGAGGCGGGCCGACCCGACCGTGATGTTGCTGCCTGTCATAACCCGACCTTTGACGCCCGACCGATCCCGTCGGTCCCGTCCGACGGGAGGTTCGGCGCACTTAACCTCCGCTGGCAGCGGATGGCGCGCTATTGTCTATTGTCTGAGCGTTCCGATTTTCCGGATTGCCCATCCAGTTCATCGCACGATCGAGAGTAGGTCGGTCAAGCGAGCCCGCCGGTCTTCGGCATCCCTGAGCTTTGCGGCCCGTCTCGGTGCGAAAGCTTGGCTACGCTCGGCACGATCCAACGGCGGTGGGATGTGGGCTAGCCCCTGGGCGCCACAGCGCATCTGCAGGCGCAGCGAAGCGTGGGCCGATCTGGCTGGACTCCCGGTTGCGGTCGGTTGGGCAGGAAGCCTCGGCCCAGATGAGCCTTGGGCGAATCAATCTGAGATTGCCGACTGGCAAGGGTATACCTGGGACTGAAGTGACGACCGTTACTGCATAAATATTGAGTAACGAATCGGGGTGTACATATTCTGCGATGGCTATCCAGTCTGAAACTTGGTGTCGGAAGCAGATCGTTGCCCGAAAATCCCAACAGATCGATCGAGCGCCAGCGGGCGCCCCGGAACACAACGAACTGGATTGGCCTCATTCGGACCCCCGATGGGGCCGAGACGCCCTGTACGGTGAAGGATGTTTCAAGCACGGGCGCCAAGATCGGCGTGCCGGCGCACATCGAGCTTCCGAACGATTTCATGCTGAAGATCATCGGCATGGATTACGTCTGCTCGGTCAACCTCGCGTGGCGCGCCGGAAGCCTTGCGGGCGTGCGGATCCTCCAACTCGCCAAGTTGCCCCCGAAGCCGCTGACGCCGCAGCAGCAGGCCGAGGCCGCCGACCGGGCGCCGCATCAGTCCTTGGGAACCCGGCGCGGTCTGCGTCGTGGTTGAGGCCATCGGCACGGCGCCGGCCGACCGCGCGAAGCGCGTCCTCTGGGTCACGGACGATCCGGGCCGCAACGCCGCGCTGATCCCCCAGCTCGCGCCGGCTTTGGCCTGCCGGATGCACGATCTCTACGCCGATCCGGCTCCGGCTGAGCCGTATGCGACGTTGATCTGCGACGTCGTCGATCTCGATGAAGGCGCCATGATCCGCCTGCGCGCCCTGCGCGCCCTCTCGCGGATCAAAGGGCCGTTGATCGTCGTCCAGACACACGAAAGCCGCCGTACCCGCCTCCAGGCCGTCGAGTTGGGGTCCACGCACATCCTGCCGGCCCCCGTCGACGTGCAGCGCATCCGCGCCGCCCTCGGGGTGGCGGAAGCGCCGCCGACGCCGCTCGCTCCGCATATCGCCGCACAGGCGGCACGGGTCAGCGCGTTCTACACCGACGTGTTCGTCGCCGATCGCCCGATCACGCCGACCCTGATCGACAACGGCACGGAGCTCGTTGCGCGCGCGATCGGGGAAACCGGCATCCGGGACTGGATCGGGGCGATGCATCGCTTCGACGACGCCACCCACCAGCACTGCCTGCTGGTTGCCGGCGTCGCGGCGGCCTTCGCCACGCATCTCGGCTTCGGCGCCCACGAGCGGCACCGCCTGACCAAGGCCGCACTCGTGCACGATGTCGGCAAGATCCATGTGCCACCCGCGATCCTGAACAAGCCCGGCCGCCTCGACGACGCCGAGTTGGCGGTGATGCGGCTCCACCCCGGGCAGGGGCACGCCATGCTTGCCGGGGAGGGGTTCGAAGCGGAGATGTTGAGCGTGGTGCGCTCACATCACGAATTGCTGGACGGGTCGGGCTACCCGGACGGGCTGAAGGATGCGGAGATCCCCGACCTGGTGCGCCTGATCACGGTCTGCGACATCTACGCGGCGCTGATCGAGCGGCGGTCCTACAAGCCGCCGATGCCGGCGGCAAAGGCCTACGCGATCCTGACGGAGATGGACGGGCGCCTGGACCCCGTGCTGGTGCGGGCGTTCGCGCCCATCGCCGGCGGGTTCACCGACTGATCGGGCGGTCGATCCCGCGCCCACCCCGCAGGTGCATGGCCTCGGCGAAGTGGATGCAGGCGGTGGCATCAGCGGGAAAAGCCGTTGTGCTGGAAAGCCGCCATCGCGGTGGCGACACGCGTTTCAATCGAGGTTTTCCCGCTGGACGGCTCGGTCCCTAAACGTCTCATGCCATTGCGGATTCCGGCATTGACTGTACGTCCCGGGTTCGGTGTGTGTCCCATACGTTGTCTGCGCGTCGACTCGTTCGGTCGTCCCCGGGAGATCCATGCGATGTAAGGCGTTGACGATGCGAGGCCTGGACATTGGTCTTCAGGGCGGGCGCCCCGGCACTCGCCATCGTCATGCGCGTCGCCTCGGCAAAGGAAGCGCGGGCATGTGATGGGCTTCCGATAGGTTCGACGCTCGGCATGCCACTCATACTGGGCGGAACGCGCGTTGTGTTCCACATATAGCCCGAGAACAGCTGTTGCCGATCACGACATGGACTGCCGTAGTACTTCCCCCCAAAGGCACCCTGCCGGCTCGAACCGTTCCGCAGCCGGACCAAGCGATATCGCCCCCGTTCAGCACGAACGTCAGTGGATCAACCACTGTCCGACAAGCACCAGGGTCGCCGAATAGACGGCCTTGTGATCCTCATCACTCACCAGAATCGTATAGGCGAGCCGATCATTGCTGTTGCAGGCCTGCTCGCGCGCGATTTCGGGCAGGACTCGCATCGCTTGCGATTTCACCTCGTCGAGGCCGGAGCACTCGATGCCGACCGCATCGAAATGTGATGTGCCATCGTGAATGTCGAAATAGTACAAGGCCACAGATGCACTCCGCGCTTGTCTGGCGAGAGCAATTTTCGCTCTCGCACGCTGCGTCTCAAGTATCGAGACGGGCTGGGGCTATAGCTAGTCCGGTCGTTTTTCGGTGGCTACTGATCTTATGTGCGACCGGGTAACAGGCGGGTACGCTTTGTTCGGCCTAGGCCGCATGCCTGCTCTTGATGCCCATCACCGTGTAGCAGGTCCGGTTGCGGCCGTTCGCCTTCGCTTCGTAAAGGGCTGCGTCGGCCAGACCGAACAGGTCTTCGGGCGTACCGCCCTTCCATGGCAGGCTGAAGGCGAGGCCGATGCTCACGGTGACCGGTCCGACATCGACGCCATCAGCCCAGACGACGAGCTCGCCGACTGCCGCGTGTACCCGGTCGGCGATCCAGGCGGCTCCCTCCGGTTCGATGTCCGCCAGGAGTATGGAGAATTCCTCGCCACCGACGCGGGCGACGAGATCGTTCGGGCGACGTGCGCTCCGCTCCAGGGCGCGGGCGAGCGCCTGCAGAACTCGATCGCCGACGGCGTGCCCGTAACGGTCGTTGTAGCGCTTGAAGTGATCGGCATCGATGGCGAGCAAGGCCACAGCGCCGCCGCGACGGCGCGCCTCGTCCCAGATCCGTTCCGACGACTCCTCGAAGCTGCGCCGGTTGTGCAGCGCCGTGAGCGCATCGGTGCGGGAAAGGCAGGCCAACTCGGCTTCCGCGGCAGCGCGGCGCCTGAGTTCCCATCCGACCAGGAGCGACAGCCCGACCGTGAGGCCGCACAGGACCAGTACGAGGGCGCCGATCACAAGAGCCTTCGCCCGCCACTCGCCCTCTATTTCCTGCGTGTGGAGGGCGACGTTCAGGATCAGCGGTAAGTCGGCCACCTGCGTGAAGGTGTACAATCGCTCGAGCCCGTCGCTCGGAGTGATGCCGACGAAGCTTCCGCGAATCTCGCGCAGGAAGCGTTGGACGTTCGGCGAATCCGCGAAGTTCGGGGCGAGCACCGAATTGGGCTCGGGATGGCGCACGAGGCGCGTGCCGTCGTGCAGGAATAGGTTGATCGTCCCTGCCCGTCCGAGTTTGATCCGGTCGAACAGGCGGTTGAAGTAGTGCAGCGACAGGCTGCCGAGCACGACGCCGCCGAAGGAGCCGTCGGCCTTGTCGATCCGCCGGCTGAGCACGACGATCGGTGTGCCGCTGAGCTGTGAGATCAGCGGCCGGCTGATCTGGAGGCCCAGGTGGGGGTTGGCCTTGTGGGCCTGGAAGTAGGGGCGTTCGGCGCTGTTGAGGCGGCGCACTGGCCAACTCGCGGCGTCGAAGGCCACATCGCCGTTCTCGTCGAGCACCAGCATCACGCCGAGGTCCTTGGCATTGACGGCGCGGTCGAACAGGATGCGTTGGCGGAACTGCGGCGCAATCTCGCTCAAGCCCGGCAGCTTGAGATTGTCGACGATGCCGAGCAACGCCAAGTCGATGATCTCGATGTTGCGATCGATGTCGCGCTCGATCACCTGCAGCAGGTTTCGGGAGGTTTGCTCCGCCTTGTCCCAAGCGTCCTGACGAAGTTCCATCAGCATCACGACGCAGACGCCGAGCATGCCGAGAGGTGCCAGGATTCCGAGCCCGATCCAGACCCGGGCGGACCGGAAACCGGGTGCGACGGATGCTGCCACCGGCTTGACCACCCGCGCAATCGCGGGAGCGATCCGCGTTGTCATGCCGGCGATCTGCGGCATCCGGCCCATCGGCAAGTCCTCGTGTGGTGGTCTTACGGGAACATCGCGTCGACGGCGTCCTGGCTGACGGCAGCCGTGCCGGGCAGTGCGGGACCGTTCAGCAGCGATTGTTCTTCGTCCGGCCTAGCGCCGACCGCCTTGCGGGCTGCCGGTCTGGCCGACCCCGTTGTCCCGGCTTGACCCGTCCAGAGGCGCAGCATCTCACCGACCCGCTCCTCGACATAGGCGATGGTGCGAACGACCTTCGAGATCCGCTGCCCCGTGAGATCCTGAAAATTGCAGGCCTCGAAGATGGCCTGCATCTGGCGCTGGATGGCCTCGGCGTCCGCCCGGGTCGCAACGTCCTGCGTCCGTCTGGCAATCCCACGGGCGAGGCCGTCCACGGTCTCGGAGGCGGTGAGGATGCTGTCGGTGGCCTGCTCCGTGCCGAGAACCACGGCTTGCAGTTCGTCGCAGGCTCGACCGGCCTCATGCTCCTGTTGCAGTTCGGCGATTTCCCGGCGAGTGCGCACGATGGCTTCGGAAATGGAAACCAGATGTTGCTGCAGGCGAGCGGTACGATCGTCGAGGACGGGCTTGCTGCTGATCATTGGGTCGATCGCTACTCGCTGGTGGTGCACCACCATCGATAACCTATAGTTGTTAAACAAATCGGAATTGAACTCCGTTCTCCATTGTTCGGTGATTGATGGGATATTTCAGGATGAGTTTGTGTTTGCGGCTGACCGAAGACGCTGTGTCGGAAAAAGCAATCACCCTCACGATTGCTGCAATATCTCAGTATTGAACCAAAAATCGTTTCTCTGTCTCCCCCCGATCGAATGCCCCACGGCCAAGTCGGCGTGGGCTCGGTGTATCCCCCACACAGCCTACCCCGGCTGATGACGTCGTCGATGAGTGCGACAAGGCGGATAATGACATCATTGTCCGTCTCGCAGCCGGTCGGACCGGCTCCCACGCTCGCGTTCGTTCGAGGAAGCGCGAGCCGAACCAGGATCGAGACTGGCGGAGATCGAGACGTGCGGTCCTTGCGGAAATCGTCCGTCGAGCGGCGACCTACGCGATGAGGGATCCCGACGGTCGGACCTTTCGACGATGCCAGCCGGATCGAATAGGGTCACGTCGCGATCCGGCTGGATGAGAACGACGAAAGCCGCGGGCTCTTGCCCGTGATGCCTCGACGGCTCGGGCATCGCTTGTCCGGACCTCGACGAACGGGTGTGGACTCCTCCGGTCCGACTCGTCACGTAACAGATCGGAACCGGAGATTTGGTGACCGATCGACACTTGAGATCGGCGCCCTCACGGAACTATCGAGCGATCGCGTTCCGGAAGCGACGGGCCGCCTGCGGCCCCCCGTCCGACGCTTACTTGAACACCTGGATCATCGCCGGGGTGAGGATCACCACGAACAGCACCGGCAGGAAGAACAGGATCATCGGCACGGTGAGCTTCGGCGGCAGGGCCGCGGCTTTCTTCTCGGCCTCGTTCATCCGGGTGTCGCGGCTCTCCTGGGAGAGCACACGCAGGGCCTGGCCGACGGGCGTGCCGTAGCGCTCGGCCTGGATGAGGGCGGTGGTCACCGCCTTGACCGGGTCGAGGCCCGTGCGATTGGCGAGATTCTCGAAGGCTTGGCGCCGGTCGGGCAGGAACGACAGTTCGGCGGTCATCACCGCGAGCTCCTCGGCGAGCACGATGGACTGGGTCGCGATCTCCGTGCTCACCCGCCGGAAAGCGTGCTCGACCGACATGCCGGATTCGACACAGATCAGGCTGAGGTCGAGGGCGTCGGGCCAGGCCTTCCGGATCTCGGTCTGGCGCTTCTTGGTGGCGTTGTGGAGGTAGAGCTCGGGCATCTTGATGCCGAGAAGCACGGCGGCGATCACCATCATGGCGCGGATCGCCACGGGCTGGTCGATGACGTTGAGGACGAACAGGTAGAGGATCGACGCCACGAGCATCGCGATGGGCGTCACCATGCGGAAGAACAGGAACCCGGTCTCGGCGCCTGGGGAGCGGTAGCCGGCCATAAGGAGCTGCTGTCGCGCCGTCTCGGTTCCGAGCCAGCGGCTGAGGTTGAACTGCTCGACCACGCGCTTCATGTAGGCTTTCGGCGCCACCCGAAGGGTCGCCTTGGCGGCGGTGTTCGACAGGCGTTCGCGCTCGCGCTGGCGCAGCTCGTCGCGCTCCTCCCCGACCATCTTCATGCGCTTGCCCAGGCGATCGGGCTCGATCAGGGGCTGGAGCAGGGCGAAGGCGGTGGCTGCCGCCGCGATTCCGGCGAGCGCCATTCCGAGGAAGCGCGGATCGATGAGCTTGTGGGCGAGGACGTCCAGCATGGTTTTCAGGCTTTCGCGCGGTCGCGCTCCCGTCAGAAGTCGAAGCTGATCATCTTCTTCATGGTGAAGATGCCGAGCGACATCCAGATCGCCGAGGCGACGAGGCCGATCTTGCCGATATCCGTCGTCCACAGCAGGGCGATGTAGTCCGGGCTGGCGATGTAGGTCAGGGTCGCGACCACGAACGGCAGCGCCGCGATGATGCCGCCCGACGCCTTGGCCTCCATGCTCATCGCCTGGATCTTGCCGGCCATCTTCTTGCGTTCGCGCAGCACCCGGGAAAGGTTGGCCAGGGCCTCCGAAAGGTTGCCGCCGGATTTCGCCTGGATCCCGATGACGATGGCGAAGAAGTTCACGTCCGAGACGGGGACGCGCTCGTGCATCTTCACCAGGGCTTCGCCCAGGGACAGGCCGAGGGTCTGCGACTCGACCACGATCCGGAACTCGGAGCGGATCGGCTCCTCGGCCTCGCGCGAGATGATGCGGAAGCAGTCGCTCACGGGAATACCGGCGCGCACGCCGCGCGTGATGATGTCGATGGCGGTTGGCAACTCAGCGATGAAGCGCGCGACCCTGCGCTTGCGCCAATGGGCGAGAAACCACATCGGCAGACCGAGTCCACCCGCGAAGATCGCCGCGAGGGTCGCCGGAATGCTGCTGATGGTCAGATAGGCGACGAGGCCCAACAGGAAGGCGAGCACGCCCGAGACGACGTAGTACTGCTCCCGGCTCCAGGTCAGGCCGGCCTGGGCGATTCTGAGCTCCAGGCTGGCGCGGGTGCCGGCCTTCTTGGCCTCGATCTCCTTGAGGCTCTTCGCCACCTGCTCGCGCCGGCTGGTGGTGACCGCGCGCGCGCTCGCCCCCGGCGTCACCACGCTGATCGCCCGGCGGCGCTGGCTCGCGCGCTTCTCGCCCGTCATGAGCGGGGTCAGCATGACCCAGGCGACTGCGCCGGCGGCCAGGGCGGCGAGCCCGGCGGCGAGGGGCAGGTTGGCGTTCAAGGCGTCACCGTGGGGATGCGACGGACCCCGTCGCTCAAGAACGGGTGCCTCACAGGCTGCCCTCCTCCAGTACGGCGGCGGCGTCGAGGGCCGCAGCCAGGGCCTTCTCCTCGCCGTAGTACCGCGCCCGTTCCCAGAAACGCGGCCGTCCGATACCGGTGGAGCGATGCCGCCCGATGAGCTTGCCGTTCTGATCCTCGCCGAGGATGTCGTAGAGGAGCAGATCCTGGGTGATGATCACGTCGCCCTCCATCCCCATCACCTCGGTGATGTGCGTGATGCGCCGCGAACCGTCACGCAGGCGGGTGGCCTGAACGATGATGTCGATGGAGCCGCAGATCATCTCGCGCAGGGTCCGCGACGGTAGGGTGAACCCGCCCATGGTGATCATCGATTCGAGGCGGCTCAGGGCCTCGCGGGGCGAGTTGGCGTGTAGCGTGCCCATCGAGCCGTCGTGGCCGGTGTTCATGGCCTGGAGCAGATCGAAGGCCTCCGGGCCGCGAACCTCGCCGACGATGATCCGTTCCGGCCGCATGCGCAGGCAGTTCTTCACGAGATCGCGCATGGTGACCTGGCCCGAGCCCTCCATGTTGGCCGGCCGGGTCTCGAGGCGCACCACGTGGGCCTGCTGGAGCTGCAGCTCGGCCGCGTCCTCGCAGGTGATGATGCGCTCGTCGTGGTCGATGTAGGCCGTGAGGCAGTTCAGCAGGGTGGTCTTGCCCGAGCCCGTGCCGCCCGAGATGACGACGTTGCAGCGCACCCGGCCGATGATCTGCAGGATGCGCGCGCCCTCCGGCGAAATCGCCCCGAAGGTGACGAGCTGGTCGAGGGTGAGCTTGTCCTTCTTGAATTTACGAATGGTCAGAACCGGTCCGTCGATGGCCAGCGGCGGCGCGATGATATTGACGCGCGAGCCGTCCGGGAGACGCGCGTCGCAGATCGGCGAGGCCTCATCGACGCGTCGGCCGACCTGGCTGACGATCCGCTGGCAGATGTTCATGAGCTGCTGATTGTCGCGGAACCGCACGCCCGTGAGCTGGATCTTGCCGCCGACTTCGATGAAGGCCCGGTTGGCGCCGTTCACCATGATGTCGGCGATGTCGTCGCGCATCAGAAGCGGCTCGAGCGGACCGTAGCCGAGGACGTCGTTGCAGATGTCGTCGAGCAGGTCTTCCTGCTCGTTGATCGACAGGACGATGTTCTTGAGACCGATGATCTCCGAGACGATGTCGCGGATTTCCTCACGGGCGGATTCGGCATCGAGGCGAGCGAGCTGAGCCAGATCGATGGCCTCGATCAGCGCGCCGAAGATCATGCTCTTGGTGCGGAAGTAATCCTCGGATTTTGCCGCCTCGACCACGGGCTGGACGGGCACCGGCACCTCGACGCGCGGGCGCCCCGCCGGTTCCTGGTGGATCGGCTGGGTCGCGACTGGACGCGGGGCGAGGTGCATGGGGGCGACCTGAGCGGCCGCCGAGCCGTGTCGCCTACCGAACATGGGGGATGTCTCCGGTCGAGGGAGCTGGGACCGGGCGACGATGCGGATCGCGCATCACGACGCCTTGCGGCGCTGCAGCCGCGCCAGGAGCGGCTCGAGAAGGTTCGCGCGCGGGCGTCGCGTCTCGGAACGCCCCACGAGGGTGGCGGCCAGTGCCGAGAACACGTCCGTGACCTTGGCCCCGGCCTGCACTTCGGCGATCATCTGGCCGTTGTTCGCCGCCGTTCCGAACAGGGCGGGCTCGAAGGGCAGGCTCGCGGTGATCGGGGCGTCGAGGGCCTTGGCGAACTCGGCGACGCTGATCTCGGGGCGCTTCGACATGCCGACGCCGTTGAGGACGACGCGCGCCTTGGCGTCGTTCGGGCGGTTCTGCTGGAGCAAGGTCAGAAGGTTCTTGGTGTTGCGCAGGGACGCGAGTTCGGGTGCGCTCACGATCAGGATCTCGTCGGCCGAGACGAGGAGCCGTTTCGACCAGGCGGTCCAGACATGCGGCACGTCGAGGACGACGCACGGGACCGTGTTGCGCAGGAGGTCGATGACCGCGTCCATGGCCTGCTCCGACAGGTCGATGGTCCGGTCGAGGGTCGCGGGCGCGGCGAGAAGGGTGAGGTTGTCGGCGCATTTCGACAGCAGGCGGTCGAGGAGGTTCGCGTCGAGGCGCTCGGGCGAGAACACCGCTTCGGCGATGCCCTGGGGCGGATCCTGGTTGAAGTTCAGGCTCGCGGTGCCGAAGGCGATATCGAGGTCGGCGATCACCGTCGCGGTGTCCTGCTCCCGGGCGATGGTCCAGGCGAGGTTGTGGGCGAGGGTGGACGCGCCGACGCCGCCCTTGGCACCCACCACCGCGATGGTGCGGCCGACGGGTTTGGCGCCCGGGGCCGAGAACAGGTCCGACACCGCCTGGATCAGCATGATCGGATCCACGGGCGCCATGAGGTACTCGCTCACCCCGCGCTGAAGGAACTGGCGGTAGAGCATCACGTCGTTGACGTGGCCGATGACGATGACCTTGGTGCCGGCGTCGCAGACTTCGGCGAGGGAATCGAGGCATTCGATCGGGCGTGATTTGGCCCCTTGCGTCTCGATGACGATGACGTTCGGGGTCGGCGCATGGCGATAGGCTTCGACGGCTGCGGCGCCGCCGCCCATCTGCACCTTCACGTGAGCCTTCTGCATCCGCCGGTCGGAGCTCGCGGCTTCGATCACGACGGCCGTGTCCTGGGTCTCGCAAAAGGCCTGGATCGTGATCCGCGGCACCGGGGCGATGAGGCGCTCGGGTGTCTGGTTCGGGTCCACCATGGCTCTGGTTCCGGTTCAGGTTGCCCCGAAGGGCGCATTCGGGAGTCGCGGGTTTCGGTCGATCGGCACGTCTTCGGCCGCGGCACCCCGGAGCAGGCGCCGCGCCCGGGGGCTACTGCGAGACCTGGGATTTCACGTCGGCCTTGCCATCCTGGCGCCAGGGAATTGACGGATCATTGCCGGTCCGCAATTTCTCGATGTTCTTGGTGCGGCGGACGGTGTCGATGCGCCCCTCGGGACGGCCGCGCACGAGATCGATGGGATCGGCGACTTGAGCGGCGATGTTCGACTGCGTCGAGCAACCGAAATTCCAATGGGCCTCGTTGCGCCCGTTGAAGGCGGCGTCGCCGACCCCGAGATCCTGCGGCCACAATCCGCACTGGCCCGCGACCTTGGCCTCCATCCGCTGGAAGCTGAGGCGCAAGGGGGCGACGAGGGTCGGAGTTGCGACCGCGTAACTCGTCACCACGAGTTGTCCGGGGGCCAAGCCGCCCTCGGCGCTCATTCGGCGGATGGCCGCGCCCGTGCGTTCGACGGCGGCCCCCATGGCGGGGGCGACGCCCCGCGGCATGTCGAGGACGAGGGTGCCGCGGCCGTAGCGCCGGAAGTCGACGAAGAACGCGTCGATGTCGGCGGCCTGGCGCGGATCGATGTGGCCGGTGCCGGTGACGAACACGTCGAGGCTGCGGCCGGCATCCGTGAGGGCGATGGGGTGCCGTGCCCGGTAGTCCGTGGGATAGAGCGAGCCCGTCGTCGCCGGAGCACGGTTCTGGCACGCGCCGAGGAGCGCCGTCAGGGCGCTGATTGCGGCCAGGGCTTTGAGCGTGGAAGACTTTGGCGTGGGAGACGCGGGCATGGAAGGGGTCCTGGCGGAACGGGGGCCGGGTCTTTGAGCGGGTAGGACTAGTCGGTGATGAAGCCGACCCGGCCGCGATAGGCCGGTCCGAGCGGACTTGCGCCCGCGACGCCGTAGAGGCGGTTCAGGCGTCCGAGCAGGATGCCCTGCGCGTCCTGGGCGTCGACGAAGCCGTCGTCGGGCCGCGCGGGCTGGCGCGCCTCCATGGGCTTGGCGATGTAGGGGGTGACCATGATCATCAGCTCCGTCTCCTGGCGCTGATAGTCGCGCGACCGGAACAGGGCACCGATGATCGGCAGGTTGATCAGCCCCGGCAGCCCCGAGATGGTGGCTTTGTTGCGCTGCTGGATCAGGCCGGCGGTCATCATGCTGGCGCCGGAGGCGAGTTCGACGGTGGTCTCGGAGCTGCGCACCGTGAAGCCCGGTACGGGAAAGCTCGTGCCACCCTGGCCGAGGTTGATCGAGTTCGTTTGATCGATCTCGGTAACATCGGTGCCGACCCGGATCGAAATTCGGTTCTCGGCGAGTACCACGGGGGTGAAAGTCAGGCTGACGCCGTAAGGCTTGAACGCAATGGAAGGTGTGCAGGTCTGTACGCCAACGTTCTGAACGCACGAGAGGGTGGACGGTACCGGAATCTGACCGCCCGCAGTGAACTTCGCCGCTTCGCCGGAAATTGCCGTCAGGGTGGGCTCGGCGAGCACACGGGAGACGCCGGCCTGCTCAAACGCCCTGAGGGTCGCCGTGAGACTCGCGCCACCCGTACCGGTGACGGTGCCACTGAGGGCGTTGCCGTTGGGAAAGGCGCTGCCGTTGAGGGCGAACGGTGCATTGTTGACGAGGTTCAGCCCCGACCAGTTGCCGCTGATGTTGATGCCGAACTGCTTCAGCACCGTGCGGGCGACCTCGACCACGGTCACGCGCAGCATCACCTGATCACGGCCCCGGATGGTGATGTTGTTGATCACCGTGCCCCGGGTCGGGGTGCTGCCTGCGGCGGCGCCCGCCGAGGCGCCGCCCGCGCCCGCAGAGCCGGACTGGCCCACGAAGGCGTTGGCGATGTCGATGGCCTGGGAGGCTTCCGCCGCGGAGTTGACGCTGCCGGACAGGATGATCGAGCTGCCGGCGGTGCGGATGTCGAACCGGGCATTCGCGATGCTCTGCGTCAGGATCTGGCGCAGGGCGCCGAGCTGGAGGTCGCGCGCCACGGTGACGTCGAGGGCGGTGATCTGTCGGCCTTCGCCGTCCATGATGAAGATCGAGGTGGCGCCGTCCTCCATGCCGATGACGAACACTTTGCGGGTCGAGCGCACGACGGCGTTGGCGACCTTCGGGTTGGCGACGAACACCTCCTTGGCGTCGCGCGGCAGGTCGATGACGATGGAGCGGCCCATGGTCAGCTCGATCTTGCGCGAGGTCGCGGCCTCGTTCGAGCCGACGGCGAGCACGGGCGCCGGAGCGAGGTCGGGCACCGGCCGAGCCGTGACCGGACCGGCGAGGAGGCTCGCAAGGACCGGCACCACCAGGATCGGCAGTTGGCGGGTGGCGCTCCGGGATCGGACAATCATCGGTGAAACCCCTGTCATCGCGTTCGCCGGAGCCATCAGCGCCGCGACTGTTGCTTGGAGACGCCGAAGCGCACGACCGTCACGCCACCCTCGCCGCGGGTGTCCGGTGCCACTTCGGTGGCGCGCCCGGAATCGACGAGGCTGCGCAGGGACAGGGAGAGCTGGCCGACCTTCTGGGCCAGGGTGACGATCTCGGCTTGCGCCGGCGTCAGGGCGAGGGTCGTGGTCTCGCCGGTCACGACGTTGCTGCCGTTCTTTTCCTGGACGATCTGGCCGACGGCGAGCACGCGGATGTCCGTGAGGATGGTCTCCGAGATCTGTGTCTCGGACCCACCGGCCTGCATGGCCTCCTCGTCGCGGTAGGTTCGGATGAGGTCGACGTGGTCGTTGGGCAGGATGAAGCCGCCGGCGGAACTCGATCCCCGCGAATCGGTGACGATGGCCACGGCGCGCATGCCGGATGGCAGGATGGCGGCCATGAACCCACCGTCCGAGCGGGCGAGCTTCTGGGGCCGGATCGGCTCGCCGGAGAGGAACCCGGAGCGGGCGATGGAACCTGTGATGTCTTCCAGGCCCTTGGGCTGGCTGGTGCGGGTGATGTAGCCGGGCGTGATGGCCTGATCGGGCCAGGGCTGCCAGCGCAGATCCGCTGCCTGGAGGCTTTGCCCCATCGACAGCTCGGCCGCGGCCACGAGCACGTCGGTCGTCGGCAGGACCGGCGGCGGCGGCGCCGCCAGGATCACGGGAGCCGGGGGTTTGTCGTCGCCGCTCATCAGGTAGGCGGCGAGGCCGCCGGTGACCAGGGCGATGGCGAGGACGGCAAGGCGAGCGGGTTTCATTGCCGGGGATGAACCTGTGGGACGGCCGAGTGCCGCGCCCCGTCACGATGGTCCCGGATTCCTCAAATTAGGGTTAAGAATTCCTGATGAATTGCATGGTCCGCCGGTCACCGCGAAGGCGATGCCGTTCGTCCGCGTCGATCAGAGACCGAGGGCCCGCGTCCAGATCGCCGTCTCGGGCAGGACCATCACCGCCGCGAAGGCCAGCGCGATACCGTAGGGCACGCCCGTGCGCTTGTCGTGGAGGTGGAGGAGGAACGGCATGCGCGACAGGGTCGACCCGACGAACACCGGCAGGGGCTGCGAGCGCAGGGCGAGAATTGCCACCGTGAGCACGCCGCCCGCAAGGGCCGTGAGGGTGAAGTAATCGAGCAGATGGTCGAAGCCGATCCAAAGGGCGGTGCCCGCCGCGAGCTTTGCGTCGCCCCCACCGATATGCCCGAGGGCGAACAGGGTGAAGGTGATGGCCAGCACGAGGGCCCCGGCGCCGGCATGCACCGCCAATTCGGTCCATCCGAACCCGAAGCTCGCGGCGAGGATGGCAAAGCCCGCGATCAGCGCGAGGGTGATCCGGTTCGGAATCAGCATCGTCAGGAGATCGTTGGCGGCAGCGTAGACCATCAGGAACGGGAAGACGAACAGAACGCTCGCCGTACCCATGCTCGCTGTACCCATGGTGGGGCTTTCAGAAGTAGTCAGAAGTAGAATGGGGGTTTGACAACGAAAGGAGGCGCGAACTCGGGAACGCGCCTCCTTTTCGGATCTCTTCCGCGCATCGTCCGCTGGAGCGGATGCGGGGCCCCGTCGTGCCGATCGCCGCTTCGGCTTCAGCTCTGCTTGAGATTGTTGCCGACGTACTGGAAGGTTCCGCTGATCTTGGTCGAGAGCACGTTGAGGGCGGCGATGATCGCGACGGCGATGAGCGAGGCGATGAGGCCGTACTCGATGGCGGTGGCGCCGGACTCGTCGGAGGCAAAACGCTTGAAGATGTTCGTCATGACGCAGGATCCTTGTTCGACCGAGAGGAAATCAGGTGCCGTCGAAGATCGTCACGTTTCGTCCGGCGACAGAAACGACATTGCCCGTCCCACGTTGCAAATCGGTTAAACGACTCGCCGAAACCTGGGCTCGTCCGGTCCGATCGCAGCATGGTAAAGCTATCGTAAAGACTAGACCGTCTGCGAAGATGATGGAGGAGGCGGTTCGCCGGTGTCGTGCCCGGTCACGGCCCGTCCTTAGGGGCCTGTTTACCCTCCCTGTGTTTTGGTGATCCGTCGGCTCGACGAACGCGGTCGACCGCCGCTCCCAATCCGCGCGGGTGCGGTCCCCAGGCACGAGTGATCCCCATGGACGACCGTTCCCCAGCTTTCCGATCCACCGCGTCCCGTGCGGTGGTTCCGTTGCTCGCCGCCCTTCTGCTCGCCGCCGCCCTCAGACCGGCCGCCGCGCAGGCGCCGACTTTGGTGACGGTGACGGTGGACAACGCCAAGGTGATCCGCTTGCCGGAGAACACACAGACGGTCATCGTCGGCAATCCGATCATCGCCGACGTGTCCCTTCAGAAGAACGGCGTCCTCATCCTCACGGGCAAGAGCTTCGGCTCGACCAACCTCATCGCCCTCGACCGCGGCGGCAACATGCTGGCCGAATCCACCATCAGCGTGCAGGCGCCCCAGGCCGCCGTCGTCACGGTGCAGCGTGGCCTGGAGCGCGAATCGTATTCGTGCACGCCCAATTGCCAGCCCTCGGCGCAGCTCGGCGACTCGACGCGCTATTTCGGCGAAGTCAGCGGCCAGGCCGAAGCCCGCCGTGCCATGGCAGTCGGCGGGAAGTAGACCGCCTTCCCCCTTCGCTTCCTCAGAGGGTCTGGTTGTAGGCACCGACCCCGTCGTTCTCGCGCAGCACCCCGTCCACCGCCGCGAACATGGCGTGGAGGCGGTCCTCCGAGATCGGGCTCTCGATCACCACCACGAGTTCGGGTTTGTTCGACGAGGCCCGCACCAGTCCCCAGGTGCCGTCCTCGGTCGCGACACGGACGCCGTTGACGGTGACGAGGTCCGTGATCCTGGCGCCCGCGAGGGTCTCGCCCGCGTCCAACATCGCCCGGAACCGCGCGGTCACGGCCTCGACCACCCCGTACTTCACCTCGTCGGCGCAATGGGGCGACATGGTCGGCGAGCCCCAGGTCTTCGGCAGCGCCCGGTAGAGGTCGGCCATGGAACGCTCTGGATTGCGGTCGAGCATCTCGATCACCGCGATGGCGGTGAGCAGCCCGTCGTCGTAGCCTCGCCCGATCGGTTCGTTGAAGAAGAAATGCCCCGACTTCTCGAAGCCGGCAAGCGCCCCGAGCTCGTTGACCCGGCGCTTGATGTAGGAATGCCCCGTCTTCCAGTAATCCGTCCGGATCGCCAGGGCCTGGAGCTCGGGGTCGGTGTGGTAGAGCCCCGTCGACTTCACGTCGACCACGAAGGTGGCGCCGGGATGCAGCTTGCCGAGGTCGCGGGCGAGCATGACGCCGATCTTGTCGGCGAAGATCTCCGCGCCCTCGTCGTCGACCACGCCGCAGCGGTCGCCGTCGCCGTCGAAGCCGAGTCCGACATCCGCCCCCGTCTCCTTCACGCGCGCCGCGATGGCGTGCAGCATCGCCATGTCCTCGGGGTTCGGATTGTAGCGTGGGAAGGTGTAGTCCGGGTCGACATCGAGGGGGATCACCTCGACGCCCAGGGCCTCGAGAAGTTGCGGCGCGAAGGCTCCGGCCGTGCCGTTGCCGCAGGCGGCCACCACTTTGAGTTTTCGCGAGATCGGTTTCGCCCGCGCCTTCAGATCGGCGAGGTAGACCTGCGAAAACCCCTCGACGAACTCGTAGGCGCCCCCATCCCGGTAGCGGTAGGTTCCACCCAGCACGATCTTCTTCAGGCGGCCCATCTCCTCGGGGCCGAAGGTCATGGGCCGGTTGGCGCCCATCTTCACGCCGGTCCAGCCGTTGTCGTTGTGCGAGGCGGTGACCATGGCCACGCACGGGCAATCGAGGGCGAACTGCCCGAAATACGCCATGGGGGACAGGGCGAGGCCGACATCCTTCACCCGCAGGCCCGCCGCCTGCATGCCGGCGATGAGGGCGAGCTTGATGGAGGACGAGTAGGCCCGGAAATCGTGGCCCGTGACGATGTCGGGGCGCACGCCCATCTCGTGCACGAGGGTGCCGATGCCGAGGCCCAGCGCCTGCACGCCCATCAGGTTGATGTCCTGCGGGAACAGCCAGCGTGCATCGTATTCGCGAAACCCCGTCGGCTTGACCAGCGGCAGTTCCTCGAACGCGAAGGTGTTCGGCACGAGCGCGGCGTGGGGCTTGGGGAACATCGCGGGGCCTCTCCAGGATCTCGATGAGGCTTATCCGAACGGCGTCGACAGAAGAAGTCCGGGCGGCGCTGCCCCCGGCACCTTCGCCTGAAGCCGACGCGTTCGCGTCCATCCGGGGGCCACTGTCCCTCCGGCGTCGTGCGGGGCGGGTCCTTGAACCCGGGCGCCCCCCAGGCTATAGGCGACCCGCGCCCGCCAGACACCCTTGGAGGCACGGGCGCGAATCGGGGTTCGGTTTGGCCGTCCGTTTCGGGCGGCCTTTCGTTGTTCCCCGGCTTGTTTCAATCTTTGAAGGATCACGCCATGAGCGCAGTCAAGACGCTTGAGGCCGTGGCACGCGACCGGGTCGGCAAGGGGGCCGCCCGGGCCGTTCGTCGCCAGGGCCAAGTTCCCGCCGTCATCTACGGCGGCGGCCAGGCCCCGCAGGCCATCGCCATCGACCTCATCCGCACCCGCACCCTGATCTACGCCGGCGGTTTCAAGACCACGCTGTTCGAGATCAACGCCGGCGGCAAGAAGACCCGTGCGATCCCGCGCGACTTCCAGCTCGACCCGGTCAACGGCGTGCCGCTGCATGTCGACTTCCTGCGCGTCGTCGCCGGCCAGTCCATCACCGTCGAGGTGCCGGTGCACTTCATCAACGAGGACGCGGCCCCCGGCATCAAACAGCGCGGCGGCACCCTCAACATCGTGCTGCACACCCTGGCCCTCGAAGTCGCCCCCGATGCGATCCCCGAGGCCGTCGAGATCGACCTGACCGGCCGCGAGATCGGCGACGCCATCCACATCGCCGACGTCAAGCTGCCGGCTGGCGCCACCTTTACGGGTGAACCCGACGCCACCGTCGCCAACGTCGTGCCGCCGACGGTGCTCGGCGCCGAGGTGGAGGCCGAAGAGGCCGCCATTGCCGAGGCCCAGTCGGCCGAAGCCGCCGAAGAGAAGATCGAGGAGGCCGCCGAGGCCGCCGAGGACGAGAAGAAGGAGGACTGAAACTGGGGCTCCCCCCGGTTTCACGTCCCTGAGGATGCCCCGGCCGCGAGGTCGGGGCATTCCTGTTTACAGACCCTTTTCACCTGTTCCCAGACTCCCTCGCTGGTCCGGTTCTCCCTCGTTCGGCAGGAAACGTCGCGCCATGCGCCTGATCGTCGGCCTCGGAAATCCGGGCGCCCGCTACGCCCGCAACCGCCACAACATCGGCTTCCTCGCCCTCGACGAGATCGCGCGGGTGCACCGGGCCGGTCCGTGGCGGAAGAAGTTCCAGGGTGAGATCGCCGAGGCGGTCCTGGGAACCGAGCGCGCGGTCCTGCTCAAGCCGCAGACCTTCATGAACGACTCGGGCCGGTCCGTCGCCGAGGTGCAGCGCTTCTTCAAGATCCCCCTCGGCAGCGTGATCGTGCTGCACGATGAACTCGACCTCGCCCCGGCCAAGGTCCGGGTGAAGCTCGGCGGCGGCAATGCCGGGCATAACGGCCTGCGCTCGATCACGGCCCAATGCGGCAACGACTATCACCGGGTCCGCCTCGGCATCGGGCATCCGGGCGACAAGGCCCTGGTCCACGCCTACGTGCTCAACGATTTCGCCAAGGACGAGGGGCCCTGGCTCGACGATCTCAACCGGGCCATCGCCGACCACATCGCCCTGCTGGCGGCGGGCGAGGATGCGAGCTTCCAGAACAAGGTTCACCTCGCCATGGCGGGGCGCGGCTGGGACGACGTCAAGGGCGTCGGCGAACGGGCGAGTTCGGGCAAGCCCGCTTGAGGCTGCGAATTGACACGAAAACACGGGGACACGATATCGGGTGCGGAACTGGGGAGCGGGCGATGAAGAATGTCACGGTGACAATGGACGACGCGGTTCTGCAACGCGCTCGTGTGGCGGCGGCGCGGGACGGTAAGAGCTTGTCGAAATTCATCGCCGAGACGGTCGAAGTCCGAGTTGGACGTCCGCTCAATCAGCTCGAAGCGCTCGAGCAATTCCTGGCCGGGCCCCTTCTCCCCCTCACCGATGAGAACGGGAAGGCTCCT
The DNA here is from genome assembly GCF_001423295.1 of Methylobacterium sp. Leaf112. Classification (GTDB taxonomy): domain Bacteria; phylum Pseudomonadota; class Alphaproteobacteria; order Rhizobiales; family Beijerinckiaceae; genus Methylobacterium. The sequence goes on along the minus strand of NZ_LMNG01000012.1, from coordinate 187,698 downwards.
TCACGCGATGATCTCTACGACTGATCTCGTTTTCATCGATACGAACGTTCTCATCTACGCACGAGACGACCGCAATGCGACGAAGCGCGAGCGGGCTCGCTCCTGGCTTGGAACGGTCGGAGCGAGCGGGCGGGCGCGCACCAATCTTCAGGTTCTCAACGAACTGACTCGGTGGCTCCTGAAGAAGGAGAGCCATCGCTCAGCGGACGACATTCGCTCGGACATCGCGGCCCTGCGAAGCTGGGGCGATCGTCCGATCTCGGAGGAGGACGTGGAATTGGCATGGTCCGTCCGAAACCGGCTTGGATATCAATGGTTCGACTGCCTGCTCGTGGCAGGTGCTTCGCTGGCCGGCTGCCGGTTCTTCCTCACCGAGGATATGGGACACGGCACGGTTTTCGAGGGGCTGACCCTCATCGATCCCTTTCAAGCGTCGCCAAACGACGTGTTTCAACGGAACTGACATCATGGGCTTCAAGTGCGGTATCGTCGGCCTGCCGAACGTCGGCAAGTCGACCCTGTTCAACGCGCTGACGCAGACGGCGGCGGCGCAGGCGGCGAACTATCCGTTCTGCACCATCGAGCCGAATGTCGGCGAGGTGGCGGTGCCGGATCCGCGCCTCGACGATCTGGCGAAGATCGCCGCCTCGAAGGAGATCATCCCGACGCGGCTCACCTTCGTGGACATCGCCGGCCTCGTGCGCGGCGCCTCGAAGGGCGAGGGCCTCGGCAACCAGTTCCTCGCCAACATTCGCGAAGTCGATGCCATCGCCCACGTGGTGCGGTGCTTCACCGACGGCGACGTGACCCATGTGGAGGGCAAGGTCGATCCGAAGGCCGACATCGAGACCATCGAGACCGAACTGATGCTCGCCGACCTCGACAGCCTGGAGAAGCGCCTGTTCGCCCTGGAGAAGAAGGCCAAGGGCGCCGACAAGGAAGCCAAGGAGGCCCTCGACCTCGTGAACCGCGCCCTGCCGCTCCTGCGCGAGGGCAAGCCGGCGCGCCTCGTTCCCCGCAAGCCCGAGGAGGAGGCCCTGTTCCAGACCCTCGGGCTGATGACGGCCAAGCCCGTCCTCTATGTCTGCAACGTCGACGAGGGCGACGCCGACAAGGGCAACGCCTATTCCGACGCGGTGCTGGCGCAGGCCAAGGCCGAGGGCGCCAAGGCGGTCGTGGTCTCGGCCAAGATCGAGAGCGAGATCGCGGTGATGCCGGTCGCCGATCAGGGCGACTTTCTCGAGGCGGTGGGTCTGGCCGAGCCCGGCCTCAACCGCGTCATCCGCGCCGGCTACGAGCTTCTCGGCCTCATCACCTACTTCACGGTCGGCCCGAAGGAGGCCCGCGCCTGGACCATCGAGAAGGGCACGCGGGCGCCGGCGGCGGCGGGCGTGATTCACACGGACTTCGAGAAGGGCTTCATCCGTTCCGAGACCATCGCGTTCGCCGACTACGTCGCCCTCAAGGGCGAGAGCGGCGCCAAGGAGGCCGGCAAGTTTCGTCTCGAGGGCAAGGAGTACGTGGTTCAGGACGGCGACGTGCTGCACTTCCGCTTCGCCAACTGAGCGGGCGCATGACCGGTATCGCTTTCGAGGATTTCACCCCCGGCGCCGTCATCGAGGGCGGGCCGATCACCGTGACCCGCGAGGAGCTCGTCGCCTTCGCGCGCGAGTTCGATCCGCAGCCGTTCCACCTCGACGAGACGGCGGCCGAGGCGACTTTCGTCGGGCAGCTCATCGGCTCGGGCTGGCAGAGCGCCGGCTTCGGCATGCGGCTCCTGCAGAAGCACGTCTTCCGGGGCGCGACCTCCATGGGCTCGCCCGGTGTCCTGCAGCTGCGCTGGCTGCGGCCGGTGCTGCCAGGGGATACCCTCGGCATCTCCGTGAAGGTCGACAGTTGCCGGGCCTCGAACACCAAGCCCGACCGCGGCTTCGTGCGGTTCGACCTGACCCTGCGCAACGGCCGCGACGAGGCGGTGATGACCCAGGCCTTCACGGTGATGTTCGCCCGCCGGGGGGCCACGCCGCTGCCGCCGCGTGTGGTCAATCCCATCGAGCCGAGCGCACCCGCGGAGGGGACCGACGCGGTGCAGCTCGATTTCCTCGCGGATGCCCCCATCGGGGTCGCCCGCGACCTCGGGCATCACCTCTTCACGCCCGAAGCAATTGTGGCCTATGCGAAGGCCTACGATCCGCAGGCCTTCCACCTCGATCCGGCCGCGGCTCGGGAGACCCATTTCGGCGCGCTCTGCGCATCCGGCTGGCACACGGCCGCCGTCTGGATGAAGCGCCTCCACATCACCCGCGCCCGCGACATGGCGCTCTCCGCCCGGTCGGGCCCGGTGCCGCAGCTCGGACCCTCGCCGGGATTCCGCGACATGCGCTGGCTCGCCCCGGTCTATGCCGGCGACACCCTGCGGTATGCCTGCGCCCTCACGGCCAAGCGCCGATCGGCCTCCCGCCCCGGCTGGGGCCTCGCGACCCACCACAACACGGCGGTGAACCAGCACGGCACCAAGGTGTTCGAGTTCACCGGGTCGGTGTTCTGGCAGTGGGCGCCCGTTCACTGAGCGCGGAGGCGGCCTGTTGCGTCGTGTGTCTCTCCGACCAATCGTGTGCCTTGGCATTCACGTCGAGGCGGCGCACACTCGATGTCTTCAGGGGAGATGGAACGTGAGTGTTGCTTCGAAGACCGAACGCACCACGGAGACGATCCGGGAGCGTCACGATCGGCTCCGCCGTCAGGGGTTGCGGCCGGTGCGGATCTGGGTCCCCGATCCGCGTGCGGCCGCCTTCGAAGCGGAAGCCCATCGGCAGGCCGCGGCCGTTGCATCGAGTGCGGAGGCAGCCGACGACCAGGATTTCATCGATTCGGTCTCGCGCTGGGACGATGCGTGAAACGCGGCGAGATCTGGACCGTCTCGGGCGGAAAGGACTATGCTGGAAAACCCCGACCCGTCGTCATCCTTCAAGAGGATCGGTTCGACGCGACCGACTCCATCACGATCTGTGCGTTCACGACCGACCCGACAGATGTGCCCCTTATCCGTCTCGCCGTGATGCCGAATCCCAGCAACGGCCTGCGCGCTGTATCCCGTCTGATGGTCGACAAAATCACGACCGTTCCGAAATCGAAGCTTGGACGGCGTCGCGGGACGCTCGACGCCGTGGACAGCGTTCGGCTCGATCGTGCGCTCGTCGTTTTTCTTGGTCTGACGCCCAGAAATCAGGCCGAAGACGAGAGTTGAGGGCGTCTACGCCGCCGCCCGCCGCTCCGGATACAGCGACAGCAACCCGTCCGCGCTCGCGCGCGCCACGCCGCGCTCGGTGATGATGCCCGTCACCAGGCGGGCCGGGGTGACGTCGAAGGCGGGGTTGGCCACGGGGCTGCCGGGGGACACCACCTCGATGGTCGCGAAGGCGCCGTCGGGGAGGCGGCCGGTGAGGTGCGAGACCTCGCGGCCGTCGCGCTCCTCGATGGGGATCTGGGCCACGCCGTCGTCGAGGGTCCAGTCGATGGTCGAGAACGGCAGGGCGGCGTAGAACGGGATGCCGTTGTCCGAGGCCGCCAGGGACTTCAGGTAGGTGCCGATCTTGTTGCAGACATCGCCCGAGGCCGTGGTGCGGTCGGAGCCGACGATGCAGAGATCGATGCGGCCGTGCTGCATGAGGTGGCCGCCGGCATTGTCGGCGATGACCGTGTGGGGCACGCCGTGGGCGTTGAGCTCGAAGGCCGTGAGCGCCGCGCCCTGGTTGCGCGGCCGGGTCTCGTCCACGAACACGTGGACCGGCACGCCGGCATCGTGCGCGACGTAGATGGGGGCGAGCGCCGTGCCCCAATCGACGGTGGCGAGCCAGCCGGCGTTGCAATGGGTCAGGACGTTGACGGTGCGGCCGGTCCTGGCGTGGAGATCGGCCAGGATCTTGGCGCCGTGCACCCCGATGGCGTGGCAGCTCTCCACATCCTCCTCGGCGATGCGCCCGGCCTCGGCGAACGCGAAGGCGGCACGCTCGGTCTCCGGCACCGTGCGCAGCTTGGCCGCGACCCGGTCGAGCGCCCAGCGCAGGTTGATGGCCGTGGGGCGCGTGTCGGCGAGGAACTCCACCGCCCGCTCGATGCCGGCATCGGACGAATCCTCGGCGAGGCCGAGCGCCAGGCCGTAGGCCGCCGCCACGCCGATGAGGGGCGCGCCGCGCACCACCATGGTGCGGATGGCGGTGCCGGCCTCGTGCATGGAGGCGAGACGCTTCAGTTCGAACGCGAAGGGCAGTCGGGTCTGGTCGATCACCTGCACGGCGGCGCCGTCGGCATCGGGGAAGATGGTGCGGTAGGGCTGGCCGTCGATCTTCATGGCGCGCGTCCGAGAGGTGAGGGGCCGGGCGGGAGGCCGAGCCTTTACGTCAGAACGCCTCGGCGAGGCCAGCCTGTGCGAGCGCGATGCCGGCGCACGTACCATGTTCGCCGGGGCTTCGGGGGAGGGGGCATGCATTCTGCGGACCGTAGGAAGCCGATCCGTTCACGGTCGGAACCCGCTTCACCGTTTGAGAAACTTGACTCGCGGGTGTCGGCGTCCTAACCGAGCCCAATCGATTCCGACGATCCGATCGTCAGCACGAACGCCGACCGGCCCCATGAGGCCGGAGGTCAACGCCCGACAGCGCGATGCGCCCTCGGGCGAGATTCGCGTTGGGGTAGAGGGCGTCGATCCCTCGTTCGTTCGAAAGCCGCATGCCCAACGCCACGCCCGACACGTCGAACACACCGCTGCGCCTCGCGGACGCGGTCAACGACGTCTGCCCCTGGTCGGGCAAGCCGATTTCGGCCGATGCATTGACCCTCTACAACGGCGCCGTCGTGGGCTTCTGCAATCCCGAATGCCGGGACAAGTTCGCCCGTGCGGTGCGCAGCTTCGAGAACGCCCTCCAGGCACGCCGGGCGGCGAGCGCAGGCGTCAACCAGTGATGCGCGACGGCGTGACGAGACGTGACGGAACGGGATTCGCCGTGACGATCCTGGTCCAGGGAGCCTGACGCATGTTCGAAGGCCTGTCCGATCGCCTGTCCGGCATTCTCTCGGGGCTGACGCGCCGCGGCGCCCTCACGGAGGCCGACGTCACGGCCGCCCTGCGGGAGGTCCGGCGCGCCCTGCTCGAGGCCGACGTCGCCCTCGAAGTGGTGCGCGACTTCACCGAGAAGGTGCGCGAGAAGGCTGTCGGTGCCGTCGTCGTCAAATCGGTCACCCCCGGCCAGATGGTCGTCAAGATCGTCAACGACGAGCTGACGGCGATGCTGGGCTCGGATGTCGGGCTCATCGACCTCAACGCGCCCGCCCCCGTCGCCATCCTGATGGTCGGCCTCCAGGGCTCGGGCAAGACCACCACGACGGCCAAGATCGCCCGCCGGCTGGCCTCGCGCGACAAGCGCAAGGTGCTGCTCGCGTCCCTCGACACCCGGCGCCCGGCCGCCATGGAGCAGCTGGCGATCCTGGCGCGTCAGGTCGAGGTCGAGAGCCTGCCCATCGTCGCCGGCCAGTCGGCCGTGCAGATCGCCCGGCGCGCCATGGACGCGGCCCGCCTCGGCGGCTTCGACGTGGTGATGCTCGACACCGCCGGCCGCACCACCCTCGACGAGGCGCTGATGCAGGAGGCGGCCGAGGTCAAGGCCGCCACCAACCCGCACGAAGTCCTGCTGGTGGCCGACGCCCTGACCGGCCAGGACGCGGTCGTCACCGCGCGGGCCTTCGACCAGCGCCTCGGCGTCACCGGCATCGTGCTCACCCGCATGGACGGCGATTCGCGCGGCGGCGCGGCGCTGTCCATGCGCGCCGTCACCGGCAAGCCGATCAAGCTCGTGGGCACCGGCGAGAAGGTCGATGCGCTCGAGGAGTTCCACCCCTCCCGCGTCGCCAACCGCATCCTCGGCATGGGCGACATCGTCTCCCTCGTGGAGAAGGCGGCCGAGACCATCGACCACGAGCAGGCGCTCCGCACCGCGGAGAAAATGCGCAAGGGCAAGTTCGACCTCGACGACCTGTCGATGCAGCTCGCCCAGATGGAGAAGATGGGCGGCATCGGCGGCCTGATGGGCATGCTTCCGGGCATGGGTCAGATCAAGAAGCAGGTCGAGAACGCCAACCTCGACGAGAAGATGTTCGCCCGCCAGCGGGCCATCATCTCGTCGATGACCGCGCAGGAGCGCAAGAATCCCGACCTCCTCAAGAACTCCCGCAAGAAGCGCATCGCGGCGGGTTCGGGGACGAAGGTCGAGGAGCTGAACAAGCTCCTCAAGATGCACCGGACCATGGCCGACATGATGAAGGCCATGGGTTCGGGCAAGCGCGGCATCGGCCAGGCCCTCGGCTCCATGTTCGGCATGGGTGGCGGAATGGGCGGCGGCGGGATGCCGGGCCTGCCTCCGGGCATGCCGGAGCCGACGCCCGAGATGATCGCCGACATGCAGAAGCAGTTCGGCGGCAAGCTGCCCCCGATGCCCCCGGGCCTCGGCGGTGGGGGCAAGATGCCGGGCCTTCCGGGGCTCGGCGGCAAGGGCCTGCCCGGCCTCGGCGGCTTTCTGCCGGGGAAAAAGAGATGAGCGGCCCCGAGACCATGGCGGCGCAGGGGATCGACCCCGAACTCGTGCGCCTGCGCGAGAGCATCGACAATTTCGATGCCGCCCTGATCTACCTGCTCGCCGAGCGGTTCCGCTGCACCCAGCGGGTCGGCGAACTGAAGGCCCGCAAGGGCCTGCCCGCTTCCGATCCCGGGCGGGAGTCGATGCAGATCGCCCGCCTGCGCAAACTCGCGATCGACGCCAAGCTCGATCCCGATTTCGCCGAGACCTTCCTGACCTTCGTGGTCAAGGAAGTCATCCGGCACCACCAGACGATTGCGGCCAATCACAACGCAATCGAAGAGAGAAAGTAGACACCATGTCCCTCAAGATCCGTCTCACCCGTGGCGGCGCCAAGAAGCGCCCGTACTACCGCATCGTCGTCGCCGACGCCCGCGCGCCCCGCGACGGCCGCTTCATCGAGAAGGTCGGCGTGTACGATCCCATGAAGGCCAAGGACGATCCGGCCCGCATCGTGCTGGAGTCCGACAAGATCCAGGCCTGGCTCGCCAAGGGCGCCCAGCCCACCGACCGCGTCCTGCGCTTCCTCGACGCCGCCGGCCTCGCCAAGCGCCCCGTGCGCAACAACCCGCAGAAGGCCGAGCCGGGCGAGAAGGCCAAGGAGCGCGCCGCCAAGCGCGCCGAGAAGGCCGCTGCCCCGGCCGAAGACGCCGCGGCCTGAGGCGCCAGCGATGGCCCGCCGTCCCCCCGGTCACACGCCCCACGGGGACGGCGGACGCCGCGCGCGTCCCGGACGCATCGGCGAGAGCGTACCGACTTCGGCCCACCGACTGAGGCCCGATGCCGATGCGCCCCTGCCCGCCACCGATCCGAGCCTCGTCCAGATGGGCGAGTTCGGCCGGGCGCATGGGCTCAACGGCGAGATCCGCCTGAAATCCTACACCGGCGACCCGCAGGCCATCGCGTCCTACGGCCCGCTCCTCGGCGCCGACGGCCGCCGCATCGAACTCACCGACGTGCGCCAGGCCGGCGGTGCCGCGCCCGACCTCCTCGTGGTGCGGGTCAAGGGTGTGACCGACCGCACGGGGGCGGAAAGCCTCAACCGCCTCGCCCTTTACCTCCCCCGCGAGCGTCTCGGCACCGTGGCGGACGCGGACGAGTTCTTCACCGCCGACCTCGTGGGCCTCGACGTGGTCGATACCGCCGGCACCCGCCTCGGCACCGTCGCGGACGTGCCGAATTACGGCGGCGGCGATCTCCTGGAGATCAAGCCGGCGCTCGGCGGCGCGACGGCGCTGCTGCCCTTCACCAAGGCCTTCGTGCCGGAACTCGACATCGCCGGCGGCCGGGTCGTGATCGATCCCCCCGACGACCTGTTCGCTCCGGCCGGGCCGCGCCCGCCGGAGGAGCCCGTCTAGGGCCGGAACGGCGCTCCCGCACAGCGGCGATCCTCGATCGCATGAATCCGGGCGATCTCGCTTCCTGTCATGCCACTCTGTTCCTGGTCCTTCGATGAAGGGCAGGACAGCGCGAACAACATCGCGACGGGCACACCAGCCCTGAGGCGCCCGCCCTAACCCCGCCCCTCGATCATCACCGCCCGCGCCCGCTCGATGGGCGCCGAGCCCCGCGCCATGGGGCCGTCGAACGGGCGCTCGTGTAGGGCGACGACCCCCAAAGTCGTAACCATGGCGATGGAGAACATGATGAGCGTCGTCGCCTGCGCCACGGGGCGTTCGAGGTGGACGAGGCCGATGGCGACGAGGGTCAGCCCGGCCAGAACCATCAGGGTCAGCCATTTCGATTGATCCCCCTGGGCGTCGCTGAGCGCGAGGCGTTCACCCCGGGCCGTACGCAGGTTCATCACGGCGTCGAGCAGGAGGGCATGGGCGGCCCGGCCCGCCGCCTCGTGCTTGGGGTCGGCCGACACCGCCATCAGGCGACCCAGGGCGGCCCCCGCCACGGGCGACGACAGCCCGTCCGTCATCTTCGGCCATTCGTCCAGGATCAGGGCGTTGGCGTAGGTCACGAGGGCGGCGCGGATCTCGCTCATGTCCGACACCGTGGCGAGGCTGAGATCGTGGGCTGCCAGGAGGTTCGAGCGCTCGTTCTGCACCACCCGCCCCGCCTGACGCTGGCGCTCCCACGCATCGTTGGCGACGGTACCCGTGAGCAGGGCGAGCAGCACCGAGATCGCGGTGAAATAGGCCGGCACCATGCCGGTGCCGAGGCGCAACAGGATTGGCCGGGTCCGGCGCGAGTTGGTCAGGAGCACGAGGAGCCCGGTGGCTCCCGCGAAGACACCGCCCAGGCTGGTGAAGATCAGCCAGACCGGAAAGTCGAGCCACAGGCCGAGGATCACGCCGCGCCTCCCGTCGAAAAGTTCGTCGGGACCGTAGCGCCAAGCCCGCTACCGAAGGGTGAACCGCCCTCAGCGCGGCGTCGGGGCGGTGCGGGTCGCCGTGTCCCGGCAGGGCCGGATCGCGGCGGGCTCCGGCCGGTCCGCGGCGGCGGGGGCCGCGAAGATCGCCAGGTAGCCGACGCCCCCGTCGAGAACCTGCAAGCCGGTCTCCCGGTAGCCCGCGGCGGCGAGTTCGCAGCGCAGCAGGGCCGGCGGCGTGCCGTGGCGGGAGGGAATCGCGTCGGCGTCGACGATGCCGACCCGGCCGCCGGGCTTCATCGCCGCCGCCAGATTGTGCAGCAGGCCGAAGGGCTGGGTGATCTCGTGGTACATGTGAACGAGAACCGCGGCATCGACGGAGACCGGGGGCAGACGGGGGTCGTGCGCCTCGCCCCGCACCACCGTGACGTTGGGGAGCGTCGCCACGCGGCGTTCGAGGCCCGCGAGGTAATCCGGGGTCACGTCCTCGGCGAGCACGCGGCCCTGCGGGCCGACCCGCGTCGCAAGCCGCACGGTGTAGTAGCCGCTGCCCGCACCGATATCGGCCACGGTCTGGCCCGGCCCGATCCCCATGAGGCGCGCGACCTGCCCGACCTCGTCGACCCGGTCGCGCTGCCCTTCCTGGGCCCAGAGCGGCGCGATGATCTCCGCCACCGGCCGGTCGGGTTTCGGGAAGGCGGCGGCCGGGAGACCCGGCGGCCCGAGGGGCTCGGCGGCGTGCGCCGGCACGGGAAGGAGGCCGAGGAGAGCGGCGGCAAGCGGAGCGAAGCGCATCATGCCGGGACAACCGGCCCCGGCCGGCAAAGGTGCCCGCCCGTCGTGCGTTGACCCGCCGCCCCAGCCCGCGTCATGGAGCATCATGACTCAAGACCGCACTGCTCAAGACAGCACGACTCAGGACCCCGCAGACCAAGACAGCACGGCTCAAGACCGCACGGCCTGGCGCGCCACCCTCCTCACCCTCTACCCCGAGATGTTTCCCGGGCCGCTGGGCCATTCCCTCTCGGGCGAAGCCCTGGCGCGGGGCACCTGGACCCTGGAGGCTCGCCAGATTCGCGAGCACGGCCTCGGCCGCCACCGCGCCGTGGACGACACCCCCGCCGGGGGCGGGGCCGGCATGGTGCTGCGCTGCGACGTGCTGGCGGCGGCCCTCGACGCGGCGGCCCCGGGGGACGATCCGCGCCCGCGCCTGCTCATGAGCCCGCGCGGAAAACCCCTGACCCAAGCCCGCGTGCGCGCCCTGAGCGCGGGGCCGGGCGTCGTCGTCGTCTGCGGCCGGTTCGAGGGCGTCGACGAGCGGGTCATCGCCGGACGCGGCCTGGAGGAGGTCTCCATCGGCGACTACATCCTGTCCGGCGGCGAAATCGCAGCCCTGACCCTGCTCGATGCCTGCGTGCGCCTGCTCCCCGGCGTCATGGGCAAGCTAGCCTCGGGCGTCGAGGAGAGCTTCGAGGGCGGGCGCCTCGAATACCCGCACTACACCCGGCCCCGGGACTGGGAGGGGCGAACCATCCCGGACGTGCTCACCGGCGGCAATCACGGTGCCATCGCGCGCTGGCGCGGCGAGGAGGCCCTCCGCCTCACCCGCGAACGCCGGCCGGACCTGCTCGACCCGTCCGAGCGGTGAGACACAAGTCATGGTGGGGCGAATAAGCCGTCTGTAGGCTGCCTCAAACGGCTTTTATCGAAAGCCAACTGAGTTTCATAAAAAGAAACTTGCCCCGACGCCGCGCGCGGTTCACTGCTCCGGGCGGGCCACTCCTCCCCAACGAGGAGCTTTCATCTGTAAGGATGACCACCATGAGCCGACCCACCACGCGCCCCCGCGTGCCGAATTTCTCGTCCGGTCCCTGCACCAAGCGCCCCGGCTGGAGCCTCCAGGCCCTCGAAGGCGCCGCCCTCGGGCGCTCCCACCGCTCGGTGATCGGCAAGGCCAAGCTCAAGGAAGCCATCGACCTCACCCGCACCGTGCTGCAGGTGCCGGCCGATTACCGCATCGGCATCGTTCCGGCTTCCGACACCGGTGCCGTCGAGATGGCCATGTGGTCGATGCTGGGGACGCGCACCGTCGAGGTCGTGGCCTGGGAGGCGTTCGGCCTCGAATGGGTCACGGACGCCCTCAAGGAACTCAAGATTTCTCCGAAGGTCCATGTGGGGGATTACGGCATCCTGCCGGATCTGTCCGCCGTCGATACCCGGCACAACGACGTGATCTTCACCTGGAACGGCACCGCCGCCGGCGTCCGCGTGCCCGACGGCGACTGGATCGCGGCCGACCGCGAGGGCGTCACCATCTGCGACGCCACCTCGGCCGCCTTCGCCATGCCGCTCGCCTGGGACAAGCTCGATGTCGTGACCTTCTCCTGGCAGAAAGTCATGGGCGGCGAGGCCGCGCACGGCATGATCGTGCTCTCGCCCCGTGCCGTCGCGCGCATCGAGGGCAATACGCCGGCCTGGCCCGTGCCGAAGGTCTTCCGCATGGCCAAGGACGGCAAGCTCATCGAGGGCATCTTCAAGGGCGACACCATCAACACGCCCTCGATGCTGGCAGTGGAGGATTACCTCGACACGCTGAACTGGGCCAAGAGCATCGGCGGCCTCGAGGCGCTCTTCGCCCGTGCCGACGCCAACGCGAAGGTGGTCCACGACTGGGTCGCCCGCACCCCATGGATCGGCCATCTCGCCGCCGATGCCGCCACCTACACCAACACCGGCGTGTGCCTCGTGATCACCGATCCGGACGTGCTGGCGAAGGGTGAAAAGGCCGTCGAGGCCGTGGCCAAGGGGATCGCCGACACCCTCGACCGCGAGGGCATCGCCTACGACATCGGCGCCTATCGCGATGCCCCGGCGGGCCTGCGCATCTGGTGCGGTGGCACGGTGGAGGCCTCGGACCTCGAAGCGCTGATGCCGTGGCTCGACTGGGCGTTCGCCGCCGAGAAGGCGAAGCTCGCGCAGGCCGCGTAGGGCCGCCCCCCCCTCTGCGGGGGAGGATGCCGGATTCGTACACCCGCACCGTCGCCGTTCTGAAGGCCCGAAGGGGTTCATGAAAGGCGCGGCCGGCCCCCTCTCCTGGAAGGAGAGGGTTGGGGTGAGGTGTGCGAACCATCCGAAAAGGTCACACACCTCACCCTGTCCCTCTCCTGGAATGTGTGGGGGCCCGCGCTGCCCGCGATCCGTGTGAAAACGGTCATCCGCAGGAAAGGGGCGAGGTGCCCTGCGCCAAACCCCAAAATCCCTTTTCCTAGAACCCGGAGGCCATCATGGCTGCTCCCAAGGTGCTCATTTCCGACGCTCTCTCCGATGCGGCCGTGCAGATCTTTCGCGACCGCGGCATCGACGTCGACTTCATTCCCGACCTCGGCAAGGACAAGGACGCCTTCACGGCGATCATCGGCCATTACGACGGGCTCGCCATCCGCTCGGCCTCCAAGGTCACCAGCAAGGTCATCGCCGAGGCGGGTCGCCTCAAGGTGATCGGCCGGGCCGGCATCGGCGTCGACAATGTCGACGTGGCGGCGGCGACCGCCCGCGGCATCATCGTGATGAACACGCCCTTCGGCAATTCCATCACGACGGCCGAGCACGCCATCGCGCTGATGTTCGCCCTGGCCCGCCAGCTGCCCCAGGCCGACGCCTCGACCCAGGCCGGCAAGTGGGAGAAGAACCGCTTCATGGGCGTGGAGCTGACGGCCAAGACCCTGGGCATCATCGGCTGCGGCAACATCGGGGCCATCGTGGCCGACCGGGCCATCGGCCTCAAGCTCAAGGTGGTGGCGTACGATCCCTACCTGTCGCCGGAGCGTGCCGTGGAGCTCGGCGTCGAGAAAGTCGAGCTCGACGCCCTGCTGGCCCGGGCCGACATCATCACCCTGCACGTGCCGATGACGGACAAGACCCGCAACATCCTGTCGGCCGAGGCCATCGCCAAGACCAAGCGCGGCGTGCGGATCGTCAACTGCGCACGCGGCGGCCTCGTCGACGAGGTCGCCCTGCGGGCCGCCCTCGATTCCGGTCATGTCGCCGGCGCGGCCCTCGACGTGTTCGTCACCGAACCCGCCAAGCAGAACCCGCTGTTCGGGCATCCGAACGTCATCTGCACGCCGCATCTCGGCGCCTCCACCAACGAGGCCCAGGAGAACGTCGCCCTGCAGGTGGCCGAGCAGATGTCCGACTACCTGCTCCAGGGCGCCATCACCAACGCCATCAACTTCCCCTCCATCTCCGCCGACGAGGCGCCGCGCCTGAAGCCGTTCGTGGCCCTCGCCGAAAAGCTCGGCTCGTTCCTCGGGCAGCTCACGGAGGCGCCGATCAAGGGCATCCGCATCATCTACGAGGGGGCGGTGGCCTCCATGAACACCCGTGCGCTGACCTCCGCCGCCATCACGGGTGTGCTGCGGCCGTTCCTGCAGGACATCAACATGGTGTCGGCCCCGGCGCTCGCCCGGGAGCGGGGGATCGTCGTCGACGAGATCAAGCGCGAGGGCGCGGTCACGGATTTCGAATCGGTGATCCGCATCACTGTCGACGCCGAGGACATGCCGCGCGACGCGGCCGGGACCGTGTTCCACGACGGCAAGCCCCGGGTGATCGAGATCCGCTCCATCGCCATCGACGCGGCCTTCGCGCGCCACATGCTCTACGTGCGCAATCACGACAAGCCGGGCTTCATCGGGCGGCTGGGCAGCATCCTGGGCGAAGCGAACGTCAACGTGGCGACGTTCAACCTTGGCCGCGAGGAGGAAGGTGGCAGCGCCATCTGCCTGTGCGCCGTGGATGCGCCGGTGTCGGATGCGGTGCTGAAGCAGATCGACGCGATCCCGCAGGTGCGCCGGGTTCGCGCCGTGAGTTTCTGAAACGGGCTCGGTGGACGCGCGGCGCCCGGGGCCACCCGGGCGTCGTGCGATCTCCCTCCCAGCCCGGCCGTACGGATCGGTGAAGCGCGGGTTACCGTCCCTGCAAGGCGGGGCTTGATCACATCCGACGGTGGCGGGCGGCTGCCGGAAACGCAGGGTTCGCGAAGCCGCGGCCTCGGACGCGGGCGTCAACGGTCGGGCGTCGGAAGTCCGGGCAGGGCGGCCAAGGCGGGATCGGAGACCGCCATCGCCTTGAACAGGCTGCCCATGCCGCGCCGGGCCGGATCGGTGAGGCGCGAGACGGCTGCGGCGATCCGAACCGCCTGCTGCGGCGTTGCGCCGGCTCCCAGGCGCTCGGCACGCGCGCCGAGGCCAAGGGCCTGGAGGAAATCACGCTGGTCGACCGGTCCGTGCACCCGGGCGCCTTCGGCCGAGGCGGCCCGAGCCAGGGCGGAGAAATCCACGTGAGTGGTGAGGTCGGCTTCCCCCGGTGCCGCCAGGGGATCGACGAAGCGGTGCTGCGCCACCGCCTGGAGCGAATCGCCGAAGGCCGGCTGCGTATGACCGTAATCAATGGACAGCAGGGCGCCCCGGTCGCGCACGAGGCGCCGGGCGAGGATGCGGACGGTGTCGAGGGCGGCGCCCGGCAGGGTGAGGATCACGCCGACAGGGGCTTGATGCACGATGCGCGGATCGGGCTCCGCGCCGAGCCCGAAGGCGAGGCGCTCCCCCTCGGGTGTCAGGCCGATGCAGCGCTCGAACCAGCCACGCTCCGTACGCTGGAACTGGCGCACCGGCAGGGCGTCGAAGAATTCGTTGGCCACCACCAGGGCGGGCCCCGGCGGCACGGTCTCCACCGTCTCGTGCCAGGTCGGCCGGACGGCGGCGAGACGTTCGGCCTGCGCCGCCCGCAACACCGGACTCGTCTCGACGAGGTGGAGGTGGGGGCGAAGATCCGGGGCGGCGCGGGCGAGGGCCCGGAGCGCGTCCTGCATCAGGGTGCCGCGCCCGGGGCCGAGTTCCACCAGTGCGAGGTCGGCGGGCGCGCCGAGGGCACCCCAGGTGGCGGCGATCCAGATGCCGACGAGTTCGCCGAACATCTGCGAGATTTCCGGCGCGGTGGTGAAATCCCCGGCCGCGCCGAGGGGATCGCGCGTGCGATAATAGCCATGGACCGGATGGCTGAGGCAGACGTCCATGTAGCGCGCCAGCGGCATCGGCCCCGTGGCGAGGATCTCGTCGCGCAGAATTGCGAAGAGCGGCGTCGTCACGTCGGATCGGGCCGCTTGGAAACGGATTCCCGCGGTGCGGTCACGCCACGGGCGGCGAGCAGAATGGTGGCGATGCCGACCAGCGCCATGGGCACGCAGAGCAGCATCCCCATGGTGATTCCGCCGGTGCGCCAGCCCTCGGTGCCGAAGAGGTAGCCGAGCTGCCGGTCGGGCTCGCGGAAGAACTCGCAGAACGTCCGGGCGAGGGCGTAGCCGAGGACGAAGATCCCGCTGAGAAGCCCCGGCCTGCGGAAGCCGAACACCCGTACCGCCACAGCCATCACCCCGAACAGCAGGGCGCCTTCCGTGGCCGCCTCGTAGAGCTGACTCGGGTGGCGGGGCAGAAGGCCGCCGGAGGGAAACACCACGGCATAATCGAAGTCCGGGGCGATACGGCCCCACAGCTCGCCGTTCACGAAATTCGCGATGCGGCCGAAGAACAGCCCGATGGGGACGGTGACGGCGGCGAGATCGAACAGGTTGAAGGGCGCAAGATTCCGCGAGCGCGCGAACAGACCCATGGCCAGCACCGCCCCGAGGAACCCGCCATGGAACGACATGCCGCCGTTGCGGATGGCGAGGATCTCCAGGGGGTCGTTCAGGTAGAGGGGCAGGTTGTAGAACAGCACGTAGCCGATGCGCCCGCCGAGTACGACGCCGAGCGCCACCCAGACGATGAGATCGTCGATGTCGTCGAGGCTCGGCCGCTTGCCGGCCCCCCAGAGCCGGTCGATGGCCACGAGCCGGCGGGCGTAGAACCAGCCGCCAAGCAGGCCCGCGATGTAGGATAGCGCGTACCACTTGATGGTGAGCGGCCCGATGGCCACCGCCACCGGATCGATGGCGGGAAACGGCAGGGCGAGGAGCGGTGGCATCGGCGGGCGTCCCGATCTGAGCGGCTCTCGCGGACCTCCCGCGGCCCCTCACGGGCCCGGATTGGGGCGGGTAGCCCCGAGGAGTTCCGCGAGGGACTCCGAAGCCGGGCATTGGACGCGTGGGGCCGGGCGCGTCAAGGCCGAGCCCTGCACGGGGCTCATGTGATGTGGGGCAGCCTCAGCCCTCCGCGATGAGCAGGATTCCGTGGGCGTCGGGCCCCGCGAGACCGATCACGCTGCCGTCGCGTGCGGCGTGAAGCGGAACGTGCGGCCAGTCGCGCGCGAGCCGGTCGCGAAGGGCCGGCAGGTCGCGGAGGCCGAAGCGGAGCCGGGAGGTGAACCGGTCGCGGGCCGTGAAGGGCCGGCGGGCGGCGGTGGGAACGGGCGCGCGGTAATGCAGGAGTTCGACGTGCGGCACCGCCTCCGCGTCGGGCCGGAGCGCGATCACGTCGACCACGGGCTCGTCCAAGCCGTCGAGGGCGGCCTGCTCGTGCCCGCTGTTACGGCTCCGTCCGTCGAGGTGCAGCCCGAGGGCGTCGCGGAAGAATGCGATGGCGGATTCCGCGTCCGCGACCGTGATGGCGGAATGATCGATGCCGCGAAACAGGCCGGGGGCTTCGACCCAACGCCGGGCGCCCGCACCCTCCGGAAAGGCCAGGAGCTCCAGGGGATGTCCGTCGGGATCGCGAAACTTCCAGGCTGTGACGCCTCCGGAGGTGGGCGGCAGGCGCTGCGGACCGCCGCGCGAGATCGGCACGGGTGCGAAGGCGTCGAGGCGCGCGACGGCGCGGTTCATGTCCGCGACCACGATGGCGGCGTGCTGGAACCACGGATCGTTGGCCAGGGCACCGATGGGGTAGCGCTGACCGGGCGTATCGAAGGCCAGGAACTCGATGCTCTGGTCCCCAAGCCCCATACGCAACCGCCCCCCGCTGGCCTCGGGAAGGCCGAGCGCATCCAGTACGGCGCTCGGGATACGTTCGACGGGGCCGAGGCGGCGGAAATCGAGCCCGTCGCGGTAGAACGCCTCCGTTCGGGCGAGATCCGCCACCGTGCGACTGAGGCCGAGGAGACGGGTGACGCGGGGCCTCACAGCAGGCGCGCTCCGCGCTGGTTGAGGTAGATCGCTTGGAGGCGCTGGCCGGCGCAGAGGAACAGGCGCGACCGTTCGCGACCGCCGAAGGCGAGATTGGCGACGGGGCCGGGCGTCAGGATCTTGCCGAGCAGCGCACCGGACGGGTCGATGCAGTGGACCCCGTCGCCGGCGCTCGACCATAGGTTCCCGTCCGTATCGCAACGGAACCCATCGGCGAAGCCGGGCTCGACCGTATGGAACACCCGCCCGCCGGAGAGGCTGCCGCCTGCGCCGACCACGAACACCCGCAGGTGCCGCGTCGGCGCATCGGCGAATTGCAGGCCGCTTTCGGCGATGTACAGCCGGGTCTCGTCGGGCGAGAAGCACAGGCCGTTCGGCCCTTCGA
Source organism: Methylobacterium sp. Leaf112 (assembly GCF_001423295.1). GTDB lineage: Bacteria > Pseudomonadota > Alphaproteobacteria > Rhizobiales > Beijerinckiaceae > Methylobacterium. Next base: position 170,245 of record NZ_LMNG01000012.1, on the reverse strand, counting down.
AATCGTCGGCCACGATGGTGAGGTCGCCCGTTGTCGGGTCGAGGCGGTAGACCCGTGCCGGCAGTTCGGAGACCTGCTTGCCGCCCTCGTAATCCGTCTGGATGCCGTAGGGCGGATCGGTGAACCAGATCGTCCCGTCGGACCGGCAGACGATGTCGTTGGGCGAATTCAGGCGCCGTCCCTCGTACCGGTCGGCCAGCATCGTGACGGTGCCGTCGAGTTCGGTCCGGGTGATGCAGCGCCCGCGGTGCGAGCACGACAGCAGCCGCCCCTCGCGGTCGCGGGCATGCCCGTTCTCGAAGCCGCTCGGCGCGCGGAAGACGCTGAGGCCGCCGTGCTCGCTCCAGCGCATCACCCGGTCGTTGGGCAGGTCACTGAACAGGAGTTCGTCCCGGTCGCCGAACCAGACCGGGCCCTCGCACCAGCGAAACCCTTCCGCGAGGGTCTCCAACGGAGCGTTCGGCAGCACGAAGGCGCGAAAGCGCGGGTCGTGGATCTCGAAGCCGTCCATGGCGACCCCCTCAGGTGAAGCGGCCGGGCTGGTTCACCGTGGGGGACACGTCGAGGCCGACCACCATCATGGTGCAGGGTTCGTCGCCCACGGTGCCGGAGAGATGTCCCTTGCGGCCGTCATGCGCCACGGTGTTCTGATCTTCGCCGAACATGAGGTCGCCCGGCCCCATCTCGACCCGGTGCCCGTCCATGGTCTCGACGAACCAGCGCCCCGTCAGGACGGCGATCCACTGGGGCTTCGGGTTCTCGTGCCATTCGCCGACCCAGCCGACGGGGAGCACCGTGAAGGTGACGCCCGCCTTGGTCGGGTCCTGCTTGTCGTTCCATTGCGGCGCCACATCCGGGCCGACACCCTGGAACCGGAAGTTCGAGAGGGTGAACCGCTCCTGGCGGCTGATCCCCTCCGGATCGGTGAAGACGTGCCAATAGGGCATGGTCGGCGTCGTTCCGGTCATGGCGGGTTTCCTGTCTCAGGGTCGGGCTGGTGCGGCCGGCATTTGGATCTCCGCCGCTTGCGGGCCGCTCGAGAGGGGATGGTGCGCGACCTGCGAGGCCGGGGCGTAGCCGCCGCCGATCACCACGAGCAGCAGACCGCCGACGAGGCCGAAATTCTTGAAGAAGTCCCAGAAATGGGCGCGCCCTTCGCCGTCCCGCGACCAGAAGCCGGGGAACTCCCAGAAGCGGTGGAACAGCACGGCCGTCACGCCGCAGAAGCCGGCGAGTAGAAAGGCGCCGGCCCGGTCGTACCAGCCGATCACGATCATCACCGGCGTCATCGTCTCGACGAGGATGCCAAGCATGAGGAGCAGCGCCGGAAACGGCAGGGGGCCGGAGGCGGCCTGGGCCAACGCCTCGTCCCAGTGAACCACCTTGTCGTAAGCGCTCAGGGGAAACATGCAGACGAGGCAGATCTTGGCGAGCAGCGGCACCGCCACGAGATCGAGCCAGGTCATCGGCCGGTATCCGCTGCGTCGGACGCAGGGTTCACAGCGAACGCAGCGATCATCGGAGCCTCGTGCGGTGTTGCAGGGCACGAGCGTGTCCCACCCGCTTCCAACGCCACTCCGTCCGTACGGTTGCGCCCACGCGCGTCATTGTGTGCACCGCAGCGCGGAACGGGGCGGACGGGTTCACGTTGGCCGTCTCGAACGTCCGGCGGATCGTTCGGCACGGCTGCCCAGCCCAGGATCGACCCATGTCCCAGGATCGTTACGACGTCATCGTCATCGGCAGTGGTCCCGGCGGCGGCTCCCTCACGGCGGCCCTGGCGCCGACGGGAAAACGCATCCTCCTCCTCGAGCGCGGCGACTACCTGCCTCGCTCGCAGGCGAACTGGAGCGCCAAGACCGTGTTCGTGGACGGTGCCTATCAGGCCAAGGAAACGTGGTACGGCGGCGATGGGCGGGCCTTCAGTCCGGCACTGCACTACTACGTGGGCGGCAACTCGAAGGTGTACGGCGCAGCCCTCCTCAGGATGCGCGAGCGCGATTTCGAGGCCGTGCGCCACGTCGATGGTGTCTCACCGGCCTGGCCGCTCGGCTACGACGTGTTCGAGCCGTACTACACCCGGGCCGAGCGCCTGTTCGCCGTCCATGGCAATCGGGGCGAGGACCCGGGGGAGCCCTGGGCGAGCGCACCCTACGATCACCCCGCCGTCTCCCACGAGCCGCGCATCCAGCGGCTTTCGGACGACTGGGCCCGGCACGGCCTGCACCCATTCCACCTACCGCTGGGCATCAAGCTCGACGAGCGGAACGGCCGGCCGACCCCGACGAGCACCTGCATCCGCTGCGACGCCTTCGACGGGTTCCCCTGCCTTCTCAACGGCAAGGCCGACGCTCAGGTGATGACCGTCGATCCGACGCTGGCCGCGTACCCGAACGTCACCCTCCTCACCAACGCCTACGTGTCGCGTCTCGAAACCGATGCGTCGGGCCGCCGGGTGACCTCCGTCCACGTCACCCGAAGCGGCGAAGAGGAGCGCTACAGCGCCGACATCGTCGTGGTGGCGTGCGGAGCCCTTTCGTCGGCCCTGCTGCTCCTGCGCTCGCATTCCGACGCGCATCCGAACGGTCTCGCCAACGGATCGGATCAGGTCGGGCGCAACTACATGCGCCACAACATGTCGGTGCTGATGGCGCTGTCGAAGGAGCCCAACGACACGGTCTTCCAGAAAACGCTGGCGGTGTCGGACTACTACTTCGAATCGAAGGCCTGGGAGTATCCGATGGGTCTGATCCAGATGTGCGCCAAGACGCATCCCGATCAGATCCGCGGCGAGGAATTCCCGAAATGGACGGGCTTCCTGCCCGAGGCGCCCTTCGCCATGGTGGCGCGCCATTCCATGGACTTCTGGCTCCAGAGCGAGGACCTGCCGCACCCCGACAACCGGGTGAGCCTCGGAGCGGACGGTCGGGTGATCCTCGACGTGACGGAGACCAACCGCGAAGCCCACGACCGCCTGCGCGACACCCTGGAGGGCCTGCTCCAACCGGCCGGTGCCTACACCTACCTGTTCGAGCGCTCGCTCTACCTCGGCAAGAACATTCCCCTGAGCGGCACCGCCCATCAGGCCGGGACCCTGCGCTTCGGCACCGATCCCCAAACCTCGGTGCTGAACCTCGATTGCCGGGCGCACGAGGTCGACAATCTCTACGTCACCGATGCGAGCTTCTTTCCGTCCATCGGCGCGGTGAACCCGACCCTCACCATCGTGGCGAACGCGCTCCGGGTGGCGGCGCACCTTGAGGAACGTCTGGGCTGAAAGCGGAAGCGCCCGGGGCGAACCCCGGGCGCTTCTCCGCGTCGTAAGCCGGTCCGGGCGCTCAGGCGGCCCTGACGGTGGCGAGGAATCCGTCCACTTCGGCCCGCAGGCTCTCTGACTGGCGCGATAGATCGGCGGAGGCGCGCTGGACCTGTGCGGCGGAGGCGCCCGCTTCCTCGGCGGAGGTCGCCACCGCGGCGATGTCCTGCGTCATCGCCCCCGTGCCGGCCGAGGCCTGCCCCATGTTGCGGACGATCTCCTGGGTGGTCACGCCCTGTTCCTCGACGGCCGCCGCGATGCTGCCCGTGACCTGGCTCATCCCCTCGATGCGTCCGACGATGCCCTGGATCGCGCCGGCGGCCTCCCCGGTGGCAGCCTGGATCGCCTCCACCTGCTGGCCGATCTCCGTGGTGGCGCGCGCGGTCTGCTCCGCCAGATTCTTGACCTCCGCGGCGACCACGGCGAAGCCGCGGCCGGCCTCGCCGGCGCGTGCCGCCTCGATGGTGGCGTTCAGGGCCAGCAGGTTGGTCTGCCCGGCGATCTGGGAGACCATCCCGACGACGTCGCCGATGCGCGCGGCGGCCGTCGAGAGCCGGCGCATGGTGTCGGCGGTGCGGCCCGCCTCGTCCACGGCCTTGCGCGACATGTCGGCGGCCTGCTCGACCTGGCGGCCGATCTCGCCGACGGTCGCACCGAGCTCCTCCGCCGCCGTCGCGACGGCGTTGACGTTCCCGGCCGTCTCGTTGGCGGTCGCCGCGACGGTGACGGAGCGCTGCGCGGTTCCGGCCACGGCGGTGATCATGCTGTCCGACGCGGCATTGAGGCCGGAAGCCGCCTGCGACACCGTCTCGACGATCCGTCCCACGGAGCGCTCGAAGCCGTCGGCGAGCTCGGCGAGCAGCGCGCGGCGATCGGTCTCCTCCCGCATCCGCGCGGCGGCGGTGGTCTCGAGCTGGCGGGCGGCGTCCTCCAGGGAGATGTCGCGGATGGTGACGACGGCCCGGGCGATGCCGCCGATCTCGTCGGCGCGTCCGCTGCCCGGCACGTCGGCCAGGGTTTCGCGGCGGGCGAGGGCGTCGAGGGCACGGGTGAGGGCGCCGAGGGGACGGACGATGCCCCGGGCGAACAGGAGACCGAGGAGGGCGGTGAGCACCAGGACGCCGAGGGCGGTCAGCGCGAGGGCGCGGGTGAGGGTGCCGACGGCGCCGAGGATCTCGGTGTCGGATTGCGCCGCGACCAGGGTCCAGGGGGCGCCCATCACCGAAACCCGTGCCGTTGCCGCCATCCGGTCACCATCGGCGGTGGCATAGGTGAAGGGACGGTCGGTGTTGAGGAGCGCTGGGCTCAGGCCGAGACCGGCCGCTTCCATTCCAGCCGATATCTTGCCAGCCGATATCTTGCCAGCCGAGACCTTGCCGGCCGATCCGGCGCCCGCTTGGGCGATACCCAGGGGCGGGTTGCTGCGCAGGCGACCGTCGGTGCCGACCGCCACGACCTCTCCGGTGTCGCCGAGACCGCCGCGGTCGGACAGGGTCCGGTCGAACAGGGCAGGCGTGACGCGCATCACCACAAAGCCCATGCGGGTCGCCGCCTGGCCCGTGCCCATGGCGACGTTGGCCCGGCGCGTGATGGATTGCCCGAGAAACGCCGACGGTCCGGCTTCGGCCGGATAGGCGGCGAAATCCTCGTAGAGCGTCGCCGTCGCATCCGCGCCCTTCAGGCGTTCGATCAGGCGGGCGAGCCCGGTCTTGGCGAGGTCGGCTTCGGACAGGGCATGGGCGAAGTCGGCACCCTTCGTGGTGGTGTAGACGATGCGCCCGTCCTCCGAGACGAAGATCAGGTCGGCGTAGCCGCGCCGCTCGATGAGCTTGCGCGCCACCTCCTGCACCTTGGCGTGCCGGCGCGCGTACATCGTGCCCGCCGCTTCGGCATTCAGGCGATCCTCGAGCTTGGTCGGGGACGTGTAGGCCTGCACGACGGCGGCGAACTCGGCCTTCGCCGGATCGAGGGCCTCGACGAGATCCGTGAAGTTGCCGCCGACCTGCGGATTGGCCGCCGTGGTGGCGAGATCGCCGGCCGCGCGCTCGGCGACGAGTTCGATCCCGATCTTGCGCGCCGTCGCGGCGAGCTGGAGCCGGTCCTGCGCCCCTTCCATGAGGCCGGAGCGAGCGAAGTACCAGCTCAGCCCGCCCATCGCCGTGGCGCTGACGAGGGCGAGCCCGACCGTGATGGCCGGCAGGCGGATCTTGAGGCTGGAATAGGCGGACATTCGGGGGGCACCGGGGCGAGAACGCCTCGGTTTACCGGGCAATTTCTAAGGAAGACTTATCCCCGTCCTATGCCGGCAGCTAAAATCTATTGAGTTCGAATCATAACTCGATCACATCTGCCCTGCGAGATAAAATGCTTCCCACTACTGATCTGCGATAGAATTTCGTCGGTGTCCGACGTGGGACCGTACCCCGATGGCTCGATAGCCTGAACGTCTCCGCAACCGGACGAGGCATCTACCCGCTCATGTGTGGTCGTCGAGGAACATCCGGTAGGCGGGGTTATCGGTCTCGTCGATGCATGGATAGCCTAGGGCCGCGATGGCCGCGTCGAAGCGAGCCCGTTCGGTCGGCGGCACATCGATCCCGGCGAGTACTCGGCCGTAATCGGCACCGTGGTTGCGGTAGTGGAACAGGGTGATGGCGAAGCCCTCGCCGAGACCGTCGAGAAACTTCATCAGGGCGCCCGGGCGCTCGGGGAACTGGAAGCGATAAAGCCGCTCGTCGGAAAGTCCGGTCGCCCGGCCGCCGACCATGTAGCGGATATGGACCTTGGCCATCTCGTTGTCGCTCATATCGAGGGCTCGGTAGCCGGCCGCCGAGAGCTCCGCGATGAGCGCGCGCTTCTCGACCGCGCCGCCAGGCAAGTTGATGCCGACGAAGATCTGCGCCTCGCTGCCGCGCGCATAGCGATAATTGAACTCCGTGATGGCGCGCGGACCGAGGGTTCCGATGAAGGCGCGGTAAGCGCCCTGCCGCTCGGGAATCGTCACGCCGAGCAAGACTTCGCGCTGTTCGCCGATCTCGGCGCGCTCGGCGATGTGGCGCAGGCGGTCGAAGTTGAGATTGGCACCGCTTGAGATCGCCACCAGGGTGCCGGTTCCGGCACCCTCGCGCGCCGCGTAGGCCTTGGCCCCGGCCAGTGCGAGCGCGCCCGACGGCTCGGAGATCGCACGGGTGTCGTCGAAGATGTCCTTCACCGCCGCGCACATGGCATCGGTGTCGACGGTGATGACGCCGTCGAGGTGTTCGCGGCAGAGGCGGAACGTTTCCTCGCCGGCCTGGCGCACGGCGACGCCGTCGGCGAATAGGCCGACGGTGGGCAGCATCACGCGTTCGTTCGCCGCGAGCGCCGCCGCCATGCAGGCGGCGTCGTCCGGCTCGACGCCGATCACCTTGGTCTCGGGCCGCAGGTATTTCACGAAGGTGGCGATTCCGGCGGCCAATCCACCGCCCCCGATGGGGACGAAGATCGCCTCGATGGGCCCGGAATGCTGGGTCAGGATCTCCATGCCGATGGTGCCCTGGCCGGCGATCACGTCGGGATCGTCGAACGGGTGCAGGAAGGTCAGGCCTTGCGCCACCTCCAGTTCACGGGCGTGGCCGAGGGCTTCGTCGAAGGCGTCGCCGAACAGGATCACTTCGGCGCCGCGCGCCCGGCAGGCATCGACCTTGATGGCCGGCGTGGTGCGCGGCATCACGATGACGGCCCGCACGTTCAGCCGCGCGGCGGCGAGCGCCACACCCTGCGCGTGGTTGCCGGCGGACGCGCAGACGACGCCGCGCGCCAGCACCTCGGCCGAGAGGCCCGACATCTTGTTGTAGGCCCCGCGCAGCTTGAACGAGAACACCGGCTGCAGGTCCTCGCGCTTGAGGAGGACCGGGCGCCCGAGGCGCGCGGACATGCGCGGCATCGGGTCGAGGGGGCTCTCGACGGCGACGTCGTAGACGCGGGCGGTGAGGATCTTTCGGATGTAGTCGGTCAAGGAGTCGGGTGTCCGATTCGGGTGGGCGACGGTTCGGTTACCCGCACATAGGTCCGGCGCACGAAAGACGCGAGGCCGCTTCGCCGATCGGACCCCGGCCACCGTGCGGCTTACGGCTGCGCGTCGGCTCAGCTGACCCGCTCGAACAGGGCGGCGAGCCAGACGAGGGCCGCGACGGCCTGGGCCAGGAAAGCCCCGGCGGAGGCCAGATCCTTGACGATGCCGATCTTGGGGTGATGGCCGGGGTGGAGATGGTCGCAGAGCTTTTCGATGGCGGTGTTGAGGAACTCCGCCGCCAGCATGAGCAGGAGGCTCGCCACGAGAGCGACGCGGACCCAGAGGCCGGCGCCGACGAGGAACGCCAGTGGCAAACCCAGGAGCAGCAGGGCGAGTTCGAGGCGCACCGCCCGCTCAGTGCGGGCGCCGTGGGCGAGGCCGCGCCAGGAATTGAGGAAGGCGACGAGCAGCGCGCGCATGGTCAGGCCTTTGGAGCGCCCGCCGGAGCACCCTTGGCGATCCACTTGGCGAGCAGCGGTCCGGTGATCAGCACCACGAAAAGCCGCAGGGTCTGCACCGCGAGCACGAACGACACGTCCGCCTTCGAGCCCACCGCGATGATCGCCACCGAATCGAGGCCGCCGGGACTCGTGGCGAGGTAGGCGGTCAGGAAGTCGATGGGCAGGATTTGGGTGAGGCCGTAGGCCCAGACGGCGCAGAGCGCGATGACCGCGACGGTGGCGATGAGGATTCCGGGCAGGGCCGTCACCGTCTCACGCAAGGTCTCCCGGCGGAAGCGCAGGCCGACGTACCAGCCGATGGTCGCGTAGGCGAGGTCGAGGAGCGGGATCGGCAGCGCCATGCCGACGAGTCCGGCGGCGTGGAGCGCGGATCCGAGGAGCATCGGTCCGATCAGGGCGGCGGCCGGCAGGCGCAGGAGGTGTGCGAGGGCAAAGCCCACGGCCGCCACCGTCAGGGTCACCAGGACGGTCAGCGGCGGTGTCGTGCCGGCGGCCGGTGCGGCCGGCGCTGCGACATCGGTGAGGAGGCGTGCGACCGCGGAGGCCGACAGCACCACCACGACGACCCGGACATATTGCATGAAGGCGACGAGGCGCGGATCAGCGCCGTACTCCTCCGACATCGCCACCATGGCGGCGGCTCCCCCTGGGGAGGAGCCCCAGGCGGCGGTGGTGCCGGGCAGGATGTGCAGGCGCGTCAGGGTCCAGCCGACGACGGCGCCCGCCACCACGGTGACGAGGACCACGGCGAGGATGATCCACCCGTCTTCCGTGATGGTGGCGACGATCTCGGCGGTGACGGCTTTTGCTACGAGGCAACCGATCATCGCCTGTGCGGCGAGGAAGCCGGGCTTCGGAACGCCGAGCCCGGCGCCGCCGACGCCGAACGCGATGGCGGCCAGCATCGGCCCGAGCAGGAGGGCGGCGGGAAAATGCCCCAGCGTCAGGCCGTACGCGAGGGCGCCCGAGGACGCGACGAGCGCCACCCAGAGGCCGAGGGACCGGAAGAACTGCACAGCGGGAGCCGGGAGGCGAGAGCGGGGGAGGGAGGGCCGTAGGGGAGATCTGGCGCGCTACACCGGATCGGAGACGCTGTCACGACGGGCCGATGCGGGTGCCGAAGCCCCGTCGTCGCGGCAGGCGGTGGTACCGGCCGGTGCGTGCGCGCGGAAGAAGGCGGCAAGGTGCGCGAGGCCGGCGCCGCGCGGATCGCTGGCACGCCAGGCGAGAGCGACGGTACGGCCGGGACCATCGACGTCGAAGCCCCGCGTCACGGTAAGGCCGCTCGGATCGGGCGCCGCCGGCACGGCGAGGGCCGGCAGCAGGGTGTAGCCGGCCCCCGCCGCCACCATGGAGCGCAGGGTCTCCAGACTCGTGGCGTGGCGGCCGGCCGCACTGCCGGCGCCGCAGGCCGCCACGGTCTGGTCGCGCAGGCAATTGCCTTCATCGAGGAGAAGAAGGTCCGGCCCGGCGATGTCGCGGGCCCGCAGGGCGCCGCCGCGGGCCAGGGGATGCTCGGCCGGGCAGGCGAGCAGGAACGGCTCGATGAACAGCGGCGAGATCGTCAGCCCTGACGACGGCACCGGCAGGGACAGCAGGGCGGCGTCGATGCGCCCGTCGCGCAACCCTTCCAGAATTTCCGCCGTGCGCGCTTCGCTCAGCGCCAGGGCCAGCAGCGGGAATTCCTGGCGCAGGCTGCGCAGGACAAGGGGAAAAAGGTAGGGGCCGAGCGTCTGGATGGCCGCGAGCACGAGGCGGCCGGTGAGCGGCGCGCCGCGTCCCTCGCTCGCCAGCACCAGCAGGCGCTGCGCCTCGGCCAGCACCGTGCGGGCCTGCCGGACGATGCCTTGGCCGGCGGGGGTGAGCATCACCCGGCGGTTGCCGCGTTCGAACAGGACGAGGCCCAGGGATTCCTCGAGCTTGCGCACCTGCACGCTCAGGGTCGGCTGGCTGACGTTGCAGCGCTCGGCGGCGCGACCGAAATGCGTCTCCTCGGCGACGGCCACGACATACTCGAGGTCGCGCAGGGACAATCCAGACAGGTTCATAGGCTGCGTCTATCAGAACGTTTGCCACGATGCATTGGCCAAACGATCCACGGGGGTCCATAAGCTGGTCTCAGAACAATTCCAGGGTCGATGGCGTTCACGAGCCACGGTGCTCCGAACCCATCCCCCGGTCCGATTCAACCATTTGGAGAGAGCACCGCATGAGCGATCAGCGCCCGATTCTGACCACCCGTCAGGGCCACCCGGTTCGCGACAACCAGAGCACCCGCACGGTGGGCGAGCGCGGTCCTGCGACCCTCGAGAACTACCAGTTCATCGAGAAGATCACGCATTTCGACCGCGAGCGCATTCCGGAGCGCGTGGTGCACGCTCGCGGTGCGGGCGCCCACGGCTACTTCGAGGCTTACGGCAAGATCGGCAACGAGCCGGCCTCCAAGTACACCCGCGCCCGCGTGCTCAACGAGACCGGCGTGAAGACGCCGATGTTCGTGCGCTTCTCCACCGTCGCGGGCGCCAAGGAGTCGCCTGAGACCGAGCGCGACCCGCGCGGCTTCGCGGTGAAGTTCAAGACCGTCGACGGCAATTGGGATCTCGTCGGCAACAACCTCAAGGTCTTCTTCATCCGCGACGCGATCAAGTTCCCCGACATGATCCACGCGTTCAAGCCGGACCCGGTGACGAACCGCCAGGAGGCGTGGCGCTTCTTCGACTTCGTGGCCCAGCACCCCGAAGCCATCCACATGGTCACCCACCTGAAGTCGCCATGGGGCATCCCGGCCAACTATCGGGAGATGGAAGGCTCGGGCGTCAACACCTACAAGCTCGTCAACGACCAGGGCGAAGCGGTGCTGTGCAAGTTCCATTGGGAGCCCAAGCAGGGCATCCGCAACCTGACTTCGGCCCAAGCCTCCGAGATCCAGGCCAAGGATGTCGGCCACGCCACCCGCGACCTCTACGACAACATTTCCAAGGGCAACTTCCCCGAGTGGGAATTCTGCGTGCAGATCATGCCCGACGGCCCGAACGACCACCTGTCGTTCGATCCCCTGGACGACACCAAGCTGTGGCCGGTGGAAGACTTCCCGCTGCTGCCGGTGGGCCGCATGGTGCTCGACCGCGTGCCCGACAACTTCTTCGCGGAAGTCGAGCAGTCGGCCTTCGGCACGGGCGTGCTCGTCGACGGTATCGATTTCTCGGACGACAAGATGCTCCAGGGCCGGACGCTGTCCTACTCGGACACGCAGCGTTACCGCGTCGGCGCCAACTACCTCCAGCTGCCGATCAACGCGCCGCAGCCCGGCGTGAAGGTCTATTCGAACCAGCGCGACGGCCAGATGACCTATGGGGTCGACGGCCATGGCCAGAACCGCCACATCAACTACGAGCCCTCGACCATCGGTGAGGGCCTCGCCGAAGCGCCCAAGCCCGCCAAGGACTACCACCAGCCGGTGGAGGGCCAGCTCGGCCGCTTCCAGACCTCGCGCACCGAGGACGACTACACGCAGGCCGGCGTGCGCTACCGTTCGTTCCAGGATTGGGAGCGCGACGACCTCATCGCCAACCTCGTCGGCGACATGAAGCAGTGCCCCGAGGCGATCCAGCTGCGGATGGTCTGGCACTTCTCTCACGCGGATGCGGATTACGGCCGCCGCGTCGCCGAGGGGGCGGGCATCGATCTGGCGAAGGCCCTGGCCCTGCCGCCGCTTCCGGGCCGCGCGGCTCCGGGCAAGCGCCTCCAGGCCGAGACCTATACGGACGGCAGCCAAGCCCACCGCGTCGCCGCCGAGTAAGCCTCAGGCGCCGTAGACCGGCGTCACCGGAACCCCAGCCCCGCACGGCCCCCCGGCCGTGCGGGGTTTTTCGTTGGACCGAGGGATCGTCGGCGGCTGTCCCGCCGCAGGGGGCGCCGTCTCATACCGGTTGATCGCTTCGCGATGCGGATTTGGGCTTCGCTCAAGCGCCGCGCGGGCTGTCTGAGACTGTCTCCGAATGGATCATCCGGAGTCAGTCTCAGGCGCCGCGCGGGTCCGGCACGCCGACGGTCCGGTTCTGCCCGGCCCAGAAGCTGCAGATCAGTGCGCCCCCGGCGATGAGACAGAACAGGGTGACGGAGGCGCCCCAGCCGCCGGTGAGGTCGTGGGCGAGGCCGAAGCCGAGGGGGCCGAGGGACGCCAAGGTGTAGCCGACGCTCTGGGACATGGCGGCGAGATCCGCCGCGCCGGCCGTGTCGCGGGCACGCAGGACGATGAGGGTGAGGCCGAGGCCGAACAGGCCACCGAGGGCGCCGCCCAGCAGCATACCGAACGGCAGAGCGAGACCGAGGGGCCCGAAGACCAGGCCCAGGATGGTCACCACGGCGAGGCCCAGCAACACCATGGCGAACAGGCGCTGGTCCTTTGCCCGCGCGGCGAGGGACGGCACGACGAGGGCGAAGGGCGCCTGCCCGATGCTCATGAGGGACGCGACGTAGCCGGCCTCCATGGCGCTGAGGCCTCGGTCGTGCAGCACCACCGGCAGCCAGCCGAACATGATGTAGGCGAGCGACGATTGCAGGCCCATGAACCCGGTCACCTGCCAGGCGAGCCGGTCCCGCCACAGGGGGCGCCGCCGCACGGCGCGTTCGGCCGGGTCGGGCGCGCGGGCGAAGGGGAGCCACGCCAGGGTGGCGACCAGGGCCGGGACGCTCCAGAGGCCGAGGGCCGTGGACCAGTTTCCGGCGGCCTGCGTCAGGGGCACGCTGAAGCCCGCCCCGGCGGCGGCCCCGAGACACAGGACCATGGTGTAGAGCCCGGTGACGCGGCCGACCTGGGTTGGGAACTCGCGCTTCACGAGCCCCGGTAGCAGGACGCCCGACAGGCCGATCCCGAGGGCGGCGAGGCAGGCGCCGGCAAAGAGCGGTCCCAATCCGCCAAAGCCCCGGAGCCCCGAACCGAGGGTGACGATGGCGACGGCGAGCAGGACGCCGCGATCGGCGCCGAGTCGGCGGATCACGAGGGGGCCCAGCACGCAGGCGAGGCCGATGCACAGCACCGGCAGGGTGTTGAGGAGGGCCGCACCCCGGGTCCCGAGCCCGGTCGCCGCCTGGATCGTCTCGATGAGCGGCCCGACGGTGGTCAGGGCCGGGCGCATGTTGAACGCGACGAGCAGGATGCCGGCGCCGAGGAGGAGGGGACGCGCCGCCGACACCGGCCGGCTCACGCCGACCGCCGTCGCGCCGTGAGCGCCAGGATGAGGGTGAGGCCGAGCAGAATCGCGAAGGGAGCGTCGCCGAAGCGGGCGTAGGGGGTACGATCGGCGAGCCGCACGGGGAGATCGGCGTCGAGGACGCCCTCGACCCCGACGGGCAGGCTCGCGACGATCCGGCCATGGGCGTCGACCACGGCCGAGATGCCGGTGTTGGCGTCGCGCACCAGGGGTAGGCCTTCCTCGACGGCGCGCAGGCGCGCCTGGGCGAAGTGCTGGCGCGGGCCGGGCGTGTCGCCGAACCAGGCATCGTTGGTGAGGTTGAGGATCAGGCCCGGCACCGGCGGCGGCCCGCTCGGACCCGCTTCCGGCACGATGGCGCCGGGGAAGATCGCCTCGTAGCAGATGGTGGCGGCGATGGGCGGTAATCCCGGTACCGACAGGATGCGCTGACGGGCTCGGTCACCGGCGGTGAACCCGCCGGGAATCGACACGAACTGACGGATGTGCAGGGCCCGCAGGAATGCGTCGAGGGGACCCGGCAGATACTCGCCGAAGGGGACGAGGTGAACCTTGTCGTAGACTTCACCGAGTTTCGGCCCGGCCGCGAGGGTGAGGATCGCGTTGAAGAAGTGCGGGCGCTCGCCCGGGAGCGGCGTGTCGGCCCGGGCCGCGCCCGTGATCAGCTGCTTGCCCGGCGGCAGGGCGGCGGCGATGCGGGCCAGGGCTGCCGGGTCGCGCTGGATCAGGAACGGAAACGCCGATTCCGGCCAGATCACGTGGGTGACGTCGGACAGGCCCGACCGGTCCGGGGCGGCGGCACGGTCGCTGAGCTCGATGTAGCGGTCGAGGATGTCTTCGCGGTTCTCGGGGCGGAACTTGGCGTCCTGGTTCAGGTTCGGCTGGACGAGGCGCAGCCGGATGCCCGCCACGGTGGCGTCGGGCCCTGCCGGCAGGCGCGCCGCGCCGAGGAGCGCCATGGACCCGAGTACGATGCCCGCCAGAACGGTCGGCACCAAACGGGCGGACGGGGACGCGCCCGTCGCGAGGGTCGCGGGAGCGGCGGCGATCAGGACCGCCAGGAGGGTGAGGCCGTAGAGGCCGATTCCGGCCGCACTCTGCATCAGCCAGAGGTTCTGGCCGAGCGCCATCCCGAGGGTGTTCCACGGGAAACCCGTGAACAGGTGGCCGCGCAGCCACTCGCAGGCGGCGAGCCCGAAGGCGAGGGCGAGGACGCGCCCCGCGCCCGGCGACCAGACGAGGCGGGCCAGGGCGAACCCGAACCCGTAGAACACGCCCAGCACCGCCGGCAGGCCGATCACTCCGAGGGGCAGGGCCCAGGCGAATTCCTCCGCTTCCACCAGGAAGGCCGAGCCAAGCCACCACAGGCCGGCCGTGAGATAGCCGAACCCCCAGGCCCAGCCGATGAGGCCGGCGGTCCGCAGGGTATGCCAGGCGCGGCGGCCCGTGGGAGCGCCGTCGAGGAGCCAGACGGCCACCGACAGAGCGACGGCGAGGGCCGGAAGGGCGCCGAAGGGCGGCATCGCCAGGGCCCCGAACGCCCCGGCGCAATAGGCGACGAGCAGCCGGCGCCACCCCGCGCTCAGCATCACCCATTGGGCGAGGAGGGCGAGGGGGCCGGGCGCCGGCATGGCGTCGGCGCGGCCAACAGTCATCGAACGACCGTCGCCGTCACGATGCGGGGGCTTCGAGGCTCGGATTGGGTGCGGGCGGCGGCAGCGCCAGCGGCACCACCGACGCGATCTGCGCATCGCTGCGCTTGAGACGCAGGCGCTTCACCCGCCGTGGATCCGCGTCGAGCACCTCGAATTCGAGGTCGCCCGGGCCGGCGATGAGTTCGCCGCGCGAGGGCACGCGTCCGGCGAGGGTCACGATGAGGCCCCCGATGGTGTCGATCTCCTCCGCCATCTCGCCGACCGCCGCGACGAGGTCGACGCCGCTCGCCTCCGACACCTCGGCGAGGCCCGCACGGGCGTCGGCCACGAAGACGTCGCCTTCGCCCTCGACGCGCTGCACGAGGCGGCCTTCAGCGACGTCGTGCTCGTCCTCGATGTCGCCCACCACCATCTCGACGAGATCCTCGATGGAGATGAGGCCGTCCGTGCCGCCGTACTCGTCGATGACCAGCGCCATGTGGGTGCGGGTCGCCTGCATCCGCACGAGGAGGTCGATGGCCGGCATGGAGGGCGGCACGAACAGGACCGGACGCTGGATCCGGGTGGAGGCGAGGGTCGCCGAAAGATCGACGCTGGCGAGGTTGAGAGTGCGCAATGCGCGGGCACCCCGGCGGGGCCGCGGGACCGGTGTTTCGTCCGAAGGCTCGGCGAGGGAGGACTCGACGGGGGTCGCGCCCGGCCGCCGATGGCCGACCTCCGCGCGGGCGGCGATATGCTCGACGAAGTCGCGGATGTGGACCATGCCCTTCGGGTCGTCGAGGGTCTCGCCGTAGACGGGCAGGCGCGAATGCCCGGCCGTCCGGAACAGCTTGAGCAATTCGCCCAGACTCGTGTCCATGGACACGGCGACGATGTCGATGCGCGGGATCATCACGTCGTCCACCCGCACCTTGTGCAGGCCGAGCACGTTCTTGAGCATGGCGCGCTCGATGGGCGAGAAGGCGTTCTCGCCCGAATCGGGCTCAGCCAGCCGGTCCTCGATATCGTCGCGCAACGAATCGCGCGGCCGGAGGTGGAAGACGTGCAGCAGACGGTCGTACCAGGGCTCGCGGGGGTGAGCCTCACCGTCGTTCGCGCTGGGCGCGGCCTGGGCCGCGCCGCGACTTCGATCGTTCGTCATGTCTCTCTGATCTGGGATGACGGGCGTTGCTGCCGCTCAATCGGCGTAGGGATCGGGCATGCCGAGGGTGGCGAGGGCCGCGATTTCGAGCGCCTCCATGGCCTCGGCGTCCGCGTCGCCCGTCTCGTGGTCCTGACCGAGGAGGTGGAGGGTGCCATGGACAAGGAGGTGCGCGAGGTGGTGACTGAGCGGCTTCGATTGCTCGGCACTCTCGCGCAGCATCGTGTCATACGCAAGAACGACATCGCCGAGCGGCCGCGCCATTCCCGCATGGGGGGGCTGCGGGGGCGCAGGAAACGACAGGACGTTGGTGGGCTTGTCCTGTCCGCGCCAAGTCCGGTTCAGGGCCTGCACCGCAGCGTCGGTGGTGAGCAGGACGCTGACCTCCACCGCTTCCTTGGGGGAATCCGGTGCGATGGCGAGCCCGGCCTCCACGGCGCGGATCACGAACGCTTCGAGGTCCGGCACCACGTCGTTCCAGCGTGCGTCCTCGACGGCGACGTCGATTTCGGTCTCGATCATGAATTGGGCCGGCGGCGCGGATTCGGGTTGCGGTCGGATTCGTGCTCGCCGTGGGCGGCCGATTCGTAGGCGGTGACGATGCGGCGCACGAGGTCGTGGCGTACCACGTCGACGTCGCGGAAGGTGACGCGACCGATGCCCTCGACGCCGTCCAGGATCTTCACCGCCTCGACGAGGCCCGAGCGCTGGCCCGGCGGCAGATCGACCTGGCTCGGATCACCCGTGATGATCATTCGGGAGTTCTCGCCGAGGCGCGTCAGGAACATCTTCATCTGCATGGAGGTGGTGTTCTGCGCCTCGTCGAGGAGCACCACGGCATTGGTGAGGGTGCGTCCGCGCATGAAGGCGAGCGGCGCGATTTCGATGATCCCGGTCTGAAGGCCGCGGTCGACGTGGCGGGCTTCCATGAAATCGTAGAGCGCGTCGTAGATCGGGCGCAGGTACGGATCGACCTTGTCGCGCATGTCGCCGGGCAGGAAGCCGAGGCGCTCGCCGGCCTCGACGGCCGGGCGGGACAGGATGATGCGCTCCACGTGACCCTGCTCCAGCAGCGAGACGGCGTGGCCGACGGCCAGCCAGGTCTTGCCGGTGCCGGCCGGGCCCTCGGCGAACACGAGTTCGCGGGTGCGCAGCAGCTTGATGTAGGCGTCCTGCGCCGTGTTGCGGGCGCGCACGGCGCCGCGCCGGCGGGTGGCGATCTGGTCGAAGACCGGCCGGTCGGGCTCGGCGCTGACCTCGGCCGCCGGGAACAGGGTGCCCTGCTGCGTCGTCTCCTGGATCGCGCCGTCGACGTCGCCGAGCGTCAGGGCGGTGCCGCTGGCCCGGACGCGGGCATAGAGGCGCTCGAACACCTTGCGGGCAAGTTCCGCCGCCTCGGGCGAGCCCTTGATGACGAGGTGGTTGCCCAAAGCCGTGGCGGTGACGCCGAGGCGCCGCTCGAGATGGGCGACGTTCTGGTCGTACTGGCCGAAGACGAGGCTCGCGAGACGGTTGTCGTCGAAGGTCAGGGACGCCTCGAGGGATTCGACGATCTCGCCCACCCGCGCCGCCGGGCCGCGCCCGCGCAAGGGGCCGATCCGTCCGATCCCGTCAGATGCTGCCACGCCGGTGTCCTTCGATGGTGATGCCACGGAACGGGGCCGCCGCGCTCACGCCGCGACCGCCGCATCGGCGACGGTCTCGCCGAACAGGCTGTTGGAGCCGGCCCTGACGATCCGCACGGGCACGAGGGTGCCGATGGTGGATGTGGGCGCGTCGAACTGAACGGGTAGGAGGTGAGGCGTCTTGCCCGCCACCTGACCGGGGTGGCGCCCGGCCTTCTCCACGAGAACCTCGACCACGGCGCCGACATACGAGGCGTTGAAGGCGTGGCGCTGCGCATCGAGAAGGGTCTGCAGGGCGTGCAGACGGCGGGTCTTCACGTCCTCCGGCACCATGTCGTCCCACTCCGCCGCGGGCGTTCCGGGGCGCGGGCTGTACTTGAACGAGTAGGCGCTGGCGAAGCCGATGTCGGCGACGAGCCGCAGGGTCTCCTCGAACTCCGCCTCGGTCTCGCCGGGGAAGCCGACGATGAAATCCGACGACAGGGCGATGTCGGGCCGCACCGCCCGCATCTCCGCGATGCGGTCGCGGTAGCTCGCGGCCGTGTGCTTGCGGTTCATGGCCTTCAGCACCCGGTCGGAGCCCGACTGCACCGGCAGGTGCAGGAACGGCATCAGGGCCGGCAGGCTGCCATGGGCCGCCACGAGGTCGGACGTCATGTCGTTGGGGTGGCTGGTGGTGTAGCGCAGGCGTAAGATGCCGGGCAGCGACGCGATCTCGCGCATGAGGTCGGGCAGGGTGGCCGACCCGCCGTCGAGGCCGACGCCGTGATAGGCGTTCACGTTCTGGCCGATAAGGGTGATCTCGCGGGCGCCGCCCTGGAGCAACCGCTCCGCCTCGGCCCGGATCGCCGCCACGGAGCGCGAGACCTCGGCGCCGCGGGTGTAGGGCACCACGCAGAAGGCGCAGAACTTGTCGCAGCCCTCCTGCACCGTGAGGAAGGCCGTGACCCCGAGGGTGCGCCGCGCCGGCAGGTGGTCGAACTTGTCCTCGACGGGGAATTCCGTATCGACCACGCGCTTCGTGCGCGAGCGGGCGAGGAGATCGGGCAGGCGGTGATAGTTCTGCGGGCCGACCACCACGTCGACGCTCGGCGCGCGGGACAGGATCTCGGCCCCCTCGGCCTGGGCGACGCAGCCCGCCACCACGATGCGGGTGTCGTGTCCGGCGGCGGCGCGCTCGGTCTTGAGGACGCGCAGGCGTCCGAGTTCCGAATAGACCTTGTCGGCCGCCTTCTCACGGATGTGACAGGTGTTGAGGATGACGACATCCGCCTCCTCCACCGTGTCGGTGGCGGTGTAGCCCTCGGCGCCGAGCACGTCCGCCATCCGGGTGGCATCGTAGGCGTTCATCTGGCAGCCGTAGGATTTGACGAAGGCTTTCTTCAACAGTCCGGTCCCGACCCGTGGTTCGCCACGGCCTTAACACGGTTCCGGCACGACGTCGCGACCCGGAAGCCGGATCAGAGGGCGGGCACGCCGGAGGCTGTGTCCTTGGGGGCGGCGTCGGGCAGGAGGCGCGCGCCGCCCCAGACCGCGCCCTTGGGCGGGCGACCGGTGACCGCGCGCTGAAGGGCCTCGCGCACGGAGGCCTCGGCCAGGGCCGTCGCGCGCTTGCGGTCGGTGCCGGCCTCGAACGCGATGGGGGCGCCCCAGACCACGTGCACGTCGATGGGGCCGTTCGCGAAGAAGTCGGAGAGGTGAGGGGCGAGCTCCATGTCGCCGTACCACGCCACGCCCGGCCGCTCGGACCGGACCATCGGCAGACCGTTGCGGCGCGGATAGGTGATGGCGAGGGGCTGGAGACGGATGCGGTCGGGGCCGCCGGCGGTTCCGTCGATCGCGGCGCGGGCCGCACCCACGAGGGAGGAGCGGAACGGCAGCAGGCGGGTGCCGTCCCCCGTGGTGCCCTCCGCGAACAGCACGATGAGGTCGCCCGACGCCAGGCGGTTGGCCACGGTGGCGTTGACGTCGGCGGTGGCGGCGCGGCGCGCCCGGTCGATGAACACCGTCCGCTGCAGGCGCGCCAGGGTGCCGATGACCGGCCAGCCGGCGATCTCGGATTTCGCCACGAAGGAGAGCGGGCGCAGGGACCCGAGCACCAGTATGTCGAGCCAGGAGATGTGGTTGGCGAGCACCAGGGCCGCCTCGCCCGGGTCCGGCGGGGTGCCGCTCTGGGTCACGCGCACGTCGAACAGGCGCAGGAAGACCCGGTGGAAGCGCGTCGGCAGGTCTCCGGCGAGGCGCCCGCGCCCATAGCGCAGGCTGAGCAGATGGGGACCGACCATCAGCCCGAAGGCGAGGGCGCAGAGCGCGAGGCGCAGGAGCGTGCCGATGCGGGTCATCGGGCCGCCGCCGGACTCACGCCAGCTCGGAGGTCATGGTGAGGGCGGTGGCGCGGCTGCCGTCGGCGCGGTGGTAATAGCCCGTACGCGCGCCGACCTGCCGGAAGCCGTGCCGGGCGTAGAGCTTGAGGGCCGGTGCATTGCCCTCGTCGACCTCGAGGTGGACCCGCCGTACGCCGTTGACGGCGAGATGGGCGAGATGGTCGCCGACGAGCCGGCGGCTCAAGCCGTTGCCGCGCGCGCCCGGCGCCAGCACGACGGTGAGGATCTCGGCCTCGTCGGCGGCTTTGCGCGAAAGGACGAAGCCCTGGATGGTGCCGCCCTTCCACAGGGCGTGGGCCTCGGTGGAGCGCTCGCACAGCATGCGCTCGAACTCGTGGGCGTCCCACGGGCGGGCGAAGGCGGTGGCGTGGAGGCGAGCGAGGGCGCGGGCCTGACCGGAATCGCGCAGGATGGCGACGTAGGGCGCACCGCCCCAGGCGTCCCACCACGCGGACCACATCTCGAAGGGCCAGAACGGAGTGACGGGTCGCGTCATCGGCGGGCGAGCCTCGCGTGATCCTGGGGCTGCGCTTCGGGGCCGCGCAGGTAGAGCGGGCGGGCGAGTGCCTGGGCGGGGTCGGCCAGCATGCCGAGGGAGGCGGTCCAGGCGATGTCGGCGGCGCCGGTTCCGGCGAGCTGTACGTCGAGGCCGCGCCCCTTGAGAAGGGCGGCCAGCGCCGGCGCGCCGGAGCCGACGAGGGTCACGGTGCCGTCGAGCATGGCGGCGGCTTCCTCCAGGGGGAGAAGACTCGGGGGGATGACGATTCCGTCGCCCATGCTCATGGCCTGGACGTAAACGGCGCCGTGGCGGGCATCGATGGCGGCGACGATGAGGCCTGCACCGTTGAGGGCGAGGAGCGGAGCGAGGAGCGCCGACAGGGTGGTGACGCCGACCACGGGAATGCCGGTGGCGAGCCCGATGGCGCGGGCCGCCGAGAGGCCGACGCGCAGGCCGGTGTAGCTGCCGGGGCCGACGGTGACGGCGACGCGGTCGAGGGCCTCGAAGCCGCCCTCCACGCGGGCGACCACGCGCTCCACCATGGGCAGCAGGGCCTCGGCATGGCCGCGCCCGAGGATCATCGACTCGTGGGCGAGGAGATCGTCGGATTCGTCCGTCGCGATGCAGACGGAGCAGGCGTCGAGCGCCGTGTCGATGGCCAGGATACGCAACGTCACTCCCGATGTGCCCCGGCCCCGCGTGAGCCGATCACGCGCCCGCCGGGAGCTCGATGGTAGGACAAAAACGGCCGCCCCGTGAGAGCGAGGCGGCCGTTTTCGATGAATTCACGGTGCAGTGTTGCCGCTTTGCGCCGCAAGTCGGCGCGGTCGGTCTCAGATGGCCTGAACTTCGCGGATCTCGGGCAGAAAGTGGCGGAACAGGTTCTGTACGCCGTGCCGCAGGGTGGCGGTGGAGGAGGGGCAGCCCGAGCAGGCGCCCTTCATCTCGAGGTAGACGACGCCTTCCTTGTAGCCTCGGAAGGTGATGTCGCCGCCGTCGCCGGCGACCGCCGGGCGCACGCGGGTCTCGAGGAGATCCTTGATGGTGACCACGGTTTCGGCGTCGGCCGGATCGAAGAACTCCTCCGCCTCGTCGTCCTCGGAGCTGGTGCCCTCGGCGAGCACCGGGGCGCCGGACTGGAAGTGCTCCATGATCGCGCCGAGGATGGCGGGCTTCACCTGCGGCCACAGGTTCTCGTCCTCCGCCTTGGTGACGGAGATGAAGTCGTGGCCGAAATAGACCCCGGCGACGCCGGGTACGTCGAACAGGCGCTGCGCCAGGGGCGAACGGGCGGCGGCCTCGGCGTCGCGCGCCTCGAAGGTGCCGGTGTCGAGAACGACGCGGCCGGGCAGGAACTTCAGGGTGGCGGGGTTCGGGGTGGCTTCGGTCTGGATGAACATGGGTACGAAATCCTCGTCCGCGGCGCCGGTTCAAGGCCGGCCGGGAATCATGCCGGGATCGCCCGGCATGGATATCCATGTGGACCCCGTGGGCGATTTTCTCAACTCCCGGGGGGAACTCGGAGCCATGGCCGCCTGGGGAAGGATCGGTGCTTCTCGGAGAGCGCGCGGCCCGAAACAATCGACGCCGCGTAGACAAAAATACACGCCTCGTGTAAGGCCCGGCTCAACTCAAAACAGGATGCCGAAATCCTGACGCCCACGATCCCATCCGGGGATCCCGGGCGCGCACCGGCAGGACGTGACCGATGAATATCATCCAGCAGCTCGAGCAGGAGCAGATCGCTTCGCTCAACAAGACCATCCCCGACTTCCAGCCCGGCGACACGGTCATCGTGAACGTCAAGGTGAAGGAAGGCGAGCGCACCCGCGTGCAGGCCTACGAGGGCGTGGTGATCGCCCGCTCCGGCGGCAGCCTCAACGAGAGCTTCACCGTCCGCAAGATCTCCTACGGCGAGGGCGTCGAGCGCGTGTTCCCGCTCTACGCGCCGCTCATCGATTCCATCGTCGTCGTGCGTCGCGGCAAGGTGCGTCGCGCCAAGCTGTACTACCTGCGCGACCGTCGCGGTAAGTCCGCCCGTATCGTCGAGCGCGCCGACCGTCCCGCCGAGAAGGCCGCCAAGGCCGACGCGTCGAAGGCGAACAAGGACGCCCGCAAGGCCGAGAAGGCCGCCAAGTCCGCCGCGAAGACCGCCGCCGCGGAGTAAGTTTTTTCGGATATCCATCCATGGAAAAGGCCGGGCGATTGCCCGGCCTTTTTCGTTTGTCCATCGTGCCGATCCGCTTCCTCATCCTGAGGTGGTGGAGCGAAGCGGAACCCTCGAAGGAGGGCTCCAAGGATCGCATTGGGAATGGAGCCCTCCTTCGAGGCCGCTGGCGCGGCACCTCAGCATGAGGTGATCGGTGGGAGGAACGGTATGGGAAACCGTCACCCGCTCATCCCCGCCGCAGGGCCTCCAGCACCTTCGCGCCCGGACGACCCGTCGCCGGCATGCCGAGGCTGCGCTCGATCTCCTTGATGGCGTCGCGGGTCTTGGACCCGACCTTGCCGTCCGGTTCGCCGACGTCGTAGCCGCGGGCGGCGAGCCGGGTCTGGAGGTCGCGGCGCTCGGCGCGCGACAGGGGCGGATCGTCGGTGGGCCACTCGGCTTGGATGCCGGCCCGGCCCCGCAGGCGGTCGGACAGGACCGCGATGGCGAGGCCGTAGGATTCGGCGGCGTTGTAGGAATACAGGGCGTCAAAGTTCTTGGTGACGGCGAAGGCGGGGCCGTTTACCCCGGCGGGGATCAGGATGCCGATGGGCGCGTCGCCGGAGAGCGGACGCCCGTCGATCCGGGTCACGCCCATGGCGGCCCAGTGGGAGACGGCGTGGCGGTTCTTGCGGCCGGCACCGCTGGCATTGAAGCCGCGCGGCAGGCGCACCTCGTAGCCCCAGGGCTGGCCGTTCTGCCATTTCGCCACGCGCAAAAAGTTCGCCGTGGAGGCGACGGCATCGGGGACCGAATCGACGAGGTCGCGGCGCCCGTCGCCGTCGCCGTCGACCGCCAGCCGCTGGTAGGTGGTGGGCATGAACTGGGTCTGGCCGAAGGCGCCGGCCCAGGAGCCGTTGAGGCGGGAGGGATCGATGTCGCCGCGCTCGATGATCTTGAGGGTGGCCATCAGCTCGCCCTTGAAGAAGTCCTTCCGGCGGTGGTTGGCGCAGATCAGGGTGGCGAAGGACTGGACCAGCGGCATCTTGCCGAGGTTCTTGCCGAAGTTCGATTCGACGCCCCAGACCGCCGCAATGGTGTAGCGGTCGACGCTGTAGCGCGATTCCGCGTTGGCGAGCGCCTGGGCGTGCTGCTTCATGGCCGCCTTGCCGTCGTCGACGCGCTCGTCGTCGACGAGAGCCGCCATGTAGTCCCAGATCGGTGTCTTGAACTCGGGCTGGGCGCCGGCGAGTTCGAGGACCTTGGGGTCGTGGGCGATGCCATTCGTCGCGGCGCGGAAGGTCTGGGCCGAGATGCCCTGCGCGGCGGCCTGGGCCTGGAGCCCGGCGAGGCAATCCTGGAAGTCGGCCCGGGCCTCGGGGGCTGCCGTCGCACCCGCGAGGCAGAGGAGGGCGGTGAGCGTCGCGCGCGGCGTCATGGGGCGGTCTCCGGAGCGGATGTTCGGGTCTGCCCACCGTTAAGGCGTGCCCATGGTAAACGAACCATGAGCACGTCCGGTCTCAGGCCCAGCCGCGCGCGGCGATCTTCGCCTCGTAGGCGTCGATGGCCGGGGCCCGCTTCAGGGTCAGGCCGATCTCGTCGAGGCCGTTGAGGAGGCTCTCCTTGCGGCCCGGATCGATGTCGAAATGCAGGGTGCCGCCGTCCGGCCCCTTGATGGTCTGGGCCTCGAGATCGACGGACAGGGTGGCGTTGGCGCCGCGCTCGGCATCCTCGAACAGCTTTTCCAGATCCTCGGCCGAGACCGTGATCGCCAGGATGCCGTTCTTGGCGCAGTTGTTGAAGAAGATGTCGGCGAAGCTCGTGGAGATCACGCAGCGGATGCCGAAATCCGTCAGCGCCCAGGGCGCGTGCTCGCGCGACGAGCCGCAGCCGAAATTGTCGCCCACCACGAGGATCTTGGTGTTGCGATAGGCCGGCTTGTTGAGGACGAAGTCGGGGTTCTCCGAGCCGTCGTCGCGGTAGCGCATCTCCGAGAACAGGCCCTTGCCGAGCCCCGTGCGCTTGATGGTCTTGAGATACTGCTTGGGGATGATCCGGTCGGTGTCGACGTTGATGATCCGCATGGGCGCCGCGACGCCCTCGAGGGTGGTGAATTTTTCCATTGTGGTTCGTCCGGTCCGGAAAACGTGTCGGACCGTCTCTACCAGCGCGCGGGGCCGACCGGAACCATCCGTCCGTCCCGTCTCGCGAACGTCGCCGGGCTAGCCTATACTTCCGTCGACGCGACCCATCCGGAACAAGCCGATGACCGAGACCGCCAACCAATTCAAGAAGGCGCCCAAGCGCAAGAAGGAGAAGACCCGCTCCGTCTCCGTCTCGCCGGAGATGCGGCAGGCCTATGCGGACCTCATCAAGCAGAAAGAGGAACGCGAGGATTACGCGAAGCACCTGCCCTCCGAAAAGGGCAGGTGATCGTTAGGGAAGGTGATCGTTCGGGCGGTCGAGCGTGAGAGCCTCAGACCCTGAGGCTCAAGCTTACTTGTTCTTGCCGGCCTCGATCACGTCTTCCACCGTGCGCAGGCCGGCGCGCGGGGCGTTGACGAGGCAGGCCATGTTGCCGGGTGGGTGCTGGTTCTTCCACATCTTGGTGTGGGCCTGGGGGATCTTCTCCCACGGGAACACCTCGCTCATGCACGGATCGATGCGCTGATCCATGACGAACTGGTTGGCGGCCGAGGCCTGCTTGAGGTGGGCGAAGTGCGAGCCCTGGATGCGCTTCTGACGCATCCAGACGTAGCGGGCGTCGAAGGTGATGTTGAAGCCGGTGGTGCCGGCGCAGAACACGATCATGCCGCCGCGCTTGGCCACCAGGGTCGAGACCGGGAAGGTCGACTCGCCCGGGTGCTCGAACACGATGTCGACGTCGTTGCCCTTGCCGGTGATATCCCAGATCGCCTTGCCGAACTTGCGGGCTTCCTTGAGCCAGGTGTTGTACTCAGGGCTGTTCACCTTCGGCAGCTGGCCCCAGCAATCGAACTCCTTGCGGTTGATCACGCCCTTGGCGCCAAGCCCCATGACGTAGTCGCGCTTCGACTCGTCGGAGATCACCGCGATGGCGTTGGCGCCCGACGCCGCGCAGAGCTGGACGCCGAACACGCCGAGACCGCCCGAGGCGCCCCAGATCAGGACGTTCTGGCCCGGCCGCACGGTGTGGGGGGCGTGGCCGAACAGCATGCGGTAGGCGGTGGCGAGGGTCAGCGTGTAGCAGGCCGCCTCTTCCCAGGTGAGGTGCTTCGGCCGGGCCATGAGCTGGCGCGACTGCACCCGGCAATACTGGGCGAAGGAGCCGTCCCCGGTCTCGTAACCCCAGATGCGCTGGGACGGCGAGAACATCGGATCGCCGCCGTTGCACTCCTCGTCGTCGCCGTCGTCCTGGTTGCAGTGGATGATGACTTCGTCTCCGACCTTCCAGCGCTTCACCTTGGCGCCGACCTTCCAGACGATGCCCGACGCGTCCGAGCCCGCGATGTGGTACTCGCCCTTGTGCACGTCGAAGGGCGAGATCGGCTCGCCGAGGCCGGCCCAGACGCCGTTGTAGTTGACGCCGGCGGCCATGACGTAAACGAGCACTTCGTCGTCGCCGATCTCCCAGACGGGGAGGACTTCGAGCAGGTGGGACTGTTCCGGCGGCCCGTGCCGCTCGCGCCGGATCGCCCAGGCGTACATCTTCGCCGGCACGTGACCGAGGGGCGGGACCTCGCCCATCTCGTACAAGTCCTTGATCTCAGTCGTGCTCGACGCAGCGCTCGCGGCCATCTCAGGCTCTCCCTTATCTTGTTGTGAGCGACCCTATATCGGCGAACCGGAAGCGCTCCAAGGCCCCAGAAAGGCCATGAAGGCCCGGTGCTTGTGGGCGACTCGCTGTCCGGGCGGCGGCCTGTATTCGTATACAATATTTTTCGCGACGTTGCTGAGCGATGCCGCGGCGTATCCTGTCGGTATTTCAGATGCTTAAGTGCATCGCGGCATCCGACTTTGGTGTTGCCCCGTTCAATTCGCTTTCGCCGTGCATCTAGAATTTTTCCAAGCCTTCGCGTGTCGCGGCCCGCCTGCCGAACCTTCGGCCAGATGACGCGCGCGCTGCGCTTGGTTAGGGTGCCGGCCATCACGCGCGGTCAAGCGCGGCACAGCATCCAACGGAGTCGAGTGGAATGAGCGCGAACGCGACCGTCGCCGAGGTCAAGCGCGACAAGCCCTGGATCATCCGGACCTATGCCGGGCATTCCAACGCCAAGGAATCGAACGCGCTCTACCGGGGCAACCTCGCCAAGGGGCAGACCGGCCTGTCCGTGGCCTTCGATCTGCCGACGCAGACGGGCTACGATCCCGACCACGAACTGGCGCGCGGCGAGGTCGGCAAGGTCGGCGTCTCGATCGCGCATCTCGGCGACATGCGGACCCTGTTCGACCAGATTCCGCTGCAGCAGATGAACACGTCGATGACCATCAACGCCACGGCGCCGTGGCTGTTGTCGCTCTACCTCGCCGTGGCCGAGGAGCAGGGCGCGCCCCTCAGCGGCCTCCAGGGCACGACCCAGAACGACATCATCAAGGAATACCTGTCGCGCGGCACCTACGTGTTCCCGCCGGCCCCCTCCCTGCGGCTCACCAAGGACGTGATCCTGTTCACGACCAAGGAAGTGCCGAAATGGAACCCGATGAACGTGTGCTCCTACCACCTGCAGGAGGCCGGGGCGACGCCGGTGCAGGAGCTGTCCTACGCCCTCGCCATCGCCATCGCGGTGCTGGATACCGTGCGGGACGACCCCGATTTCGACGAGGCGAGCTTCGCCGACGTGTTCAGCCGGATCTCGTTCTTCGTGAATGCCGGCATGCGGTTCGTCACCGAGATCTGCAAGATGCGGGCGTTCTCGGAGCTTTGGGACGAGATCGCCCAGGAGCGCTACGGCATCACCGACCCGAAGAAGCGTATCTTCCGCTACGGCGTTCAGGTGAATAGCCTCGGACTGACGGAGCAGCAGCCCGAGAACAACGTCCACCGCATCCTCATCGAGATGCTGGCCGTCACCCTGTCGAAGCGCGCCCGCGCCCGCGCCGTGCAGCTTCCCGCCTGGAACGAGGCGCTCGGCCTGCCGCGCCCCTGGGACCAGCAATGGTCCATGCGCATGCAGCAGATCCTCGCCTTCGAGACGGATCTCCTCGAATACGACGACATCTTCGACGGCTCGACGGTGATCGACGCCAAGGTCGAATCCCTCAAAGCCGAGACCCGCAAGGCCCTGGAGGAGATCGGTGGCATCGGCGGGGCCGTGGCCGCCGTCGAGACCGGCGCCCTCAAGCGGGCGCTCGTGGAATCCAACGCCAAGCGCATCTCGGCCATCGAGGCCGGCGATCAGGTCGTGGTCGGCGTCAACAAGTTCCAGGCCGGGGAGCCCTCGCCCCTCACCGCCGGGGAGGGGGCCATCTTCACCGTCTCGGAGACCGTGGAGATGGAGGCCGAGCAGCGCATCCGGGCGTGGCGGTCGCAACGCGACGGCAAGGCCGTGGAAAAGGCCCTCGCCGATCTCGAAGCCGCCGCGCGTTCCGGCGCCAACATCATGCCGGTGTCCATCGCCGCCGCGAAGGCCGGGGTCACCACCGGCGAGTGGGGCACGCGCCTGCGCGAGGTGTTCGGCGAGTACCGCGCACCCACGGGTGTCGGCCTCGACACGGTGTCGTCGGGCGCGGCCGAGGAAGCCAAGCTCCTCATCGCGGATCTGGGCGAGCGCCTCGGCGAAACGCCGAAGCTCGTGGTCGGCAAGCCTGGCCTCGACGGCCATTCCAACGGCGCCGAGCAGATCGCCCTGCGCGCCCGCGACGTCGGCTTCGACGTGACCTATGACGGCATCCGCCAGACCCCGGCCGAGATCGTCGCCAAGGCCAAGGAGACCGGCGCCCACGTCGTCGGCCTGTCGATCCTGTCCGGCTCGCACGTGCCCCTGGTGCGCGACGTGAAGGCGAAGATGCGCGAAGCCGGCCTCGACCACATCCCCGTGGTGGTGGGCGGCATCATCTCGCCCGACGACGAACTCGTGTTGAAGAATATGGGCGTCACGGCAGTCTACACGCCGAAGGACTACATCCTCGACACCATCATGGTCGGGCTGGCCAAGGTGGTGAATCGGGCGCTGGACAAGCAGGCCGCCGACAAGGCTGACGGGGTGAATTCCCGCAAGGATGCCGAGAAGGTCTTCTGACGCTACCGAGCCGTTGGAAAGTCTGAGGTCGATCGCCTCGGGCGTTCGGGGGTACTGGAAGTCCCGCCACGCTTTGCCATCCCGGGTCCCCCAGCGGACCCGGGTTCGCCTGCGACGCCCCGGAACGACACCCTGCCCCTATGCGAGTGCCCTGTGTCTGGCAGGGGAGGACCCGGCCGAGACCCACGCCGCTACGGGTCTGTCCTGTACCTGAGCGAACGCGGCCGAAGATCGTCGGATCACTAATCCTCCCAGGCCGAAAAGAACGGAACGGCTCCCCCCCGGCCGCCCCACGGACCGCCCATGCTCCTCGCGCCCCTCGTCGCCGTTCCGCTCGCCGCCGGCTTGAGTGCGGCCCTCATCGTTGCCCTGCAGCCGCTGCTCCGGCGCTATGCCCTGGCGCGGTCCAATGCCCGGTCCAGCCATACGGTGCCGACGCCGCAGGGGGGCGGCATCGCCATCGTGCTGGCAGTCTTCGCCACCGTCGGCGTGGTGCTGGCCCTGCGCGGTGCCGGACTCGATGCCCTGGAGGCCCTCGTCCTCGCCCACGCCGTCCTGCTGCTCGCGATCCTGGGTGCCGTCGACGACATCCGCCCCCTGCCGGCCTCCCTCCGCCTCGGCGTACAGGGCCTCGTGGTCGCCGGACTGGTGCTGGCGGTGGGTGGGCGCCTGATGCCGGGCTTGCCGCTGCCCGTCGAACGGGGCGTCGCGATCCTCTCGGGACTCTGGTTCGTGAACCTCGTCAACTTCATGGATGGGCTCGACTGGATGAGCGTGGCCGAGTTCGTGCCCCTCACGGGCGCCCTCGTGTTCCTCGGCCTGTCCGGAGGGCTGCCGTTCCTGCCCATGCTCGTCGCCGCCGCGCTCCTCGGGGCGGTGCTCGGCTTCGCGCCGTTCAACCGCCCCGTGGCCCGGCTCTTCCTGGGCGATGTCGGGTCGCTGCCCCTCGGGCTCCTCGGGGCGTGGCTGCTCTACCGCCTCGCCGCGGAGGGTGGGCTGGCCGCCGCGATCCTCCTGCCGCTCTACTATCTCGCCGACGCGACCCTGACCCTGGGTCGCCGGTTGCTGCGGCGGGAGCCGGTCTGGCAGGCCCATCGCTCGCACTGGTACCAGCGCGCCACGGATAACGGGTTCCCGGTGGTCGCCGTCGTGGGCCGTGTGTTCGTCCTCAACCTCGCTTTGGCGGCCCTAGCCAGCGCGACCTTGCTTTGGCCGTCCTGGCCCGTCACCGTCCTGGCCTCGGGGGCGGGGGGCGCCCTGGTGGCAAGCCTCCTGCACGCCTTCGGGCGGCGCCGGAGGCCCGGTTAAGGCAGGAGACGATCTTGGGCGGACAGCTCATCGCATTGACGGGCTCCACCGGCTTCATCGGCCGGCATCTCCTCCACGCCCTCTCGGCCCGGGGCTACCGGGTCCGTGTGCTCCTGCGCCGGCCCGTCGCCGTACCGGATGGGGCGAGCGGCGCCGTGGTTGGCGACCTCAGCCGACCCATGAACATGGCTGCGGCTCTGGCCGGCGTCGATGCCGTCGTCCACTCGGCGGGCCTCGCCCACGCCATGTCGGGCACCCCCGAGGACGATTACCGAACCTCCAACACGCAGGCCACGCGGCGCCTCGCCGAAAGCGCGGCGCGGGTCGGAATCCGCCGTTTCGTGTTCCTGTCCTCGATCCGCGCCCAGACCGGACCGAGCGCCGCCGGACCCGTCCGCGAGACCGATGCGCCCGAACCCACGGACGCCTACGGACGCTCGAAGCGCGACGCCGAGGCGGCCCTGGCCGAGATCGGCCTCGATTGGGTCGCCCTGCGGCCGGTCCTCGTCTACGGTCCCGGGGTGAAGGGCAACATGGCGGCGCTGCTGCGCCTCGCGCGCACGTCCTATCCGCTGCCGTTCGGGGGCTTCACGGCACGGCGCTCCCTCGTGTCGGTGGACAATCTCGCGGCGGCGGTGGCCACGGCGCTCGCTGCACCGGCCCCCCTCGGCCGTGCCCTCGTGGTCGCCGAGCCCGATCCCCTGACCCTGCCCGAGATGATCGCGGCCTTGCGGCACGGCCTCGGCCGGGCGCCGAAGCTCGTCGCGGTGCCGCCCGGCCTCATCGGGGTCGCCTGCCGTCTGGCGGGACGGGAGGAGGCCTATGCCCGCCTCTCGACGGGGCTCGTCGCCCGGGCCGACGGCCTGTCGGCGCTAGGGTGGGCCCCTTCGCACACGACGGGCGACGGCCTTGCCGCTTTCGCCCGAGCCGAGACCGCATGAAAAAAGGCCCGGCGCAGCACGCCGGACCTTTTTTCCCTTCGATCCCTAAGGCTCAGCGGCGGACGTCGAGGACATCGCCCGAGCGGCTGTCGAGCACCACGGAGATGTCGTCGCCGCGGCGATCCGAGCCGCGCACGATCATCCGGGGGCCGCGCCGGTCGACACCGTCGACATCGATGAGGCCTTCACGACGGGCAATTCGGGCCGCCTCGCCTCGGGTCAGCTCGCTGCGCGGCGGGCCACGGTCGTCGTAGCCGCGGCGGTAGCCGGGATCGACCTG
This sequence comes from Methylobacterium sp. Leaf112, assembly GCF_001423295.1. Classification (GTDB taxonomy): domain Bacteria; phylum Pseudomonadota; class Alphaproteobacteria; order Rhizobiales; family Beijerinckiaceae; genus Methylobacterium. The sequence continues at coordinate 139,001 of NZ_LMNG01000012.1, read as the reverse complement.
AACGCCGCCGGGTCCGATGGAGATGCCCTGCGCGAGGACTGGCGCGCCGGCGAGGCCGAGGGCCGTCGCGAACAGGCTGCCTGCCAGAAGCTTCGAAACACGCTGCAAGATCTTCTCCTCGGATCGACGGACCGGCACCGGTGTCGTTCGGCCGGCCCGGTCCCTGATGTTCGGGTCAGCGCCTCAATTCGGAAGCGCGACCGTTGGTTCCCGCGATTTACGCGAGGGATCAACCGGGATCGGACCCTGCGGTTCCGCCATTGTCCTGGTGCCTGCCGCCGGACGGTTGCGGAAATCGGGGATCGCCTCGCCGAACACCGCTTCCGCCGCCGCCCGGTCCTGGGCCGCCACCGCCGCGTGAAGGCGCACGACCCAGCCGTCCAGGACCGTCCGGTCGGCGAAGACGGGCCGCGCAGCCATCACGCCGTCGATCCCGTCGAGGGCGATTCGGGGCTCCTCACGGGCGAACAGGATCTCGTTCAGGCGCTCGCCGGGCCGCGAGCCCGTATGGACGATGTCGATGTCGACGCCCGGTTCGAAGCCGGCGAGCCGGATCATCCGCTCGGCGAGATCCCCGATCCGCACGGGCTGGCCCATCTTGAGCACGTAGACCGCCGCGCGCTGGTCGATTCCGTTGGCGCAGGTGGCGACCCGTGCCTCCCGGTCGGCATGGGAGGCGGCGGTGAGGACGAGGTCGGCGGCTTCCCGCACGGTCATGAAGTAGCGCACCATCTCGGGGTCGGTGACGGTGACGGGGCCGCCCCGGGCGATCTGCGCCTTGAACACCGGCACCACGGAGCCGACGGAGCCCAGCACGTTGCCGAATCGCACGGCGATGAGCCGCGTCGGGACCGTTCCGGCCGCGCAGCTCTGCGCGGCGTCGTGGGCCTGCGCCACCATCTCGGCGAAGCGCTTGGTGGCGCCGAGCTGCGACACCGGCTCGATGGCCTTGTCGGTGGAGATCATCACCAGGGCCCGGGCACCCACCGCCAGGGTGGCCTCCGCGACATTGATGGAGCCGAACACGTTGGTCTTGATGCCCTCGGTCCAGTCGCGCTCGAGGTAGGGCACCTGCTTCAGGGCGGCGGCGTGGAACACGTAGTCCGGCCGGAACGCGGCGAAAACGGCGTCGAGGCGGTCGCGGTCGCGGATGTCGGCCAGCACGCCGGTGACGTGCGCCCCGGCGATATCCGGCCGGCTCAGGATGCCGTGGAGCGCCGGCTCCGAGCTCTCGACTACGAGCACGGCGGCCGCGCCGAACGCCACGGCCCGGGCGCAGATCTCCGAGCCGATGGAGCCGCCGCCGCCGGTCACGATCACCCGAGCGCCCGTGAGCAGGCGATCCAGGCGCGGCCGGTCGATGGCCACGGTGGGGCGCAGGAGCAGGTCTTCGATCTCCAGGGGCGCGAGGCCGGCGTCGCGCATGTTCTCGCCAAGACTCGTCACCCGCGACAGGGGCAGGCCGAGGCGGCGGGCCCGGGCGATGAGGTCGTCGGGCGCGGCCTCCGGAGCGAGCGCGCTCGGCACGGCGACGAGGCGGCGCACGGGGGTGCCGTCGCGGGCGAGATCGGCCACCACCCGTTCGAGGTCGGCGAACGATCCCAGCACGGGCACGCCCCGCATGGTCTGGCCGGTCTCGTCGGCGCGGGGCGACAGGATGCCCTTGGGCGCGAGGCGCCGCACCGAGCCGGATTCGATGGCCCGGACCAGGATCTCGATGTCGGTGCCGCGCCCGAGCAGCAGGGTCGGGGTCGTTGCGGTGCGGGCGTGGCTCTGCCGCGAGCGGGCATATTTCAGGTAGCGGAAGGCGAGACGCGGGCCGCCGAGGAGGAAGATCTGCAGGACCCAGTACAGGCCTATGGCGATCTTGCCGAAGAAGTAGAACCCGTACATCGTCGAGGAGACGAGGACGTAGTCGAGCACGAGGAGGGTCAGGGCGAGTACGCTCGCCGCCCGCACGATCCCGGCGAGATCCGGCAGGGAGGCGAAGCGCCACTTCGTCCGGTAGAGCTTGAACCGCGCGTAGACGAGCCCCGCGAACATCACGAAGGGCGGCAGCAGCAGGGGAAGCGCGTGCAGGCGCTCGGCGAGGAGATCGCCGTTGAAGCGGAACACGAAGGTGAGGATCACGGCCAGAGCGGTCGCCACGCAATCGTGGACCACCATCACCGCGTTCTTGTAGGTGCGCTGCTGCATGAACTCCGGCCCATACGGGCTCCGGCCGAGGCGCGGTATCGGCGCCGCGCCCGTTCCTGTCAACGCGGCGGGCTTACCCGCCGGGGCGGAGTGCCTTCAGCACGGCGTCGTCGGTCTCGTCGAGATCGGGGGCGTCGATGTGGCGGAAACGGGCCTGGATCAGGCCGAAGGCGCCGAAGGCGAAATGCCCGGCCGCCACGATGGCGAGAAGCACCCAGCCGTAGGGCTGGGCCCGCAGGGCCGCGAAGGCCCCGGCCAGCCCCTTCACCTCGGAGGAGGCTTGGTACCACGCCGCCGCGAGGAAGAACCCGCCGATGATGAGGAAGGCGACGCCGCGGGCCGCGTAGCCGAACTGGCCCACGGGTTTGGCCCAGCGGCACTGCCCGGCGTCGAGCTTCAGGCGGTCCGTGACCTTGCCGGTGGCAGCCTTGACGAGGAAGGCGACGCCCCCCGCCATCACCCCGAGGCCGATGAGCCCGACGAGCCAGAGGCCGAAGGGTTTCGACAGGAGCCAGGCGGTCCAGTCCTGCATGCCGTCGCCGCCCCGCGCGCGGCCGAGGCCGAGGGCGAGACTGCCGGCGGTGATGGCGAGACCGGTGTAGATCACCGCGCTGCCGACATGGGCGGCGCGGACGACGAGACCCTTCGGCGAGGTGCCGCGACGGTCGGCGTCGGTCAGGCCCTCGACGAAGCGCCACAGGGCGAAGCCGAGGAGGCCGATGGCGATGAACCCGACGAGGACGCTTCCGAACGGACCGGCGAGGACCCAGCGGATCGCGCTCTCGCTGTCGTCGGCCCGGCCACCACGTCCGAGGGCTGCCAGCAGCGCGAGACCGCCGACGATGCAGTAGACGACGCCGCGCGCGCCGTAGCCGAACCGGGCGAGGCGTTCGATGACGTTTCGGCCGAGGAGGTTCACGGAAATCCCGGGGGTGGGGCTGCGATCACTCCACCGAACGCGCGGCCTTGCCCGAGAGTGCCACGTAGAAGCCGAGACCGTCGCCGGCCGGCAGGGTCTGGAGGCGTTCGACGAGCCCCTTGCGCTTGGCGTCGAGGAGCAGGCGCCCGGTGGGCTGGAACAGGGTCTCGCCTCCGCCCTCCGGCGGCGGATCGAGGCGGATGGCCACCGTCTTGCTCTTTCCGAAGCGGCTGCGCTCCAGCATGTCGGCGAGGGACGCTTCCGCCGTCGGGCGGTTGGTGCCGCGCAGGTCGAGCACGGATTCGGCGTCGGTGACGCCGAGGGCGCCACGGAGCTTGTCGGCGTAGAAATCTTCGAAGTGCGGCAAAGGGCGAAACCTCGGATGGGCGCGACGGCTCCGATCCTGAACCGAACGGACCGCTTCGTCCAGGCGTCGCCATGAGGCCGAACGGCGCTACAGGATGCGGCGATCGAGGCGCAGGATGCGACACGGCGCGCCGCTCTCGGCGGCCGGGGCGTGGGGCGCCCGGATCAGCAAGGCTTCGGCCTGGCCGAGGACGGACAGCATCGAGGAATCCTGCCGGTTCTCCGGGTGGACCACCGGCAGGCGGTCGGGCGCCGTATCGAGGCGCGCGCGCAGGTAGTCTTGCCGCCCGTCGTTGGCCGGCATGGCGTGGCCGAGGATCGCCGGCTCGCTGCGGTCGGCGCCGGCTTGTGGGTCACCCAGCAACGCCCGGATCGCCGGCACCACGAACAGCAGGCCGCAGACGATGGACGAGACCGGGTTGCCGGGTAGCCCGATCACCGTGGTGGGACCGAGGCGCCCGTGCATCAGCGGCTTGCCGGGACGCAGGGCCACGCGCCAGAACCCGAGTTCCAGCCCCTGGCGGGTGAGGGCCGACTGCACGAGGTCGTGGTCGCCTACCGACGCGCCCCCGAGAGTGACGAGGAGGTCGGCCTTTGCCGCGACGGCCCGGAGGAGTGCGGCTTCCAGGGCCTCGAGGGTGTCGCCGACGATGCCGAGGTCGAGGGTCTCCGCCCCGGCCTCGCGGGCCAGCGCCGCCACCGCGAGGGCGTTGGAGGCGACGATCTGGTCCCAGCGCGCCGGCTCGCCCGGCGCCACGAGTTCGTCGCCGGTTGCCAGGATGGCGACCCGGGGGCGCCGGCGAACGCCGATCCGGCCATGGCCCGCTGCCGCCGCGAGGGCCGTGCGGCGGGCATCCAGGCTCTCGCCGGCCCGCAAGAGCACGTCGCCTTCGTGAAAGTCGAGGCCGCTCGGGCGCACGAAGCGCCTGGCCGCCACGGGCTCGCGGGCGACGACCCGGCCGTCCCCGGCTTCGGCGTTCTCCTGGATCAGGATGGCGTCGGCGCCCTCGGGCACCGGGGCACCGGTGAAGATGCGAACGGCCTCGCCCGGCCCGATCGAACCTGCAAAGCCGTGGCCGGCCGCGCTGGTGCCGATCACCCGCAGGGTGGCCGGGCAGGTGGCGACGTCGTCGGCGCGCACGGCGTAGCCGTCCATGGCGGAAGCGGGGAAAGGGGGCTGGGTGCGGGTGGCCCGCACATCCTCCGCCAGGGTCCGACCGGCGGCTTCCGCGATGGCGACGGTCTCGGCCGGGACGGGGCCGGGAATGCCGGCGAGGATGCGAGCGAGCGCTTCCGCGACGGGGATCGGCCCGCTCAAACGGCATCCTCCGCCAGATAGGCGCCGGAGCGGCCGCCATCCTTGGCGAGCAGCCGGATACCCTCGATCCGCATGCCCCGGTCGGCGGCCTTCACCATGTCGTAGATGGTCAGGCACGCCACCGAGACGGCGGTAAGGGCCTCCATCTCGACCCCGGTGGGACCCAGCACCTTCACCTCGGCGGCGACCCGCAGGCCCGGCAGGGATTCGTCGATGGTGCAGTCGACCCGCACCTTCGAGATCAGGAGCGGGTGGCACAGGGGGATGAGCTCGTGGGTGCGCTTGGACGCCATGATGCCGGCGAGCCGCGCCGTGCCGATGACGTCGCCCTTCTTGGCGTCGCCCTCGCGGATGAGTGCCAGGGTCTCGGGCAGCATCACCACGGTGCCGACGGCCCGCGCCGTGCGGGTGGTGGAGGCCTTGTCGGAAACGTCGACCATGTTGGCCGCGCCCGCCGCGTCGAGATGGGTCAGTTCGGCCAACGGTCCGTCCTCATTTGTCCCCGAACAGCAGGTGCCGGGTCGCTTCCGCCACGTTGTCCTGCCGCATCAGGCTCTCGCCGACGAGGATTGTACGCAGGCCGTTCTCCCCGAGCCGCACCACGTCGGCGTGATTCGAGATGCCGCTCTCGGCCACCGCGATGCGGTCTTCCGGCACGCCGTGGCCGAGGCGGATCGCCGTCTCGAACGAGACCTCGAAGGTCTTGAGGTTGCGGTTGTTGATGCCGATGAGCCGCGTGCCCAGCGGAATGGCGCGGGCGAGTTCGGCGTCGTCGTGGACCTCCACCAGCACGTCCATGCCGAGATCGTGCGCAGTTTCAACGAGGGCCTGCGCCTCGTCGTCGTCGAGGCACGCCATGATGGCGAGGATGCAGTCGGCACCCCAGGCCCGCGCCTCGAACACCTGATAGGGCTCGAACAGGAAGTCCTTGCGCAGGACCGGCAGGGCGCAGGCGTCGCGCGCCTGGGTGAGGTACTCCGGCTTGCCCTGGAACGAAGGCGTGTCGGTGAGCACCGAGAGGCAGGTGGCGCCGCCCGTCTCGTAGGCGTTCGCGATGGCGGCGGGGTCGAAATCGGCTCGGATCAGGCCCTTCGACGGCGAGGCTTTCTTCACCTCGGCGATGAGGGCCGGCCGCCCTTGCGCGATGTGCGCCGCGATGGCGGCGGCGAAACCGCGCGTCGGCTCCATGCCGGCGACGCGCTTCTCGAGCTTGGTCTGCGGCACCCGCAGCTTCGCCTCGGCGATCTCGCGGCGCTTGTAGGCCTCGATGCGGGCGAGCACGTCGCGGCGCCCGGGGGAGGCCGTCTCGTCGGTCGCGGGATCGGGCGTCGCGGGATCGGACATGGGGGCCGCCTTCAGGCGTTCGAGACGTGGACGAGGGCGGCCAGCGTCGCGCGGGCCGCTCCGGAATCGAGGGCGTCTTGCGCCCGCACGACGCCCTCGCGGAGGGTCGCGGCGGTACCCGCCACCACCAGGGCGGCGCCGGCATTGATCACGCCGATGTCGCGGTAGGCGTTGCTGGCGCCTTCCAGCACCCCGTGCAGGGCGGCGGCGTTGTGCTCCGGGTCGCCGCCGCGCAGGGCGTCGAGGGTGTGGAGGCTCAAGCCGACTTCGCGCGGGTCGAGGGTCGCGTGGGTGATGTGGCCCCCGTCCAGGGCGACCACGGCCGTGGGGCCCGTGACGGTGATCTCGTCGAGGCCGTCGGAGCCGTGCACGGTCCAGACCCGCTCGCTACCGAGCTCGGAGAGCACCCGGGTCAGGGGCTCGGCCCAGGCGGGGGACGAGACGCCGAAGAGCTGGAACTTGACCCCGGCCGGGTTGGCGAGCGGCCCGAGGAGGTTGAAGATCGTGCGGGTGGGGAGTTCGGCCCGCACGGGCGCCACGTGACGCATGGCGCCGTGGTGGGTCTGGGCGAACATGAAGCACAGGCCGGCCTCGGCGAGGCAGCGGGCGAGGCCGTCCGGATCGAGGCCGATGCGGACGCCCAAAGCCGCAAGCACGTCGGCGGCGCCCGAGCGCGAGGTGGCGGCGCGATTGCCGTGCTTGGCCACCGGCACGCCGCAGGCCGCCGTGACGATGGCCGCGAGGGTGGAGACGTTGTAACTCCCCGAATGATCCCCACCGGTGCCGACCACGTCGACGGCGCCCGGAACGGCGGCGACGGGCAGCATCCGCGCGCGCATGGCCTCGACGGCGCCGACGATCTCGTCCGCTGTCTCGCCGCGTACCTTGAGGGCGATGAGGAAGGCGCTGGCCTGGACCGGCGTCACCTCACCGGACAGGAGATCGTCGAAGGCGCGCCTCGCCTCGGCGCGGTCGAGGCTCGTGCCGGCGGCGACTTTCGCGAGGAGCGGCTTGAACGAATCCACCTGAACGAATCCACCGGCCGTCTGGAATGAGATCAATCAGTGCTGACCGATCGCTCAATGCACGCCGGGCCGGCCCTTGTCACGTGCCGCGTTCCAGGCCGCCGCGATGTCGAGGAAATTCCGCAGAATCTGCGACCCGTGATGCGACAGGATGCTCTCGGGGTGGAACTGCACCCCGTGCACCGGCAGGCGCGTGTGCTGCAGCCCCATGATCAGTCCGTCGGCTTCCGCCGTCACCGCCAGGGCCTCCGGGCAGTTCGTCCTCTCGACCACGAGGGAATGGTAGCGCGTCGCGTCGAACGGGCCGTTGAGCCCGCGGAAAATGCCGGACGCCCGGTGCTCGATGGACGAGACCTTGCCGTGCATGGGTGCCGGCGCCCGGACCACGTCGCCGCCGAAGGCCTGCCCGATGGCCTGGAGCCCGAGGCAGACGCCGAAGATCGGGATCTCGGCCGAGAGGTCCTTGACCACCTCGAGGCAGATGCCGGCCTCGTTGGGCGAGCACGGGCCCGGCGACAGCACCACGGCATCGGGGCCCCGTTCGCGGATCTCCGCCAGGGTGACCTGATCGTTGCGCACGACCTCGATGCACCCGCACAGGGGGCCGATCAGGTGGACGAGGTTCCACGTGAACGAGTCGTAATTGTCGATGACGAGGACGTTGGACATCGTTCGCTCACTGGCCATGCACGGAGGTTTGACCGCGCAGGGCGGTCCGGTCAATCGTGGGGCCTACTGCCCCCGCCGCGCCTGGCTCGCATACATCACCGCGTCCTCCGCCGCGCGGAACAGGGCCTTGGCCTTGTTGACGCATTCCTGCTGCTCGGAGGCCGGGTCGGAATCGTAGACGATGCCGGCGCCGGCCTGCACGTGCATGCGGCCGTCCTTCACGATGGCCGTGCGCAGTACGATGCAGGTGTCCATCTCGCCGCGGGCGCCGAAATAGCCGATGCACCCGCCGTAGGGACCGCGCTTCTCGCGCTCCAGCTCGTCGATGATCTCCATGGCCCGCACCTTGGGCGCGCCCGAGACCGTGCCGGCCGGAAACCCCGCCGCCAGGGCGTCGAGGGTGTCGTGGCGTGGATCGAGGTCGCCCTCAACGTTGGAGACGATGTGCATCACCTGGCTATAGTATTCGAGGAAGAACGAGCCGGTGACGGTCACCGAGCCGATCTTGGCGACGCGGCCGACGTCGTTGCGGCCGAGATCGAGCAGCATGAGGTGCTCGGAGCGCTCCTTCGGGTCGGCGAGGAGCTCGGCCGCCAGGGCCTTGTCCTCGGCCGGCGTGGCGCCGCGCCGCCGGGTGCCGGCGATGGGCCGGATGGTGACGCGCGCGTCACGCACCCGCACGAGGATCTCGGGCGACGAGCACACCACCTGGAACGCCTCGAAGTCGAGGTAGCACAGGAACGGGGCCGGGTTCGTGCGCCGCAGGGAGCGGTAGAGCGCGATGGCCGGCAGGGTGAAGGGCGCCTCGAAGCGCTGCGACAGCACCACCTGGAACACGTCGCCGGCGACGATGTACTCCTTCGCCCGCGCCACCATGCCGAGATACTGGTCCGGCGTGGTGTTCGAGACGGGCTCGGGGGCCGCCATGGCGCGCGGGTCGCTGCGCGCCTCGATGGGGAGCGGGCCTTCCAGGGCATCGGCCACCCGCTCGAGGCGGGCGAGGGCGGCCTCGTAGGCGGCGCGCGCGGGGATTCCGGGCTCCGGCCGCACGGGGCCGACCACGGTGATCACATCGCGCACGGAATCGAACACCACCATGACGCGGGGGCGTACCAGGATCGCGTCGGGCACGCCCAGCGGATCGGGGTTCGGCTCGCCCAGCTTTTCCATGGCGCGGACCATGTCGTAGCCGAGATAGCCGAACAGCCCCGCCGCCATGGGGGGCAGGGCGTCGGCGTCCGGGTCGGGGTCGATGGCGCTCTCGGCGATGAGGGCGCGCAAGCTCGCGAGCGGGCTCGCCGCGTCCGGTACGAAGTCGGTCAGGCCGGGGTCGCGGGCAATCTCCGGTCGGCCGTCGCGGCAGCGCCAAGCCAGGTCGGGATCGAGCCCGATCATCGAGTAGCGGCCGCGAACGACCCCGCCTTCGACGGATTCGAGCAGGAAAGCCGCTCCCGAATGGCTGGCGCGCAGCTTCAGGAACGCGGCGACGGGGGTTTCGAGGTCGGCCAACAGGGTGAGGTTGAGGAGGGTCGGACGTCCCGCCTCGTAGGCCTGCACGAAGGCCGCGTCGTCCAATGCCTGTGTCATCGCCCGGTCAATACTCACCGCCGCCGACGGCGCGGCGGAAGGCCGTCTGGTTGACGGTGATGCCCACCGATTTCTGCACCTCGGCGATGTACTCGCCGAGCACGTCGTCGGCGAGCGTCGACTGGAAGCGCTTGGCGATGGCCTCGTCGGCCGGGGCGCCGGGGACGTAGGCCGGCATGGTGGCGGCCGTGACCTTGAACAGGGCCCGGCGCTCGCCGGCCTCCGCAGAGGCCGCCTTGCCGACGGCGGTTGCGAAGATGCGGTTCACCACGTCGGCGGTGAGGTCGCCCTGGGGCTGGTTGCGGGCGATGTCGGACACGGTCTCGACGTTGAGGCCGGCGGCCTGCGCCACTGCCTCGACGGTCTCGCCCTTGTCGAGGCGGTCGGACAGCTCCTTGGCTTTGGCCGCGAGGAGGCGCGCGCTCTCGGCGGCGCGCCAGCGGGCCACGACCTCGTCGCGGACGCTGTCCAGGGGCTTGTCGTGGGCGCGATCGATATTGGTCACGTCGTACCAGACATAGCCGCCCGACTTCGTGCGCAGGGGTTCGTTGTCGCCACCGATCTCTGACCGGAACAAGGCCGCCACGGTGGTCTCGCGGTCGGGGATGCCGGCCACCGGATTGCCCTCCGCGTCGAGGCCCTGCGCGTTCAGGGCCGGCACGGCCACGAGGGGAAGACCGCGATCCTTGGCGATCTCGGGGAGCGACTTGGTGTTGGCGCGGGCATCCTCGATGGCGTCGTGGGCGGTCTCGATCCCGCTCGTCGCCCGCTCCAGCGCGATGGCCTTGGCTATCTCGGCCTGGACGTCGGCGAGCGGCTTCAGGGTCTCGGGCTCGATGGCGGTGACCCGGAGCAACACCGTGCCGAACCGGCCCTTCACGGGCTGGCTCACGGCGTCCTTGGGCAACGCGAACGCGGCGTCGGCCACGGGCTTGTCGAACAGCTCGGCCTTGGTGAGGGTGCCCAGCGTCAGATTCTTGGCGTCGGCGCCCCTCTCGGCGGCCACGGCCTCGAACGGCGCCACGTTGGCCTCGATCTTCCGGCGCGCCACCTCCGCCGCCGCCTCGTCGGGGAACACGATCTGCTGGATCGTGCGGCGCTCGGGCGTACCGTACTTCGCCCGGTCGGCCTCGTAGCGCTTGGCGATGTCCTCGGGGCTCAGCGCCTCGGGCTTCGCCATGGCCTGGGGATCGAGGACCAGCAGGTTCACCGCGCGGGTCTCGGGCGCCCGGAACGCGAACTTGTTCTCCTCGTAGAAGGTCTTGATCGCGTCGTCCGTGGGCGCCGGGATCTCGCCGACGAGGGAGGGCGGCAGCAGCATCAGCGCCACAGCGCGCCGCTCCGTGGTGTAGCGGTGCACGGCCTCGCGCAGGGCCGCCGGCACGTGAAGGTCGGAGGCCACGGCCTCGGCGAGCTGGAGACGGGCGGCGACGGAGCGCTGCTCGCGCACGAAGGTCGCCTCGTTGAGGCCGGCACGCTGCAGGGTCTGGAAGAACAGCGACGGATCGAACTTGCCGTCTGCGCCCTGGAAACTCTTCTCCTCGCGGATGGCGCGCAGGACCGCGGCATCGGGGATGCTGAGGCCGAGGGACGCCGTCTGCTGATCGAGGGAGGCCTCGCTCACCAGCTGGGCCAGCACCTGACGGTCGAGGCCGAGCGCCCGGGCCTGATCCGGCGTCAGGGTGCGGCGGGTCTGGCTCTGGTAGCGCTGAAGCTGGTTCTGGTAGGCCGTGCGCACGGCCTCGGCCGAGATCGGCGTCTTGCCCACGGTCGCGACGGTGCTGGTGGAGCCGGCACGGAAGAACTCCTCGACGCCGAAGATCGCCACACCGGCGATGAGGAAGACGAACACCACGGAGAGGATGATCTTACCGAGCCAGTGCTGGCTCGCCTTGCGCATGTTCGTCAGCATCGAAGCGTCCGGGTTCTTGTCTTCGGGAACGGGGCGCGGCGAGACCGGCCCCGTTCTGTAAGGTCGCCCGCGATAGACCATCCGCGCCCCATCGCAAAGACCGCCGCGCAAAGACCGCCGCTCCGGCGCTCCGCCGGTTTGCGCCTGGCCCGGCTGATCTGGTAGGGCCGGCGCGAAGCTGGACGGGTCGAGACGCGGAGCGGAGATTCCATGACGAAGGCGGGGCGCAGGCCACTGGTCGCGGGCAACTGGAAGATGAACGGCCTGCGCGGCTCCGTCGCCGTGGTCGAGGCCGTTCGCAACGGTCTGAGTCCGGATCTGCTCTGCGAGGTCGACGTCCTGATCTGTCCACCCTCGACCCTGATCTCCTCCTGCGTCGCGGCGGTCTACGGTTCGCCCATCGCCATCGGCGGCCAGAATCTCCACGCCAAGGCGAGCGGCGCCTTCACGGGCAGCATCTCGGCCGAAATGCTCGCCGATCTCGGCGCCTCCTACGTCATCGTCGGCCATTCCGAGCGCCGGGCCTATCACCACGAGACCGACGACGGCGTCCACGCCAAGGCTTTGGGCGCGCGCCGCGCCGGCCTGTGCGGCATCATCTGCGTCGGCGAGACCCAGGACGAGCGCGAGGAGGGCCGCACCCTCGACATCGTGCGGGCGCAGCTCGCCATCGGCGTGCCGAAGGGCGCTACGGGCGCCGACACGGTCATCGCCTACGAGCCGGTCTGGGCCATCGGCACCGGCCTGACCCCGACGCCGTCCGACATCGCCGAGGTGCACGCGTCCCTGCGCGAGATGCTCGGACAGCTCATCGGCCCGGAGGCCGCGAAGGTCCGCATCCTATACGGTGGCTCGGTCAAACCCGGAAACGCCCGCGAACTCATGGCGGTCGAGAACGTCGACGGCGCACTCGTCGGCGGTGCGAGCCTGGTGGCGAACGACTTCCTGGGGATCGTCGGCGCTTACGCCCGCTGACCCGGCGGCCCATTGGCGTTCCGGCGCGGGTTGGTGTAACAGCCGGCTCAAATCACCGGCCGGCGCGGGGTGCGTGCGTCGCGCCCGATCCCTCCCGCGTGCGCCCCCGGCGGTGCCGCCCCTGGATAACCGATGCAGACCGTCCTCATCTCGATCCACCTCATCGTCGTGCTCGGCCTCATCGCCGTGGTGCTGCTCCAGCGCTCGGAGGGCGGCCTCGGGCTCGGCGGCGGCAGTAGCGGCGGTGGCGTCTCGGGCTTCATGACCGGGCGCGGACAGGCCAATGCCCTGACCCGGGCCACGGCGATCCTGGCGGCGCTGTTCTTTGCCACGAGCATGACCCTCGGCGTGCTGTCGCATCGCAGCGCCGCCCCACGCTCGATCCTCGACGGCGCCGGCACCACGACGCCCGCCGGCCAGCCGAATGCCGGAAATCTCCTCGATACCCTGCGGCAGCAGCAGGGCGGCACGCCGCCGGCGGCTCCGGGCGCCGCCGCGCCGGCTCCGAGCGCCGCCCCTGCGCCGGTCGCGCCGACAGCGCCTGTCGCCCCCGAGGCGCCGCAGTCGCGCTGATCGCAGTCGACGGATACCCGCCGCTTTCCACGCCCGCCCGACGTTTCGCTGCCGGGTCGGCACCGGCCCATCCGGGCTGGAAACCCGAACCGACGCCCCCCGAACGGACGACATTCCGTGCATGCCCGGCTTGCGCGGGGGATAAGCGTTATTGTGGTTTGGCGAATCGTCCACCCTTGTTTATGAACCGAGGCCCATGACGCGGTACGTTTTCATCACCGGCGGCGTGGTCTCCTCGCTCGGCAAGGGTCTCGCATCGGCCGCCCTCGCGGCTCTGCTCCAGGCGCGCGGCCATACGGTCCGCCTGCGCAAGCTCGACCCCTACCTCAACGTCGATCCGGGCACCATGAGCCCGACGCAGCACGGCGAGGTGTTCGTCACCGACGACGGCGCCGAGACCGACCTCGATCTCGGCCATTACGAGCGCTTCACCGGTCTGCCGGCGACGCGGGCCGACAACATCACCACCGGCCGGATCTACCTCGACATCATCACCAAGGAGCGGCGCGGCGACTATCTCGGCGCCACCATCCAGGTGATTCCGCATGTCACCAACGCCATCAAGGCGTTCGTGCTCGAGGGCAACGAGGCGTTCGACTTCGTCCTCGTCGAGATCGGCGGCACGGTGGGCGACATCGAGGGCCTGCCGTTCTTCGAGGCGATCCGCCAGCTCGGCCAGGAACTGCCGCGCGGCGCCACGGCCTTCGTCCACCTCACCCTGCTGCCCTACATCCCGTCCGCCGGCGAGTTGAAGACCAAGCCGACCCAGCACTCGGTGAAGGAGCTGCGCTCCATCGGCATCCAGCCCGACTTGCTGCTGTGCCGCTGCGACCGGCCGATTCCCGTGGACGAGCGCCGCAAGCTCGCCCTGTTCTGCAACGTGCGCGAGACCGCCGTCATCGAGGCGCGCGACGTCGCCTCCATCTACGACGTGCCGCTGTCCTACCGCGAAGCCGGACTCGACCGCGAGGTGCTGGCGCATTTCGGGATCACACCGAAGGGCGAGCCGGACCTGACCAAGTGGCAGACCATCTCCGAGCGCGTGCGCAACCCCGAGGGCGAGGTCTCCATCGCCATCGTGGGCAAGTACACGGGCCTCAAGGACGCCTACAAGTCGCTCACCGAGGCCCTGACCCATGGCGGCATCGCCCACCGGGTGAAGGTCAACCTCGAATGGATCGAGGCCGAGGTGTTCGAGCGCGAGGACCCCGCGCCGTTCCTCGAAGGCATCAACGGCATCCTCGTACCCGGCGGCTTCGGCCAGCGCGGCGCGGAGGGCAAGATCCGGGCGGCACGTTACGCCCGGGAGCGGAAGATTCCGTATTTCGGCATCTGCTTCGGCATGCAGATGGCGGTGATCGAGGCGGCTCGGTCGCTGGCCGACGTGCCGGATGCGAACTCGACGGAGTTCGGCGAGACCACGGAGCCCGTGGTCGGCCTCCTCACGGAATGGCTGCGCGGCAACGAACTGGAGCAGCGCGCGGCCGCTGGCGACCTCGGCGGCACCATGCGGCTCGGCGCCTACGACGCGACGCTCCACGCCGACACGAAGATCGCCGAGATCTACGGCACCACGGCCATCTCCGAGCGTCACCGCCATCGCTACGAGGTCAACATGGCCTATCGCGAGCGCCTGGAGGCCCGGGGTCTGCGCTTCTCCGGCCTGTCGCCCGACGGGCTGCTGCCGGAGACCGTGGAGCATGTCGGCCACCCGTGGTTCATCGGCGTGCAGTTCCACCCGGAGCTGAAATCCCGACCGTTCGAGCCGCATCCGCTGTTCCAGAGCTTCGTCGGCGCCGCCATCGTGCAGAGCCGGCTGGTCTGAGCCGGGACGACGCGCCGCGCCGGGAAACGTTTCCGCGCGGCGCATGAGCGCTTCCTTATCCTCCCCGGCATGCCTAACTCTGGTGCCGACAGGACTCGGGTCGCTCGCGCCCCGTGTCGTCGCGACCGGGCCAGGAGGGGGCGTGACCGAGATCCTGTTCTACCACCTGCAGCACCAGCCCCTGGAGCGGGTGCTGCCGAGCCTCGTCGAGCGCTCCTTGGAGCGGCAATGGCGCGCGGCGATCCAGGTCGCGACGGAAGAGCGGCTCCAGGCCCTCGACGACGGCCTCTGGACCTACACCGACGACAGCTTCCTGCCCCATGGCACCGACCGCGACCCGGATCATGCGGGCCATCCCGTCGTGCTGACCCTGAAGGGCGCCAACCCCAACGGTGCTGCCATCCGCTTCCTCGTCGAGGGGGCAGCCTTGCCGGAGGATGCCGACGATTACGCCCGTATCTGCGTGCTGTTCGACGGCACCGACCAGGACGCGCTCCTGCGCGCCCGCGAGCAGTGGAAGGAGGCCAAGGCCGCCGGCCACGCCATCGCCTACTGGCAGCAGGACGAAGACGGCCGCTGGCAGAAGAAAGCCTGATGCGCGCTTCCCGAGGACAGACCATGCAACGCTTCGCCCTCGGCTTCGCGGCCGTGCTGCTCCTGACAAATCCCCTCGCTGCCCAGCCCTCGCCCCACGGCGACCGACCGACTCAGGAAACCCGAAAGCCCCCCGAGGCGCGGGGGCCGGAGGGGCGCAAGCTCCCGGCCGACGCGGTCACCGAGCACAGCGTCGCCCTGCCGGACGGGCGCACGCTGGCGTTCACGGCCCGGGCCGGCAGTCTTCCCCTGGTGGACGAGGCCGGTAAGCTCCAGGCCGAGATCGCCTTCATCGCCTACTCGATGCCGGGCAGGGCGGGCGCTCAGCGCCCCGTCACCTTCGCCCTCAACGGCGGCCCGGGGGCGGCCTCGGCCTACCTCAACATCGGGGCCATCGGGCCCTGGCGCCTGCCCGTCGAGGGCGCGAGCATCAGCCCGTCGGCGCACATCGGCCTGGTGCCCAACGACGGCACTTGGCTCGACTTCACCGACCTCGTCTTCATCGATCCCGTCGGTACCGGGTACAGCCGCGCGGCGGACGGCGACGGCAAGAAGTACTGGAGCGTCGACGCCGATGCCTCGATCCTGTCCTCGGCCATCGCCCGCTGGCTGCGCACCAACGAACGCATGGCCGCGCCGAAGTTCTTCGTCGGCGAGAGCTATGGCGGGTTCCGGGGGCCGCTCATCGCGGCCAAGCTCCAGGAGGAGATCGGCGTCGGCCTGTCCGGCCTCGTCCTGCTTTCACCCGTCCTCGATTTCGCCTGGCTCCAGACCCCCCGCACCACGCCGTGGGGGCATATGCTGAAGCTGCCGTCCTTCGCCGCCGCCGCCATCGAGCGGGCGGGCGGGACGCCGACCCGCGCGACCCTGGCCGAGGCCGAGGCCTACGCCACCGGCCCCTACCTCGCCGACCTTCTGAAAGGACCGTCGGATGCGGCCGCCGTCGCACGCCTCGGCGACCGGGTCGGGGCCCTGGCCGGGCTCGATCCGGCCTTCGTGCGGCGTCAGGCCGGGCGGCTCTCGTCGAGCGGTGTCCAGCGCGAGATCGGTCGCGACACCGGACGTGTCGCCAGCGCCTACGACACCGGCGTCACAGGCTGGGACCCGGACCCGTCGGCCCTGTCCTCGGGCTTCGAGGACCCGCTGCTCACCGCCATCCAGGCACCGCTCACCAGCGCGATGATCGCCCTCTACGCGGAGCGCTTGAACTGGAAGGTGCCGGATCTGCGCTACGAACTCCTCAACGGCGCGGTCAACCGGAGTTGGACCTGGGGAAGTGGACGCATGGCGCCCGAAGCCCTCGGTGCCCTGCGCGGCGCCCTCGCCCTCGACGGCAACTTGCGGGTGCTGGTCGCCCACGGCTTCACCGATCTGGTGACGCCCTACTTCGCCTCGAAGCTGTTGATCGACCAGATGCCGGCCTTCGGCGGCGGGCGCTTGAGCCTCTCCGTGTACCCCGGCGGACACATGTTCTATTCCCGTCCGGATTCCCGCGCCGCCTTCCACAAGGACGCCGCCGCGCTGTTCGAAGAGGCGCTCAAGGCACGCGGCACGGTGGTGGAGCCGCAAAAGCCCATGTCGAAGGACAAATTGTGATCCCACGCCCCGCCCATCGGTTGTCGCCCCTCGGGCTCCTCGTCCTCGCCGGCTGGGGGCTTTCCGCCTGTACAAGCACGGAGACGCGGGCGCCCGAGCCGGTGCCGGTGGCGACGCCCGCCCCGAGGCCCGCTCCAGCCCCGACTTTCTCGGGGCCGGTGCTGAATGGGGACGGAAGTTGTTCCGGTCCGGTTCCCACCGGAGCGGCCGCCATCGAACCCGGCATCGGCGAATGCGATCTCGTGCGCCTGAAGGGCAAACCGCCCACCGACGTCCTCGTCGGAGAGGGCCGCTCGGGCCGCGAGGTGCAGGTGCTCTATACGGAGCCCGGCGCCAAGGAGCTGTACTTCTTCGTCAACAACCGCCTCGACCGGATCGTGAAGTAGCGCATCGCCTCAGTAGCTCGGCACCAGCCGCTCCTCCGGCATCGGCGCTTCGAGATGGAAGCGCAGGCCCGCCGGGTCGTAGTCGATGGCCACGAGGGCATTGCATTGCTGGGCCAGCACCCGCTGTAGCAGGGTCGAGCCGAAGCCCTTGCGCTCCGGCACGGAAACGGGCGGGCCGCCGGATTCCGTCCAATCGAGGTTGAGCGTCCGGCCGCTCTCCGTCTGTGCCACCGACCACGTCACGGTGATCCGGCCGCCCGGCTGCGACAGGGCGCCGTGCTTCGCCGCGTTGGTGGTCAACTCGTGGAACGCCATCCCGGCCGGAACCGCGAGGTCGGCGGCGAGCTCGATGGCCGGTCCGTCGAGGGCGATGCGTCCGCCATCCGCCGCGTTGTAATGGCCGAGTTCGTTCTGCAGCAGCTCGTGCAGGGGCGCCGTCTGCCAGTAATCCTCCGTCAGCAGGGTGTGGGTCTTGCCGAGGGAGACGATGCGGTCCGAGAACGAGCTGTAGAACGCCTCGATGGTCTTCGTGCTGCGCGCCGTCGCCCCGAGCAGGCCCTGCACCGTCGCAAGGGTGTTCTTCACGCGGTGATGCAGTTCGCGAATCAGGAGCGCCTGACGCTCGTGGGTCTTCTGACGTTCTAAGAGATGCGCCTCGACTTCCCATTGCCGACGCCGCGCGCGCAGCGCCGAGCGCACGGCGCTGGCCAAGACGGCGGGGTGGAACGGGCGCTCGAGGACGGTGACGTTGCCGAGGAGGCTGGTCAGCCGTTCGTCGGGCGTCGCCCCGCGGTGATTCAGGAGCACGAAGGGGAAGTCCGACCAGGGCGGCTGGCGCTCGACCCAACCGGCGATGTCCCGGCGATCGGACTTGAGAAGCGCTTCCTCGGTGACCACCGCGCAGGCCGCGCCGTCGAGACCGGCGACGAGATCCTCGAGGCTGGTCTCGATCCGCGATGGAATCCCGACCTGGCGTAGGATCGCGGCGGCTACGGCTCCGTCCCGACCGACGGGCGCCAGGATCAGGACGTTGGCGTCACGGCTTGGCATGGCTGGCGCCGGCCTGGGTCTCGGAGGTGCGAGTCGGCTTGCCCGTTTCCCGGTCGTCGAGGAGATCGCGGCGGTCGCCCTCGTAGGTCGGCACGCCGGTGAGAACGCCGCGGAAGCCCGTCAGTGCTTCGCCCACGCGCAGGCCCTGGGTGTCGATCCGGAATTCCCGGATCGTGTCCTCGTGCATGCCCGTGCGCTTCTTCAGCACCGAGAGCGCACGGCGTACCCGGCCCGACGCCTCGAAGAACCGCAGCATCACCACCGCGTCGCTGACGTAGGTGAGGTCGACGGGTGAATCCATCCGCCCGACCATGCCGTGTTGGGCGAGGATCAGGATGGTCACCACGCCCTGCTGGTTCAGGTAGGTCACGAGCTCGTGCATCTGAAGAACGAGGGCGGGCTGGCCCGTCATCGCGCTCATGTAGCCGGTGAGACTGTCGATGACGACGATCCGGCTGCCATCGTTCTCGACGGCGTCGCGGATACGTCCGGCGAAATCACCCGGCGAAACATCGGCCGGATCGATCTGCTCGATGCGCAGGAGCCCCTCCGCGACGAAACCGCTGAGATCCATGCCGACACCGGCGGCACGCCGCAGGAGGATGCCGATGGTCTCGTCGAAGGACAGGATGAGCGCACGCTCCTTCCGTCGGAGGGCGGCGGCGAGATAGCTGAGCGCGAGGGTCGATTTGCCGGCGCCCGAGGGGCCGATCACCAGGGTCGTGGTGCCCCGGTCGAGGCCGCCACCGAGCGCCCGGTCGAGTTCGGGCACGTCGCTGGAGACGGTCTCCTCCGGAAAGGTCGTGTGATGCCCGGCGGCCACGAGGCGGGGGTAGGCGCGCAGGCCACCCTTCCGGATGGTGAAGTCGTGATAACCGCCGTGATACTTCGTGCCGCGCATCTTGATGACATGCAGGCGACGGCGCCCGGCGCCGTAATCCGGCGTCACCTGCTCCAGGCGGATCACCGCATGGCTGATGGAGTGGAGATTGAGGTCGTTCTCCTCCGCGCTGAGGTCGTCGAGCATCAGCACGGTGGCGTTGTTGAGAAGGAAGTAGCTCTTGAGCGCCAGCACCTGGCGCCGGTAGCGCAGGGACCCCTGGGAGAGCAGGCGGATTTCCGACAGGCTGTCGAACACCACCCTGGACGGATTGACCCGCTCGATCTCCGCCAGGGCCATCCGCACGGTCTCGCCGAGTTCGAGGTCGGAGGAATGAACGAGACTCTGCTGCAGCTTCGCGTCGAGGCTGAGTTCGGGTGGGACGAGCTCGTAGATGTCGATGCCGTCGAGGCTCCAGCCGTGGCGTTCGGCCACCGACAGGAGTTCGCGCCGGCTCTCCGAGAGGGTGATGTAGAGCGCACGCTCACCGAGCTTCACGCCGTCCATGAGGAACTGCAGGCCGAGGGTGGTCTTGCCGCTGCCCGGGCGCCCTTCGATGAGGTGGGCCCGCTGGGCCGCATAGCCGCCGTTGAGAATGTGATCGAGCCCCGGTACCCCCGTGGGGATCGGCATGGCGTCGGCGGTGGCGGGGGTGGTCATTCGGCGACTCTGTTCATCGGGGCCTTGTCATCAAGGCCTTGGGCACCCTAGGGCCGAGCCGGCGAAGCGTCTTCGACCGACGGGCAAAAGATACGCCATTCTCTCGTTCCCAGCGCCGTTGAACGGGTGGGAGCGGGCGGGGTTCCAACCGGGCCTGCGTGGCATAGAGCTTCACCGCGTCCCGACCGGACCGCCGACGCTTCACCGCAGCATTCTTGCGGATCAGTCAAGCCTTTGCAGAAGGCCCCCGGCACCGTATCACCACCGGCCTTGACCGCATGGAGCGGTCCGTCCGGGTCGGTCACGCCCGCGAAGCCCTTTCGAGCCGACGGAACCCGGACTGTCCGATGCGCGAACCGAACGCGATCGATTTCTGGCGCGGGCTCGCCCTCGTCACGATCTTCGTCAACCATATCCCCGGCAACACCTTCGAGCGCTATACCTATTCGCAGTACGGCATCTCGGACGCGGCCGAGCTGTTCGTGTTCCTCGCCGGCTGGTCCATCGGCATCGCCACGCGGGGACGGGACGGACGCCCCGAACCGCGCCTGAAATCCGTGCTGCGACTCCTGTCGCGGACCATCGAGGTCTATCGGGCGCAGATCACCACCATGGCCCTCGCCCTGGCGATGATCGCCGGCACCGCCCTGGTTCTCGACAATCCGCTTCTCCTCGAATGGCACAATGCCGGCGGGTTCTTCGCCGATCCGATCCAAACCATGGTCGGCTTCGCGCTGCTGACCCATCAGCTCGGCTTCTTCAACATCCTGCCGCTCTACGTGGTGCTCCTCGGCATCGCGCCGATCTTCGTGCTGCTGGCCCGTGTCAGCCGCGTCGCCGCGCTGGCCCTGTCGTTCGGGCTCTACTTCGCGAGCCTGGTGTTCGACTTGAATCTGCCGTCCTGGCCGGGGGAGGGCGACTGGTTCTTCGATCCCCTGTGCTGGCAGCTTCTCCTCGTCCTCGGGTTCGTCGCCGAGGACTGGAACCGGCGCTCCCCGTGGCTGCGGACCTGGTCCGTCCGTCTCGTGCCCCTCGGCATCGCCATCGTGCTGACGGGCATCGTCCTGTCGGTCCTCGAGATCCGGCCCGATCCCCTGCTGGTGCCGGAGCCGCGCCTGCTCTTCACCTTCGACAAGACCTACCTGACCCCCGCCCGGCTGATCCACTTCCTCGGGATGCTGCTCGCGTTCCAGACCCTCTACGCCGTGCTGGCACCACGCCTCGGCCCGGTGGCGGGCTACCTCGCCGGCCTCGGCCGCAACTCCCTCGCCGTGTTCTCCATCGGATCGCTCCTGAGTCTGGCCGCGCAACTCGTCCGCTTCTGGACGGGTGGCGGTGTCTTCGTTGACGTTTCCGTCGTAGGATCGGGCCTGATCGCACTGGGTTTCACCGCATGGTTCGTCGAATGGCGCTCCCGCAAGCCGCGGCCCTCCTCGCCGCCAGCCTGACGCTCGCCGTCGGCCTGACACTTGCCGCAACCTGCCGCCCCGTCCGCGCCGAGCCGTCGGCGCCCGCGCCCACCGCGGGCCCGGCCACCGTGGTCTCGCCGCCGAAGACCATGGTGATGACCGCGCCGGGGCCGGACGGCGCTGAGGCCCTCGACGTCACCCTGTCGCCGGAATGCCGGGTGCCCGGCTCGAAGCTGTACACCCTGGCGCGTCTCGGCGCGGTGAAGCTCGCCTTGACGGAGAAGCGGCCGGTGCGGGTGCTCACCGTGGGCTCGTCGTCGGCCGGCCCCGGCGCGTCGGCGACTTACCCGGTGAAGCTGGAGACCGCCCTGGAGCGCTCCCTGCCCGATGTCGACGTGGTGGTGGAGAGCCGGGGCATGCAGGGCGAGATCGCGTCCGGCGCCGCCGAGCGCTTGCGCAACATGGTGGCCGAGATCGAGCCCGACCTCGTGATCTGGCAGGTCGGCACCCACGACGCCCTCGCGCGGGTGGACGCGGAGGATTTCGCCAACGCCCTCGACGAGACCGTGCAGTGGATCAAAGGCCACGAGATCGACGTGGTGCTGGTCACCCCGGTCTATACGGCGAGCCTCGCGGCGGACGAGTATTACAACAGCCTAGTGCGCAAGGTTCAGGAGGTGGCCGTCCGCGAGGGCGTGCCCCTGGTGCAGCGCTACGAGGCGATGCGCTACCTGTCGGGCCAGGGCCAGAAGGGGGAGGGGCACCTGCTCGGTTCCCAGTTCCGCCTCAACGACCTCGGCCTGCGCTGCATGGCCGAACACGTCACTCGTGCCATCACCCTGTCGCTTCTCCAGGCCGATACCGTCGTCACCGGAACCACGAAGACGCCCACGGCCGTGATCGTCCCGCCGCGCGATGCGGCGATCAAGGCGGCGTCCCCACCGCCGTCCGTCCTCGTCGCCCCCGGCGATTGATGCCGAGAGCGCTCTCCGCCGAAGTGAATGCTGGTTCTGGGGAAAGAGCGCGGCAAAATAAAGGTTTCGCGATACGTCCCGACCCAACGTGGTCGGGCGCAACTCTAGCCGACGCGCCGATTCCGGGTCGTCGCACTTAACCCCCTCGCAAGGCCGGTGCGCTAGACCCGATCGTCGGGCCGGGGACGCACGAATGGGCATGGCGACGGATCGCATCGGCGCATCGATTTGGGGCACCCTCGCGGCGCGTCTGCGCGGAGCCCGCTCCGGGCCGGCCCGGGCCGCACTCGACGTGTTTGCCATCCGTATCGCTTCGGCCGGCTTCGCCTACGTCGCGCAGGTTCTCATGGCCCGCCTCATGGGCGGCACCGAGTACGGCATCTTCGCGGCCGTCTGGGTCTGGATCGGCATCCTCGGCCATTCGGCGACCCTCGGCCTGTCGCAGGGGGCTTGCCGCTTTCTGCCGGCGGACCAAGCCGTGGGCCGCGACGACGCGGTGCGGGGCTTCCTCTTCGGCGGCGCCGTGGTCACGCTGCTGGCCGCCGGCCTGCTGGCGGGCGCCGGGCTCCTCGTCCTCCGGGCGGAGGGAACGCTGCTCGCCGGCCCCTACGGTGCGCCGATCCTGCTCGCCGCCGCCATCCTCCCCCTGTTCGCCCTGCAGGATTTCTGCGAGGGCGTCGCCCGCAGTCAGAATTGGGCGGTGCTCGCCATCGCGCCGCCCTACCTCCTGCGCCAGGGGCTCATCATGGCGGCGATGGTGGGGGCGGTGTGGTCCGGCGCTCCGGCCGAGGCCTGGGTCGCCGTCGCCTGCACCCTCCTGGCCACGGCGCTCGCGGCGTCCCTCCAGGCTATCTGTCTCATCCGCCGCCTGCGTGCCGTCCATCCGCCCGGGCCGCGCGCCTATCGCTGGCGCCCCTGGCTGCGTGCCTGCCTGCCCATCGCCCTGACGGATCTCGCCAGCGCCGGGTTCAACGTCGTTGACGTGGTGATCCTCAGCGCCCTGATGCCGCCCGCCACCGTGGGCCTGTACTTTGCAGCCACCCGCATCCAGCAATTCGTCGCCTTCGTGCATTTCGCCGCCTCCGCCGCCACGGCGCAGCGCTTCACCGCCGCCCATGCGGCCGGGGACCGGGGCGGCCTCGCCGCCCTGGTGCGGATGCAGGGCGCCCTGACCCTGGCGGCGACGCTTCTCGTCGGGGCCGGCGTGCTGGCGGCCGCGCCCCTGCTCCTCGGTCTGTTCGGCCCCGAATTCCGCGACAGCCTGCCGATCCTCGCGATTCTAGTGGCGGGCAGCGTCGCCGCGAGCGTCTTCGGGCCGGGCGAGGACCTTCTGACCATGCTGGGCGGCGAGGGCGTCTGCGCGGCCGTCACCCTGGCGATGCTCTGTCTCGCCGCCGGTTTGTGCTGGGTGCTGGTGCCGCCCTACGGCGTCATCGGCGCCGCGATCGCCATGGCGGTCGCCACCACCGTGCGGGGCCTCGCCATGGCGATCGCCGCCCACGCGATCCACGGCCTCGCCACGCCGGTCCGGCTCGGCTCCTTTCGGATACGAGACCGATGATCGCTCCGACCCGCCGGATATCCGGACCCGATCCGACCTTCGCCGTCGTCGCTCTCACCGACCTCTCCCGGCACGGGGCCGCCTGGGACGGCCTCTTCGCGCGGGCCATCGATCCGCACCCGCATTACAGCCGCCACGTTCTGGAGGCGCACCGCGGTGCCGGCCTCGTGTCGGACGATCTGCGGATCGTCACGGTGCGGTCCGGCGACCGCCTCGACGCCGTTCTGCCGTTCCGGCTCACCTACGACCTGTGCGGCCTCGGCCGTCCCGTCGCCCGTCCGTTCCTGTCGCCGTTCGTCACCGCGACCCTGCCCCTCGTCGCCGACGGACCGGAGCTGTCGGCGACCCTCGCTTCCCTCGTGGCGGGCCTGCGCGCCGCATCCGGCGGGCGGCCCTGGCGCTGGCCGCTGCTCGCCACCGGAACCCACCTCGGACGGGCACTCTCCGCCGCCTTGAACGCGGCGGGCTGGGCGCTCGGCGAGGTCGACGCCTTCCGGCGGCCGGTGCTCGATCGGCGCGCCACTCTCGCTGCCTTCGAGGCCGACCATCCCAACCGGGCGCGTCTCAAGGATCTGCGCCGGCGCCGGCGCAGGCTGTCGGAGGGGGGTGCCCTGACCCTCGAGACCGCCACCGCAGGTGAACCCCTGCGCGCGGCCGTAGCGGCTTTCCTGGCCCTGGAACAGGCCGGATGGAAGGGCGCCGCCGGAAGCGCCTTGGCATGCCGCACCTCGCATGCCGCCTTCGCGCGGGCGCTCTTTTCCGATGCGGGCGGGCCTGTCGGCGCGCGGGCGGATCTCCTCATGCGCGACGGGCGCCCCCTCGCCATCAGCCTCGCGCTCGTTGCCGGCGGGACCGCCTGCCTGCTGAAGACCACCTACGACGAAGCCGAGCGGGCCGGGGCGCCGGGCCTCGTGCTCGAAGCCGAGATCGTGCGCGCGCTTCACGAGACCGGCTTCGCCGAGCGCCTGGACTCCGCGACCCTCGCTGGCTCGGCTCTGGAAAGCCTCTACCCGGATCGCGAGACCGTCGCGGAGATCATCGCTGCCCCCGAGGGCGTGCGCGGGCTCGTGTCCGTCGAGCGGCGGGTTCGTCTCGCCCGGTTCGAGCACGCCGCCCGGGCGCAAGCGAAGCGACGTCTCGCCGAGAGCGCGTTGGCTCAGAGGTTGATGGGCAGGGGCTGACGCCCCACATCGTGCCTCGCGACTGGCCCACATCGGTTCGCCAGACAGGAAGCGCCGTATGTTTCGCCCGACCCTCGCCCTCACCGGAGCCTTGTTCCTCGCCATGACCACAGCGTCTTCCGCCGCCGAGACCGTGACCCTGCCCTCCGGGCTCCAGTACCGCGACGAGGTCGTCGGCACCGGACCCGAGCCGAAGGCCGGCCAGAAGGTCAGCGTCCACTACACGGGCTGGCTCGACGACAACGGCAAGCCGGGCAAGAAATTCGATTCCTCGCGGGATCGCGGCACGCCCTTCACCTTCACGCTCGGCGCCGGTCAGGTCATCGCCGGCTGGGATACGGGCGTGGCCACCATGAAGACCGGCGGCAAGCGCACCCTCATCATCCCGTCCGACCAGGGTTATGGCGCACGCGGTGCCGGTGGCCTGATCCCGCCCAACGCCACCCTGATCTTCGATGTTGAGCTTCTCGGCGCCAAGTAGGCCGAACACTTCAAGCTGGCTCAACACGCGAAAGGCCGGATCGGGTTGCCCCGATCCGGCCTTTCTTCGTTTCTCAAACCCGATCGGGCTGCGCCTCACTCGCCCGAGAGGGCGGCCTTGGTGCGGGACCACCAGCCGGCGCGCTTGGGCCGGTCGGGATCGAACGGCGTCAGGACCACGGCGACGGGCTCGGGCGTGGGAGCCGCAACCGCAGGCTCCGCGCTCGGCTCGACCTCGGCGGACGCTGGCGCCCGGGAAGCCTGCTCGTCGACCTGCGCTGCGGCCGGCTCGGGCGCCGAGGCGACGGGCAGATCCTCGGCGACAGGCAGATCCTGTCCAACCGGCAGATCCTGGCTGACGGGGTCGGCGCTCGCCTGCGTCGCCGCGATGACGGCTTCCGCGCTCACCGGCTCCTCGCCGCCCGCGAAGGCCGTGGGGGCATCGGCCACGGTCTCGGACTCCGAGGCCTCGGCGTCCGTGTCCGTCGACTCGCTTGCAGTGTCGCGCGAACGGCTGTCCCGATCGCGCCCCCGGCCACCGCGACGGCCCCGGCGACGGCGACGGCCGGAGCCGTCATCCTCGCCCGTGGTGACGATCTCGGTCGAGCCGTTGACCTCGGAGCCCGTCTCCTCGGCCTGGAGCGTCGATCCGGCCTCATCGGACTCGTCTTCTTCGGACTCCGACCGGCCTTCGTCCTCGCCGCCCACCTGAGCGCCGCTATCCTGACGTCCACCACGACGGCGCCGACGCCGGCGACGGCCGCCGCGGCCTTCGCCGCCTTCGTTGGTTCCCTCGCGGGCCTCCTCGGTGTCGGACGCCTGAGATTCGGTTTCCGCTTCGGCCTCGGCGGTCTCGACCACTTCGTCCTCGAACTCCTCGTCGTCCTCCGTCTCCATCGCCGGGTTGATGGCGATGGCGCGGACGCCCGTGATGGCGCCCTCGGCGCGTACGGCCGGCTCGCCGCGGTCGAGCTGGAACGCCGCCGTGGTGGCGAGGCGCTCGTCGGCCGCGATGGTCACGGTCACGCCGAAGCGCACCTCCAGCTCGTGCAGGTGGCCGCGCTTCTGGTTGAGGATGTAGAGCGCGGCTTCCGTGCGGGTGCGCAGCACGAGGTTGTGCGTGGCACTCTTGAGGAGCGATTCCTCGATGGCGCGCAGGATCTGCAGGGCCACCGACGCCGTGGCGCGCACGAAGCCGGAGCCGCCGCAATGAACGCAGGGGAGCGACGAGCTCTCGAGCATGCCGGTGCGGATGCGCTGACGGCTCATCTCGAGCAGGCCGAAGGGCGAGATGCGGCCGACCTGGATGCGGGCGCGGTCGTTCTTCAGGCACTCGTTGAGCTTCTTCTCGACCGCGCGGTTGTTGCGCTTCTCCTCCATGTCGATGAAGTCGATGACGACGAGGCCGGCGAGATCGCGCAGGCGCAGCTGGCGGGCGACCTCCTCGGCCGCCTCCAGGTTGGTGCGGAGCGCCGTGTCCTCGATGTCGTGCTCGCGGGTCGAGCGGCCCGAGTTCACGTCGATGGAGACGAGGGCCTCCGTCGGGTTGATGACGAGGTAGCCGCCGGACTTCAGGGTGACGTGGGTCGAGAACATCGCGTCGAGCTGCTGCTCGACCCCGTGGCGCGCGAAGATCGGCGTCGGGTCGCGGTAGGGCTGCACAACCTTGGACTGGCCGGGCATCAGCATGCGCATGAAGTCGCGCGCCTCGCGGTAGGCCGCGTCGCCCGCCACCAGAATGTCGTCGATGTCCTTGTTGTAGAGGTCGCGGATGGCGCGCTTGATGAGCGAGCCTTCCTCGTAGACGAGGGCCGGGGCCGAGGAGGACAGCGTCAGCTCGCGCACGCTCTCCCACAGGCGCATGAGGTATTCGAAGTCGCGCTTGATCTCCGGCTTGGTGCGGGACGCGCCGGCCGTGCGCAGGATGACGCCCATGCCCTCGGGCACCTCCAGATCCTGCGCGACCTCCTTGAGGCGCTTTCGATCGGCGGCGCTGGTGATCTTGCGCGAGATGCCGCCACCGCGGCCGGTGTTGGGCATCAGCACCGAGTAGCGGCCGGCGAGCGACAGGTAGGTGGTGAGCGCCGCGCCCTTGGTGCCGCGCTCTTCCTTGACGACCTGCACCAGGATGATCTGGCGGCGCTTGATCACCTCCTGGATCTTGTAGTGGCGGCGATAGGTGCGCGGGCGCTCGGGGATCTCGGCCAGGGCGTCGCCGTTGCCGCCGACCTGGGCGATCTTGGGCTCGCGCTCGCCGTCCTCGCCCTCGTGGTCCTCGTCGTCGTCCTCGTCCGAATCGTCGTCTTCGTCGGAATCCTCATCCGAATCGTCGTCTTCGTCCTCGTCCTCCTCATCGGACTCGTCCTCGTCGGATTCGTCCTCGGAGGTCTCGGCTGGGGCCGCGACGGGTTCGGCGGACCCGCCCATGGGCGCGGCTTCGAGGGCGATCTCGGCGGCCGGCTCGACATGAGGCGCCGAAGCGACGTGCGCCTCGGCGGTGATGTGCGGCTCGGGAGCCGCTCCAGTCGCCTGAGTCTCGGTTGCGGAAGCGTCCGTCGCGGGTGCCTCGTCGGCATTCGCCTGGGCAACGGCTTCCTCCGTGGATTCCACAGCGTGCTCGGCCTGAGCCAGCTCGGCGGACGCATCGCTGCCCGTCTCGGCCGAATGCGCCGCCGTGTCGTCGAACCCGGACACGGTCTGCTCACCGACGCTCACGGCCGAGACGTCCATCTCGGCGGCGTCGGCCGACGGATCCGCGACGCTCACGGTCTCGGCGGTCTTGGCCGAGGCGGCCTCGGCGCGTCGGCCGCGCGAGCGGCGGCGGGGCTTGCGCTCCTCACGCTCGCGATGCTCCTCGGCGTCGCGCGCCTCGTCCTCGAGCAGGGCCTGCCGGTCGGCGAGCGGGATCTGGTAGTAGTCGGGGTGGATCTCGCTGAAGGCGAGGAAGCCGTGGCGGTTGCCGCCGTACTCGATGAAGGCCGCCTGGAGCGAAGGCTCCACCCGCGTCACCTTGGCGAGGTAGATGTTGCCCCGAAGCTGGCGCCGGTTGGCGGCTTCGAAGTCGAATTCCTCGACCCTAGACCCGTGGACCGTGACGACCCGGGTCTCCTCCGGGTGCATCGCATCGATGAGCATCTTGTTGTTGTTGGCCATGACGAACTTTCGACAGGGCGGCCGACGTCGTTCTCCTCGAACCGAGCGGCTCCCGTGGCGTGCCGCCCCGTCCCGGCCCATCGGGCCGGACGGTCAACGCGCGCGACGATCCGAAAACGCGGATCGCGGGAACTGTGGGGAAGGGATTGCCGTCAACCGCCTTTGGGCGCCGGTGATCGGCGCGCGTGGGGTTGATCCTGGTCAGGGCCGACGGGACTGCGGCGCCACGCGAAACGCGCATGCGTCGAACACGAGCAACGGCAACCGATGCTGTGTGTCCTCCCATCCTCTCCCTGACCTCGCGAAGACTCTTGGGCCGGATACCGCCGGCCACGGATTTCGAAGAATGGCCGCGAGCCGAGCGGCCGCAGCTTGAACCGTCACCTGCCCGGCTCTTTGGAGCACCGGCGAGCATGGCGCGGGAACCGACGGCGAAGACGCCCGAGCGATCACTCGAAACGTCCGCGGGCCGCGGAGCATACCGCACGGCACCGGGAAGGGTACAGTTTCATTACAGATCGCCGCAGGGATTTGGCAAGATGGAAACGCCGCACGTCCCGCGATAAGTCCCTTCCACGACGGGGCAATGGCGACCTTGACGCCCGTCCGGCCCCGAGGCCACGTGCCCCCGGCCGGCGAGGGTTTTTCCATCGACCGTCTTCACCGGTCCAGCGCCCGGCCCGATGCGGCGTCCGGGAAGGGAACGCAGCGATGGATGGCGACGCGACGTTCCGACTTGCGAACGATCAGGGCCGCGCTCGCCACGCCGCCGAAGCGCTGTTCGCGTCGGTGAGGCGCGAGCTCGTGCCGATCATGGCCCGCGCGAGTGTCGCGCGCCGGCCACAACCCCATGCCAACCGACGGCGTGGCACAAGGAACAGTTAACCATCGCGGCCGTATCGCTTAACCGGACGCCATCAGGAACCGGAACGCCGGACCCATGTTCGCATCCCACCGCCTGCTTCGGTCGATCGTCCTCGCGGCGAGCCTCGCGCTGACCGCCAGTCCCTCCGCGCGGGCCCAGGACGGCGACAAGTCCGTCCGCGCGTCGGCGGCGGTCGCCATCGCGGCGGACCTGTCGAGCGGCGGTCCCGGCATCACCAAACTCACCCTGACCCTTTCGAAGGCCATCGAGGCCCGCGCCTTCGTGATGGAGCGGCCCGACCGCGCCGTGATCGATCTGGCGGAGGTCAACTTTCAGCTCGGCACGGAGACCGGGCGCAAGCGCGAGGGTGTGGTCGCCTCGTTCCGCTACGGCCTGTTCGCACCCGGACGCTCGCGCATCGTCGTCGACCTCGCCCAGCCCGCCACCGTCGGAAAGATCGAGACGGTGACCCGCGCCCGCGACGGGGCCGTGCTCCTGACCGTCGAGTTCCAGCGCAGCGACCGCGAAGGCTTCAAGCGCGCTGCGGTGGCGAGCGATCCGGCACCCCAGGCGCGCAAGGCCGTGGCTCCGCCCGAGGCGACGGATGCCCGCCCGCTCATCATGGTCGATGCGGGCCACGGCGGCACCGATCCCGGCGCCATCGCCGCCACGGGCGTGTTCGAGAAGGACATCGTGTTCGGCTTCGCGCAGGCCCTCGTCGCCCGCCTCGAATCGGGCGGACGCTACCGGGTGCGGATGACCCGCGACCGCGACGTGTTCGTGCCGCTCTCCGAGCGGGTGCGCATCGCCCGCGACGCGAAGGCCGACCTGTTCGTCTCGATCCACGCCGATTCGATCCAGTCCGCCCCGCAGGTACGGGGTGCGACCATCTACACCGGCTCGGAGAAGGCCACGGACGCCGAATCGGCCCGCCTCGCCGAGCGCGAGAACAAGGCCGACGCCGCCGCCGGCACGGAGTCGAACGAGGGGCCGGGGCACGTCGCCGACATCCTCCAGGAACTCACCCTGCGCGAGACCCGCACCTTCTCGTCGGGCTTCGCCAAAGGCCTGATGGCCGAGCTCGGCCCCGTCATGGAGATGAGCCCCAAGCCCCACCGCGAGGCCGGCTTCATGGTGCTGCGCTCGCCCGACGTGCCGTCCGTGCTGGTGGAGCTCGGCTACCTGTCGAGCAAGCGCGACCTCGATCTCCTCCAGTCGGAGGCCTGGCGCGCCGACGTCACCGGCGGAATGGCCAAGGCCATCGACGCATTCTTCGGCAACCGGACCTCCCTGACCCGGCCGAACCCGCCCCGGCGTTCGGCGGCAATCGCCCCAGTTTCACCATAGAATGAGAGTGAAACCGGGGCTCACGGCGCCCCGGTCCAACCGACGTCGCGACTTCGACGGGAACGGCCGCGCGGGTAGCCCCGAGCGAACGCCGCCCTTCCTCATGCCCGCTGCCGCGAGCGGCGAGCCGCGTCCAGGCCGGACCGGTGGCAGATCCAGCGACGAACGGGACCCGGATGCGCATCATCCTTCGTTTCTTCGGCTTCCTGTTCAGCATCGGTGCGATGCTGTTCGTGGTCGCCTCGGCCGCCGGGGCGTTCTTCTACTGGAAGTACAGCCAGGATCTGCCGGACCACGCGGCGCTCGCCAATTACGAGCCGCCGGTGATGAGCCGGGTGCATGCCGCCGACGGCTCGCTGCTCGCCGAGTACGCCACCGAGCGCCGTCTCTATCTGCCGATCCAGGCCATGCCGAAGATCGTCGTCGCGGCCTTCCTCTCGGCCGAGGACAAGAACTTCTACAAGCACGGCGGCGTCGATCCGGAAGGGCTGGTCCGCGCCGCGCTGACCAACTTCAAGAGCGGCAAGAAGCAGGGCGCCTCGACCATCACCCAGCAGGTGGCGAAGAACTTCCTGCTCAGCCCCGAGCAGACCTTCGAGCGCAAGGCCAAGGAGGCGCTCATCGCCTTCCGGATCGAGGCCGCCTACTCGAAGGACAAGATCCTCGAACTCTACCTCAACGAGATCTTCCTCGGCACCATCGTGCCCGGGCGCAACCTGCACGGCGTCGCGGCGGCGGCGCTGGACTACTTCGGCAAGTCCGTCCACGAACTGACGATCAACGAGGCGGCCTACCTCGCCGCCCTGCCGAAGGGGCCGAACAACTACCACCCCTATCGCCAGACCCAGAAGGCGCTGGACCGCCGCAACGAGATCATCGGCCTGATGGCCCAGAACGGGTACATCACCAAGGAGGAGGGCGACGCCGCCCGCAAGATGCCGCTCGGCGTCAACCCCCGCGTCGCCTTCGCCAACGCCGCCAACGCCAACTACTTCACCGAAGAGGTCCGCCGCGAGATCGCCGAGCGCTACGGCGAGAAGAAGCTCTACGAGGGCGGTCTCTCCGTCCGGGCGACCCTCGACCCGAAGATGCAGGCCTGGGCCCGCAAATCCCTCGTCGACGGCCTGATCCGCTACGACCAGTCCCATGGCTGGCGCGGGGCCCAGGCCAAGGTCGACCTCGTCGGCCGCGACTGGGGCTTGGCCGTAGCCGAGGTTCCGGGTCTCGGCGACGTGCAGCCCTGGCGCCTCGCCGTGGTACTGAGCACCACCGGGGGCGCCGCGCAGATCGGCCTCCAGCCCCGGCGCGAGGCTTCGGGCCAGGTCTCGAAGGATCGGGAGACCGGCACCATCGCGGCCGAGGGGACGCGCTGGACCGGCCGCTCGCCCGCCGCCGCCCTCAGTGCGGGCGACGTGATCTACGTCGAGGCGATCGACGGCGGCCGCGGGGCCTACCGCCTGCGCCAGCGTCCGGAAGTCTCCGGCGCCATCGTGGCCATGGACCCCTACACGGGCCGCGTCCACGCCATGGTGGGCGGGTTCTCCTACGACGAGAGCCAGTTCAACCGGGCGACGCAGGCGATGCGCCAGCCGGGCTCGTCGTTCAAGCCGATCGTCTACTCGGCGGCCCTCGACAACGGCTACACGCCGTCCTCGATCGTCCAGGATTCGCCCATCACCATCGAGGCCGGCCCCGGCCAGGAGGCCTGGACCCCGTCGAACTACGACGGCAAGTCCGGCGGCCCGCACACTCTCCGCTACGGCATCGAGCACTCGAAGAACCTGATGACCGTGCGGCTGGCGAAGGACGTCGGCATGCCGCTCATCGCCGAGTACGCCCGCCGCTTCGGCGTCTACGACGACATGCTGCCGGTGTTGCCGATGTCGCTCGGCGCCGGCGAGACCACGGTCATGCGCATGGTGACCGCCTACTCGATGCTCGCCAATGGCGGCCGGCGTATCCGTCCGACCCTCATCGACCGCATCCAGGACCGGGTCGGCGAGACCATCTACAAGCACGACGCCCGCAAGTGCCTCGGCTGCGACGCGGAGAAGTGGTCCGGCCAGGACGAGCCGAAGCTCGTGGACGATTCCGAGCAGGTCCTCGATCCGCTCACCGCCTACCAGATGGTCTCGATCATGGAGGGTGTGGTCCAGCGCGGCACCGCCACCATCCTGAAGCAGGTCGGCAAGCCGCTCGCCGGCAAGACCGGAACCACCAACGACGCCAAGGATGCGTGGTTCGTCGGCTTCTCCCCGGATCTCGCCGTCGGCGTCTATATCGGCTTCGACAAGCCGCGCTCGCTCGGCGACCGCGCCACGGGCGGCGGCCTCTCGGCCCCCATCGCCCTCGACTTCCTGAAGCAGGCCCTCAAGGACAAGCCGCCCACGCCGTTCCGCGTCCCGCCCGGGATCAAGCTCATCCGCGTTTCGGCTTCGTCCGGCATGCGTGCCGGCTCCGGCGAAGGCCCCGGCACGATCCTCGAGGCGTTCAAGCCCGGTACCGCGCCGCCCGATGCCTACGTCGCGGCGCCCAGCAACGCCCCGCCCAGCGGCGGCGCTCCGCCGGACGCGGACCGTGCCGCTCAGGCCGGCGGCCTGTACTGAGACGCAGCCTTCGAAGCGGCCGGGACCCGATCCCGGCCGTTTTCGTTCACCGGAACCCTATTCCCGTTGGTCAGAAGCCCTTGCGCGCCAGGGCCAGGGCCGCGAGCTTGTCGATGTCGAAGCCGGCCTGGGGCACGTCGACCATGAAGCGTTCGGCGATTTCCGAAACGACGAAATCGGGGCGGACCCGCGCGATGGTGTTCCAGTCGATGCTCGTCGACCACAGCACATGCACCTCCCGGAACGTGTCGGCGAAGAGCGGCGTCAGGGTGCCGGTGGCGCCGTTGGGCGTATGATGCGCGTACGAATCCCCGAACAGGACGAGGCGGCGTGGATCGGCCCCGGGTGACGCGTTGCGGAAGATCGCGTGGGTGCCGATATGCGCGTCGCGCCCCCGGCCCTCCTGCTCGAACGCCGTGATCAGCGCGTTGGCGTGGACCCTCCGGGCCGCGCTCTCGAACAGGCACGGCTCGGCGACTTCGCAGCGGACCGGCGTGAACTTCGAACCGAGATCGCCGCCATAGACCTGGGGCGTGCCGATGCGGCGCTGGGCGATGTCGTAGCGCGGACGCACCCCGAGGCTCCGGCAGATCTCCGCATAGGCGAGCCAGCCCCCCGCGAAGGTCCAGTGGGTGTCCGTGTGGCGATAGAGCGCCGTGTCCCGGGCCCGCACCCGGAACGGCGGCACGAGATCGACATAGGTTCGACGGGCCGGCGACAGGCGCAACCAGCGTTCCAGGCGCACGGCCGGCGCGCGGTCGGGGTCGAGGGCGAGGCCGTCGAAGGCGTGGCCGTGGATGGCGAGCTTTTCGGGGGCGACGACGTGGGCGTAGCGAATCCCCATCTTCTCCAGGCGCCGGGTCCGAGCCTCGAGGAGGCGACGCCAGCGCCACAGCTTCCCCCGGGGAAATCCGGGCACGCCGTACTGCGCCTGGACGGCGTTGCTGCCCCCCGTGAGGAACAGCCAGCCGTCGCGCCCGACATGGATGTCGGGATGGATCGCGGTCTGTGTGTGCGGCTCTATGGCTGCGGAAAGGCTCATTCGGGGGGTCTAATCGGGTTCGCGGCGGCGTGCCAACGCGCCCGGGTTAGTGCCTTGATCGGACGCGGGTTTCCAAGCCGATATCCAGGTTGCCCCCGGTGTGGCCCATCGGAATCCAGACGTCGCCGGTTTCAGTGGTGGTGATGCGCGGCCGGGGCGCCGGGGGCGATCGCGTTCGGGCTCGTCGCGCCGATGGGCGCGACCGAGAAGGTGACCGGGACGGTCCCGGCGCGTTCGAAGGTTAGGGTGCCGGAGACGGGCTCACCGACCTTCGGGGCGGACTTGAGATCCTCGAACATCAAGTGAAGACCGCCGGGCTTCAGTTCCAGGGTCTGGCCGGGTGCGATGGGCAACCCGTCCGGCACGGCCGCCATCTTCATGACGTTGCCCGCCATGGTCATGGAATGGATCGCCCCCCGGCCCGCGGTGGTGATGGCCGCCCCCGTGAGCCTGTCGGCCTGCGTACCGGTGTTGGTGACGCGAACGTAGCCGCCCGCGACCTTGGCGCCCCCCGGCGTCGCCCGCATCCACGGTGTCTCGATCCGCAAAGTCCCGGCCGTGATGGGCTCGGCGGCGCGCGCCTGCGGCACGAGACCGAGGGCGGAGGCTACGAGAGCGAAGCGCAGGGCGGTGCGGGCGGTTTGATTCATCGCAGGGGTCCGTTGGGTCGGGCGGTAGGACGAGATGGCGGGGTCCGGTCGGGGACGGCCGACGCGGGACGACCATGCGCGCAAATCGATCGTGCGCAAGGGCACTTCTTCGGCGTGCCCACACCCTGCGGTGATTCCCCGGGCGACCGGTCCACGACGGCGGCGTCGCGAAGGCGCCCCGGAACCATCGCGTGCTTCGAAAAAAGCGAGCTGCCTCGGAGGCTTGCGGAGAGTGGCGCGGCTTGACCGCCTCCGATCCTACCCGGCCTGATGCGGCGCTTCGGCGATGCCCGAGCGGTCCGTAGACCCGATTCGTGCCTGCACCGTCCTGTGGCGGGGGCGATACGCCCGCGCGGAAGTCATCGCAAAGTCCCGCAGCGCCATATTGTAGCCCGGACGCCATGAGTTCTTAACCGCACCCCGACACGTTCGCGGCAAGGGGTGCTTCGGACACGGCGTCATGCGCCGGCGGCCGGGCACCACACGCCGTACCCTACGTCAGATCAGAGTTCGCCCGATGCTGAAACAGGCTCTCCATCCCAGGTCTTCCGGCCTCCACAGGTCCCTTGGCCTCGCCCTCGCCGCGTCCGTGGCCTTCATGGCTCAGTCCGCTTCCGCCCGCGAGCCCAGCGGCTACGCCCAGGCCGAGTGGGCGCAGGACTACGCCGCGCCGACCACCATGCAGGTGCAGCGCTCCTCGACGCCGATCCTGTCGCCGCAGACGATCGCCGCTTCGGAGCAGACTATCGAGCGCTACCGGGATATCGTGAACCGGGGTGGCTGGAAGCCGGTCTCGGGGGCCGACCGCCTGCGCATCGGCTCCAAGGGCCCGGCCGTGAGCGCCGTGCGTCAGCGCCTGATCATCTCCGGCGACCTCGATTCGGCGTCCGGCGGCTCGGGCGTCTACGATTCCTACGTGTCGGCCGGCGTGAAGCGTTTCCAGGCCCGCCACGGCCTCAGCCAGACCGGTGCCATGAGCATGGCGACCCAGCAGGCCATGAACGTGCCGGCCGATATTCGCCTGCACCAGCTCGAAATCAACGTGGTGCGCCTGCGCTCCTACGCGGGCAACCTCGGCAACCGCTTCGTCATCACCAACATCCCCGCCGCCCTGGTCCAGACCGTGGAGAACGGCCAGGTCGTGACCCTGCACGCCGCCGGCGTCGGCAAGATCGACCGCCAGTCGCCTATCATGAACACCAAGGCAACGCAGATCAATTTCAACCCCTTCTGGACGGTCCCGGCTTCCATCGTGAAGAAGGACCTCATCCCCAAGATGCAGAAGGATCCGAACTACCTCACCGACAACAAGATCCGCATCTTCACCGGTGAGACCGAGATCTCCCCGGCCTCGGTGAACTGGAATTCGGACGAGGGCACGCGCTACCGCTATCGCCAGGATTCGGGTGCCGACTTCAACTCCATGGGCATCGTGCGGATCAACATTCCGAACCCGCACGGGGTTTTCATGCACGACACCAATTCGAAGGGCGTCTACGGTGACGACTTCCGCTTCATCTCGTCGGGCTGCGTGCGCGTGCAGAACGTGCGCGAGTACATCACCTGGCTCCTCAAGGACACGCCCGGCTGGGGCCGCGACCAGGTCGAGCAGGCCATCGAGAGCGGCAAGCGCGTCGACGCCACCCTGAGCACTCCCGTGCCGGTCTACTGGACCTACATCACCGCCTGGGCGACCCCGGACGGCTCGGTGCAGTTCCGCGACGACATCTACAAGCGCGACGGCGTGAACGTGCCCTCCACCCTCTCGGCCCCGACCCCCGTCGCTAGCGCCGAGCCGGTGCCGAGCTTCGAGCCGGGCGACGAGGAGAACTAAGGCAGCGAAAGGGGATCGGCTTCTCGAGTCCCTGATCTTTTCCGGGGCGGGTGCCATAGGGCCCCGTCCCGGATGACGGCATCCTGTCTGTTGTGTTTGCTTGTCGATCCCGGCCGATTCGGGACATTTGGCTCGTGTAAGGCCGGGACGAGCACAAAGTCACTTCGCGAAAACAGTTCTCAATGGCGTAGGGAAGCCTCGATCTTCGGTAGCAGAAGTTCGTTCTCGCGTGCCATGCGTATCGCCTCTTGGTCCCGGAGGATAAGACTGTCCTGGGGATCGAATACGACGCCGTCACGCATCTGGGCGAGTGTCACGGCAGCGATATAGGCGGCAACGCATTCGGGTAAACCGGACCAATAGAAGGCATAAGCGGTGCTCCACCTCCGACCAAAGTCGATATCGTCGTAGGTTTCCGTGAGTTTGTCAAAATCGCACGGTCGAAATTCGAACGAAGCATCACGGGTTTTCCATTTTGCTTTGAGCAGGCCCCCTTCCCCTATGAGGATCTGATCTCGGGAGAATTTCAAGTCGAACCCAAATCCGTCGATGGTTTTTTGCCATTCGATAAGGTTCGGAAACTGG
Organism: Methylobacterium sp. Leaf112; assembly: GCF_001423295.1. GTDB lineage: Bacteria > Pseudomonadota > Alphaproteobacteria > Rhizobiales > Beijerinckiaceae > Methylobacterium. The sequence continues at coordinate 101,439 of NZ_LMNG01000012.1, read as the reverse complement.
CCGTCATAGAAAACGTAAAGATCCATGCTCATGGGTTCGGCCCTATGATTGAGAATGAACTAACCATCGCGTAGATGTAGCTTTTCGCGTCGAGTCCCTTCGAGATGTGCAGCTCGACGATAGGGACGTCGTCGCCGACGCCGAGATGCTGTCGGATCTGTGCCGCGCGTTCCGGGGTGAGCTTCGCGCCACCGGTCTTGACATCCCATACCGCCAAGATGGGCGCGGCATTCGTTCGACCGTCGCGGAGAACAATATCCGTCCTGATGCTGCCATCGAGGCCATACCGCACGGTGTCGCCGAGACTGAAACTCTGTTCGACTCCGCGCCGGCCTATCCCAGGAAAATCGGACTCTCTGATGAGTTTTGCTGCCTCGGTGTGGATGGCCGTTCCGTAGAGAGGCCCCCTTCCGGTCCCGACATTGGCGACGACTTCCTTCATGACCTCCACGAGGCGATCGGACGTCAGATCGATCTTCGGATGACCGGTCCGGTCGCGTCGAACGACGACGATGCCAGGTCCGCCTCCTCCACCATTCCACCGCCCTCTCTCGTCGCGAGACTGGCTGGCGTTGAACCCGGCCTTCACGGCATCGTAGGCGCTTCGAAGTAGAGCCAGTCGCAAGCGGATGGCAGCGACCTCGCATCGGTGGAGAGCAATCTGGAACTGCCGCGACATCATGCGTACCTCCGAATCGATGTAGGTCCTTATTCCCATACCATCTCGGAAAATACAACTTATGAGTGTTTTATCGCGTGACGATCGTTCCGGTTTGGCATCGCCGGAGTGGCGGCACGGTTTGTTCCAGGACTTCGTGCCTTCGTTTCAGAGAGCGCGTGAAAGTTTTTTTGTAGGACACCGCAAATTAGCTGCGCTTGGCCCGATCCCGCCGCCCGTGTAATAAAATGCGCATCGAGCGTCCGCCCGCCGTAACGCCAGCGGATAACGGACGCCTTCGCCCGTTCAACAATCGAGGCCATCCATGAGCGCCGGTACCGTTGCCGACAAGCACTTCTCGAATTCGTTCTTCAACGCGTCGCTCGCCGACGCCGATCCGGAAGTGGCCGCCGCCGTCGGTCAGGAACTCGGTCGTCAGCAGCACGAGATCGAGCTGATCGCCTCCGAGAACATCGTCTCCAAGGCGGTGCTCGAGGCTCAGGGGTCGGTCCTCACCAACAAGTACGCCGAGGGCTATCCGGGTCGCCGCTATTACGGCGGCTGTCAGTTCGTCGACATCGCCGAGAACCTCGCCATCGAGCGCGCCAAGCGCCTGTTCGATTGTGGCTTCGCCAACGTGCAGCCGAATTCCGGCTCCCAGGCGAACCAGGGCGTATTCATGGCTCTCATGCAGCCGGGCGACACCTTCCTCGGCCTCGACCTCGCCGCCGGCGGCCATCTCACCCATGGCGCGCCTCCGAACGTCTCGGGCAAGTGGTTCAAGCCGGTCTCCTACACCGTGCGCCGCGACGACCAGCGCATCGACATGGAGCAGGTCGAGGCCCTCGCTCACGAGCACAAGCCCAAGGTGATCATCGCGGGTGGTTCCGGCTATCCCCGTCATTGGGACTTCGCCAAGTTCCGTGAGATCGCCGATGCCGTCGGTGCGTACTTCTTCGTCGACATGGCCCACTTCGCCGGCCTCGTCGCCGCCGGGGCGCACCCGTCGCCGTTCCCGCACGCGCACGTCGCCACCACCACGACCCACAAGACCCTGCGCGGCCCACGCGGCGGCATGATCCTGACGAACGACGAAGCGCTCGCCAAGAAGTTCAACTCGGCGATCTTCCCCGGCCTCCAGGGCGGCCCGCTCATGCACGTCATCGCCGGCAAGGCGGTCGCCTTCGGCGAGGCCCTCAAGCCCGAGTTCAAGATCTACGCCCGTCAGGTCATCGAGAACGCCAAGGCGCTGGCCGACACCCTGATGTCGGGCGGCTACGACATCACGTCCGGCGGCACCGACAACCACCTGATGCTCGTCGATCTTCAGAAGAAGGGTCTCACGGGCAAGGCTGCGGAAGCGGCGCTCAGCCGCGCCGACATCACCTGCAACAAGAACGGCGTCCCGTTCGATCCGGCCAAGCCCACCATCACGTCGGGCATTCGGCTGGGCACCCCGGCCGGCACCTCGCGCGGCTTCGGCGTCGCCGAGTTCAAGCAGATCGGCGGCTTCATCGTGGAAGTCCTCGACGGCTTGGTCGCCAAGGGCGAAGCGGGTGATGCCGAGATCGAGGCGGCCGTGAAGCAGAAGGTTCACGCCCTCACCGACCGGTTCCCGATCTACGCTTGAGACCAGGCGGTGTTCGCGCTTAACGCGTGCACCGCAACACGCTAAGGGAAACGGCCGCGGACCGGAGGGTGCGCGGCCGTTTCTCGTTCTTCCCCGCTCCCCGCACAGGTGTCCGCCCAATGCGCTGTCCCTATTGCAGCGGCCCCGACACCCAGGTGAAGGATTCGCGCCCCACCGACGACGCCATCCGGCGGCGCCGGGTCTGCCCGGATTGCGGTGGCCGCTTCACCACCTTCGAGCGGGTGCAACTGCGCGAACTCACGGTGCTCAAGCGCTCGGGTAAGCGGGTGCCGTTCGACCGGGACAAGCTCGAGCGCTCCATCGGCGTGGCCCTGCGCAAGCGCGCCGTCGACCCGGAACGCGTCGAGCGCCTCGTCAGCGGCATCACCCGGCAGCTCGAGAGCGGCGGCGAGGGCGAGATCACCACGGAATCCATCGGCGAACTGGTGATGGAGGGGCTGAAGGGGCTCGACGACGTCGCGTATGTGCGCTTCGCCTCTGTCTATAAGAACTTCCGCGAGGCCAGCGACTTCAAGGCGCTCCTGGGTACCTTGGCCGAGGCGCCACCCGGGGCCGCTCAGGGCGAGGAGTCCGACAGCACGGTGACGCCCCTGCGCGCCAAGCCCCGTCCGCGACCATGAGCGCGCGCGACACCGCCTACATGCGGCTGGCCCTGGCCCTCGGCCACCGCAATCTTGGGCGGACCTGGCCCAACCCCTCCGTCGGCGCCGTCATGGTCGCGGACGGGCGCATCGTCGGACAGGGCGTGACCGAGGCCGGCGGGCGGCCCCATGCCGAACCTCAGGCCCTCGCCATGGCGGGCGCGGCCGCGCGCGGCGCCACCCTCTACGTCACCCTGGAGCCGTGCTCGCATCACGGCCGCACTCCGCCCTGCACCGACGTCATCGTGGCGTCCGGGATCGCCCGCGTGGTGACTGCCCTCGAAGACCCCGATCCGCGCGTCGCCGGACGGGGACACGCCCTCCTGCGCCAGGCCGGGATCGCCGTCGCGACGGACGTCCTGCGGGAGGAGGCGGCCCGCGACCATCGCGGCCACGTCACCCGCGTGACCCTCGGACGGCCGAGCCTGCACCTCAAGCTCGCCCGGACCCGGGACGGCTTCGCCGCCGGGGCGCCTGACCAGCGCCTGCGCATCACCGGCGCAATCGCCGACGGCGCCGTCCACCTGTGGCGGGCCCATGCCGACGCGATCCTCGTCGGCATCGGCACGGCCCGGGCCGACGACCCGTCGCTCACCGTGCGCCTGCCCGGCCTGTCCGGGCGCTCGCCCCTGCGCGTCGTCCTCGATTCGAGCCTGCGGCTCCAGCCGTCGAGCCACCTCGTTCGAGGCGCGCGCGACATTCCCACCCTCGTGGTCACCACCCGCAACGCGCCCGCCCATGTGAAGCGGATGCTTATTTCGTTCGGCGTCGAGGTGATCGGCGTCGCCGCCGATGCGGCCGGGCGGGTCGATCTGCCCGCTGCCCTGGAAGCCTTGGCCGAGCGGGGCTTCACCCGCCTATGCTGCGAGGGCGGCCCCCGCCTCGCCGATGCCCTGGCGCGCGCCGACCTCATCGATGTCTGCACCCTGATCACCGGACCCACGGCCCTCGGGACGGGCGGCCTGCCGGCCATCGGGTCGCACCTCGCATCCAGCCTGGAGGAGGGCCATCTGAAGCCCGTCGAAGCGCGCACGTTCGGTCCCGATCGCGCGATCACGTATGAGCGGAGCGTCTAGATGTTCACCGGTCTCGTCACCGATGTGGGAGAGGTCGTCGGCGTATCGGGGGACGACCGCCTGCGCCGCATCCGCATCCGCTCCGCCTACGATCCGGCCACCATCGCGCTGGGCGCCTCCATCGCCTGCTCCGGCCCGTGCCTGACGGCGGTCGCCGTGGACCCGGTGGCGGGGGGATGCGAATTCAGCGTCGACGCCGCCGCCGAGACCCTGGCGCTGACCACCGTCGGCACCTGGGTCGCGGGCACGCGGGTCAACCTCGAACGCTCCCTGAAGATCGGCGACGAACTCGGCGGCCACCTCGTCACCGGGCATGTCGATGGCCGTGCCGAGATCGTCGCCCGCGACTCCGTCACCGGGGGTACCGGCGATCCGCAATGGGCGCCGAGCGACCGCTTCACCCTGCGGGCTCCGGCCGGCCTGTCGCGCTTCATCGCCCAGAAGGGTTCGGTCTGCCTCGACGGCACCTCGCTGACGGTCAACACGGTTGCCGACGATCTCTTCTCCGTCCTCCTCATCCCCCACACCCTGGCGGTGACGACGTGGGGCCAGCGGCGCCAGGGCGATGCCCTCAACCTCGAGGTCGATCTCATCGCTCGCTACGCCGCGCGCCTCACGGAGGCGCAAGGCGCCCTGACCCGCTGAAGCCCTCCGCCGGGGAGCCGCTTGTCGGCCGGGCGCCTTCGGTCTATCGCTCGGCCCTTCCGATCGGGCAGGCTACGGCACGGGCTCGACGCGCGAGCCGGGACAACCCGGCCGATCCAGGGCGGCAACGTCGAGACGCACGAAAAGTCCGCTCCCGCGCCGCGCATCCACAAGGCCCCACGATGGTTTCGACCCAGCACGTCCCCCGCCCGTCGCCCGCCATCGTCCGGGGCGCCCGCGTCCTCGTGGTCGAGGCCCGCTACTACGACGAACTCGCCGATGCGATGCTGGCGGGCGCGCGTGCCACCCTCGACGCGGCCGAGGCGGAGACGACGGTGGTGACCGTGCCGGGCGCCCTCGAAATCCCTGCCGCCATCGCCATCCTGGTCGAGGCCGCCGCCCGCGCCGGCCAGCCCTACGACGCCGCCGTGGCGCTGGGCTGCGTCATCCGGGGCGAGACCGGACATTACGACATCGTCGCGAACGAGAGCGCGCGCGCCCTCATGGACCTCTCCGTCGCCCGGTTGCTGCCGCTGGGCAACGGCATCCTGACGGTGGAGACGGAGGCGCAGGCCTTCGCCCGCGCCCGCGTGTCCGAACTGAACAAGGGCGGCGGTGCCGCCGAGGCGGCGCTGGCGGTGCTGGCCCTGAAGCGGGCCGCCGCGGCCGCGCCCGTCGGAGAGGATTGAGCCCCATGGCCAAAGTCATCGAGCGCAGCGGCGCGCGCCTCTCCGTGGTGCAGGCGCTCTACGAGATGGAGATTTCCGGCAAGGGCGTCATCGAGGCAGTGGCCGAGTTCGAGACCTTCTGGATCGGCCAGACCGTCGACGGTGTCGAGCACCCGCCGGCCGAGATCGCCTTCTTCCGCGATCTCCTGCGCGGCGTGGTCGAGGAGCAGCGCGCCATCGATCCGATGCTCGACAACGCCCTGTCGCAGGGCTGGCCCCTGAAGCGCATCGAGATGGTCCTGCGCGCGATCCTGCGCGCCGGGGCCTATGAGCTCATGCACCGCCGCGACGTGCCGGCCCGTGCCGCCATCTCCGAATACGTCGATGTCGCCCACAGCTTCTATGGCGGCGACGAGCCCGGCATGGTCAACGCCGTCCTCGACAAGGTGGCCCGCGAGGTCCGGGGCCAGGAATTTGCTGGTCTGCCGGGTTCCAGCCTGCCCGGTTCGGGCCGGGCGTGAGCCGCGACCGTCCCACCGAGGACGGGCTGATCGCGCGTTACTTCGCGCCGCTGGCCGGCCCCGGCGCAGACGGGATGCGCGACGACGCCGCCACCCTGACGCCGACCCCCGGCCACGACCTCGTGCTGACCGCCGACGCCATCGTGGCCGGTGTGCACTTCTTCCCCGACGATCCGCCGTCCTCCATCGCCCGCAAGGCCGTCGGGGTGAACTTTTCGGATTTGGCCGCCAAGGGGGCGGCTCCGCGCGGCATTCTCCTGACCCTGGCCTTGCCCGACGATTGGACGGAGGCGTGGCTCGCCGCCTTCGCCACAGGCCTCGGCGACGCCCTGTCGGCGTTCGGCGGCGCGCTGCTGGGCGGCGACACGGTCCGGGCCGCCGGGCCCCTGTCGGTGGGCGTCACTGCGCTGGGCGAAGTGCCCGCCGGCACCATGGTGCGGCGGATGACGGCGGCGATCGGCGACGTGCTCTGCGTCAGCGGTACCATCGGCGACGCCGCCCTCGGCCTGCCCCTGTGCCGTTCACCCCTGCCGGATTGGGGCGATGCCATCGGCGCGGCGGATCGCGCCGCCCTGGTCGCCCGCTACCGGCATCCGCGCCCGCGCCTCGGCCTCGCACCGGTCCTGCGGCGGCACGCCCGCGCCGCCATGGACATCTCGGACGGGCTCGCGGGGGATCTCGCGAAGATGCTGAAGGGGGAGGGGCGCTGCGCCCTTGTCCGTCTCGCCGACGTTCCGCTCTCCCAAGCTGCTGCAAGCGCCGCAGCGCACGCGCCGGACCTGATGGATACGATCGTCACCGGGGGAGACGATTACGAGATTCTCTGCGCGGTTCCACCCGAAAGCCTCGCGGCGATCCGCGCCGGGGCGGAAGCCGTCGGCATCCCCCTCCACCCCATCGGTACGGTCTTGGCCGGGGACGGGGCCCCCGTCTTCGAAGCCGCGGATGGCGCGCGAAAGACCTACGCGGCGGCCTCCTTCAGCCACTTCTGACGCGGCGCATCAGGCGGCCTCGTCGTCCTCGGGCGGCTCCGGATCGGCGGTCCACTGGGTGGCGAAGGCCGCGAGCTGGCGCGCGTCGGCGAACGCCATCACGGCGACCACCCGGTCGGCCGGCATCGCGCCCGGATAGGGGGCGAGCAGCACCTTCTCCTGGGAGAACTTCGCGCCGGGCGCGTGTTCGGCGATCCAGGCCTCGGCCTCCGGCGCGAGCCGGGTCGGATCGGAGGCGTCGCGAGCGCGGGAGTCCGACCGCAACACCAGCACGTAGGGGCCGAGCGTCGGGTTACGCTGCTGAAGAGCCTGGATGATGTCGATCATGGTGTCCTCGTCGCGCACCGGACCCGAGCCGGCGGCGGCCTACGGTTGAATATCTTCGCTGATCCTGTTTCCGGCTCGATCGTTCGGGTGCCGGCGCGCGGGTCCCCCTCTCCTTCCAGGAGAGGGGGCACGTCGCGTGAATACCGACCGAAGTCATCACCCGGAAACCGTATCAGCCAAAAACCCTCAGTGCAGTTTCACCCGCGATTCCGTACGGCGGGTCAGGGCCCGGGCGACGGCGTCGAGGGCGGTCTTCACGGTGCCGTGCAGGGCCTGCTCGTGCATCTTGTACAGCGAGCGGTACATCATCCGGGCGAACAGCCCGGCGATGAACATGTTCTTGCCCCGCACGAAGCCCATCAGGCTGCCCACCGTCGAGTATTCGCCGAGGGACACCAGCGAGCCGAAGTCGCGGTACTTGAACGGCTTCAACGGCTTGCCGGCGATCTTGGCGGGGATGAGCTTGATGAGATGGCTCGCCTGCTGATGCGCCGCCTGGGCGCGGGGCGGGATCGGCGTATCCGAGCCCTTCTCCACGAGGTAGGCGCAGTCGCCGATGGCGAAGATGTCTGGGTCGCGCGTGGTCTGCAGGGATGGCGTCACCACGAGCTGGTTGTTGCGCGTGGTCTCGAGGCCGCCGATGTCGTGCAGGAACGGCGGCGCCTTCACGCCGGCGGCCCAGACCACGAGTTCGGACGGAATGAAGCCCCCGTCGGCGAGTTGCACGCCGTCGGCCCGGACCTCGGTGACGCGGGCGTTGATCCGCACTTCGACGCCGATCTTGTCGAGCAGGCGCACCACGTCCTGCGACAGGCGCTCGGGCACCGCCGGCAGGATGCGGGAGGCCGCCTCCACCAGGGTGATCTTGAGGTCTTTGTCCGGGTCGATCCGGTCGAGGCCCGTGGAGGCCACGTCGCGGGTGGTCCGATGCAGCTCGGCCGCGAGCTCGGTGCCCGTCGCGCCGGCGCCGATCACCGTAACGTGGAGCTGGCCCGGACGCACGGGGCCGACCTGGGTGTGGGCGCGCAGCATGCCGTTGACGAGGCGCTGGTGGAAGCGCACCGCCTGGTCCTGCGTGTCGAGGGCGATGGCGTTCTCCTTCACCCCCGGCGTGCCGAAATCGTTGGTGGTGGAGCCGACCGCGAGCACCAGGGTGTCGTAGCCGATGGACCGCACGGGCGTGACCTCGCGCCCCTCCGCGTCGTGGCTCGCGGCGAGCTGGATCGTGTGCGTCGCCCGGTCGAGACCGGTCATCTGGCCGATGCGGTAGCGGAAATGGTGGCGGTGGGCGTGGTGGAGGTAATCCACCGCGTGGTGGCCGACATCGAGGCTGCCGGCGGCGACCTCGTGCAGCAGCGGCTTCCAGATATGGGTGCGCGCGCGGTCGACGAGGGTGACGTGGGCCTTGCCGGACTTGCCCAGCGCGTCGCCGAGCTTCGTCGCCAGCTGAAGGCCCGCCGCGCCGCCGCCGACGACCACGATGCGATGCAGGTTTTCCACGGATTCGCCCGGTACCATGCGTTTGTCGTCCTGCGTCTCGTCAAGGAAGGGGGCGGATGTCGAGCCAGCGTGAACGCCGTGTGGCGCCGGGGGCACCGCCCATTCTTAGAACGCTTATATTTGGGGTGAGCCCGTTCGGGTCAAAGAAAATTATGCGTCAGGCAGGCGCGCCGGGCTGGCGCAGGGGGTGCGCCCGCGCGAAGGCCTCCTGCGACAGGCAATCCTCCGCGATGCGCCGGACCGTCGGGTAGGGCGCGGTCTCCACTCCGAAGATGCCGGTGCCGACCCAGAGGCTGACAAGGCAGAGGTCGGCGTGGCTCACCGCGTCGCCTTGCGCGTAGCGTCCGGTCCCAGGCTCCTGGGTCAGGCGAGTCTCGAGGGTCTTCAACCCGCTCTCGAACCAGTGGCGCACGAAGCCCATCATCCGGTCCTTCGGGATGTCGTAGGCCTGCATGAGGTAGTTGCGCACCCGGGGCACATAGAGCGGGTGGGTGTCGCAGGCCACCACCTGGGCGAGCGAGCGGGCGCGGGCACGGGCGCGCGGATCGGCCGGCAGCAGCGGCACGGCGGGGTGGATGTCCTCGAGATAGTCGAGGATGGCGAGCGACTGGGTCAGGGGCGGCCCGTCGCCGTCGAAGAAGGCCGGCACCGCGCCCTGCGGGTTGATCGCCAGGAACTCTGGCTTGAATTGGTCGCCCGCATCGAGATCGATGAAGGTCTCTTCGCAGGGGATGCCCTTGAGGTTGAGGGCGATCCGCACCCGGAAGGCGGCGGCCGAGCGCCAGTTGCCGTACATCTTCACGCGCGTCGTCTCTCCGTGGCGATGCGCGACCACACCCGACATCGCTCCGGACCGCAACCCCCTCCGCCGGGGACCGTCATGAAACCGATGCGGTGGCCGTGATCCTGCTTTGTCGCAGGCGAATTTGGCAGCGCGGGATTCCTCGCGCATAGCGGACCGACGCTGAAGACGCGGGCGCGCGGCCCCAGGGATGGACGAGCATGCAGATCGAGACGCCCTACCTCATGTTCCTCGGCGACGTACCCGACACCCTGGCGGCCAAGACCGCCTACGGCATCAAGGATTGGCGTCCCGAATGGTGCGTCGGCCAGATGCGTCTGCCCGGCTGCGCCGCCGATCTCGGCATTCCCGACCTCACCCTCGCGCAAGCCGTGGAGAAGGGCTGCCGCACGATGGTGATCGGTGTCGCTAACGCGGGGGGCGTCCTGCCCGACCACTGGGTCTCGGAGATCGTCGCGGCGCTGGAGGCCGGCCTCGATATCGCCAGCGGGCTGCACGCCCGCCTCGGCGCCGTGCCGGCCATCGCGGCGGCGGCCGAGGCCAACGGGCGCCAGCTCCACGACGTGCGCCACACCTCCGAGACTTTCGCCACGGGCAAGGGCACGAAGCGTCCCGGCAAGCGCCTGCTCAGCGTCGGCACCGACTGCTCGGTGGGCAAGAAGTACACGGTGCTGGCGCTCGAGCGCGGCATGCGGGATCGCGGCCTCGACGCGGATTTCCGCGCTACGGGCCAGACCGGCGTGTTCATCTCGGGACGTGGCGTCGCCATCGACGCCGTGGTGGCGGACTTCATCTCCGGCGCCGTCGAGTGGATCGCCCCGGCGGCCGCGCCCGACCATTGGGACCTTCTGGAAGGGCAGGGCTCCCTGTTCCACCCGTCCTTCGCCGGCGTCAGCCTCGGGCTGCTGCATGGAGCGCAGGCCGACGCGTTCATCGTCTGCCACGAGCCGAGCCGCACCGCCATGCGGGGGGTGCAGCATCCTCTGCCGACGATCCGGGAGGTCATCGACCTCACGGTGCAACTCGGACGCCTCACCAATCCCGACATCCGCCCCGTGGGGATCGCGGTGAACACCCAGAGCCTGGAAGAGGGCGCCGCCCGGACGCTGCTCGCCGATCTGGCCCGCGAGCACGGCCTGCCGGCCACCGACCCCGTGCGCTTCGGCGTCGACGAGATTGTCGATCGCCTCGTCGCCGAGTTCCCGGCCGGGGCCAGCGCATGAGCCGGGTCTTGACCGCAGCCGTCGAGCGCTTCCCCATCGCGGGGGCGTTCACCATCGCGCGCGGCAGCCGCACGGAGGCCGTCGTGGTCCTTGCCACCATCACGGATACGGAGGGGCGTGTCGGACGCGGCGAGTGCGTGCCGTACGCCCGCTACGGCGAGACCGTGGAGAGCGTGCGTGACCTCATCCTGGCGCAGGCCGATGCCATCGCGGCCGGGGCGTCGCGGACGGATCTGCTCACCGCAATGAAGCCGGGCGCGGCCCGCAACGCCCTCGATTGCGCCCTGTTCGACCTGGAGGCGAAGCAGCTCGGCCGCCCGGCCTGGGAGATCGCCGGTCTCAGTGCCCCCGAGGTCGCCACCACCGCCTACACCCTCAGCCTCGGCGATCCGAAGAGCATGGAGGCCGCCGCCCGCGCGGCCACCGCCCGTCCGCTCCTCAAGGTGAAGCTCGGGGGGGAGGGCGACCCGGACCGGATCGCCGCCGTGCGCCGCGGGGCGCCCCGATCGCGCCTCGTGGTCGATGCCAACGAGGCATGGCGGCCCGAGACCCTGGAAGCGAACCTCGCCGCTTGCGTCGCGGCGCAAGTCGAACTCATCGAGCAGCCCCTGCCGGCGGGCGAGGACGAGATCCTGGCCACCATCCCGCGGCCGATCCCGATCTGCGCCGACGAGAGCCTGCACGACCGCGCCGGCCTCGACGCCCTGGCGACCCGCTACGACGCCATCAACATCAAGCTCGACAAGGCCGGCGGCCTCACCGAGGCGGTGATGCTGGCCCACGAGGCCCGTGCCCGCGGCTTCTCCCTGATGATCGGCTGCATGGTCGGAACATCGCTCGCCATGGCGCCCGCCATGCTGCTGGCGCACCACGCCGATTTCGTCGATCTCGACGGTCCGCTGCTTCTGGCCCGGGACCGAGACCCCGCCCTGGTGTTCGACGGCAGCCTGATCCACCCGCCGACGCCGGAGTTGTGGGGGTAGGTTCGGTGCCGTTGCCCGCACGCCGGTCTCCTCAGGGCGCGCCGACCACCCGGAGCGGGCTCGAACGACGCGCCCGGCTCGTCGTGTCAGGCGCAGCACAGCGGGTCTGGTTGCGGCCGGCGGCCTTGGCCTCGTAGAGCGCGATATCGGCGCGTTTGTAGAGATCGGCCGTCGCGCTGCCGACGCCGGGGGTCGGCACGACGGTCGCGGCGCCGATGCTCACGGTGACCGAACCCGCGCCCAGGGACGCCGCCTCCACCGTCAGCGTCGCCATCTCCGCGTGGATGCGATCGGCGATCCGTAGGGCACCCGCCGAGTCCGTTTCCGGCAGGAGCAGGACGAACTCCTCCCCGCCGACACGAAAGACGAGATCCTCGGGACGGTGAACGCTGGCTGCGAGGCAGCGCGCCAGCCCGATCAGCACCTCGTCGCCGACCGCATGGCCGTAGCGGTCGTTGTAGCGCTTGAAATGGTCGGCATCGACCACGAGCAGGGACAGCGGTTCGCCGGTGTGCCCGGCACTCCGCCACGCGCGATCGAACATCGTCTCGAAGCGCCGCCGGTTCGACAGGCCCGTGAGGGCATCCGTCTGCGACAGCCGGGCCAGCTCCGCCTGCGCCTCCGAGCGGCGGCGCAACTCGCGTCCGAACAGCAGCGAGAGGCTGGCGGTGAGGCCGCACAGCACGAGGACGATGAGGCCGAGGACGAGGGCGTGCTCGCGCCACTCGGCCTCGACCTCGTCGCGGGACAGGGCGACGTTGAGGAGCATCGGATGATCGCCGATGCCCGTGAAGCTGTAATGCCGTTCGAACCCGTCGCTGAACGTGCGGCTGACGAAGCTGCCGCGTCCTTCGCGGACGAAGCGAACGAAGTTCGGGACCTCGGCGAAGCTCTTGCCGATGGTGTCTCCGTCGAACGGATAACGCATGATGCGTGTGCCGTCGCGCAGATACAGCGCGATGGTGCCGAGGCGCCCGAGACCGATATCCTCGAACAACCCGCTGAAGTACGTCAGCTTCAGCGAGCCCAGAACGACACCGCCGAACGAGCCGTCCGGCTTGTCGATGCGGCGGCTGAGGACGAGGACTTGGGTTCCGAGAAGCTGCGACACGATGGGGCCGCTGATCACGAGGCCGAGATCGGCGCGCGCCCGGTGTGCCTGGAAGTAGGCGCGCGCCGAATTGTTGAGCTTGCGCGCCGGCACGGCCCCGGAATCGACGATGCTCTCGCCATGCTCGTCGAGGACGAGCATCACGCCCATGTCTCGCGCCGAGATGGCCCGGTCGAACAGGATGAGCTGCCGCATCTCCGGGGTCGCCTGCGCGACGCCGGGTTCCCGCAGGTTGTCGATGACGCCCTGGAGGGACAGGTCGATGATTTCGATGTTGCGGGCAATGTCGCGTTCGAGAACCTGGAGAAGGTTCTTCGAATTCTGCTCGGCCTTGCTCCAGGCATCGCGGCGCAGGTCGAGCAGCATGATCCCGGACACGAGAAGCATCCCGATCGGCGCGAGAATTCCGAGGGCGATCCCGAGGCGCCCCAGGCGGAGCGTAGGCAAGCGAAGCACGAGCAGGCCGATCGCCGAAAGGATGCGCCGCCGACGAGCCACCACACGCTACCTCCGTGTCCGCATCCACACAACCCAAGGGTAGCACGAGGGAATGAAGCGAAGGTTTCAGTGGTGCGTACGATCGTGTCGAGCGAAGTCCATTTCGCGAAGCGATCGTCGCCAGGTATCCATCGGACCTACCCGCGCACGATGAAGCGCAGGGCATAGACGAGGGCGGTAAACGAGATGAGACTCACCGCGTAGAACACCACGAACCACAGCATGCGCCGGTTTCGCCCCGACGCACCCGAGGATTCGTTACCCTCCGAGCCGCTCCCGCCGGGGTCGGCGCCGCGTCCGGCGTCCCTCAATGTCCGTAACCCCCCGCCTGAATGTCCTCGGCGACTTTGCCGCGAAACACCCAGTAGGCGTAGGCCGTGTAGGCGAGGGTCAAGGGCATGACCACGGCATAGCCGACGAGGGCGAATTGCAGGGCGCTGACGGCGTTGGCGGCCTGCCAGATCGTCATGCGTGGCGGCACGATGTAGGGGAACAGGCTGATGGCGAGGCCGAGGAACCCGAGCAGGAACAGCGCGATGGCGAGGAGGAACGGCGCGAGATGTCGTCCTCCCGCGAGGGCGCGGTGGATGCCCCAGGCCACCAAGGCCGTCACCACCGGCACGGGCGCGACGTAGAGGATGTTGGGCCAGGACACCCAACGCCACTGGATGTCGAGGCCGAGGAACGGCACCCAGGCGCTGACGATGGCCATGCAGGCGACGGTGGCGAGAAGAAACTGCCGGCTCTTGCGGCGCGCCCAGATCTCGAGCTCGCCCGAGGTCTTCATCACGCACCAGGTGGCCCCGAGCAGCCCGTAGCCGCAAACGAGGCCGATCCCCGTCATCACGCTGAACGGGGTCAGCCAGTCGAGGGTCCCGCCGGTGAAGCCGCGCCCCTCCGTCAGGAAGCCCTGCACGAAGGCACCGAGTACCAGTCCCTGCGCGAAGGTCGCCACCAGGGAGCCGTAATGGAAGGCGTAGTCCCACAGCGCCTGCGAACGCTCCGCCTTGAACCGGAACTCGAAGGCGACGCCCCGGAAGATCAGCGCGATGAGCATGAGGATCAACGGCAGGTAGAGGGCCGGCAGCAGGATCGCGTAGGCGACGCTGAACACCGCGAACAGGCCGCCGCCGCCGAGCACCAGCCACGTCTCGTTGCCGTCCCAGATCGGCGCCACGGAGAGCATCATCCGGTCGCGCCAATTCCCCTTCCGAGCGGCGGTGAAGAGGATGCCTACGCCGAGGTCGAACCCGTCGATGACCACGTACATGGCGACCGCGAGCGCGAGCAGTCCCGACCAGATCAGCGGCAGCCAGAAGGCCGGCCCTTCGTAGTCCATGCCGAATCCGAACATCCGACCGCGCCCCCGTCGTCATACTCCCGACAGCAGGTTTAGCCGCACGATCCCCGCAATGCCAACCGGACCCCGCCGGGGCGCTACCGCGACGCGACGCCCCGCCACGGCGGCTGCCGGTCGGCCTCGGCCAAGGTATCGGCGGAGGCCGGACGGGTCGTGCCGAGGCGCCGGACGAGGCCGTCCACCCCTTCGCGCACCAGTTGTTCGCGCGTTTCCGCCGGCATCGCGTCGAAGGCGGCCGCGAGAGCGTGGGCCGGCGCCTGCGGCGACACCGCCGGGAGGGTCGGCACGGCGTCCGGGCGGTCCCTCAGGAGCGCGAGGTAGGACAGGCCGCCGATCACCACGGCGGCACGGATGAGGAACAGCATGGCTCGGTCCAGGGTCCGTACGGGGCGGCGACGAACAGCGTGAACTCCAGGAACGCACGCGAGTGGTAAAGCAGACATGAGCCGGTCGACACGACTCGTCGCGATGGTGAACGGCGTTTTATTGGGTCTGAGATCGAAAGCGTCGTCGGCTTTGTGGGGCCGATACGATCTGGAGCCGGGCGTCACCGGATTTTTCGGGCGTGCCGCCGCGAGAGCCATCCGTCTCGGACGATGCGGTTACTTTCCGGAAAGCATGTGGAGACGTGCGGCACCCCCCTCGCAAGACTCGCTTAAGTCGGCTCTGCGACGGTTCGGTCAGTCGAGTTCAGGTCGAGCCCGAGTTCAAGTCGAACCAAGGGGCGTCGGACGGGCCGGTAAGGCCTCCATCCGCGCTGTGCGTGTCGGTATTGCGTATCTACGGTGCCCTGGCGTCCCTCATCGATACCCGTTTGGCGGGTCTCGTCCATGAGTCGGTGATCGACGACGCCGCCGTGCGGTTTCGTCATGAGCGCTTCCTCGTCTCGCGCCTGGCCACCGGTTTGGTGATGATGCTGGGTCTGCCGCCCTACCTGCTTCTGCGGGGCGTGCCGAGCGGCATCGAGGCCCTCGCCATCGCCAGCCTGCTGCTCCCGGTCTTCGCCGCCGTCCTCCTGTCGCGCACCGGCATCCTCTGGGTGGCGCACGCGATCTCGTCGGCCGGCCTCACCGGCCTCGTGGTCTGCCTCGCGATGATGACGGGCGGCGCCAACTCCGCCGCCGCCATCTGGCTCGTGGCGATTCCCCTCGAGGCCGTGGTCTCGGGCTCGCGCCGGGCAACCCTCGCGGCCGCCATCGTGGCGGCCCTCGGGGCGCTCGCCGTCGCGTTCCTGCCGCCGCTCGGCGTCAGCGGCGTCCTGATGGAATGGTCCCGGACCCTCGCCATGCCGGTCTTCGCCATCACGGCCATCGGCCACATCACCGCCCAGGCCATCGAGCACTTCCGCCACGAAGGCCGGTGGCTCGCCAAGCTGCGCGACAACGAACTGCGCGATCGCATGCTCCTGTCGGCCATCGACGACCTCGTGACCTGGCACGATTGCAACGGACGCGTCATCGAGGCCAGCGCGTCGTCGGCCCGCTTCATCGGCGCCGAGGCAAGCCGCCTGCGCGGTCACGGCCTCCTGGAGCGCGTTCATGTCGGCGACCGGCCGGCCCTGCTTCAGACCCTCAGCGACGTCGCCGCTCACGGCGTGCCCGCCACGGTGCAGTTCCGTCTCCAACTCGACGCCGCCGCTGTGCGGGCCGAGGGGGCCCCCCGCGTGATCTTCGCCGAGATGCGGGCCCACCGCATCGACGCCGCCCGCACAGGCCTGCCCAATGCCCTGGCTTCCGGCTCGAGCGTCGTCGCCGTGACCCGCGACGTCACTGAGCACCGCCGCCACGCCGAGGAATTGGAGCGCGCCCGCGCCGAGGCCGAGCGCGCCGACGAGGTGAAGAGCCGCTTCCTCGCCACCGTGAGCCACGAGCTGCGCACGCCGCTCAACGCCATCATCGGGTTCTCGGAAGTCCTGGCGGGCGAGGGCGCGATGACCATCGGACCGGAGCAGAGCCGGGAATACGCCGTGATCATCGGTGATTCGGGCAAGCACCTCCTCGACGTGGTCAACACGCTCCTCGACATGTCCCGCATCCAAAGCGGCCACTTCGATTACGCGCCGGAGACCTTCGACCTCAACGCCCTCGTGCGGACCTGCTGCGACCTGATGCAGCTCAGGGCCGTGAAGGCCGGCGTGGTCCTCGTCCGCTCCGACGATACCGCACCGATCCACATCACGGCCGACCTGCGCGCCTGCCGGCAGATGATGATCAACCTCCTGTCGAACGCCGTGAAGTTCACGCCGTCCGGCGGGCGGGTGGAGGTCGCCATCCGGCAGGCTGGCCATCACCTCGATCTCATCGTCACCGACACCGGAATCGGCATCGCGGCCGACGATCTGCCCCGGGTCGGCGACCCCTTCTTCCAGGCTCAGAGCGACACCCGCCGCTCGCACGAGGGCACGGGCCTCGGTCTCTCCGTGGTCCAGGGGCTCGTCGGCCTGCACAGCGGCGCCATCGCCATCGAGAGTGTTCCGGGCCAGGGCACGAGCGTCATCGTCACCCTGCCGGTGACCTGCCGGACGCAGGCCAACCTCGCCGGTCCGGCCCCGATCCGCACGGCTTCACGCGTTCCCGGCGCCACAGACACGGCGCGGTCGCCGGCGCCGATCCGTCGGCCCATCGGCCTGTTCGAGGCCTCGTCCGAGCCCGTCCGCGAGAGCTACGTGCCCGACGGAGGTTCGCCCCTGCGGCGTGCCGGATAGGACCGGCCCATCGTCACCCAGAGCGGCCGGACCCGGCCGCTTGCCCCGACCCCCCATCCGCGTCCCGTGCGCGGGTGGGGCGGCCCAGTTTGAGGGAGCCGCCATGCGCGATCAGCGCGAGATCATCGTCCCGCCCCAGCCGCGCGGACCCCGGGCCGATGCCGCCACCCGGCGTCAGCGCGCCGGCGCGAGCGCACGGCCGGGCGGATGGCGGTCCGATCTCGGCGCTGTCGTGCGTTGGGCCGGTCGCCTGTGCGTGACGCGACCCGGCGATGTTCTCGGCTTCGTCGTCGTCGTCGGTGCCGCGGGATTCATCTCCTTGAATGCGCTGGGTTATCAGATGGGCCGTCATCCGGCCCCGATCTTCCCCAAGCCCGCGCCGCGCCCGATCGCGTCCGCGCCGCGCCCGATCGCCGAGAAGCCGCCCGCCCGCCGGATCGAGGCGAACCGGGCCGATGCCGGCGAAGCGGCGAGGGCGGCCGTTCCGAAGGCGGCGGTTCCACAGACATCCGCCAAGGCGGACCCCGCCAGCGCCGAGCCGTCGAAGCCGGATGCACCGAAGTCCGAACCTGCGCGGATCGCCCTCATCCAGCCCGCGCCGCGTCCGGTCTCCCGCGACACCATCGGGGAGATCATCCGCGAGGGCGAGACCACGGCGTCCGTTACGCCGAAGGCCGATCCGGCGGTGGCGAAGGCGCAGCGTGCCCTGGTCAAGCTCGGCTACGGACCCCTCAAGGCGGACGGCGTCCTCGGCACCGGCACTCGGGCGGCCATCGAGCGGTTCGAGCGCGACCGCAAGCTTCCGGTGAAGGGCCAGCCCGCCGGCCGCACCCTGCGCGAACTCGCGGCTCGCGCCGCCGCATCGCCGGGCTGATCGCTTTCGCGGGAAATCCCGCTATAGCCGGGCGATGGCTCGTCTGCGTTCGGATTTCTGGGTCTCGGCCCATCTGCGCCGTCTCGGCATCGAGGGCATCGCCGCCGTCCAGCGGCGGCGCGGCGCGGCGGAAGCGGGGGCGATCTTCGTAAAGGTCGACCGCCTCGACGGCCGCGCCGACCTCTACGGGCCGGCGCCCCAATCCCTCGTCGATACGGACGGCGACATGGATCGGCGCTTCGTCGCACTGATGCGCGAGGCCGAGCCCGCCGATGTCGAGCTCCGCATCGGCAAGGAGGTGCGGTTCGATCACGATCTTTGGATCGTCGAGATCGACGATCGCGCCGGCCGGCACCTCCTCGATCTGGCCGAGTAGGCGCGCTCCGCCCGTCGAGGAACGCTCAGGAACTCTGGCGCAGGCGACCGGGGAGGGCGGGGCGAAGGGGCGCGCGCTCGGCGGCGGCCGGCGAGACGCGCGGGCGCGCGGCGTCGGGGGCGTTGTAGGGCTGGTGCGCCCGTGCATCGCCCGCGCGCTCGGGCAGGGCGGTGTCGAGAATGGCGGCGAGCAGGCTGCGCGCGGCGGGGCGCTGAACCTTGCGGAACAGCTTCACCAGGTCGAACACCCGGTCGACGGAGCGGGCCACGGTCTCGTTGAGGGTCAGGAAGACGTAGACGGCCTCCTCCTCGTGAAGGCCCGCGGCACGCAGGGCGAGGGTGAGCAGGTCGTAGCGCAGGTGCGGGTCCGGCGTCGCGGCCAGGAAATCCCGGCGCAGGCCGAGCATCTCGGCGAGCGCTCCGATGAAGCCGGCGATGTCGCCGCGTCCCGAGAAGCCTGTCAGGATCGCGCCGGCCTCGCGCGGCGGCGGCGGGCATGGGCGCAGGGCCGCGGTCGCGGCCACCGCCTCGCCAATGGCGTCGCGCCGGGCTTCGTCGGCGTAGAGGAACAGGGGCGACAGGTCCGCCGGGACGAGGTCCGTGCGCGCCAGGAGCGCCCGGCCGAGGTCGGCCGACCGCCGTCCGCGCCCGACGAGGCGGGCCAGGGTCTCGGCCCCGAGGACGATGTGCGTGTTGCCCGCGAGCGCCAGGTCGACTTCGCCGACCGCACGGGCCGACAGGGCGTTGACGGTGCTCCGGTCGATGTCGGGACGCGCCGCGATGGCGCCGCCCAGATCCGTGCCGTCGGAGAGCGCAGCCTCGATCACCGTCGGGGTGAGGGTGGGCGCCTGCGCGATCACGGCGTCGCGGACGGCCCCGCCGCGCGCGGCCAGGATCGCAAGGATGCCGGGCGGCGTTTCCGGGAAGGCCGCGAGCTTGCGCGCAACGATCTCGGCGGTCTCCTCGTCGACGATGGGGATAAGGCCGCCGGCCAAGGCCTCGAACGCTTCGAGGGTCTTCCGGTCGCGGAACGGTGCGGACAGGAACAGATCCGTCTGCACGCGCAGGATCACGGGTTTCAGATCGAGGGTGTCGAGGCGCGACAGTTCGATCAGGCCGGAGAGGTCCGGCGCATCGTCGACAGATGGGTGCATGGCACTTCGATTACGCAGAACTCGCTGTCCCGAGACTTAGCGTGTTTGCGTGAATCAGCCTTTAAACCCCCGGGGGTGGGCGCGTGTCGTCCTGCGTCATCCCCGCAGATCACAGGGTGTCCATCGACCCGTGATCCGCCGTGCGGTCGAGACGTCTCACACGATGCGGCGATCCTTCCCGTCGGCCGCCTTGTCCACGGCCTTGGGCATTGGAAGGACCACGGGTGTCGACGTGCCGGCCGGCATCGGGTTAGAGGCGGCGGGAATGCCGGACGCCGCGGGGGAGGGCGTCGTACCGTTCAATCCAGCAGGCACCGGCGGCTGGGCCGGCACCGGTGGCTTGGCGGACTCCGGCGGTCGGGCCGGTTCCGTGGGCTTCGCGGCGTCCAGGGGCTTTGCGACTTCGATGGGCAAGATCGCCCCCTCCGGCGGCTCGGCCTCGTCCGTCCCGCTCTCCGACGGGCCGGCCAGAACCTCCGTCGGGGTCTTCCACACGAAGGCGTCGAGGCGGCCGGTGACGGGAGAGACGGGGGCCCAGCGCTCCGATGCGATGCCGTCGGCGATCCACAGGGGGTCGCGCGGGGCATGGGCCGCACGGGAGAGCCACTCGCGCGAGCGGCCCGTGCCGGCGCCGTGTTCGGCCTCCTCCAGGCGCGCCATGGCGAGGCAGGCCCGCACCGAGGGCCGGTCGGCCAGCAGCGGTGCGAGGGCTTCGCGGGCCTGGGTGAACTCGCGCGCCTCGTAGGCCGCCTGGGCCATGGCGAGGCGAGCCTCGGGATGCCACGACGACAGCCGGGCCAGGGTCTCGGCGCGGGCGAGGCGGTCGCGCACGGAATCGCCGGTGCGCAGGGTCAGGTAGGCCTTGGCGAGATCCGGATGCGGACCGGCGCGCCACGCGGCCTCGATGATCTTGGCGGCCTTCCGCAGGTCGCCGCGGCGCGCGAGCAGGCGCCCGGCCAGAGCCGCCGCCGGTACGAGGTCGGGGGCGAGCTTGACCGCCCGAAGTACCCGCTCGGTGGCGGCTTCCGGCTCGCCGGCTTCGCGCTCCTGCGCGGCCGCGGTGAGGAGCACGGCGCGCTGACGGCGGGCGAGACCCTTCTCGATGAGGCCTAGGGAGGCCCGGCGCTCGACGGTTTCCGACGCGCCGCTCCAATCGCCGTCGGCGCATTGGGCTTCCAGAACGGCCTCGTTGGCCCAGGTGACGCTCGGAGCGAGGCGCGCGGCCTCGGCCGCGTAGGCACGGGCGGACACGTCGTCCTCGCGGCGACGGGCCTCGACGAAGAGGCCGCGTAGGCCGAGCACCCGGGTCTCGGGATCGTCGACCATGCGCTGGAACGCCGATTCGGCGGCCTCGCGGTCGCCGGAAATCTGTGCGGCCTGGGCCTTCAGCAGCAGGGCGAGGGGCTCGGCACCGAGCAGTCGTTCGGCATCGTTGGCGTGGCGCCGCGCCGCCATGGGATCGCCGGAGCCCACCGCGACCATGCCGCGCGACAGGGCCGAGTAGCCCTTGGCCCGGCGCCGGTCGCGCGAGCCGCGCACCAGGGCCTCCGGCAGGGTGATGAGACCGCGCACGATGGCCCAGATGAAGCCGACCACGATGGCGGCGATGAGGACGCCGATCAGCGCGATGGCGAGGCTGGTGGCGACTTCGTAGCCGTTCCACACGATGGTGACGGAGCCGGGATGGTCGGCGACCCAGGTCGCGCCGTAGGCGGCGACGGCGAGGAGGGCCAGGAAGGCGAGAGCGCGCCACATGGGATCAGAAACTCCTGGGCGTGGGGCCGGTCGAGCCGGCGGCGCCGTAATCCGGGAACGGGAGCTTCGGATGCTCCCGTCGATTCATTCGTTGGCGGCATCGGGCGGGGATACCGCCGCGACGGGACCGTGCCTTACCGCGACCGGCCCGCCGCGGGCAGGCCCTTGAAGGCCTCCGCGAGCAGAGCCTGCGCCGCCTCGCCGGCCGCTGCGCGGGACTTCAGCTTGGTCCCGAACTCGCCGGCCTGGGCGCGGACATCCTCCGGCAAGGCCGCGAAGGCCTGGGCGGCTTCCGCGACGGCGCCCCGGTCGAGGGCGTCCTGCACCTTCGGCAGCGGGTCGGCCGCGGGCGCTGCGCCCTGCGCCGACGGCGCCGCGCCATCGACCTTGCGCACCTGCACGATGGATTCGGCCATGCTCATCAGCTTCTGGCTGAAATCGCCGGTCTCGGCCACCGAACGCACCTGTGCGGAGCGGCGGGCCGCCGCGATCTTCTCGGACACGGTGCGGAATTCGGCCGCGAGGGTGCGGGCCGTCGGGGCCCCGCGATCGGCGAAGACCGCCACGGCGGTGAGCCGGGCCGGATCACCCGGCTCGTAGTTGCGCAGTGCGGAAAGGGCGTCGGCGTAGGGCGTTCCGGCGTTCAGGGCGGTCACGATCCGGTCGGCCGAGACCACCCGCAGGGCGGCTTGAACGGTGGCGACCTCGGCGCGCTCGGACAGGGCCTTGTCGAGGCCGGCGATCCTGTCGCCCTGTGCCTGAAGCTGGGTCTGAACCTGACGCTCGATGCCCTTGGCGGCTTCCGCGGCTTGAGTCTTGCCGGCTTCCGCCGCCTGCTGGCTCGCCTGGGTGGCGGCCTGGACCTTGGCGTCGAGGGCCTGTTGCGCGTCCGTGAGCTTCTGGCCGAGGGTGCGCGTCGCCTCGGCGTTGGTCTTGATCGCCTCGGCATTGGCCTTGGCCCGGTCATCGAGGGCGGTCTGAAGCGCCGCGAGCTTCGGGGTCAGGTCGGGCTGCTCCGTGGGCTTCGGCACGGCGGCGATCTGGGCCTCCACCGCCTTCAGGCGCTCGGCGAGGGCCGTCACCTGCGCGGTGTCGTTGTTCGCGGGCGCCACCGCCATGCGGGCCTCGCCGCCCTGCTGGCCTGGCTCCTCCTGGAGGGCCGAGACACGCTGGTCGAGGCTGTCGAGGCGCGCGGCGACGTCGGGCGGCAGGGTCGCGGTCGCCTGCGGCGCGGTGCCGTCGCCGCTGGGAACCGGCGCGGCGCTGGCCTTCTGCAGGGCTTCGCGGGCCGTGGAGACGGCCTCCGGCACCGCCTTGAGGGCGGTCTCGTTGGAGGCAACGCGCTGGGACAGGCGCGCGACCTCGTCCTTCGGCGCCAGCGCCGCGATGCGCTGATCGAGGGCGGCGAGGCGTCCGTCGTCGGCCTGAGGCAGCACGCCCGCGCGTTCGACGGCGAACAGCAGACCGGCTCCGATGACGCCGCCGAGAAGGCCGGCGGTGGCGACGGAGCCGAAGCCCGGCCCACGCGCCGCCGGTGTTAGCGGAGGCGTCGGCGCGATCTTCGGCGTGGTTCCGCCGGACCCGGCTTTCGGATCGGCCGCCTTGGGAGTCTCGCCAAACTTGCCGGTATCCGAAGGCTTGGTGCCGGCGTCGGGTTTGACACCATCTCCAGGCTTGGCACCATCTCCGGGCTTGGCGTCCGCCGGCTTGGTGGCGACACCCGGCATGATGCCGGCGCCCGTCGCCGACGCTTTCTGGGCCGGTGCCGGATCGGGCAGTCGCTTGGCCTTCAGATCGATGATCGGACCGTCCGTCGCCCCACCGGACGGCTTTGCCGCGCCCTGCGCGCCGCTCGGGAAGGTCGCGGTCCTCGGCGAATCCTTGGGGGGTTCCCTGGAAGCGTCCGGCTTCGGCGGCTCGCTCTTGCCCACCTCGCTCTTGCCGATCTCCGGCTTCGCGTCCTTCGACAAGTCGGCGGACCTTGCCGGCTCCGGCGGCTTCACGTCCGCGGGCTTGTCGCCACCCAGCACGCCGGACGCAGCGGCTTTCGGGGCGTCGGGGGATTTGACGCCGTCCAGCGGCTTGGCATCCTTGCCCACGGGCTGGGCGTCCTTGGACGCTTCGGGCGGCTTCGGCGCACCCGGCTGGCCGACACCCGCAACGGCGGGCTTGGTGTCACTCGTGGGGGGGGCGGTCTTCGGGGCATCGGGCTTGCTCGGCGACGCATCCGGCTTGGCACCAAGGGCGTTCGACGTCGGTGCGTTCGGCTTTGCCGGCTCGGGCGGGCGCGTGCCGGACGCATTGCCCGGGCGGTTGGCGTCGCTGTTGGGTGGTTTCACGGTTCGTTGCTCCCTTCCCGACGCTGCCGTCGTCACCCGACACCGGTTCGGTGCCCCCGGGTTCGGCGATCGCAGCCCAGCTTATTCAGATTCGTCCTAGCATCACGGCCCGCGCCTGAGCGAGGCCCTTCCGTCAGGTTCCCGCCACCAAACCCGCCAGAAGGCTCTCCTCGTCCGGCCGTGCCGCCACGAAATGCGCGTCGAGACCCGCCGCGGCCAGGGCGGCGGCCACGTCACTCGACAAGCAGTAATGCTTGAGCGCGCCGAAGGCTCCGCTTCGGTCCGCGCGGCGTGCCAGAAGTTGTGCGGTCTCGGCGCTGCGGCGCGAGTAGTGCAGCACCGCATCGAGGGCGGCCGGATGAGCCGCCAGTGCCGCCGCCACGGCCGGCGGAAGCGTCGCCTCCGCCACGGCTGCGTAGGCGATGGCGGCGGTGACCGCATATCCCGCCGCCCTGAGGGAGGCGGCCGGCTCGGACTTGCCTTCGGCGCCGGCGACATGGAGGAGGGCGCTGCCAGCCGGCAGGGTGGCGCGGACGAGGGCGGAGAGGGCGGCGGCGTCGCCCCCGGCTTCCCGAACCGCGCCGAGCCCGGCCCGGCGCGCCAGGGCCGCCGTCCGCGCGCCGACGGCGAACACCGGCAGCGTGGCGAACCGTGCCCGGTCCGCCGCCGTCAGGGCCGCGACGGCATTGGTACTCGTGAGCAGCAGGCCGGCGAAGGCGCCGTCCGGCAGGACCGTGCCCGTGGGGCGGATCGCCAGCACGGGTGCCACAAGGGGCACGTGGCCGAGCGCCCGGAGTCTCTGCCCCGTCCGCGTCGCCCCCGGCTCCGGCCGCGCCACCCAGATCCGCATTCCACGAAACCTCGTCCAGTCGTTGCCCTGCCCCTCGTTGCCCTGATAGCGCCGGGCCGGCTAGGATGCATCCAACGCAGCAGCTCGCCGCCGCAGCCGGTGATGCTTTCGCCTGCCTTCACGCGGCATCCGTAGGTTTCACCCGTGCCGCAGGAACGTACCCGCTCCATGACCGTCCTGATCCCATGAACGTCCTCGGCATCGAAACGACCTGCGACGAGACCGCCGCCGCCGTGGTCTGCCCCGGCGAGGGCGGACGCGGACGCATCCTCTCCAACGAGGTCCTGAGTCAGATCGCCGAACACGCGGCCTATGGCGGCGTGGTACCGGAGATCGCCGCGCGCGCGCATGTCGAGGTCCTGGACCGGCTCATCCTGCGCGCCCTCGACGGCGCCGGCCTGCGTCTGGCTGAAGTCGACGGCATCGCGGTGGCGGCCGGCCCCGGCCTCATCGGCGGCGTGCTCATCGGCCTCGTTACCGCCAAGACCCTGTCGCTGGTGGCGCGAAAGCCCCTCATCGCTGTCAATCACCTCGAGGCCCACGCGCTCACGGCGCGCCTCACGGACGGGATCGGCTTCCCCTATCTCCTTCTCCTGGCGTCGGGCGGCCACACTCAGCTGGTCGCGGTCAAGGGCGTCGGCGATTACGTGCGGCTCGGCACCACCATCGACGACGCCATCGGCGAGGCGTTCGACAAGGTCGCCAAGCTCCTGGGCCTCGGCTACCCCGGCGGGCCGGAAGTCGAGCGCCTGGCCGAGACCGGCGACCCCGAGCGCTTCGCCTTGCCGCGGCCCATGCTGGGCCGGCGCGAAGCTAACTTCTCCCTGTCCGGCCTCAAGACCGCCCTGCGGATCGAGGCCGAGAAGCTCGCTCCGCTGTCCAGCGCCGACGTCGCCGACCTGTGCGCCGGCTTCCAGGCGGCGGTGGTCGACGTGATCGTGGATCGTCTGCGGGTCGCCATGCGCGACTTCGCCGCCGTCGCCGGGCATCCGACGGCGTTGGTCGCCGCCGGCGGCGTCGCGGCCAACGGCGCCATCCGGCGTGCCCTCACCACCCAGGCCGGCGAGGCCGGCCTCGCCTTCGTGGCGCCACCCGTCGCGCTCTGCGGCGACAACGGCGCCATGATCGCCTGGGCGGGCATCGAGCGCCTGCGCCTCGGCCTCGTCGACGATCTCACCGCGCCGGCCCGTGCCCGCTGGCCGTTCGCCGAGCCCGTCGCCGCGGCCTGACAGGAGCGCCGCATGAGCAAACCCATCGCGGTGATCGGCGGCGGCGCTTGGGGCACGGCGCTCGCCAACGCCGCCGCCGGCGCCGGACATTCCGTGACCCTATGGCTGCGCGACGCCGAGGCCGCCGCACGCCTCCAAGCAACCCGCGAGAACGCACGCTACCTGCCCGGCGTGCCCCTCCACGCCTCCATCCGGGC
Organism: Methylobacterium sp. Leaf112; assembly: GCF_001423295.1. Lineage (GTDB taxonomy): Bacteria > Pseudomonadota > Alphaproteobacteria > Rhizobiales > Beijerinckiaceae > Methylobacterium. Next base: position 75,306 of record NZ_LMNG01000012.1, on the reverse strand, counting down.
CACGGCCGACGCATGCGCCTTGCGCGACGCCGGCACGGTACTCATGGTGACGCCGGCCCAGACCCTGCGGACGGTGCTCGCCGACCTCGCCCCGTCCTGGGCCCCCGGGACGGCGATCGTCCTCTGCGCCAAGGGGATCGAGCGCGGCAGCGACCGCTTCATGAGCGCCGTCGCCGCCGAGATCCTCGGACCGGACGCCCCCGTGGCGGTCCTGTCGGGCCCGAGCTTCGCGGCGGACGTCGCCCGTGGCCTGCCCACTGCCGTGACCCTGGCGGCCGCCGACGCGGGGCACGCCGCGCGTCTCGCCACCGCCCTGTCGGGGCCGAACCTGCGCGTCTATCACACGGACGACGTGCGCGGCGTCGAGGTCGGCGGCGCCGGCAAGAACGTGCTCGCCATCGCCTCCGGCATCGTCGCCGGGCGGGGCTTAGGCGAATCGGCCCGGGCCGCCCTCATCGCGCGGGCGTTCGCCGAGCTCATGCGCTTCGCCCGCGCCTACGGCGGGCGCCCCGAGACCCTCATGGGGCTGTCGGGCCTCGGCGATCTCGTGCTCACCGCCTCCTCGCCGCAATCGCGCAACTTCGCCTTCGGTCAGCGCCTCGGGGCCGGCGCCTCGCCCCAGGACGCCGCCGGCGGCAAGCTCGCGGAGGGTGCCTACACCGCTGCGGCCCTAATCGCCCTGGCGCGGGCGCGGGCCGTCGAGATGCCCGTGGCCGAGGCCGTCGCCGCCGTCGTGGCGGGCGAGGCCAGCGTCGAGACCGTCATCGCCGCGCTCCTGGCGCGCCCGCTCCGCGGGGAGGCCGAATGAGGATGGGGCCGATCCATGCCTTCCTCGCCGGCGAGGGATCGGACGGCGAAGGACGCCATCTCGCCGACGTGGTCGCGTTCGGCGACGCCCGGATCGAGGGCGTGCACGATTTCATCCAGTGGTGCTTTCCACTGCGCGAGGCGAGTCTCGCCGTGCCGGGCGCTCCCGTGCTGACCCGCGCCGAGGCCGAGGCGATCCGAGCCGACCCGGCGGCGCTCTCGGGTCTTCGGGCGGCGCGTGATCGCATGATGCGCTTCTATGGGGACACCAACGGCTGGCTGCGCGCCCACGATCACAACCACCTGCGCATCACCCGCATCCTTCGGGCTCTTCGCAATCTGTTGGGATCACGGGAGGCGCAAGCGTTTCACGCCTTCGTGACCGCACGCAATGCCGAGGCCGGCGCGCCGATCAACCCGGACAGCCTGCGCTACTGGGCGAACGCGCTCGCGGGGGACTGACGGCCACGCTTCCCGGATGGTATGGCACCCGCCGTTCCCCGGAGATCCGCATGGCCCACTGGCTCTACAAGTCCGAACCCGCCACGTGGTCCTGGGACAGCCAAGTCGCGGCCGGGGCCGCCGGCACCCACTGGAACGGCGTGCGCAACCATGTGGCCAAGAAGAACCTGCAGGCCATGGAAGTCGGCGAGCTGGGGTTCTTCTACCATTCTAACGAGGGCAAGGCGGTGGTCGGCGTGGTGGAGGTGATCCGCCCGTACTACCCCGACGATTCCGACGCCACGGGCCGGTTCGGGATGGTGGATCTGCGCGCGGTGGAAGCGTTCCCCCGGCCGGTCACCCTGGAGGCGATCAAGGCCGAGCCGCGCCTCGCCGCCATGGTGCTCGCCAACAACTCCCGCCTGTCGGTGCAGCCGGTGACGGAGGAAGAGTGGGCGATCGTGCGGGCGATGGGCGGGCTCGGCTGATGCCTGACCTCACCCTTGCCGCTGGGCCTGCGTCACCGCCACGTGGATGAGTTCGGCGAGCGTCCGGACGCCGAGCTTCTGGCGCATCTGCGAGCACGCATTGGTGACGGTCTTGTAGCTCACCGACAGGTCGCTCGCGATGGCGCCGTAGGACTTGCCCTGAGCCAGACGCGCCAGGATCTGCTGCTCTCGCGGCGTCAGCTGGGCCTCGGGCGTGCGGCGCGGGTCCGTGCGCAGCATGGCGACCTCCGTGGCGAGGCGCCGGTCGAGGTAGACCTGTCCGGCACGGACCCGGTCGAACGCCTCGAACAGCTCGCCCGAGGCGTGGTCCTTCAGGACGTAGCCGAGCGCCCCCGCCTCCAGCGCGCGGGCGACGATGACCGGATCGTTGTGCATGCTGAACACCAGGATCCGAACCTGCGGATCGACGCCGCGCATCCGGCGGATCAGCGCCAGGCCGGCGAGCCCGCTGCCCTGGAAGGTCAGGTCGCAGATCACCATGGACGGCTTCAGGCGGTGGAAGGCCCGATAGGCCGCCACCACCGTGGTGGCCTCGGCGATGCGCTCGATGCCGGCATCCTCCAGCACGCGGCGGCAGCCCTGGAGCACGATGGGGTGATCGTCGACGACCAGGACCGGGGCCCGGAGGGAAGTGGTGTGGATCGCGTTCATGCGGCGGGGATCGCGCTCGAGTCCTCGGACCGTTCGGACTCGAACGGAATCATGATCCGGACAACCGTCCCGGGCCGGCCATTGTCAAGCGCCAATGTGCCGCCCAAGGCCTCGACGCGCTCGCGCATCCCCGACAAACCCAGCCCGACCCGGTGGTCGGGCGTGATTCCGCGGCCATCGTCATGCACTTCGATGGCGAGGTGCGATCCGGAACCGTCCTGAACTTCGCCCGCCTCCACGGTGACGCGCGCGGCCCCGCCATGCCGAACGGCATTGGTCATGCTCTCTTGGATGCAGCGGAAGACCGTGAGATCGGTGACGTCGCCGTAGCCGGCCCCGAGGCGATCGAACGTGCCCGTGAAGGCTGTCCCAGAGTGCCGGCGGGTGAAGTCGCGCAGGAGCAGGACGAGGCAATCGGGCAGGGGCACCTGACCCAGGGCATGCGGGCGCAGGCGGTTGAGGAGGTCGCGGTTGAGGGTCTGGACCTGACCCACGATGGCGCTGATCTCCTCGGCGCGCTGGGTCAGCTTCCCCCGGTCCGGCGCCGCCTCGGCGGCGGCCATGCGGATCACCGAGGCGGCGTTGGCTTCGAGGGCGAACAGGCAGGGGCCGAATTCGTCGTGGAGCTCGAGGGCCGTCGCCCGCCGCTCGTCGTCCTGGGCGGAGAGGAGCTGGCGGTTGAGGCGCCCGTTGGCGGCACGGGTTTCCGACAGGGCCTGGGCCACGCTGTTGAAGCGGGCGGCGATGACCGCGAGTTCGCGCGAGGCCGGCGGCGCGAGGCGTGCGGTGTAATCCTGCCGTTCGAGCTGGGTCAGGCCATCGGCGACCTGCGTCAAGGGCGCCAGCACCCGGCCGAAGGCGACGTAAAGGGCGGCGAGGAGGCCGAGGCTGACGATGAGGCTCGCCAGCGACAGGGAGACGGCGTAGCCCCAGACCTCGTCGATCTCGTCCCGCGGCTGGGTGGTGATGCGAGCGGTGCCGAGGCGCTGGCCCTGGACCACGATGGGCAATTCGTGCTGGCGCGGCTCGGGGGCGATGAGGGCGACGAACCAGTGCGGTGCGTCGTAGGCGTCCCGGCGCTGGCGATGCGACGGTGCCGGGACGACGGCGCCCGCCGCGTCGAGGACGGTGACGCGCACGTGGCGCAGGCCCTGCACACGCAGGCGCAGGGTCTGCAGCAGGGTGTCGGGCGAGGCGGCCTGCGCCAGATCGATGGTGTCGGAGACGAGAAGCTCGACATTGGACAGGGCCGCCTTCATCTCGACCTCGACGGCGGAGCGCGCGTTCAGCACGATGACCCCGCACGAGAGCAGGGCCGCCAGGAGATCGATGGCGATGACGAGGACGATCATCCGCGTGCGGGTCGGCCAGCGTGCCCACAGGGTGGGGCGGGCCGCCCAACCGGGCGGGCTCGATGCGGGGGCCGTCGTCATGGTGGGGGTGCCGGGAAGCGGATGAGGGACGTTCCACTTGTAGCCGAGTCCGGGCGGGATGGAACGTGTAGCCCTGCGCCGTCCCGTCCCGATGAATCCGCGGGGATCCGGGACCGGCTCGCCGCATTCCTCGACGATCCGGCCACCCGGTGGAGTCTCGGCGGATTCGGTGCCGGGGCCGAGTTCGGTCGTGCGCCCGGCGAGGCCGCCGCGACTATGGGGCGTTTCGGCCGGCTGACATGCCGCGGCGCCCTGATGCTCGCGCCCGCCGACGACCTCGTGCCGGTGGCCTACGAAACCGGGTTCCGTGGCGGCTGGAGCCATGCGGTCGCCCTGTGCCTGCCCGTGGGGACGGCTCTGGTCCCCGGGCCGGAGGTGGTCACGCCGCTCGGGCCCGACCTCGCGGCTGCCCGGCCCACGGATCGCGAGGCGTTCCTGTTCGACCTCGGCCTCGGGCTGCCTCAGGGGTCGGCCTGCCTGCGGACCCGCGATCCACGGATTCTCGACAATCTGTGGGGAGCTTGCGGTGGGGTGGCCTTCGCGCCCGGCAGTCCGGTGCCGGGGCTCCTCGTGGAACGCCGGCTCGACTTGGTGATGACGACCCGTCTCGGGCGGATCGAGGTCTTCGGCGGTCCCGTCGGCTCCGGCGCGGCCGCGCCGCGCGCCTACGTCGCCCCGGAGGTCGTACGGGCGCGCCGGACCCATGCGGCGACCGCGCCGATCCCCTCCGGTCTGGTTCCGTGCGCCCATCTCCATCCGCCACACCCGTGCCGCGACGCGAACGGGCGACCGATCGCGTTCGACCGCGCGCACCATGACGCGTTCCAGGCGCTGCTGACGTGCTGGGGCGATCCGGGCCGGGTCGCCCTCAAGGCCCGGCTCCTGGCGGGCGAGGCCTTGCCGAAGGGCTCCGACCGCGCGGACCGCGGCGTTGCCCGGGTGGTGGCGGCGCAGGCCGACTTCATCGAGCGAGCGTCCTAGCCGGGGGCGCGACGCACCTCTGCAAGATGGTGCCTGCGTCGTCCCGGGACGTGACGAAGACGAACCGCGATACCACTCCTTAAAGCCTCCGGACTAACACAGATCTAATCCGGGTAATCTCGGGCTTCGACTGTCGATACGGTGCCGGACATCTTCATGCCCCATTGTCGGGATCAGTTCACGGACACGGCACCGCGTCATCGACCGGACGCGACCGCCGGGTGTGTTCGGGATGAGTCCACGCTGATGTCGATTGCCATCGATCCGACCGAGCGGCGCATCGCCGCCGAAGGGCGCGCGCCCGCCGAGCCCAAGGCGCCATCGCGCGTCATGCGCGCCGCGCTGATCGCGGTTCTAGGCGGTGTCGGCCTCGTCGGCCTGTCCGCCGGGGCGTATTCGATGCTCTCGGGTCTCGCCGGCCCGCCGCCGTCCAAGGTCCGGATCGGGCGAATCTCGGCAGATTGGCCGGATTTGCGCGACGGCGTTCCTGCCCTGGCGTCGTCCCACCGGCCCTCGGGTCCGGTGCCGGCGGAGGCCGATCCGCTCCCGGTTCGAGCCGTCGTCGCGCCGGTCGAGGCCAAGGCCCAGGAAGCCAAAATCCTCGAAGCCAAGGCGCCCGAGACGAAAGCGGTCGAAGTCAAGGTTTTCCCAACCAAGCCTGCGGACGTGAAGGCTGTCGACACCAAGCCCGTTCAGGTCGCCAACATCGCGTCGCCTTCGAAGCCCGCGCGCCTGCCCCCCATCGAGAATGCCGCGACGGTGCCGTCCGCGCCCGCCGTCGCCCTCGTGGAGAAAGCCCGCACGGCCCCCCTCGTCGCCCCGACTCCCGTCGAGACCACCCGCGCCCGTGCCACGACCGGCGGCACCTTCGCGGCCCTTCCCCCGGCGTCGGCCGAAGCCGGGCCGAAAGCGAAGCCCGCCCCGGTCGTGGCACGGACCAAGCCCGCCGGCAAAACGGTACCGGGTGCCTCCGAAAAGGTCGCAGCCGCGCAACCGGCCCAGGCCGCAGAGCCGGAAGCCGAGGAGACCGAGATGTTCGGCATGAAAGTGCCGTCCCTGGCCCCCGTCGGACGCAAGCTCGTCGAAGGCGTCGAGGCCCTCGGAAACGCGGTCAAGCGCTTCCCCGAACAGTTCTGAGAACGACGTCGGCACAGGCCTGCTGTCATCGGGTACGATGAGTTCAGGCACCGGGCCACTGCAATCAATATCGTCCGCGTCGGCCCGAACCCCCGCGCATCGAAGTTGAAGGCGTTCGCCGTGGAGCTTCGGCCGGTTCGAAGGCCGGCTTCGAGGCCTCCGCGCGGGTCCTGCGGTTCAGATCCAGAGGGGATCGAACGAGCACGACCCGGTGTCGGGACGTGCTCGCGAGGTGACGGTCGCTCACCGAAGAGGAGCCGGAGGGCCTCGGGCTACTTCGTCCGGGCGCGCGGCTTCTTGCCGATCTCGCGCTCGTGACGGGCGCCGCGCGGGCTCTTGAAGCCCTTGGGGCCGCTGGCCTCCTGATCGCTGCCGGGACCGTCCAAGAGCGCTTCCACCTGGATTTCGGGCGAGCCGTTCTTGGCAAAGGTCTGGGCGAAGCGGGACGCTGCGCCGCCGCGCACCTCGAACTTGGTCTCCCGATCGAAGATCCGGATGGCCCCGATCTCCTGGCGCCCGATGCTACCGCGTCGGGTCAGCATCGGCAGCAGGCGGCGCGGGTCGGCGTTGTCGCGCCGGCCGAGGTTGAGGCGGAACCAGACAGACGGACCTTCCGCGTCGATGCGGGCGGTGTCGGCGGGGTCGTAGACCGGCCGGGCCTTGCGCTCGGGGCCGGCGCCCGGATCGGTGACATCCTCGGGCTCGGGCAGGCGCGCCCGGTAGATTCGGGCCAGCGCCGCGGCGAGCTCCTGCGGCGTGCGACGGGCCAGCAGCGCCTCGCCCATGGCGACATCCTCCTCGGCCGGGGCATCGGTGAACAGTGGGTCCTGCCACATGCGCTCGCCGTCGAGGGCGCGGATCTCCTCGGCGGTGGGCGGGCCGGCCCACTCGGCGTTGACCTTGGCGATCATCAGCATCTGCTCGGCGCGGCGACGCTTGGAGGCCGGGATCAGCAGGACGGAGGTGCCCTTCCGTCCGGCGCGGCCCGTGCGGCCGGAGCGATGCTGGAGCACCTCGGCGTCGTGGGGCAGGTCGGCGTGGATCACCAGGCTGACGGTGGGCAGATCGATGCCGCGGGCGGCGACATCGGTGGCGACGCACACCTTGGCGCGCCCGTCGCGAAGGGCCTGAAGGGCGGCGTTGCGCTCGCCCTGGCCGAGTTCGCCCGACAGGGCCACGGCGGAGAAGCCGCGCTCGGTCAGCACCGCCTGGAGGTGGCGCACGGCGTTGCGGGTGTTGCAGAACACGATGGCGGTCGGAGCATCGGTGAAGCGCAGGGTGTTGACCACCACGTGCTCCAGCTCACGCGGCATCACCCGAACGGCCCGATAGGTGATGTCTTCGTGGCCGCGCTCCTGGCCCTTCACGGCGATGCGCAGCGCGTCGTTCTGGTAGCGCTCGGCCAGCGTCGCAATGGCTTTGGGCAGGGTCGCCGAGAACAGCAGCGTGCGCCGCTCCTTCGGGGTCACCGACAGGATGAATTCGAGGTCGTCCCGGAAGCCGAGGTCGAGCATCTCGTCGGCCTCGTCGAGGACGGCGACGCGCAGATCCTGGGTGGCGAGGTTGCGGCGCTCCAAGTGGTCGCGCAGGCGGCCGGGCGTACCGACGACGATGTGGGCGCCGTCGTTGAGCTGGGCGCGCTCGCGGCGCGGGTCCATGCCGCCGACGCAGGAGATCACCCGCGCGCCGGTCTCGGCGTAGAGCCAAGTCAATTCACGCTCGACCTGGAGGGCGAGTTCGCGGGTGGGGGCGATGACCAGGGCCAGCGGCGCGCCGGCCGGACCGAAGCGCTCGGCACCGTCGAGCAGCGTGTCGGCGAAGGCGAGGCCGTAGGCCACGGTCTTGCCCGAGCCGGTCTGGGCCGAAACGAGGAGATCGCGCCCCTGCGCGGCGGCTTCGATCACCGCATTCTGGACGGGGGTAGGGTCTGCGTAGTCACGCGCGGCCAGAGCTCGGGAGAGCGGGGCCGGCAGGGTCGGAAAGGGCACTGAGGAGCCTTGCGGGCAAACAGGCTGGAACCCGCCGGGGATGGCCGCGCTAAGCGCGGATCGATCCCCCGGATGCGTGATTCCGGCCTCGATCGGTTACGGATACGGTGGCTTGTAGCCGGAACCGCGGCCATGCGCCATGTCTGCGCGCGCATGGGTGGTTTCCCGCACAGTTAAAGCTTGTCTTTCGGGCTTGGCCGTGGCCCCCGTGAGCCAGCCGCCCTGCGGGCGGTGCCGTCCGTTCCGATGGCGGCATGAATTCGGACGTCCACAGGGGGAAAGATGGGGGCGGTGTTGCGTCTGGTCGTGGCGTGGGCGAGCGTCGCCGCGTTCTTCGTGTTCGGGCCCGCCTGGCTCGCCGACCTCGGATCGCCGCTCTGGGCCACGGGCCTGTTCCTGTGGCTGTTCCTCGTGATCCTGTGGGCGGCGTTCGGCGTGGTCCACGAGGCCGAGGAACTCGCCCATCGCCTCGGCGAGCCCTACGGCACCCTCGTCCTCACCCTCTCCATCGTGGTGATCGAGGTGGTCCTGGTGTCCGCCGTGATGCTGTCCTCGAAGGCGGTGCCGACGCTCGGACGCGACACGATGTTCGCCGTGCTGATGATCGTCCTCAACGGCATCGTCGGCCTCGGCCTGCTCATCGGCGGCCTGCGCCATCACCAGCAATCCTACAACCTGCAGGGCACGTCGGCCTTCCTGTCGGTGATCATCCCGCTCACCACCATCGCGCTGATCATCCCGAACTTCACCACCTCGACGAGCGGCGGCACCCTGACGCCCGTGCAGGCGATCTCGTTCTCGCTGTTCACCGTGTCGCTCTACGGGATCTTCCTGCTGATCCAGACCGGACGGCACAGCAGCTTCTTCATCCACGACGGCGGGCGGATCGCGAAATCGAACCCCGGCACCGTTGTGCCCGAAGCCGAGGCGCCCGAGGCGGACCGGCAGACGGCCGCGATCTTGAAGCACGTCGGTCTCCTCGTCGCCAACATCCTGCCCATCGTCCTGCTGTCGAAGAGCCTCGCGGCGATCCTGGACCACGGCATCGCGGCGCTCGGTGCGCCTTCGGCCCTCGGCGGCGTCCTCATCGCAGCCATCGTGTTCACCCCGGAGGGCATCAGCGCCCTGAAGGCGGTGGCGCGCAACGAGCTGCAGCGGGCGATCAACCTCTGCCTCGGCGCCGCGACCTCCACCGTCGGCCTCACGGTGCCGGCGGTCCTGGCCGTAGGCCTGCTGACGGGCCAGACCGTGGTCCTCGGCCTCGCGCCGACGGAGATGACGCTGCTCGTCGTAACCCTGATCCTCAGCACCCTGACGTTCTCGGGGCTGCGCACCACGGTGCTGGAGGGGGCCGTGCACCTCGTGGTGTTCTTCGTCTATCTGGTTCTGATCTTCAGCCCGTGATTCGGCGGACATCATGAGCGACATCCTCGTCATCGGCGCCGGCGTGGTCGGACTCGCCGTCGGTCGGGCGCTCGCCCTGCGGGGCCATGCCGTGGTGGTGGCGGAGGCCGAGGGCGGCATCGGCACGGGCGTGTCCGCGCGCAACTCCGAAGTGATCCATGGCGGGATGTACTATCCCGAGGGCTCGCTCCGGGCACGGCACTGCGTCGACGGCGCCCGGAGGCTCTACGGGTTCTGCGCCAGCCACGGCGTACCGCACCGCGCCTGCGGCAAGCTCATCGTCGCCACCGATGCGGCCGAGGGCGCCGCCATCGCGGCGATCCATGCGCGCGGGATCGCCAACGGCGTCGAGGGTCTGGCGCTCGTCGACGGGGCCGAGGCCCGCGCCCTGGAACCCAATCTCGCCTGCGTCTCCGCCCTCCACGCCCCCAGAACCGGCATCGTCGACAGCCACGCCCTCATGCTCGCCCTGCAGGGCGACATCGAGGATCGCGGTGGCGCCATCGCGTTCCACAGCCCGGTCGCGCGCCTGTCATGGGCGGACGGCGCCTGGGTCGCGACGGTGAACGGGGATGCGCTGCCGTTCGACGCCGTCGTCAATGCCGCCGGTCTCGGAGCACAGGCTATCGCGAAAGCAATCGACGGGTTCCCACCCGACCGCATCCCGAGAAAGATCCTCGCCAAGGGGAGCTATTTCGGCTGCCTTGGCCGCCCGGCTTTCGCGCGGTTGATCTATCCGGCCCCCGTCGAGGGCGGGCTGGGCATTCATCTCACCCTCGATCTTGCCGGGCGCATGCGCTTCGGTCCCGATGTCGAGTGGGTGGAAACCGAGGATTACGCCGTCGATCCCGATCGCGCGCAAGCCTTCGCCCGTGCGATCCGCCGGTATTGGCCCGGTTTGCCCGAAGGGGTGCTGACCCCCGATTATGCCGGCATCCGTCCAAAGATCACCGGCCCGGGCGAGCCCGCGGCGGATTTCATCATCGACGGGCCGGCGCAGCATGGGCTGGACCGCCTCGTCCACCTGTTCGGCATCGAGAGCCCGGGCCTCACCGCGAGCCTGTCCCTCGCCGAAGAGGTCGCCGATCGGTTGTTGGCGTAGGAGATCGACGTCAGCCGCCGAAGCGTTCCGTCCGAATGGTGCCGGGCGCAAGACCGGCATCGACGAGGAGGTCGGCGGCCGTGTTCACGAACGGATTCGCGCCGCAGATGAAGGTGTGGCGCGGGCGCCCGAGGCGTTCGAGCGCCTGTCCGATGAGGGCGGCATCGATGCGCCGGCCGCCCTCGCCCGTCAGGTTCAGGATCCAATCGAAGCCGGGCTCGTCGCGGCGCCTCCGGTCGAGTTCGTCCCGGGCGATCGCCTCTGCCGCTTCGCGGACCGAATAGACCAGAAGGACCGGAACGTCGGGCGCCGCGATGGCCCGATGGCGCAGCATCGCCAGGAGCGGCACCACGCCCGAGCCGCCGCCAATGAGGAGCAGGGGGCCGCCATCCTCCGGTCGCCACACGAAGGCGCCCCCGATGGGACCGCGCAACGCCACGGTGTCGCCGACTTCCGCCACCCCGTCGAAGAACCCCGAGACCTCGCCCTCCGGCAGGCCCTCGACCATGAGTTCGACGATCCCGTCCGGGCTCGGCGCGGAGGCGATGGAGTAGCTGCGCTGAGCCTGGTAGCCGTCGGGTGCGGTCAGCCGGATATCGACGTGCTGCCCCGCGAGAGCCGGGCGGTCGAGCGTCACGGCCAGCCGGAAGCACTTCACCCGCGGGATCACCTGACCGATGCCCACGATGGTGGCATCCAGCCAGGGCAGAGGCTTCATCTCAGTCACCGGTGAAGCGCTGCTCGCGCCACGGGTCTCCGTACATATGATAGCCCCGCATCTCCCAGAAGCCACCCTCATCCTTCTGTGTGAAGCGCAGACCCTTGAGCCACTTGGCGCTCTTCCAGAAGTAAAGGTGCGGCACGAGGAGGCGCGCCGGGCCGCCGTGATCCGGCTCGATCGGCGCGCCGTCGTAATGGGTCGCCACCATGGCCCGGTCCCCGGTCAGGTCGGCGAACGGCACGTTGGTGGTGTAATCGTCGTATCCCTCCGCCAGGGCGAACGCCGTCGGCGCCGCGACGCCCGCATCCGCCAGGAGATCGTCGATTCCGACGCCCTCCCACGCCGTGTCGAACTTCGACCACTTCGTGACGCAGTGGATGTCGCCGCCCCAGCGCGTGCGCGGCAGGGCGTTGAATTCGTCCCAAGTCCAAATCTTCAACGGTCGCGATCCAGCCCGGAGGGTGAAGCGCCACGCGTCGAGATCGATCCGCGGATTCGGCCCGATCTGTAGAACCGGGAAATCCGCCGTGAGATATTGGCCCGGCGGCAGGCGCTCGCGCGTCGCCTCGGGCGGGCGTCGTCCGGTGAAGCCGCGTGTGCTCATGTCACCCTCGTTCGGGCTTTCGAAACCGCGCTTCCTTCCCCGTGCATCGGCGGGGAGGGCGCGTCGCGGCGCCGGATCAGCGGTCGCGCATGACGATCCACAGGGCGTGCACCATGCCCGGAACGATGCCCAGGACCGTCAGCAGGATATTGAGAAGGAACTGCAATCCGATGCCTGCCGTCATCAGGACGGCCAGGGGCGGCAGGAAGATGGCGAGCAGGATGCGAACGAGATTCGACACGATGTCTCCGGGACGTGATGGTGCCCGCGCAAGGGCGCGATAGCAACATTGCCGTTCCGACGATGGTTCCCGGTGGCTGTTTTTAAACATCTGCGTGCGATTTTGACGAACGGCGCGGCACACCCCGATAGGCTATGATCAAGACGCTCATCCACGAAATGGAACACGCCGTCACTATCGGAACACCCGATCAGCGTGCGGCGATGCTTCGCCGAATCACGGCTCTGTTTACCGATCACGCCGTCGCCCTGGGCGAGAGCGGGATCGAACCCTTCGATGCGATCATCCTTCACCTCGCCCGCAACGTCGAGGCCGCGGCCCGTTCAGCCCTCGCCGAGGAGATCGCCGATATCGCCAATGCCCCGCGCCGCGTCGTGCGCGACCTCGCCTTCGATCCGCAGATCACCGTCGCGGGGCCGGTCCTCGCCCGATCCGTGCGGCTCGACGAGGACGACCTGCTTCGGATCGTCAGGGAAGCCGGCCCATTGCATCTCGATGCGGTTTCGCGGCGACGGACCCTGAGCGAGCGGATCACCGACATCCTCGTCACGCGGGCGGCGACCCAAGCCGTGCGCCGGATCGCCGGGAACGAGACCGCGCACCTGTCGTCGACGGGATTCGGGACCTTGGTGGACTTGGCGGGGAAGGATCCGGTTCTGCGGGCGGTGCTCGATCTGCGCCGATCCATCCCCGAACTCCGCCGGATCGAAGCCCCGCCGCTCTCGCCGGCTTCCCCCGGGGGCGTCGATCTCGAGGAGAAGGCGATCGTCGCCCTCGTGGTACAGGGACGGGTGGACGATGCCCTGGCCGCCATCGCCCGCATCGCCGGGGTGCCGACCGAGATGGCGTCTCAGGCCCACCGTAATCCGGATCTCGATCCGCTTCTCTTTCTCCTACGGGCGTCCGATCTCGGGTGGGGGACCCTCAAGCACCTGATCCAGGCCCGGTCCGGCCGTCGCCTATCGCCGGAGGACATGCGGGGGACCTTCGAGGCGTTCCAGGCCCTGTCGGTGGCCACGGCCCGCCGTTCGGTCCGCTTCACCGCGTCCAAGGGCCGGACCAAGGCCGCTTGACGCCGCGGCGCACGGGCTGCCACCCCTGGTCTCAGGAGGCGCCGTGCTGGTCGACCTGTTCCACTACCTGACGACCCCCGCCCCCTGGTCGCATCGCCGGCGGGGCTACCTGCGCGAGAGTGTCCTGCTCCTGTCCCGCTCGCGCCGGTGCCGGACGGCCTGGGAGCCGCATCTCACACGGGCCCGTGCCGTGATCATGCGGGCCTGCGAAGGTCTCCCTCGATATCGCACCGTCGTCGTTCTCGGCTCGGGCCTCCTCGACGACGTACCCCTGGACCACCTCGCCCGCCGCTTCACCCGCATCCGCCTCGTCGATGCCGTGCATCCGTGGCCGACCCGATGGACGGTGCGCCACCGTCCCGACGTCACCCTGGTCACGGCCGATCTCACCCGGCCAGGGGCGGTTCCCGATCACGGGGGCGGGCCGGAGATCGATCTCGTGATCTCCGCCAACCTGCTTTCGCAACTGCCGATCCTGCCCGTCGACGGCTCCGGAGGGGCGGATCCGCAGCTCGGTGGGCGGATCGTCCGAGCTCATCTCGACGGCCTATCCCGCCTCGCGGCGCGGGTCTGCCTCGTCACCGACGTCCTGCAGACCGAAGAGGACCGCGACGGCCGTGTGACCGACCGCCTCGACCTCCTCCACGGCGTTCCGCTTCCGACACCCGACGCGGCCTGGACCTGGGATCTGGCGCCATTCGGCGAGGCCGCGCGGGACCGCCGCCTCGTCCACCGCGTCCACGGCTACGCGGACTGGCATGCCGCACTCGGCGGCCCAGACCGGCCCTGAACGCGAAAAGCCGCCCAACGGGGGCGGCTTTCCAGAGCGATCGCGGCAAACTTATTCGGTGATCGGCGTCACATCGTCGGTACCGGCGGAGCCGGGCTCGGCCCCATCGGTCCCCTCGAAGCGGGCCCGGCGGCGACGGCGTGGCTTCGGAGCCGTCGGCGTTTCGTCGGGGGCGGACGGGGTTCCCTGCGGAGCGGATTCCTCCGCCGTGCGGGACTCGACGGGCCGTTCGGCGGGAACGGGACGCGGCGGCGTCATCAGGAAGGCCGGCAGGCCGGACACGTCCTCGGCCGGCGCACGCTCGGCCTCGTCGCGACGGCGGCTCCGCCGGGGCGGTGCATCCGCCACCCGGCGCGGCTCGGTCGGCTGGAAATCCGGCCGCGCGGACTCCGGACGGACAGGCTCCTGCCGCACGGGTTCGGGGCGGACGAAGTCCGGTCGCACCGGTTCCTGACGGGCGGTCTCCTGCCGGACGAAGTCCTGACGCGGGGCCTCGTCGCGCCCGCCATCCTGCGGGGCCTCGGCGTTTCGATTGGATTCGAACCGCGCGCCGTTGTTGCGACGGCCATATTCCTGGCGCGGCTGCTCGTTGCGGGGCTGATCCTGCCGATCCCGATCCTGGCGCTGCTGGTCCTGGCGCTGCTGGTCCTGGCGCTGCTGGTCCTGGCGCTGCTGGTCCTGGCGCGGCTGGTCCTGCCGACCGTAATCCGGTCGCTGGTTGTCCTGTCGCGAAGAATCCGGCCGATTGTAGTCCTGCCGCTGGCCGTCCTGCCGGGACCCGTCGGGGCGCTGGTTGTCGAAGCGCTGCGGACGGTCGTTGCGGTTGTTGAAGCGGTCGCGCCGGTCGTTGCGGTCGTTCCGGTTCTGGCCACCGTCCTGACGCGGATACTCCTGACGCGGCGAATCCTGTCTCTGGGACTCTTGTCTCTGGGACTCTTGCCGTCCCTCGTAGGCCGGCGGCTGATACGCCGGCTGGGGCTGCTGGCCGGGATCGGTGTAGTCGTCGTTGTAGGAATGGGCGGCGTAGCCGAGCGGTGCGCTCTGGTCGTCGCCACCATCCTCGTCGCCATCGTCGTCGAAGCCGTTGCGGGCGTAGCCGCCGGCGGCCTGCTGACGGTTCTGCTCCTGCGCGCCCGAGATGATGCGAAAATAATGCTCGCCGTGCTGGAAATAATTCTCCGCCGCCACGGGATCGCCGCTCGCCTGCGCGTCACGCGCGAGCTGAGCGTATTTATCGGCGATGTGCTGGGCGGTGCCGCGAATCTTGACGTCCGGACCGTTCGATTCGTAGGACCGGGTCAGCGGGTTGGGACCCTTGGGGCGGTTGCGACCGCGCACCCGTCTGTTCTGGTTTGGTCTCATCGGTCTCGATTGACCCTCGTTCGTACGGGAGCTGGTGACGCGGTCCGGGACCCGGCGGCCTTGAGCCGAAATCCGGCCCGGCCATGGTGACCCCGGGAGGGGGACCGTGTGATCCGGTTTGTCAGGTCCGCGATCGGAATCGGAATGCGCCGTGCTTGCCGTGTGTCCCGGTCCACCGAGGCTCGCGCTAGCGTTCAGGCGCTCTTCGGTTTTCAGGCTCGAAGTGACCAAGTTTCTGCGCGTCGTCTCACAGCGCGCCAACCTGATCGTGGGGAGATCGCTGAGGAGCGTCGCGGACTACGAGCCGGCACCATTCCTGCCACGACCCGTCTCGACGGATCGTTTTTCGATCTGACTGAGAGCCTAGCCGGTCGCCGCGACGGCAACAAGCATTTTTTCGCGCCACCCCCGGTTGTTCACGACGATTCTCGTCCGAGCGGCGCATCCCGTCCCCGACATCGCCATCACTTCGACGCGAACGCGACCACGCGGGCATGTCCAGCCAGGTCGTGGGTGATGCCGGCCGCCACGAAGCCACGCTCGCGGCCGAGGGTCAGCACGGCCTCCGCCTGGTCGTGGCCGACCTCGAACAGCAGGCTTCCGCCCGTCGCCAGCCGCACCGGCCCCCGCGCCACGTCATCCAGGATGCGCCGGTAGGCATCGAGCCCGTCGACGCCGCCATCGAGGGCCGCTGCCGGATCGTGGAGGCGGACTTCATCGGCCAGGGTCGCGATGACGCCGAGCGGGATGTAGGGCGGATTCGAGACGATGAGGTCGAACGCGGCCATCAGGCCCGCGCACCAGTCGGCACGCACGAAGGCGGCCCGGTCGCCGACCCCATTGGCCGTGGCGTTGGTGCGGGCCTGGATCAGGGCGCCTTCCGAGCGGTCGAGGCCGATGCCGAAGGCGTTGGCGCGCTCGGACAGCAGGGCCACGAGGATGCAGCCCGAGCCGGTTCCGAGGTCGAGGATGCGCAAGGGGCTTGTGCGGTCGGGATGGCGTCCGAGGGCCGCTTCCACCAGGGTCTCGGTGTCGGCGCGGGGCACCAGGGTCTCGGGCGCCAGTCCGAACGGGAGGCCCCAGAATTCCCAGGCGCCGACGATCCGGGCCACGGGTTCGCCCGCGAGGCGCCGGGCGAGGGCTTCCGATAGGGCTGCCGCGCCCGCCGGCCCGATGGGTTCGAAGCCACCGAGGATGAGCTCCGTCCCGCTGAGGCGGAGGACGTCGAGGACGAGGAAGCGGGCGTCGCTGTCGGCGATGCCGCCCTCGGCGAGGCATCGGGTCGCGTGCCGCAGGGCTTCCTGACGAGTCGTGCCCGCGATCAGAGACATGGTCGTGACCGGAGACATGGCCGGCTCAGGCCATGCCCTCCGCGGCGAGCAGCTCGGCCTGATGCTCCGTCACCAGCGCGTCGATGAGTTCGTCGAGGGCGACGCCCGCCAGAACCTCCTCCAGCTTGTAGAGAGTGAGGTTGATGCGGTGGTCGGTCACCCGCGCCTGGGGAAAGTTGTAGGTGCGGATGCGCTCCGAGCGGTCGCCGGAGCCGACCTGGGACTTGCGGTCGGCGGCGCGCACCGCGTCCTTGGCCGTGCGCTCGGCATCGTAGAGCTTCGAGCGCAGGAGCTGCATCGCCCGGGCCCGGTTCTTGTGCTGCGAGCGCTCCTCCTGGACGAAGATCACGATCCCGGAGGGCAGGTGGGTGATGCGGATGGCCGATTCCGTCTTGTTGACGTGCTGGCCGCCGGCGCCCTGCGAGCGCATGGTGTCGATCTTCAGGTCGGCATCGTTGATGACGATATCGACCTCCTCGGCCTCGGGCAGCACCGCCACGGTGGCGGCGGACGTGTGGATGCGCCCCTGCGTCTCGGTGTCGGGCACGCGCTGCACCCGGTGGGCGCCGCTCTCGAACTTCAGGCGGGCGAACACGCCCTTGCCCTTCACCTCGGCGATGACCTCGCGGTAGCCGCCGACGGTGCCCTCGCTCTCGGAGATCACCTCGACCTTCCAGCCCTTGGCGTCGGCGTAGCGGCCGTACATCCGGAACAGGTCGCCGGCGAAGAGCGCGGCCTCGTCGCCGCCGGTGCCGGCGCGGATTTCCAGGATGGCGGATTTCTCGTCGGCGGAGTCCTTCGGCAGCAGGATGAGCTGCAGGGCGCGGTGCGCCGCCTCCAACCCGGCTTCCGCCTCGGGCTTCTCGTCGGCCGCCAGCGCCCGCATCTCGGAATCGCTGCCCGGCTCGTCCATCAGCGCCTGGATGTCGGCGAGGTTGGAGGCGGCGGCCCGGTAGGCGTGGATCGCCGCGACGACGCCCTCCAGCTCCGACAATTCGCGGGACAGCTGGACGAAGGTGTCGGAATCCGCCGAGCCCGCGCTGAGGGTCGCGGTGACGATGTCGTGGCGCGTCAGGATGGCGTCGAGACGGTCGGAAGGAATGGGGGTCATCGCCCGTGGGGTACTCTCACCAGTGTTTCGGGTCGGCGCGGTCGGTCCGGAGGGGCCAGGGTCGGAAACTCTGAAGGCCCGCTAGATAGGAACGCCGTGCGCCTTGGCGAAGGCGCTGAGCGCCGGCCGGAGGGTTGCGCCGTCGCCGGCGCGGGCCATCTCGGCGTCGATGACGGCCGCGATGGCGGCGGCGTCGAGGGCGAGCACCATGGCCTTCACCGGGCCGATGGCGGCCGGTGACATGGAGAGGTGCCGGAAGCCGAGGCCGATGAGGGCCATGGCCTCGAGGGGCTTGCCGCCGATCTCGCCGCAGACCGTGGCCGGGCAGCCGGCCGCCGCCGCCCGCTCGGCGATGAGCCGGAAGGCGCGCAGGGCCGGCACGCTCAGGGTGTCGAACCGGCCCGCCACCCGCCGGTTCTCGCGGTCGACGGCGAAGAGGAACTGCATGAGGTCGTTGGACCCCACCGACAGGAAGTCGGCGGCCCGCGCGATCTCGTCGATCTGGAACAGGAGCGAGGGCACCTCGACCATCACGCCGAGCTTGCAATCGCTCGGCAGCGGGTGGCCGTGGCGGCGCAGGTGCGCCTTCTCGCGCTCGACGATGGCCTTGGCGCGGGTGAACTCGTCCACCGTCGCCACCATGGGGAACATGATCTTGAGGGGTCGGCCCCCGGCCGCGCGGAGCAGCGCCCGCAACTGCACCCGCAGCAAAGCCGGCCGGTCGAGGCCGATGCGGATCGCCCGCCAGCCGAGCGCCGGGTTCTCCTCCTCGAGGGCCGGCATGTACGGCAGGATCTTGTCGCCGCCGATGTCGAGGGTGCGGATCGTCACCGGCAGGTCGCCGGTGGCGGTGAACACCGCCTCGTACAGGGTCTGCTGCTCGGCCGCCGACGGCATGCGCTGGGCGACCATGAACTGGAGTTCGGTGCGGAACAGGCCGATGCCGTCCGCGCCCGTCTCGGCCAGATGGGTGAGGTCGATGAGCAGACCGGCATTGAGCTGCAGGCCGATGGCGACCCCGTCGCGGGTCACCGCCGGCAGGTCGCGCAGGGCCCGGTACTGCTCCTGACGCTTGGCGCGGACCCGCACCATCTCGCCGTAGGCCGCCTCGATCTCGGGACCGGGCCGGACCTGGATCTCGCCCGTTGCGCCGTCGACGATGATGGCGTCTCCGGCGTCGCAGAGCGCCGTGGCGTTGGCGATCTCGCCCACCGCCGGGATGCCGAGCGCCCGCGCGACGATGGCGATGTGGCTCGTCGGGCCGCCTTCCTCCAGGACGACGCCGCGCAGGGCCGTGCGGTCGTAGTCGAGCAGGGCCGCAGGCCCCATGGAGCGGGCGACGAGGATCGCGTTCTCGGGCAGCACCCGGTCGCCGTTGCCCTCGTGGCCGATGAGGGTGCGCAGGAGCCGGTTGGCGAGGTCGTCAAGGTCGTGCAGGCGGTCGCGCAGATACGGATCGCTCTGGCGCATCATCCGGGCGCGGTTGTCCGACTGGACCCGCTCGACGGCGGCCTCTGCCGTCAGGCCCGACTGCACGGCCTCGCGCATCCGGCGCAGCCAGCCCTTGTCGTGGGCGAACATCCGCACGGTCTCGAGGACCTCGCGCGATTCGCCGGTGCCGATGCTGTCGCCGCGTTCCACGAGGTCGTCGATGGCGGAGCGGACTTCGCCGATGGCCTGTTCGAGGCGCTCGACCTCGCGGTCGAGGTTTTCGGCGATGAGCCGCTTCACGACGATGCGCGGCTCGTGCAGCACCACGTGCCCGAGGCCGATGCCGTCGGCGAGCGCCACGCCGCGCTGGCTCACGGCCCGTCGGGCCGCCGAGCCGGCCCCGGGGGCCAGCGCCTGGAGTTCGCCCGAGGCGATCATCTCCGACAGCACCATGGCGGTGGTCTGGAGCGCCTCGATCTCCTCCTCCGAATAGACCCGGTAGGTCTTGTTCTGCACCACGAGCACGCCGAGCGTGTTGCCCGCGCGCAGGAGCGGCACACCCAGGAAGGCGTGATACGCCTCCTCGCCCGTCTCAGGGCGATAGGAGAAGGACGGGTGCGACTGGGCGTCGGACAGGGAGAGCGGCTCGGCCGTCTGCGCGATGAGGCCGACGAGGCCCTCGTCCGCGCGCATGCGGGTGAGATGGACCGCTTCGCGGTTCAGGCCCTCGGTGGCGAACAACTCGAGGGTGTTGTCGTCGCTCAGCACGTAGACCGAGCACACCTCCGCCACCACGTTGGCGGCGATCAGGGTGACGATCCGGTCGAGACGTGCCTGTGGACTGACCGGCTCCGCCATCGCTTCGCGGAGGCGGCGCAGCAGCAGGCGCGGTCCTCCAGGCGCAGCGGGCATGGTCCCTCGATCCGGCTTCGGTTCGAGGCGTGATCCGATCCGGCCGGATCGCGCCTCTCATTCCTTGTGTGTCGTGCCCTCAGACGAACCGGTATCCACTTCGTCGGACAGCGCGCTCACGCGGCATCACGCGCAAGAATCGTGCGCGCGATGGGCCAATGTGTTCAGGCCTGGTCGAGGCCGTATAGCGAGTGGAGCGTACGCACGGCAAGCTCCGTATAGGCGGAGTCGATCAACACGGAGAACTTGATCTCGGATGTCGTGATCGCCCGAATGTTGATGCCCTTCTCGGCGAGCGCCCGGAACGCCTTGGCGGCGACGCCCGCGTGGCTGCGCATGCCGACCCCGATGGCCGAAACCTTCACCACGTCGGTGGCGCCTTCGATCTGGGCGAACTCGATGACGCCGCTCTGGGCATCGAGGATCTGTCGGGCGCGATCGTAATCGGCGGACGGGACCGTGAAGGTCATGTCCGTGGTGGACTGATCGCCCGACACGGTCTGGATGATCATGTCGACGTTGATGTTGGCGTCCGCCAGGGGCCCGAAGATGGCGGCGGCGATTCCGGGGCTGTCCTTGACCTGGCGCAGCGTGATCTGCGCCTCGTCCTTCGAGAAGGCGATCCCGGTGATGATCTGCTGTTCCATGGTCTCGTCCTCGTCGCAGATGAGGGTTCCGGGGCGTGCGTTGTCGGGCGGGTCGAAGCTCGATCGCACCGTGGTCGGCACCCGGTGGACCATGGCGAGCTCGACGGAGCGGACCTGCAGGACCTTGGCGCCTAGGGAAGCCATCTCCAGCATCTCCTCGAAGGTCACGCGCTCCATGCGCCGGGCCTTCTGAACGACGCGCGGATCGGTGGTGTAGACGCCGTCGACGTCCGTGTAGATGTCGCAGCGCTCGGCACCGATGGCGGCCGCGATGGCCACCGCGCTGGTGTCCGAGCCGCCCCGGCCGAGGGTGGTGACCCGGCCCGTCGCCTCGTGCATGCCCTGGAAGCCGGCGATGACCGCGACCTCGCCGCGCTTGAAGCCAGCATCGAGGCGGGCGCCGTCGATGCCCTCGATGCGGGCCGAGCCGTGGGCGTCGGAGGTGAGGATCGGGATCTGCCAGCCCTGCCACGAGCGGGCTTTGAGACCGGCCTTGCGCAGGGCGATGGCCAGCAGGCCGGCGGTGACGAGTTCGCCCGAGGCCACCACGGCGTCGTACTCGGCCTCGTCGTAGATCGGGTTCGCGTCCTTGACCCAGGCGACGAGCTCGTTGGTCTTGCCCGACATGGCCGAGACCACAACAGCGACCTCGTAGCCGGCCGCGACCTCGCGGGCGACGTGGGCCGCCACGTTGCGGATGCGCTCGACATTGGCGACGGACGTGCCGCCGAACTTCATCACCAAACGGGCCATGCAGCGTCCGCGTCGATTCTCGTGGAAAGGGAGCCGTGGTGCGGCGGGCCGGACAAACGCCCGCGTCGCTCTGCGGCTGTACCGGACAGGGCTTCGGCGGGTACAAGGGCTACCCGAGCGTGTCAACAATCGGGGCCGGTGGGCCGTGACCCATCCCCGGGACTGTTGTTCCCCCAAGCTTTTTTCCGCCCAATCAGACGGACCCGATGACCGGACCCACCTCATCCTCCATCGACCGCGACGAGGTCGCCCGCTTCGAGGCCATCGCGGCGACGTGGTGGGACCCGAGCGGGCCCATGCGGGTGCTGCACCGCTTCAATCCCGTACGGCTGGCCTATATCCGTGACGCCGCCTGCCGGCATTTCGACCGGGATCCGAAGGCGCCGTTCCCCCTCGACGGCCTCGCCATCGTCGATGTCGGGTGCGGCGGCGGCGTGCTGTCCGAACCCCTCGCGCGCCTCGGCGCCCGGGTGACGGGGCTCGATCCGGCGCCGACCAACGTGAAGGTCGCCCAGGCGCACGCGGATGCGGCCGGCGTGAGCGTCGATTACCGGGCCCGCACCATCGAGAGCGTGGTGGCGCAGAGCGAGCGCTTCGACATCGTGCTGGCCATGGAGGTGGTGGAGCACGTGGTCGATGTGCCGGCCTTCGTCGCCACCGCCTGCGCGGCGGTGAAGCCCGGCGGGCTGCTTTTCTCCGCCACCCTCAACCGCACCCTACGCTCGTACGCCCTCGCCATCGTGGGGGCCGAATACGTCCTCGGCTGGCTGCCGAAGGGCACCCACGACTGGGACAAGTTCGTGAAACCCCACGAACTCATCCGCGCCGTCGAGGACGGCGGCCTCGCGGTGACGGACACCACCGGGGTGGTGTTCAATCCGCTGGACGGCTCGTGGCGGGCGAGCCGCGACACGGCGGTGAACTACATGATCGCCGCGCGCCGCGCCTGAACTCCCGGCGGCCTCGCGTCGTTGACCGCGCGCAACCGGAGGCCGTCATGCTCGAGAAGATCCCCCACGCCGTCGGCGAGGCCCTGTCCGGCCTCAAGGCGGGCATCGCGGCGACCACCTACCACGCCGACTTTCCCGACACGCCCGCGACGGTGCGGCTGACGAGCCCGGCCTTCGCCGAGGGCGGGTCGATCCCAGCCCGTTTCACCGAGGACGGCGAGAAGACGTCTCCGCCCCTGGCCTGGGACAACCTCCCGCCGGGGACCGTCCGGGTCGCCCTCATCGTCGAGGACGCGGGCAGCCCGACCCCGCGCCCCCTCGTCCACCTCATCGCCTGGAACCTGATGCCGGAGGCCGGCCCCCTGACCGAGGGCGCGCTGCCGAGCCCCGGCGGGGCGCACCAGTCCCAGGATCTCGGCAAGAACAGCTTCCTTCAGGACCAGTGGCTGCCGCCCGATCCGCCCACCGGCCACGGGCCGCACGAGTACCTGTTCCAGATCTATGCCCTCGACGTGGCTCTCGCCCTCGACGCCTCACCGGGCCGGGGCGCCGTGATCGACGCCATGCGGGGCCATGTGCTCGCCAAGGGCTGCCTGACGGCGACCTACGCCCGGACCTGAATCGCATTTGGATCTTGCACCGCTCGGTCCGCCCGGTGCATGGGCGCACCGGGACAGGGACGGAGCGTTTCCATGAAGGCCTTGCTGTGCACCCGCCTCGGCGGCCCCGACGATCTCTCCCTGGAGGACATCGCCGAACCGGTGCCGGGGCCCGGCGAGGCCGTGGTGCGCATCACCCTGGCGGCGCTCAACTTCTTCGATACCCTCATCATCGCCGGGCGCTACCAGGTGAAGCCGGAGCTGCCGTTCTCGCCCGGCGGCGAGGCCGCCTGCGTGGTCGAGGCCCTCGGGCCGGATACGAAGGGGGTTTCGGTCGGCGACCGCGTCATCGTCCACCAGAAGTTCGGGACCTGCCGCGAGCGCATCGCGGTCTCGACCCGTCATCTCACGCCGATTCCCGATGCCGTCTCCGATGAGCAGGCCGCCGGCCTGACCATTACCTATGGCACGTCGCTCCACGCCCTGCGGGACCGGGCGAAGCTCCAGCCGGGCGAGACCCTGGCGGTGCTTGGCGCCTCGGGCGGCGTCGGCCTCGCGGCGGTGGAACTCGGCGCCATCATGGGCGCACGTGTCATCGCCTGCGCCTCGTCGCCGGAGAAGTTGAGGGTCGCCGAGGCGCACGGAGCCACGATGAGCGTCGACTACGCCGCCGACAACCTGCGCGAGGCCCTGCGGACCCTCACGGAGGACAAGGGCGTCGACGTGATCTACGATCCCATCGGGGGCGACTACGCCGAGCCGGCCCTGCGCTCGCTGGGCTGGAAGGGGCGCTACCTCGTCGTCGGGTTCGCCGCCGGCGACATCCCCCGTATCCCGCTGAACCTCGCCCTCCTCAAGGGCATCGACATCCAGGGCGTGCACTGGGGCGTGTTCGTCGATCGCGAACCCGAGGCGCATGCGCAGAACCGGCGCCAGCTCCTCGCCTGGGTCGCGGAGGGCCGTCTAACCGCCAAGGTCCATGGGGTCTATCCCCTGGCGGATTACGCCGAGGCGCTCGGGATCCTTAAGCGCCGCGAGGCCGTGGGGAAGGTGCTCTTGCGAATGTGAGCGCCTTCCCGTGGGATCGCCTCAGAGCAGGCCCTGCGCCTTGGCCAGCGCCACGAGGTCGTGCTGGGGGCGGGCGCCGATGTGCTGGATTACCTCCGCCGCGGCCAGGGCGCCGAGACGGGCGCTCGCGGCGTTGTCGAGGCCCCGCACATGGCCCGCGAGGAAGCCGGCGGCGAACAGGTCGCCCGCACCCGTGGTGTCCACCAGTTCGTGGACCGGGGAGGCCTCGACGCTGCGGATCTCGCCACCCTTGACCACCATGGCGCCGTCCGCCGAGCGGGTGACGAGGCCGAGGAGATGCTTGCCGCGGGTGTCGCGTTCGTCGCGCAGGGCCTTGAGGGCGACCTCCGCGTCGTCGGTCTCGTACAGGCTCTGCAACTCACCGATGTTTGCGAACAGGATATCGACGCTGCCGTCGCGGATGAGCCCGAGGAATTCTTCGCGATACCGGCCAACGCAGAAGGCGTCCGACAGGGTCAGCGCGACGGCGTTGCCGGCGGCGTGGGCGATCTGAACGGCCTTGCGGAACGCGTCCTTGGCGGCCGGCGGATCCCAGAGGTAGCCCTCGAGGTAGGTCACGCGCGCGTTGCGCACGGTGGCCTCGTCCACGTCGGCCGGGGACAGGCTCTGGCAGGCGCCGAGATACGTGTTCATGGTGCGCTCGCCGTCGGGCGTCACCAGGATGAAGCAGCGCGCCGTGGCAGGACCGTTGGTAGCGGCCGGCACGGTGTAGCGCACGCCCGTGGCCTTGAGGTCGTGGGCGTAGAGGCCCCCGAGTTCGTCGTCGCGGACCTTGCCGATGAAGCCGGTCTTCGCGCCGAGCAGCGCCGCGCCGACTGCGGTGTTGGCGCCGGAGCCGCCCGATACGATGGTGGCCGGCCCCATGGCGTCGAACAGGGCCTCGGCCCGCTCCTCGTCGATGAGCTGCATCGCGCCCTTCGGCACGCCCTGCTCGGCGAGGAACGATTCGTCCGCGCGGGCGATGAGGTCGACGATGGCGTTGCCGAGGACGAGGAGGTCGAGGGATTCGGGCATCTATCCGTCCAGTCTGGCCGGGGGAAAAGGATGCGCCGGGCTGTGGCACCAGCCCCGCCGGGGGTCAAGCGAGGGCGGCCGTTCCAACGCTCCGTCCATCCCTCACGACTCGGCTAAGGGAGACTCGGTGAAGAGAGCGGCTCCCGTGAGGGTCAGGCCCGGTGGCTCGAGTTCGAGCCGCCCCGTGGAGGCGAGCCGCGTCTCGATCAGGTCTTCGGTTCCGCGCCGATGGTGAATGACCATGCGCCGCACCGGATCGACGATGAGAGAGTGCATCACGCTCGGCACCCAGAAATACTCGACAAGCTTCGGCGTGGTGTCGATCTGTCCGGTACTCGGGGACAGGACCTCGACGACCACGATGGGGGCCGGGGCCTGCGTGGCATCGGGCCCGAGGCGTTCGTCGCAATGCACCAGGGCGTCCGGCTCGAAGCAGGTTGCCGCATCCACCCGCACCGTGATCCCGTCGGGCAGCATACGACAGGCAAGCCCGGCCTCGCGAATGCCTGCGCGGAGCGCAAGCTGGACGGAGAACTTGGTCTCCGCATACCGCACGCGCTGCGGGGCCATGGCGAAGACCTCTCCGTCGACGAGCTCGTAGCGGCCGGGCTGGTGCTCGGCCCAGGCCAGGAAGGCGTCGACATCCATGCCGGCTTTGGGCTGCGCGCTCATGGGCGACAGCCTCTCATGCGCCCCGAAGACTGCGAAGGCGCCGGTCTTACTGAAGCGCCTTCACCTCGCACTGCGCGTAGTCCGAGGCCGCCTTCACGTAGGCGTTCAGGCCCTTCACGTAGGCCTCCGCCAGGGGACGGTAGACGGCGATCTGGGCGTTGTAGGCCTTGATGGCGTCGTTGTAGCTGTAGGCTTCCCAGCCGGGGCAGCCGCCCTTGGCGTCGACGCAGGCCGGCTTCTCCGGGAAGGCGGGTTTGGTCGGCCGGGCGCTCACGGGCGGCGGTTCGGCGCGGGGGCACTCGGCGCGGGCCGCACCGACGGCGAGGAGGCAGGCCATGCCGGCCGCCCAGATTGTTTTCGTCATCGCGTCCCCCGAACCATCGGCACGGACTCATGCGGGAGGCCGGGCGCGGCCGCAAGCCGGCTTCAGCGCGCGGCCACCGCTTCGGCGGGCCGGCTCCGCACCGGTCGGGCCTCTGGTCCTGTGCCCCTGCCCGCGCCCTTGCCCGCGCCTTTGCCGAACCGGTCCCAGATGCGGCGCGCGGCATCGATGACGGGCAGAACCAAACCGAGGCCGAGCACCCACCAGGCCGGGCGGATCATGTCGGGAAAGGCGAGGTTGGCCTGGAGCACGCGCCCGGCCGGGATGCCGCTGGCGAGGCCGTACCACGCCGCCTCCAGTCCGGCGGTGGTGAGCGCCACCGCGACGGCGAGCCCCAGCAGGGTCAGCGGGTTGATAGGCCAGCGCAGGCGCTGCAGGGCGCGCCAGCCCATGAGGAGCAGGAAGGCGCCGGTCCAGAACACCGGGTCGGAGACGTCGATCTTGGCCTGCAGGAAGTAGTGGACGAGGCCGAGCACCGCGAGGGTGTAGACCGTCTTATGCAGGCGCGGCCACGCCTTGCCGAGTCGCCTGATCATGCCGTCCGTGGAGGTCACGCCGAGGACCACGAACCCCACGAGGGCGACGAACCCGATGGTGAGGTAGATCCGGCTGACGATCTCCGAGATCACCTTCGTCAGCACGAAGTTCTGATCGACCACGTAGAGCGCGAGGTGGATGAGCGCGTAGGCCAGCACCGTCAGCCCGAGCATCCGCCGAACGAGGATCAGCTTCGGCCAGTTCGCCAGGCGCCGCAGGGGCGTGATGGCCAGGGACAGCAGCAGGAAACGCACGGCCCATTCGCCGGTGCCGTGCAGGAGCGCGGTGATGGGCTTGGCACCGAGCGCGTCCGCCGCATAGGCGCCGGCGAGCCAGAGGCCGGGCGCCAGGGCGAATAGGAAGACGCCGAGCTTGAGGCCCGAGAGACGTCCGGCGCGGTCGCGCCAGGGTGCGGAGATGGCGGGCAGGGCGGGCATGGCATGTTCCGAATGCGCGGCTGTCGGGGCGACCGGTGCCGCCGACGGTCTTATCTACGTGGCGAAGCGGGCCGAAGTTACGGCCGGCGACGTGCGGTCGCACACCCCGCCCGCGCCGTGCCGGGGGACGATGCGGCATCGAACGACGTGTTGTATGCCGGGCCGAACCGGTCCCCATCGCAGAAGCCCAGCATGCCCGCATCGAAGCCCGCCGCCGACAGCCTCGACAACCTGACGCAGGAGACGGCGCGCGGTGAGCACGCCTCCCTTTCCGAGCGCATCGCCGAGGCCGACCGCCTGTATCACCAGGAGGACGCGCCGGAGATCTCGGACGCCGAGTACGACGCCCTGCGCCGCCGCCTGGAGGACATCGAGGCGCGGTTCCCGGACCTCGCCGGCACGGGGGCGGCGAGTACCTCCGTCGGCGCCAAGCCGTCGGAGAAATTCGCCAAGGTCCGGCATGCCGTGCCGATGCTGTCCCTCGGCAACGCCTTCGCGGACGCGGAGGTCGAGGAGTTCGTCGCCCGGGTGCGCCGGTTCCTGAATTGGCCCGAGGGCGAGACGCTGGCCTTCACCGCCGAGCCGAAGATCGACGGATTGTCCCTGTCGCTCCGCTACGAGGGCGGCCGCCTCGTCACCGCCGCGACGCGGGGCGACGGCGAGACCGGCGAGGACGTCACCCGCAACGCCCGCGTGGTGGACAGCATCCCCGAGACCCTCTCGGGCGACGACGTGCCGGAGATCTGCGAGGTTCGGGGCGAGGTCTACCTCTCGCACGCGGATTTCGCGTCCATCAACGCGCGCCAGGAGGCCGCCGGCAAGGCCCTGTTCGCCAACCCGCGCAACGCCGCCGCCGGGTCCCTGCGCCAGCTCGATCCTGAGATCACCCGCTCGCGGCCGCTCAAGTTCTTTGCCTACGCCTGGGGCGAGATGTCGGCCCTGCCTGAGGAGACCCAGTCCGGGATGATCGGAGCGTTCGGGCGCTGGGGACTGCCGGTCAACGACCGCACGAAACGCTTCACCGACGCGCAAGCGATGATCGCCCATTACCGCGGCATCGAGGCCGCGCGGGCGGATCTCGGCTACGACATCGACGGCGTCGTCTACAAGGTCGACAGCCTCGCCCTGCAGCGACGCCTCGGCTTCGTCTCGCGCTCGCCGCGCTGGGCCTTGGCCCACAAGTTCGCCGCCCAGAAGGCGCTCACGGTGGTCGAGGGGATCGAGATCAATGTCGGCCGCACCGGCTCCCTCAATCCCCTGGCCAAGCTGCGGCCGGTGACGGTGGGGGGCGTCGTGGTGTCGAACGCCACGCTCCACAACGAGGGCTACGTCCAGGGGGTCGGCGGCGACGGGGAAAAAATCCGCGACGGCCGCGACATCCGCGTCGGCGACACGGTGGTGGTGCAGCGGGCCGGCGACGTGATCCCGAAGGTCATGGACGTGGTGCTCGACAAGCGCCCTGCGGACGCGACGCCCTTCGTCTTCCCCGACCATTGCCCCGCCTGCGGCAGTCGGGCGATCCGGGAGATCAACCCGCGTACGGGCAAGCCCGACGCCGTCCGGCGCTGCACCGGCGGCCTGATCTGCCCCGCGCAAGGGGTGGAGCGCCTGAAGCACTTCGTCTCGCGCAACGGCTTCGACCTCGAAGGCTTCGGCCAGACCTACATCGAGGTGCTGTTCGAAGCGCACGTCATCAAGCAGCCGGCCGACCTGTTCCGCCTCGATTTCGCGGAGTTGAAGGCCGCCATCGTGGCCCGCCGCGAAGCCCTGTCCGCCGAGCGCCGGGCCGAGGGCGCACCGGCCCCGAAGAAGCCGACGAAGAAGAAGGGCGAGGAGGAGGACAAGGCGATCCACAACCTGCTCGCCGCCGTCGAGGACCGCCGCCGCCTGCCCCTCAACCGCTTCCTGTTCGCCCTCGGGATCCCCGACATCGGCGAGTCCACGGCCAAGGCCCTGGCGAAACGCTTTCCCGACATGGCCGCCCTGATGGGTGGGGTCGCGGCGGCGGCCGCCGCCCAGGCGGGGCCGGACTGGATCGAACTCTCGTCGCTCCCGCGCATCGGCCCGACGACGCGCGACCGCCTGCTTGAGGTCGGCTACCCCCGCGAGACCTCCGATGCGGAGGAGGGCGAGGCTGGGGTGGAAGCCGGCGAGGCGCCCGGCCGCATCCGGCTGTCGGCGCCCCAGCGCGCGAGCCTGCTCGCCCATTACGGCGACGCCGATGCGGCGGCCGCCGGGATCGCCCGGGCCGCGTCCCAGCGCCCGGGCGACGCCTACCGGCACTTCGCCGACGACGCCGAGATCGGTCCGGTGGCGACGGATTCCCTCATCGCGTTCTTCGGCGAGCCGCACAACGACGCCGCCGTGCGGGCCCTCCTCGAGGCCGTCACCACGGAACCCATGGCGGCACCCGTGACGGCGACGGCCTTCGCCGGCAAGACCGTGGTGTTCACCGGCTCCCTCGAACGCATGACCCGCAGCGAGGCCAAGGCCACGGCCGAGCGCCTGGGCGCCAAGGTCTCGGGTTCGGTCTCGACCAAGACCGACCTCGTGGTGGCCGGGCCCGGCGCCGGCTCCAAGCTCAAGGACGCCGAGAGGCACGGCGTGGAGGTGGTGAGCGAGGAGGCCTGGCTCGCCCTCGTGGCGAGCGCTTGAGGTGGCTTCCAGCGCGGCTTACATGACGCGCATCGCCTCTGGCGCGCAGGGCACCCGCTATTTGACACCAATCCTTTGACACCGATTCTTGCCCTCGACTTCGAGACCGCGAACGAGCGGCGCGACAGTGCCTGCGCGGTCGGTCTCGCGTGGATCGCGGATGGGGCGGTGGTGCGCCGGGAATCGCGGCTGATCCGGCCGCCCGACTTGCGGTTCTCCCCCGGCAACATCCGGGTCCACGGCATCGTACCGGCGGATGTGCGGACGCAGCCGACGTTTCCCGAGGTGATGGCCGAGTTCCTGCCCGACCTGGCGAGCGGCCTCGTGCTCGCCCACAACGCCGGCTTCGACATGGGCGTCCTGCGCGCCTCGCTCGTCGCCTACGGCCTGCGGCCGCCGGCCTTCTCGTATCTCTGCACCGTCCAGATCGCCCGCCGGGTGTTTCCCGCGGAGGAGGGCTGCGGCCTCGGCAAGGTCGCGGCGCGCCTCGGCATCCGGTTCGAGCACCACGATGCCGGCGAGGACGCCTATGCGTGCGCCGAGATCGCCCTGGCGGCCATGCGCCGGACCGGCGCGCTCGACATCTTCGGCTTGTCCCGCGCCATCCGGCTGCCCATCACCACGGTGCCGGAGGGGCCGGACCGCGTCCCGCCGCCGCGCGCCGGCCCGGGATCGTCGTCCGAGCGCGTCCGGTCGGGCCCGCGCCTCCCGCCGCCCCTGAGTTTTGCCGTGAAGGGCTCGCGCGGCGACCGCTACGCCGTCACCCTGGAGGACCGAGCCACGGGCCTGCGCCTGCGCTGCACCTGTATGGCGGGGCGCTACGGCACGAAGTGCCGCCACGTCGCGGCGCTCCTCGTCGGCGACATCACAGACCTCTTGTCCGGCAACTACGACGACGTCGAGCGCCTGCGTTTGCGCATGGAGGCAGCCGCCGAATCCTGATCCTCAGGAGCGTTCGAGGCGGGCCGGCAGCTTGCGGACCTTCACCCGCCGCACGAAGCGCGGACCGGCGAGAAGGCGTTCGCGCCGCACGAGATCGCCGGGGCGCGGCGCGCCGACGCCGATGACGCCCTCGCCCCGGGCGGCGAGGCGGGCCGGCAGACCCGCATGCGGGCGGCGCAGGCGGCCCAGGGTGACGTCCGGTCGGGCGGTGCCGATGAAGCGGTCCAGGATGCGGATCCAGCCCTCGGCGGGCACGTCCCCGGCCTCCAAACAGAGCACCCATTCGCGCCGGGCCGCCTTGGCCCCGGCCGACCACGCCGAGCCGCCGCGCGGGCGCAGGACGAGCTTGGCGCCGGTGGCCTCCGCCACGGTGTCGATGGCCGTGCTGTGGCTGGGCGCGACGATGACCGCATCGCCGACGAGCCCGGCGGCGACGCCGGCCACGAGGGCGCCGAGGGTGTCGGCGAGCCGATCGACCGCATCGGGATCGGTCGGCCGCGCCACATGGATCAGAGCGGAGATCATGCCCGCGCATACCGCATTTTTCCCCGGACTGAAGCCGGTCACCGGCCCGGTTTCCTGCCCGGACTGCGCAGGGCCCGACCCAGAAGCCGCTTTGCCCGCAATATGTGCAACATCTCGCGATCATGTTCATGATATGTTCGATTCGGCGGCGGGTGATGAAGGATCGGCATGGAGACGGAGTCGCCGGACGCGGACACAGGGGAGGGCGCGCGGCGCCTCGCCACGACGACGCGGCCGAGCGACGCCCGGCGTGGACGCGGCGCGACGGCCAATCCCACCGGACGATTCGAGACTATCAGCCGCGAGATCTTCGACGACGGGTGGGAGGCCGTCGCCCCGGCGCCCTTGCGCACGATGGTGACGGCTGAGCGCGCCCGCAGCCTCATCACCCGCAACACCTCGCCGGACATCTCGTTCGATCGCTCGATCAACCCCTATCGCGGCTGCGAGCACGGCTGCGTCTACTGCTTCGCCCGGCCCAACCACGCCTATGTCGGTCTCTCGCCCGGCCTCGATTTCGAAACGCGGCTGTTCCACAAACCGGATGCGGTGAAGCTCCTGACCTCCGAATTGTCGGCGCCGGCCTACCGGCCCGCCACCATCGCCCTCGGGACGGCGACGGACCCGTACCAGCCGATCGAGCGCGAGCACCGCCTCACCCGGGGCATCCTCGAGGTGCTGGGCCGATTCCGGCATCCCGTCGGGATCGTCACCAAGTCGAACCTCGTGGTGCGCGACCTCGACCTGCTCACAGATCTCGCCCGCGACGATCTCGTGAAGGTCGCCGTCTCGGTCACCACCCTCGATCCCGATCTCGCTCGCCGGCTGGAGCCGCGCGCGCCGCACCCGAAGAAGCGCCTGGAGGCCATCGAGCGCCTGAGTGCCGCGGGAATTCCCGTCATGGTCATTGCCGCCCCGGTGATTCCCTCGCTCAACGACCACGAGATCGAGGCGATCCTGACGGCGGCCCGCGAACGCGGCGCGCGGGAGGCGAACCACGTGCTGCTGCGCCTGCCGCTGGAACTCGACGCCCTCGTGGACGACTGGTTCGCCGAGCATTATCCGGGGCGGCGCGCCCACGTGATGTCCCTGGTGCGCCAGGCGCGGGGCGGGCGCGCCTACGACGCCACGTATGGCCGGCGCATGGTCGGAGCCGGTGCCTATGCTGACCTCATCGTGCGCCGCATGCGCCTCGCCCGCCGCCGCCTCGGCTACCCGGAAGAACGTCTGAAGCTCAGGACCGATCTGTTTGTCCGGCCGACGGCGCAGCTGTCGCTGTTCTGAAATCGGTCTCGGGTCCGTAGGCTCTGGTGAAGCTGCAGCGGTGATGGGCCGAGCGGCCCAGTGTCGCGAGGCCGGCGAGGTGCAACTTGGTGCCGTAGCCGACATTGCTGTCCCAGCCATAGGCGGGGTGGCGCCGGGCGAGGGCGCGCATGGCCGCATCCCGAACGGTCTTCGCCACGATGGAGGCGGCGGCGATCTGCGGCACGATGCGGTCCCCGCCCACAACGGGGCGGCACCGCGCGAGACCGGGAATCGCGTCGCGGCCGTCGACCAGCACCGGGGCGTCGAGTCCGAGGCGATGGACCGCCCGCGCCATGGCGTCGAGGGTGGCGCCCCGCACGTTGATGCGGTCGACGAGCGCCCGCGACCCGGCGGCCAGGGCCACGCGCGCATGGGCACGGATCAGGGGGGTGAGGCGCTCGCGCTCGGCCCGCTTCAGGTGCTTCGAATCGTCCAGCGCCGCCAGGATCTCGCCCGGGAACGCGTGCGGGTCGAACCACACCGCCGCCACGACCACGGGTCCGCACAGGGCGCCGCGTCCGACCTCGTCGCAGCCGATCACCGCCGGATAGTCTTTCGCGAGGGCAGCGTCGAAGGGGAGCATCGGGGTGAACACGGTGTCGGGAATGGGGCGGGACCCTGCCAGTCCGGCCCGCCCGAGTCACCACGCCGGTGCGTCGGTTCCTGTGCCCAAACCGATGGTCCTGCTCGGTGTGCCGTGGCGCGCCTGCGGGCCTGCCGTGCCGTGGGCGGCGGCGATGTTGGCGTAGAATTGCCGTGCGCTCTCGGCCCAGGTGTAGCGCAGGGCCTGCGCCCGGCATCGGTCGCGCGGGATGGTCAGGGCGGCAAGCGCCGCCTTGCGCAGGTCGGGGTCGAGGACGCCCGCATCCGTACCCCCAATGACGTCGAGGGGGCCGGTGACCGGGTAGGCCGCGACGGGCACGCCGCAGGCCAGGGCTTCCAGGAGCACGATGCCGAAGGTGTCGGTGAGACTCGGGAACACGAACACGTCAGCGGCGGCGTAGACCGCCGCCAGGGCCGCGCCCGTGCGGGTGCCGAGGAAGTGCGCGTCGGGGGCGAGCGCGGCGAGGCGCGCCCGGTCCGGTCCGTCGCCCACCACCACCTTCGAGCCGGGCAGGTCGAGGGACAGGAAGGCGGCGATGTTCTTCTCCACCGCGAGGCGCCCGACGAACAGGAAGATCGGCCGGGGCAGGCCCGCGAAGGGATCGGGCGCCCCTGCGTCGGGCCGGAACAGGTCGGTGTCGACGCCCCGGGTCCAGCGCATGAGGTTGGTGAAGCCGCGGGCGGCGAGATCGCGTTCGAGGGAGGGTGTGCTCACCATGGTGCCGCTGGCGGCGCCGTGGAACCGGCGCAGCCAAGCGTAGCTCCACGATTCCGGCACGGGGGCGCGGGCCGCGAGGTATTCGGGAAACCGGGTGTGGTAGCTCGTGGTGAACGGACGGCGATGGCCGAGGCAGTAGCGCCGGGTGGCGTAGCCGACGGTGCCCTCCGTGGCGATATGGACATGGGTCGGCCGCAGACCGTCCCAGCGGCGCGCCACCGCCGCGCGGGTGGCGCAGGACAGGCGGATCTCCGGGTAGCCCGGGAGGGGTACGGAGACGAAGTCAGCGTGGGTGAGAAACACCGTGTCGATGCCGAGGCTCGCGCCCGCCGCCGCCATGTGCTCGAGGGAGCGCACGACGCCGTTGACCTGCGGATGCCAGGCATCCGTTGCGATGAGGAGCCTCATGCGACGGCCCGGGCGCCGTCGGGCCGCGGCCCGGCGAGCTCGGCGTCACGGGCCTCCCGGGCCCGCACCAGGCTCGGATAGTGCAGCACCTCCATGGTGCCGTCGTAATGCTCGACGATGGCGGTGCAGGATTCCACCCAATCCCCGGTGTTGAGGTAGGTGAGCCCGCCGATGGTGCGGTTGGCGGCGTGGTGGATGTGACCGCAGATCACCCCGTCGGCGCCGATGCGCCGGGCCTCGGCGCTGAGCAACTCCTCGAACTTGCCGATGAAGTTGACGGCATTCTTCACCCGCAGCTTGGCCCAGGCCGAGAGCGACCAGTAGGCCAGCCCGAGGCGGCGGCGCAGGGTGTTGAGGTGGGTGTTGACGAACAGCGCCGCCGTGTATGCACCATCGCCGAGATACGCCAGCCACCGGGCGTGGCGCACCACCATGTCGAACTGGTCGCCGTGGATCACGAGGTAGCGCTTGCCGTCCGCCGCCACGTGGAGGCGCTGGTCGGCGACCTCGATGCCCCCGAAGGTCATGCCGATGTAGTCGCGCAGGAATTCATCGTGGTTGCCCGGAACGTAGATGAGGTTCGAGCCCTTGCGGACCTTGCGCAGGAGCTTCTGAACCACGTCGTTGTGGCTCTGGGGCCAGTACCAGCCGGACTTGAGCTGCCAGCCGTCGACGATATCGCCGACGAGGTAGATCTCGTCGGCATCGTAGTCGCGCAGGAACTCGAGCAGCAGGGCCGCCTGGCAACCCTTGGTGCCGAGGTGCATGTCCGACAGGAACAGGGTTCGGACGCGGATGGTCGTCTCCGGATCTTCGCCCATGGTGGTCTCCGAGCAGCTCTGCATCGGACCGAGCCAAACCGGATTCCCGTATCACTTTGATGACGCCAGCCGGCCCCGGGGGAGGGGCGCCCTGCCGTGCGGCACCGCATCGCAAGCCTTTCTGGACTATAAAATTATTTGACGTTTCGCGAAGTTTTTCGGGTTTTCCTTCCTGCGTGAAGGCAGGCATAGTCCCCGTAAGATGCCCCACCGGACCGCGCGAGACATCGTGTGTCCGGAGCCCCGAGAGGTGAAGAAGGGCAGCGACATACGGGGCAGGATGGCGCCTGCACGGCCTGGGAAAGCGCGGTTTCGCGAGCGCGCCCCGGCCTGGAGAACGGCTTGAGATCGTCGGACCCGTTTCACGGCTGTCCGCGCGTTTCGATGCGTCCGCGCATCGCGGCGCTGGTCTCGAACGCCCGCAGCCCATCGACAGCACGGTGCCTCGCTCCCGACGGGATCGGGGTCTCCGTCATGAGGCCGGCTCCTCCGGGGTCGGCTGCCTGAGGGTAAGCATTACCTGAGGGCAAGTATCGCCTGAGGGTAAGTGGACCCGACCGGGTTTCCGGCGGGTCCGCGAGCGCGTAGGAGCCTGCCCACCCGAGACGGCTGCCTGAACCGGGCCGGCCTCTCGTCATCGATCCACCCGGAAGGGCGGCCCAAACGGGCAGATCTTCCGTCACTGAACCAAGTGTGTCGCACGGATCGCGCGCACTTCTTTGAGAACCGGAGACATCATCATGGCGGCAACGAAACGGCCGGGTCGCAACCACCTCTTCGTTCCTGGCCCGACGAACATCCCCGATCGCGTCCTGCGGTCGATGGTGGTGCAGTCCGAGGACCATCGCTCGGTGGACTTCCCCGCCCTGACCAAGCCCCTGTTCGAGGACACCAAGGCGGTGTTCGGCTCGACCAAGGGCACCATCTTCCTGTTCCCGGCCTCCGGCACCGGCATCTGGGAATCGGCGCTCACCAACACCCTGTCGCGCGGCGACAAGGTGCTGACCGCGCGCTTCGGCCAGTTCAGCCTGCTCTGGGTCGACATGGCCGAGCGCCTCGGCCTCGACGTCATCGTGCAGGACGAGGAGTGGGGCACGGGTGCGGACCCGGAGAAGATCGGCGAGGCCCTGCGCGCCGACAAGAACCACGAGATCAAGGCCGTCATGGTCGTCCATAACGAGACCGCCACGGGCGTGACCTCGGATATCGGCGCCGTGCGCAAGGCCATCGACGCGGCCGGCCACCCGGCCCTGCTGTTCGTCGACGGCGTGTCGTCGGTCGGCTCGCTCCCCTACAAGATGGACGAGTGGGGCGTCGACTGCGCCATCGCCGGCTCCCAGAAGGGCCTGATGCTGCCCGCCGGCCTCGGCGTGATCTGCGTCAGCGAGAAGGCCCTCAAGGCGGCCGAAGCCTCGGCCGGCAAGAACGACCGCCTCGCCCACGTCTACTTCGACTGGGCCGACCACCAGAAGCAGAACCCGGCCGGCTACTTCCCCTACACCCCGTCGCTGCCGCTGCTCTACGGCCTGCGCGAGGCCCTGGCCTGCCTCAACGAGGAAGGCCTCGAGAACGTCTACCACCGTCATCACGTGCTCGGCGAGGCGACCCGCCAGGCCGTCGCGGCCTGGGGCCTGAAGACCTGCGCCAAGGAGCCCAAGTGGAACTCCGACACGGTCACCACCATCGTGGTGCCCGAGGGGATCGACGGCGCGGCGATCATCAAGCACGCCTATGTCCGCTACAACCTCGCGCTCGGCGCCGGCCTGAACAAGCTCGCCGGCAAGGTGTTCCGCATCGGTCACGTCGGCGACCTCAACGAGCTGTCGCTGCTCGGCGCCATCGCGGGTGCCGAGATGGCCATGCTCGACCACGGCGTGAAGGTCACGCCCGGTTCCGGTGTCGCCGCCGCGTCGAGCTACCTGCGCGAGAACCCCCTGGCCAAGGCCTGATCCGACAATCGCCGGGGCGATCCTTCGCCCCGGCGAC
Organism: Methylobacterium sp. Leaf112; assembly: GCF_001423295.1. Taxonomy (GTDB): domain Bacteria; phylum Pseudomonadota; class Alphaproteobacteria; order Rhizobiales; family Beijerinckiaceae; genus Methylobacterium. The sequence goes on along the minus strand of NZ_LMNG01000012.1, from coordinate 38,234 downwards.
CCCATCGACCACGCTGCCGCCGGCGGTTCGGCCGGAGCGACCTGAGGGCTTCCATGACGAAGAAGATCGTGTTCCTCGACCGCGAGTCCCTCGACGCCAAGGTTCGGGAATTCAATTTTCCGCACGATTACGTCGAGTACGAGTCGACCTGGACGCCCGAGGAGATCGTCGAGCGCCTGAAGGGGGCCGAGATCGCCCTCATCAACAAGGTGCCGATGCGCGCCGACGTGCTGAAGCAGCTGCCCGACCTGAAGCTCATCGCCGTCGCCGCCACCGGCACCGACGTGGTCGACAAGGCGGTCGCCAAGGAACGCGGCATCACCGTCGTCAACATCCGCAACTACGCCTTCAACACCGTGCCCGAGCACGTGATCGGCCTGATCTTCGCCCTGCGCCGGGCCATCGTGCCCTACGCCAATTCCGTTCGCCGGGGCGACTGGGCCAAATCCACCCAGTTCTGCTACTTCGACTATCCGATCCACGACATCGCCGGGTCGACGCTCGGCATCGTCGGCTACGGGGCGCTGGGCAAGTCCATCGCCAAGCGGGCGGAAGCGCTCGGGATGAAGGTCATCGCCTACGACGTGTTCCCCCAGGAGGGGCTGGTCGATTTCGAGACCATCCTCACCCAGTCCGACGTCATCACGCTGCACGCGCCGCTGACGCCCGAGACCCGCAACATGATCGGCCGCGAACAGCTCGCAAAGATGAAGAAGCACGCGCTCCTCATCAACACCGCGCGCGGCGGCCTCGTCGACGAGGAGGCCCTGGCCGAGGCCCTTCAGAACGGCACCATCGGAGGCGCGGGCTTCGACGTGGTGATGACCGAGCCGCCCAAGAACGGCAACATCCTGTGCGAGCTCGACCTTCCGAACCTCATCGTGACCCCGCACGTGGCGTGGGCGAGCAAGGAGGCCATGCAGATCCTGGCCGACCAGCTCGTCGACAACGTCGAGGCCTTCGTCGCCGGCAAGCCGCAGAACGTGGTCTAGGTCGCCGGCCTTGCCGACGGATGGGCGCGGGCTCCCTCTCCTTCCTGGAGAGGGAGCCCGGCGTGCCCTCCGGTGACGAGACGAGAATTCAGGACCAAACGCCAACCGCGCCCGAGCGCGGACAAGCATAGGGATCGACAAAAATGAAAAAACTGCTGTTCCAATTCGACACCGATGCCGTGCCGAGCGTGTTCGACGTGGTCGTCGGCTACGATGGCGGCGCCGATCACATCACCGGCTACGGCAACGTGACGCCCGAGAACGTCGGCGCCCTGGTCGACGGCACGATCTATACCCGCGGCGGCTCCGAGAAGAAGTCCACGGCGATCTTCGTCGGCGGCGGCAGCATGGCGGCCGGCGAGGCGGTGCTGAACGCGGTCAAGAAGCGCTTCTTCGGCCCGTTCCGCGTCTCGGTGATGCTCGATTCCAACGGCTCCAACACCACCGCCGCCGCCGGTGTCGCACTGGTGCAGAAGGCCGCCGGTTCGCTCCAGGGCAAGAAGGCGGTCGTGCTCGCCGGTACCGGCCCCGTCGGCATGCGCTCGGCCGCGCTCCTGGCCCAGGAAGGCGCCACCGTAATCCTGTGCGGTCGCTCCCTCGACAAGGCCCAAGCCGCCGCGGACCAGATCAACAAGCGCTTCAAGGTCGAGATCTCGGCCGCCGCGACGCCGGACGCCGCGTCTCGCGCCGCCATCGTCAAGGGCCAGAACCTCGTGTTCTCCGCCGGCGCCATCGGCATCGAGCTCCTGTCGGAAGCCGACTGGAAGGACGAGGCCAGCATCGAGTTCGTGGCCGATTACAACGCCCAGCCGCCCCTCGGCTTCGGTGGCATCGACGCCATGGACAAGGGCAAGGAACGCCACGGCAAGAAGGTGTTCGGGGCCCTCGGTATCGGCGGCCTGAAGCTCAAGCTCCACCGCGCCTGCGTCGGCCAGCTCTTCGACAGCACCGAGCAGGTCCTCGACGCCGAGGAGATCTACGCCCTCGCCAAGAAGATGGCCTGAGCCATGGCTGCCGACGCAACCATCCAGACCTTCCTCGACGGGCTCGCGAGCTCGGCCCCGACCCCGGGCGGCGGCGGTGCCGCCGCCATCCACGGCGCCATGGGGGCCGCACTTCTCAGCATGGTGTGCAACCTCACCATCGGGAAGAAGAAGTACGTCGAGGTGGAGGGCGAGCTGAAGGAGATCCTCGGACAATCCGAGGCGCTCCGGGCCGAGCTCACCCGCATGATTGCCGACGATGTGGCGGCCTTCGACGCGGTGATGGGCGCCTACGCGCTGCCAAAGGCGACGGACGAGGAGAAGGCTGCGCGGGCGGAGAAGATCCAGGCGGCCCTCAAGGTGGCCACGGACGTGCCTCTCGAGTGTTGCCGGGCCTGCCGCAAGGTCATCGACCTCGCCCAGCCCGTCGCCGACAAGGGCAACCTCAACGTCATCTCCGACGCCGGTGTCGCGGTGCTGTCCGCCCATGCGGGCCTGCGCAGCGCGGCGCTCAACGTCTACGTCAACGCCAAGGGCCTGGACGACCGTGCCTTCGCCGACGCGCGTCTCCAGGAACTCGAGACCCTGCTGGGCTCGGCCGGTCCGCTCAACGAGTCGATCTACGAGATCGTGAAGGCCAAGGTGAACTGATCTTTCGCGATGCGGGACGCCGATCGTTCCGCATCGCACAAAAGAACGCGGGAGATTACTTCACGCAAAGCTTGACGCCGCGACCCTAACGCCAAGGTGAGTCGTCGCGTTTGTTGAAATCCAGAAGCATTCCAACTGCCTTCAAGGCAGACTCAACGAGAATGTAAAAAAATATAAACGGCAAGACCCTTTTCGCGAAGTGAAATTTACGAGAAGGTCCGCCCCGAGGAAACGTCGAGGAGATCGCACATGGACGTTCACGAGTACCAAGCCAAGGAGTTGCTCGCTGGCTTCGGCGTGGCGGTTCCCAAGGGCGCGGTGGCCTTCAGCCCTGATCAGGCGGTCTACGCCGCCACCGAGCTCGGCGGTTCGTTCTGGGCCGTGAAGGCGCAGATCCACGCCGGTGCCCGCGGGAAGGCCGGTGGCATCAAGCTGTGCCGGACCTACAACGAGGTCCGCGACGCCGCCAAGGACCTCCTCGGCAAGCGCCTCGTCACCCTGCAGACCGGTCCCGAGGGCAAGCCGGTGCAGCGCGTGTACATCGAGACCGCCGACCCGTTCGAGCGTGAACTCTACCTCGGCTACGTCCTCGACCGGAAGGCCGAGCGGGTCCGCGTCATCGCCTCCCAGCGCGGCGGCATGGACATCGAGGAGATCGCCGCCAACGAGCCCGAGGCCCTGATCCAGGTGGTCGTCGAGCCGGCGGTGGGCCTGCAGCAATTCCAAGCCCGCGAGATCGCGTTCCAGCTCGGCCTCAACATCCGCCAGGTCTCGGCCGCCGTGAAGACGATCATGAACGCCTACCGGGCGTTCCGCGATTGCGACGGCACCATGCTGGAGATCAACCCCCTCGTTGTCACCAAGGACGACCGGGTCCTGGCCCTCGACGCCAAGATGTCCTTCGACGACAACGCCATGTTCCGCCGGCGCAACATCGCCGACATGCACGATCCCTCGCAGGGCGACCCGCGCGAGGCCCAGGCCGCCGAGCACAACCTCTCCTATATCGGCCTCGAGGGCGAGATCGGCTGCATCGTCAACGGCGCCGGTCTGGCCATGGCCACCATGGACATGATCAAGCACGCGGGCGGCGAGCCCGCGAACTTCCTCGATGTCGGCGGCGGCGCCTCCCCGGATCGCGTGGCGACGGCCTTCCGCCTCGTCCTCTCGGACCGCAACGTGAAGGCGATCCTCGTCAACATCTTCGCGGGCATCAACCGCTGCGATTGGGTCGCCCAGGGCGTCATCCAGGCGGCGCGGGAGGTGAAGATCGACGTACCGCTCATCGTTCGCCTCGCCGGAACGAACGTCGAGGCTGGTCAGAAGATCCTGGCCGAGAGCGGCCTCGACCTCATAACCGCCAACAGCCTGTCCGACGCCGCCGCCAAGGCCGTCGAGGCCTGCGCTGCCGCCAAGGCCGGCTCGGCCGCGCGCGCCAACTGAGAACGGGGAGGATACGTCATGAGCATTCTGATCGACGAGAAGACCCCGATCATCATTCAGGGCATCACGGGCGACAAGGGCACCTTCCACGCCAAGGAAATGATGGAGTACGGCTCCAAGGTCGTGGCCGGCGTCACTCCGGGGAAGGGCGGCAAGACCCATCTCGGCGTGCCGGTGTTCAACACCGTCAAGGAGGCCGTCGAGGCCACCGGCGCCACCACCTCCATCACCTTCGTGGCCCCGCCCTTCGCGGCCGACGCCATCATGGAAGGTGCGGATGCGGGCCTCGCCCTCATCTGCTCCATCACCGACGGCATTCCGGCCCAGGACATGATGCGGGTGAAGCGGTATCTCCGACGTTACCCCAAGGACAAGCGCACCATGGTGGTGGGCCCGAACTGCGCCGGCATCATCTCGCCCGGCAAGTCGATGCTCGGTATCATGCCCGGCCACATCTACCTGAAAGGCAATGTCGGCGTGATCTCGCGCTCGGGCACCCTCGGGTACGAGGCCGCCGCGCAGATGAAGGAAGAGGGTATCGGCATCACCACCTCGGTGGGCATCGGTGGCGACCCCATCAACGGCTCGTCCTTCCTCGATCACCTCGCCCTGTTCGAGCAGGACCCGGAGACCAAGGCCGTCCTGATGATCGGCGAGATCGGCGGCCCGCAGGAGGCCGAAGCCTCCGCCTGGATCAAGGAGAACATGTCGAAGCCCGTCATCGGCTTCGTCGCCGGCCTCACGGCGCCGAAGGGGCGCCGCATGGGCCACGCCGGCGCCATCATCTCGGCCACCGGCGATTCGGCCGCCGAGAAGGCCGAGATCATGCGATCCTACGGCCTCACCGTGGCCCCGAGCCCCGGCGAGTTCGGCTCCACGGTGGCGCAGGTGATGCGCAAGCTGGCGGCGTGAGCGCATGAACCCTCCCCAGCTGCGGGGGAGGGTGGGCGCGGAGTGGCCGGGATAGGGGAGCGACCTCTTCGAGCGGGGTACACCCCTCTTGCAGAACTTCGTCTCTTGCAGAACTTCGTCCCGGCCCAACCCCCTTCGCGGGCCACCTTCTCCCGCAGGGGGGAGAAGGAACCCGCGTCGGCGGTCATGCCCAAAAAAACCGACCCTTGATCGTTCCGGCGGCCGGTCCCATGCTACCGGGTCGGCCGCACCCCCATCGAGCGCCTCCGTCGCGGTCGATCGGCACAAACTCCTTTCGAGGTGGCCTTGTCCATGACGGATACCCTTCACGCCCCGGTCGGCCCCATCGACCACACCTTCGCGCCGCCGGTCATCACCGGCACCTCGTCGAAGGAGGCCCTCGACATCCTGTTCCGGGCCCTCGTGGAAGTGGCGCGCCGGCACGAGCCCGAGCTCGAGGACGTGCTGCACGGCCGCGCCAACATCTCCGATTTCTCGCCCGAGCTCCTCGCCCGCGCGCTTCAAGTGCAGGGCATCTGGTTCCAGCTGCTGTCCATCGCCGAGCAGAACGCCGCCATGCGCCGGCGCCGGCAGGTCGAGCGCACCAAGGGCCGCGAGGCGTTGAGCGGCAGCTTTCATGCCGTCTTGGCCGAGGCCGCCCAGAACGGCATCAAGGCGCCGGAGATCCACGGTCTCCTGAAGGACCTGCGCATTCGCCCGACCATCACGGCCCACCCCACCGAGGGCAAGCGCGTCACCGTGCTGGAGAAGTTCCGCCGCATCTATCTCGTGCTGCGCGAGCTCGAATTGCCGCGCTGGACCGAGCGCGAGCGCAACGGCCTGATGAACGAGCTGCGCGACCAGATCGAGCTCGTCTGGATGACGGGCGAACTGCATCTCGAGAAGGCCACCGTCGAGCGGGAGGTCGCCTGGGGCCTGCACTTCTTCGACGAGACCCTGTTCGAGATGCTGCCCGAGGTGCTCTACTCCCTGGAGGAGAGCCTGGCGCAGTACTATCCGGACGAGAAGTTCGAGGTGCCGCCGTTCTTCCAGTTCGGCTCGTGGATCGGCGGCGACCGCGATGGAAACCCCTACGTCACCGCGTCGGTCACCCGCGCCACCCTGCAGCGCAACGCCCTGGCGTCGCTCCGGCGCTACCGCGACGGCGTCACGGCGCTGGGCCGCACCCTGTCGCTCACCGAGCGCTCGCTCCCGGTGCCGGCGACGTTCAAGGCCGAACTCGCGCAGCTTCTGGCCGAGAGTGGCGACGGCCGCGCCATCGCCAGCCGCAACCCGGGCGAGGCCTATCGCCAGTTCCTCACCTGCATCCTGCGCAAGTTGGAGGCCACCATCCGGCGCAACGAGGGCCATCGTTCCACCGGCCCGGATTATCCGAGCGCCGACACCCTCATCAACGACCTGCGCACCCTGGAGCAGGGGCTGGCCGACGCGAAATGCCCGTCGCTGGCCACCGACCTCGTCCGCCCCGTGCGCCGAATGGTCGAGATCTTCCGATTCTCGACGGTCCGACTCGACCTTCGCGAAAACACCACGCGCACGACGAAGACGCTTCATGCCCTGTGGGCCGAGTCCAACGGCCAGAACAAGACGCCGCCGGACCTCGACTCGCCCGAGTGGAAGAAGTGGCTCCTCGACGAACTCGCGAAGCCTCGCAAGGGTGAGCGCTCGTTCGAGGGGCTGCCCGACGACGCCCGCGAGACCCTGGAGACCTTCGCGCTGGTGGGCGAGATGCGCGAGCAGCTCGACCGTGAGGCCTTCGGCTCCTTTGTCCTGTCGATGACGCGCTCTGTGCCCGACATCCTCGGCGCTTATCTCCTCGCCAAGGAGGCCGGCAACTTCCTCGACGCCGCCGGCACCGAGATCTGCTGCCTGCCCATCGTGCCCCTGTTCGAGACCATCGACGACCTGCGCGCCGCCCCGGCCATCATGAAGGAGCTCTTCGGGATCCCCGTCGTGCGCCGCTCGACCCGCTGGCAGGGCGGGGTGCAGGAGGTGATGATCGGCTACTCGGATTCGAACAAGGACGGCGGCTTCGTCGCCTCGAACTGGGAGCTGTACAAGGCACAGGGCAAGCTCACCGACCTCGGCAAGGCCTCGGGCGTCCCCATCGCATTCTTCCATGGCCGCGGCGGCTCCGTGAGCCGCGGCGGGGCGCCCACCGCGCGGGCCATCGCGGCCCAGCCGCCGGGCTCCATCAACGGGCGGTTTCGCACCACGGAGCAGGGCGAGGTCGTCTCGTTCAAGTACGCCAACCGGGGCACCGCCGCCTACCAGATGGAGCTTCTCGCCTCCTCGGTGTTCGAGCATGCCCTGAAATCCGAGCGGGAAGCCGCGAAGATCCCCCGCAATGAGTTCGACGATTGCCTGGAGGCGTTGTCCGGCGCCTCGCGCGCGGCCTACGTCAACCTGATCCAGCACCCCGATCTCGTCACCTATTTCGGTGCCGCGAGCCCGCTGGATGAGATCGCGCTCCTCAACATCGGCTCGCGCCCGGCCCGGCGCTTCGGTGCGCGGTCCCTGTCGGATCTGCGGGCGATCCCGTGGGTGTTCGCCTGGTCCCAGAACCGTCACGTCATCACCGGATGGTACGGGGTCGGTTCGGGGTTGAAGAGTTTCCTCGACGTGCGTGGGGCGCAGGGCGAGGCGCAGCTCAAGCGCCTGTTCGCCGAATCGAAGCCCTTCCGTCTCATCCTCGACGAGGTCGAGAAGACCCTGCTGATGGTCGATCTCGAGATCGCCCGGGATTACGCGAGCCTCGTGCCCGACGCGAACGCCCGCGCGAGCATCTTCCCGCTCATCGAGGCCGAGTACGCGCTGACCCGTGAGATGTGCCTGCGCGTCAGCGGCGATACCGAACTCGCCGCGCGCTTCCCCCTGTTCCGCGACCGCCTCAACGGGCGCCTGCCGACCATCAATCAGGTCAGCCGCGAGCAGGTGGAGCTCCTGCGCCGCTTCCGCGCGGAGGAGGACGAGGACAAGCGCGAGGCGGTGAAATCCGCCCTGCTGCTGTCCATCAACTGCATCGCCGTCGGCTTCGGGGCGACGGGCTGAGAGGTTTCACCAGGATACCGGGGGCCGTTCTTGGCCTTCGGACCGCGCGCGAGCGCACACCCCTCCGTCTGGTGCCACGCGTCGCCGCGTTGCATCATCGGCCAGAACACCACCCCCAGAGGAAGGAAACACCCATGAGCTTTACCCTGATCCAGCAGGCGACACCCCGCCTTCACCGCTCGGAGCTCGCCGTTCCGGGCTCCAACCCGACCTTCATGGAGAAGTCCGCCAGCTCGAAGGCCGATGTAATCTTCCTCGACCTCGAGGACGCCGTCGCCCCCGACGACAAGGAGCAGGCCCGCAAGAACATCATCCAGGCGCTCAATGAGATCGACTGGGGCACCAAGACCATGATGATCCGCATCAATGGTCTCGACACCCACTACATGTACCGCGACGTGGTCGACATCGTCGAAGCCTGTCCGCGCCTCGACATGATCCTGATCCCCAAGGTCGGCGTCGCCGCCGACGTCTACGCCATCGACGTGCTCACCACCCAGATCGAGCAGGCCAAGAAGCGCGAGAAGAAGATCGGCTTCGAGGTTCTCATCGAGACGGCGTTGGGCATGGCCAACGTCGAGGCCATCGCCCAGTCCTCGCCGCGCCTCGAAGCCATGTCGTTCGGTGTGGCCGATTACGCCGCTTCGACCCGCGCCCGCGCCCAGGTCATCGGCGGTGTGAACCCCGATTTCTCGGTGCTCACCGACAAGGACGAGGCCGGTAACCGCCAGACCCATTGGCAGGACCCGTGGCTGTTCGCCCAGAACCGCATGCTGGTCGCCTGCCGCGCCTACGGCCTGCGCCCCATCGACGGTCCGTTCGGCGACTTCTCCGATCCCGACGGCTACGTCTCGGCGGCCAAGCGCTGCGCGGCCCTCGGCTTCGAGGGCAAGTGGGCGATCCACCCGTCGCAGATCGATCTCGCCAACGACGTGTTCACCCCGTCCGAGGCCGAGGTCACCAAGGCGCGCCGCATCCTGGTCGCCATGGAAGAGGCCGCCAAGGCCGGCCGCGGCGCTGTCTCCCTCGACGGCCGCCTCATCGACATCGCCTCGATCCGCATGGCCGAAGCGCTGATCGAGAAGGCCAACGCGATGAGTGCGAAGTAAGGTTTCCTCGCGATACGACCGACATGCAGAATGGCCGCTCCCGAAAGGAGCGGCCATTCTCATGTCGGGCAGGAAACGTCAGGCTCCAAGCTCTTCAGCCGTGTCGGCGAAAAGCTCATGAGGACTATCGAACGCAACGGGCTCCCTCTCCGTTCAGAAGAGGGAGCCCGCGGCCAACATCCGAAAGATGTCCTTCGACGAGATCGCCCGCATCGCGGTCGAGATTCCAAACAACAGGAGATAACCCCATGCACGTGACCATCGAAGACGCCCACAAGGCCATCGAGGCCGCCCGCGCCAAGGCCGTCGAGCTCGGCACCCAGATGTGTATCGCCGTCGTGGATTCCGGCGGTAATCTCAAGGCGTTCTACCGGATGGACGGCGCCTGGGTCGGCTCCATCGACATCGCGCACAAGAAGGCCAAGACCTCGGTGTTCTTCGGCATGATGACCGGCCAGATCGGGGCGCTGTCGCAGCCCGGCGGCCCGCTCTACGGCATCGAGCATTCCAACGACGGGCTGATCACCTTCCCGGGCGGCATCCCGATCGTGGACAAGGACGGCGAGATGTCCGGCGCCATCGGCGTCAGCGGCTCGACGGTGGAGAACGACCACGCCGTGGCCCTCGCGGGTGCCAGCGCCATCGGTGCGACGGAGCTGCCGGCGCATCCCTGGCGCACCTGAGCGGGCGCTCCTCCGACACCGACCCAACGGACAAGGCCCCGCTCGCGAGAGCGGGGCCTCGTTGTTTGCCGCATCGGCGATCCGGATGGACCGCCGGACAGTCAGGCTCAGAGGCCGCCGAACTTATAGTTGAAGCCGGCCTTGACGATGCTGCCCTCGGTGTTGAAGCGCGAGGTGTAGGAGCCGGTGGCGGCGGTGAGGCCGGTAGTGTTCACGGTGATGTTGCGGCTGCCGAGGTCGTAGCGCAGGTACTCGGCCTTCAGGGTCACGGCGCTGGCGCCGAGGAGACCGCCGAGGAAGTTGAAGCGGTTGAGGAAGCTGTCCGTGGGGATCGCGTACTCGATGCCACCGCCGTAGACGTAGCCGGTCTCCATGCCGTTGAACTTGCCGGCATAGGCCAGTGCGCCGGCCGGATTGAAGAAGCCGGCGCTGTAGTTGACGTTGCCGTAGGCGAAGCCGCCGGTTCCGTAGACGAGGAACCGGTCGAACGCGTAGCCGAGGCGGCCCGTGACCGTGCCGAGGTAGTCGAGGCGCTGGCGCAGGTTGCTCGGATCGGCGGCGGTGTTCACGCCGGGGATGACCGGACCGAAGTAGCTGTAGCTCTTGCTGATGTCGGTCCAGGTCACCTCGGTGGCGGCGCCGACGACGAAGCCCGAGCCCGGGGTGAACTGATAGTTGTAACCGATGCCGCCACCGACGTTGCCGATGCCGTCCTGCTCGGAGCGGAAGGTGCCTGCACGACGACCCTGGGCGACGTTCAGCTGCGTGTTGGTGATGCCGCCGGTGCCGTTGTTGTTGCCGGTGGTGCGGATCGTCTGGCGGTCGCTGAAGGCGTAGGAGCTGTGGGTGCCGAGGTAGAAGCCGGTCCAGGTGAAGACCGGCACGGCGGTGAACACCGGCGGCGGCGCCGCACGACGCGGCAGATCGGCGGCGGACGCGCTCGACACGGCGAGGATCGCTGCGGTGCCGGCCAGGAGGAGCTTGGCGAACATGGGAATGGGTTCTCGGCGATGGGCTGAAGGCTGCGCGGAGCTTAACCCTGGGCTGCGCCACCCACCTATGACCGCGGCGCAACACCAAGCGCTGGAATGCGACCGGGCCTTCCGTAAGCTCCCCGCACCGATCACGAAATCGGCATCGGCCGAACGCCGTTTCACGCCACGACAACGCCCGGTTAAGCCCATGTCGCTATCACCCGGGAGAACCCCGAGCCGTGACAGGAGCGACGATGACACGGGACAAACTCGCCGCCGAACTGAAGCGTATCGCGACCGAGCAGGTCAGCGACATCGAGCGCGCGGTCAAGGACGGCCACAAGACCATCGCGCTGAACGAGATCGCCGACCTCAACCGTCACCTCAAGGCCCTGGCCGCAGCGGTGAAGGCGAAGCCGGCGTTGCGAGCCTGACAGGCGCCGTTAGGCGCCCGCGTCCGCCCGCAGACGGGCGACCAGGGCCTCGACATCCGCCCTGGCCGCGTCGAGGGCTTGCGGGTCCCTGCCCCGGACTACGATCCGGTTGGTGAAGCCGGTCGAGGTCATCGACGGATAGGATCCGATGGACACGCCCGCATGGGCCTTGGCCAACTCTCCGAGGGCGCCCGCATAGGTGCCTTCGGGCAGTCCCGCCTCGATGGTGTGCGACAGGACGCGGGCGCCCGTCTCCAGGGTCGGTCCGATGGAATCCAGCATCGCCTGCATGATCGCCGGCACGCCCGCCATGACGAAGACGTTGCCGAGGCGGAAGCCCGGTGCCTTCGAGACCGGATTGGCGATGAGGTCGGCGCCGGCCGGGATCCGGGCCATGCGCAGGCGGGCCTCGTTGAGGTCTTCCGGCTTGTGCCGCTCCAGCAGCATCGCGACGGCGCGCTGGTCGACGTCAATGGAGACCCCGAAGGCGGCGGCGACGCTATCGGCGGTGATGTCGTCGTGGGTCGGGCCGATGCCGCCGGTGGTGAAGAGGTAGGTGTGGCCCGCCCGCAGGGCGTTCACGGCCTCGACGATGCGGTCCTGCTCGTCCGGGACGATGCGGACCTCGCGCAGATCGATCCCGACGGCCGCGCAATAATCGGCGATGGTGCCGATGTTCCTGTCCTTCGTCCGGCCGGACAGGATTTCGTCGCCGATCACGAGGATGGCGGCGGTGATGGGGGTGGATACGGTCATGGCGGTCCGGAGGCGCTGAGGGAGCGGTGCCGGATCGACGTAGGGCAGGGGCGGGCGGACCGCCACTCGCGAGTAAGGGACGCCCGCTCCGGCGTCTCCTTCGTCGGCCGGATCGACCTACTTGTGGAAGTAGCTCGTCAGCGTGGAGATGCGCGAACCGACGATGTGGACGGCCTTGCGCAGGCGATCCTCGGACACGCCGAGGCGGGTGGCCATGCTCGAGCGGGCCTGGGTGTCGTAGATGTCGAGGTGGGTCTTCTGGGCTGGCTGGGCGGAGATCCGATCGGCGATCATGGTCAAACCCTGAGGATGGAAGAACTGGCTCCGTGTCTCGTCGGAGATCGAAGTCTGAACGTGGCCCGAAGGGTTTTGTTTCCGGCGCGTGACGGGATGCAGCGGTTTTTCAACAGGGCCCGCCCGGCCCTCCACAGGGCCGCCCGGCCCTCAGACGAGGACCCCCGACTGGGCCGGTCCGGCGGCGAGGGAGGCGTCCGTGCTCGCCAGGGACTCCTCCGGTTCCGGGGCCGGAAGGGCGGCCGCCCGGGCCTCCAGGGTGGCGACCGTGCGGAAGGCGAGGGCGATGCCGGCGAGGCCGAAGAACACCGAGCCGAGGCCGACCCCCGCGATGACGCCCCGGGGACCGTAGAGATGTGCGCCGAGCAGGGCGGGCGGAACGGTGCCGAGGGTGGCCCGGCCCCAGTTCAGCACCGTCGAGTAGAACGGGAAGCCGAGGTTGTTGAACGAGGCGTTGGCCAGGAACAGCAGCCCGGTGAAGAACCAGACCCCGCCGCTGACGAGGCAGAAGAACCCGAACAGGTCGGCGGCCACCCCCTGCAGTTCGAACAGTCGCGTCAAGGGTTCCCGTGCGAGGAACAGCGCCGCCCAGACCACCAGGACGTAGGCTCCCGTCACGAGGGCGCCGTCGCGCAGGACGCCGCGCATCCGGTCGAACCGGCCCGCCCCCCAGTTCTGTCCGAGGATCGGCCCGATGGAGCCGGAGAGGGCGAACAGGCCGCCGAAGGCCACGGGGGTGAGGCGGTCGATGACCACGTTGCCCGCGATGGCGACGGCCCCGAACTTCGCCAGCGCATGGGCGATGAAGGCGCTGGCGACGGACGGGGCGAGGTTGGTCAGCACCGCCGGCAGGGCGATGCGGAACACGATGGGCGCGTCGGCGACGATGTCGGCGACCCGCGGTCGGGCGAGCATGCGGAACCGGCGCACGCCCCACAGGCCGACGAGGGCGAAGGTGGCGCGCGCCACGCAGGTGGTGATGGCGGCGCCGTCCACCCCGAGGCCGGCACCGAAGATGAGGAGCGGATCGAGTCCGGCGGTGACGAGGGCGCCGGCCAGGGTCACCAGCATGGCCTGACGCGCGGCCCCGACGGCGCGCAGGAGCCCGGAGAACATCATCCCGGGCCCCATGAGGAGGTTCGACGGCAGGGTGATCCAGAGGAAGCGGGTCGCCACCGGCAGGGTTTCGGCATCGGCGCCGATGGTCGTGAGGAAGACGGGCAGGAACGGCAGCATCGCCACGACGAGGACGCCCGAGACGAGGATGCCGTGGATGGTGCCGGAGGTGGCCAGGCGCCGGGCACCCGCTTCGTCACCGGCCCCGATGGCCCGCGAGACCAGGGCCCCGGCGGCGATCATCAGGCCGATGTTGATGGCGATGGCAAAGAACTGGACGATGGTGGCGAAGCCCACCGCCGCCGTCAGGGTCGGATCGCCGAGCTTCGACACGTAGAGCAGCGACAGGAGGTCGACGACGAACAGGGCCATCAGGCCGACGGACCCGGTGGCGCTCATCACCACCACGTGGCGCAGGATCGAGCCGCTGACGAAGCGGGCCGCCGCCGGGTTCGTTTCAAGCATCGGAGGGAACGTCCCGGACTTCGAGGGTATGGGCTGCGGCCTCGCGGGCCTTTGTGCCGATGATGTCGCGGGTCTCGGCGTTGAGGGCCCGCGACGGGCGCTGCGGTTCGGTGAGCGGTTCGGGCTTGATCTGCGCCGCACCGCGCATCCAGCTCGCGGCATCCGGCAGGGCGCCCGCCTGCTGCAGGACGAGGCGGGCGACGTCGCGCTTGCGCACGTCCTCCGCGATGGCGGCGGCCGCATCGGGCGCGACGCCGAGGCCCTCCAGGGTGGCGCGGCCGAAGCCGAGGGCGGAATCCACGGTCTCCCGCAGCTGGAAATCGACGTCCCGGTTCATGAGCTCCACGGCGTGCATGCGGTCGTAGGCCCGCACATAGGTCCGCACGCTGGAGAATTCCTCGTGGACGATGTCGACGATCTTCAGGGCGGCCTCCGGCTCGTCGACGCAGACGCACAGGAGTTCGACCCGGCCGATGCCGGCAGCGCGCAGCACATCGAGGCGGGTGCCGTCGCCGTAGAAGATGCGGAAGCCGAAGCGCGAGGCGGAGCGGATCTGCTCCACGTCCTTGTCGATGACCGTGACGCTGATGCCTTCGGCGAGGAGCACCTGGGTCAGGATCTGGCCGAAGCGGCCGAAGCCGACCACGAGGACGCGGGCTTCCGTGTTCTCGATGGTATCGGGCGTCAGGTCGGGTTCGCGGCGGCGGCGCGCGAGGGCGCTGTCCAGGGCCTTGGCCGCCACCGGGCCGACCAGCATGGTCAGCGCCGCGAGCGCGATGGCGAATCGTCCGCTCGGTCCGTCGATGAGGCCGAGCTCGCCGCCCACCGGCAGGAGCACGAAGGCGAATTCACCGGCCGGCGCCAGGATCGCACCCCCGCGCACGGCGTCGAGCCAGTTCGAGCCGAACAGCCGGAACAGGCCGGCGACGAGGCCGACCTTGATCAGGATGGCGCCTGCGGTGGCACCGAGCAGCCACGGCCACTCGGCTTTCAGCAGGCCGCCGTCGATGGACATGCCCACGCTCATGAAGAACAGGCCGAGCAGCATGCCGCGGAACGGCTCGATGTCGGCTTCGAGCTGATGGCGGAAGTTCGATTCGGCGAGGAGCACGCCGGCCAGGAACGCCCCCATGGCCATGGACAGGCCGACATGCTCCATCAGCATGGCGGTGCCGAGCACCACCAGGAGGGCGGCGGCAGTCATCACCTCGCGGGCGCCGCTGGCGGCGAGGAGGCCGAAGAACGGGTTGAGGCCGTAACGGCCCACCAGGACCACGGCGAGGATGGCCGCGCCCACGGTGCCGGTCGATTGCAGGGCGGTGAGGAGCCAGCCGTCGCCCCCGCCGCTCCCGGTGGAGGCGAGCAGCGGCATCAGGGCGAGGATCGCCACCACGGAAATGTCCTGGAACAGCAGCACCGCGAAGGCGCGGCCGCCATAGGGCGTGCCGAGGTCGCCGCGCTCCTCCAGGAGCTGCAGGGCGACGGCGGTCGCCGACAGGGCGAGCGCGATGCCGATGACGAAGGCGGCCGATGGCGTCAGGCCGAACAGGAAGCCGATGCCGGCGAGCACAAGGGTGCAGACGAAGAGCTGCGCCGCCCCGAGGCCGAAGATGTCGCGCCGCATGGAGACGAGGCGGGAGATCTGGAGTTCGAGGCCGACGATGAACAGCAACAGCACCACGCCGAGTTCGGCGACGCTCGCCGCCGTCTCGGGCTCGGCGATGAGGGAGAAGCCGAACGGGCCGATGATCACGCCGGCCACGAGGTAGCCGAGCACGGCGCTCTGGCCGATGAGCCGGAATATCGGCACGCCGATCACCGCCGCCGACAGGAACGTCAGCACGGGCGGCAGGAAGCTGACGTGGGTCGCGGCGCTCGCCATGGGGGTCCTGGCTGGAGATGGCCGGTCCCGATCGAACCGATCGTGGCGATCACGGACGCTGAGGCAGCGCCGTCTTAGACCACCTCCGCCGGGATCGCCATTCGGCCCCCGACACCGAATGCGGGCCCGGAGCCGTCCCCGTGCGAATCGGCACCCACATCGGCAGCCTCGCTCAGGCCCGCCGCGCGGCCTTGCGTTCCTCGCGGCGGGCGAGAAGCAGGGTGGTGGAATCGCCGTCTTGGCGCAGGGCTGCGGCATCGTGCAGGTCCTGGCGCACCAGCCCGATATCCTTCAGCTCGCGCTCCGACATGGCCCCGAGCTGACGCAGGATCCGGGCGTTGATGGCGGCGCGCGAGACCCCGGCGGACAGCTTTGCGACGCCGGCGGCAGCGGCGGCCCATGCCCGGTGCAGGACAGGGTCCCGGTCCCCGGCGGACTGCCGGGCCGCGACCGTCGCCCCTCCAGAATTCTGTATCATCGTACCGGTCATGACCGCGCTCCCGTCGTCTGGCGCGACCCTGGCGCCCGGGGGCTGTTCGGGACAGGGACAGTGCCGTACGCTTCGCCAGAATTGTCCGGCAGGAAGTGCCGTACAGATCGAAAGACAGTGCCGATGAAATCCCGCGCGCCGAGCCCGCCGACCCTGGTCGAGACGGTGACCCAGGCCATCGCCGAGCGCATCGCGAGCCGCCAGCTCGCACCCGGAGCCCGCCTGCCCTCCGTGCGGAGCTTCGCCGAATCCATGGGCGTGTCGAAATCGACCGTGGTGGAGGCCTACGACCGGCTCGGTGCCGAGGGCGCCATCGTGGCGCGGCGGGGCTCGGGCTTCTACGTCGCCGGCAAGACCCGCCCGCTCTGCCTCAAGACCGTGGGGCCGGAACTCGACCGGGCCGTCGATCCCCTCTGGATCACCCGTCAGTCGATGCAATCCGGCCCGGACCTGCTGAAGCCCGGCTCGGGATGGCTGCCGACGGCGTGGATGCCGGGCGACGCGATCCGCCGCAGCCTGCGCCACCTCGCCCGAGAGGGCACGCGCAGCCTCGTCTGCTACGACCAGCCCCTGGGCCTCGCCCCGCTTCGCGCCCAGATCGCGCGCCGGATGGAGGAGAAGGGCATCGTCGCCGATGCCGACCAGATCCTCTTGCTCGATTCGGCGACGCAGGCCGTCGACCTCCTGTGCCGCTTCCTCCTGGCGCCGGGCGACACGGTGGTGGTGGATGACCCCTGCTACTTCAACTACCACGCGCTCCTGCGCGCCCACCGGGTCACGGTGGTCGGGGTGCCGTTCACGCCCACGGGGCCGGATCTCACGGCCCTGGAGACGCTCCTGTCGGAGCACCGTCCCCGATTCTACCTGACGAACTCGGCCCTCCATAACCCCACGGGCGCGACCCTCGCCCCGGCCATCGTCCACCGGGTGCTGCGCCTGGCGGAGGCGCACGACACCCTGATCATTGAGGACGACATCTTCGGCGATCTCGAGCCCGAACCGGCGCCCCGGCTCGCCGGTTTCGACGGGCTCCAGCGGGTGATCCAGGTAGGCAGCTTCTCGAAGACCCTGTCGGCCTCCGTGCGCTGCGGCTTTCTCGCCGTGCGGCCGGACTGGATCGAGCCCCTCGTCGATCTCAAGCTCGCCATGAGTCTCGGCAACGGCCACCTCGCCGCCCTGCTCATGCATCGCCTGATCACCGACGGCACCTACCGCCGCCACCTTTCGGAGATTCGCGAAAAGCTCGCCCGCGATCGTGGCCTCGCGGCGCGACGCCTGGAAGCGGCAGGCTTGACGCTCTGGACCGAGCCGCGCGGCGGCCTGTTCCTGTGGGCCGCCCTGCCGGAGGGCCTCGATTCGGGCGACGTCGCCCGCCGCGCGCTCGGCCAGGGCGTCGTGCTGGCGCCGGGGGCGGCGTTCAGCACCTCCGGGGCGGGTACGCGCTTCCTGCGCTTCAACGTCGCCCATTGCGCCGAACCGCGTATCTTCTCGGTGCTGGACGCGGCGATGCAGGGTGGGCCTGCATGACACGCTCGACAGGTTTGATACGCCCGCCCGTGCCACAGGGACGGTTTTCGGCTATGAGCGGTTGACAGGGGCGGCCCAGCCTCGCCACATCCCGGCTATCATGAGCGAAGCAATCCCGACCACCCAGATCGCCTCCGCCAGCGCGGAGAAGCCCCCCCTGGAGATTCTGCTCTGCGCCCCGCGCGGGTTCTGCGCCGGCGTGGTGCGGGCCATCGACGTGGTCGAGCGCGCGCTCGCCATTTACGGACCGCCGGTCTACGTCCGGCACGAGATCGTCCACAACAAATACGTGGTCGAGAGCCTGAAGCGCAAAGGCGCCGTGTTCGTGCGTGAGCTCGACGAGGTGCCGGACGGCTCCGCCCCGGTGATCTTCTCCGCCCACGGCGTCGCCAAGACCGTCCCGAACAACGCCGATTCGCGCGGGCTCACCACCATCGACGCCACCTGCCCCCTGGTGACCAAGGTTCACCGCGAGGCCGAGATCCACCACAAGCGCGGCCGCCACGTTCTCCTCGTGGGCCATTCGGGCCATCCTGAGGTGGTCGGCACCATGGGCCAGTTGCCCGCCGGCTCCATCACCCTGGTGGAAGACCTCGAGCAGATCGCCGCCCTTGAGCCTGAGAGCCGCGACAACCTCGCCTGGGTGACGCAGACGACCCTGTCGGTGGACGACACCCACCACATCGTCGAGGCCCTGAAGAAGAAGTTCCCGACCATCACCGGGCCGCACAAGGACGACATCTGCTACGCCACCACCAACCGCCAGGAGGCGGTGAAGCAGGTGGCCCCCCTCGTCGATGCCGTGATCGTCGTGGGCTCGTCCAACTCCTCGAACTCGCAGCGCCTGCGCGAGGTCGCCGAGCGCGTCGGCTGCCCGATCACCCGCCTCGTGCTGCGCGCCGAGGAGATCGACTGGGAGGCGTTCAAGGACGTGCGCCGCCTCGGCCTCACCGCCGGCGCCTCGGCCCCGGAAGTGCTAGTGGAAGAGATCATCGACGCCTTCGCCGCCCGCTACACCGTCACGGTGGACACGGTCTCGACGGTGGTGGAGGACATGTCCTTTCCGCTGCCGCGCGAACTGCGCAGCGAAGCCGCCGAGTAGACGCGGCCTTTCCATTGATTCGACCTGCAGGGGCGCCCATCGGCGCCCTTGTTCTTTTTGAACCCCCAACCTTCGAGCGAACCGCCCGTGGCCGTCTACACCGAGGTCTCCGACGAGGCGCTGACCCGCTTCCTCAGCGCCTACGACATCGGCACCCTGCTCTCGTACAAGGGCATCGCCGAGGGCGTCGAGAACACCAACTTCTTCGTACACACCACGGCCGGCGCCTACATCCTCACCCTGTACGAGAAGCGGGTGCGCCTGGACGACCTGCCGTTCTTCCTCAACCTCATGGAGCATCTCGCCGCGCGCGGCCTCGCCTGCCCGCAGCCGATCCGCAACCGCGCCGGCGTGGCGCTCGGCGAACTCTGCGGCCGTCCGGCGGTGATCGTCAGCTTCCTCGAAGGCGTTTCGGTCAAACGGCCGAATCCCGACCATTGCCGCGCGCTGGGCGGGGCGCTGGCGGGCCTGCACGCCGCCGGCAGCGATTTTCCCATGCGGCGCGACAACAGCCTCTCGGTCGAAGCCTGGGGTCCGCTGTTCCGGGGCGCCGAACCCCAGGCCGACGGCGTGGCGCCGGGCCTCGCCGAGCGAGTGCGCGGCGACCTCGCGGTTCTCGAAGCCGGCTGGCCGCGCGGTCTGCCCTCGGGCGTGATCCACGCCGACCTCTTCACCGACAACGTGTTCTTCATCGGCGACGACCTGTCGGGCCTCATCGACTTCTACTTCGCCTGCACCGACGCCTTCGCGTACGACCTCGCCATCTGCCTCAACGCGTGGTGCTTCGAGGCCGACGGCACTTTTGACCGCGACCGGGGCGCGGCCCTCATCGCCGGGTACGAGACCGTCCGGCCCCTGACCCCGCCAGAGGTCGCCGCCCTGCCGATCCTGTGCCGGGGCGCGGCCCTGCGCTTCCTGCTGACCCGCCTGGTCGATTGGCTGAACGTGCCGCCGGGCGCCCTGGTCCAGCCGAAGGACCCCCTGGAATACGACCGCCGCTTGACGTTCCACCGCACGGCGACACGGGCCGAGGATTACGGGCGCGGCGCCTGATCGGGGCCGTGCTTCAGTTCCAAGTGTGCAGCACCGTCCGCCACCCGTCACCCTGGCGCTCCAGGACGTTGACCCAGTTTCCGCTGAACACCTTGCGGGCGCCGCCGTCCCCGGGGCCGCTCGCCTCCCAGCGTCCACTGGCGAGGAGGAGGTCGCCCTTCGCTTTCGCCGACTGGACCGTCAGCTTGTGATCCGCGAACCCCTTCGACTTCAGATTGGTGAAGTAGGCCTGGATGCTCGGGCCGCCCGAGAGCGGCGCCCCCTTCGTGACGACTTCGGCGTCGGTGCCGTAGAGCGTCGTCAGTGCGTCCATATCCCCGGTGTTGAAGCTCTGGTCCCAGCGGTCGGCCGCCGCCTGGGCCGTGGCCTTCGGATCATCCGCGAAGGCCGGCGCCGACATCGCGAGGCCAGCCATGAGGACAATGGCACAGGTTTCGGAACGGAAGGGCATGGCGTTCTCCCTATCGAAAGCTCGGTTGATTCCCGAAACGACAGTGTCCGCCTAAAATTCGTATCTTGAAAGCTTGATAAGAGCTGCCGAACTTTTGGCCGGTCCGGCCGCCTCGTCGGCGAAAACCATATCCAGGCGACGGCACAGACCTCGAATGCAGGGAGGCATGAAAAAGCCCGGGGGATCACCCCGGGCCCGCATGGTCTCGGTGGGTGACCGAAGCGTCAGATCACCTTGAGCAGCGCGTCGACGCCGGAGATCTCGGTCTTGGCCGGCGAATCCTCGACGTTGAGCACCCGCACGACGCCGTCCTCCACCAGCATGGCGTAGCGCTTCGAGCGCGGCCCGAGGCCGAAGCCCGTGCCGTCCATGTCGAGGCCCAGCGCCTTGGCGAATTCGGCGTTGCCGTCGGCGAGGAATTCGAGGGCCTCGGCACCGCTGGCCTTCTGCCAGGCGTCGAGGACGAACACATCGTTGACGGAGGTGATCGCCACGGCATCAATGCCGCGCGCCTTGATCTCGGCCTGCTTCTCGACGAAGCCCGGCAGGTGGTTGCGGTGGCAGCTCGGGGTGAACGCCCCCGGAACGCCCACGAGGACGACCCGACGCCCCTTGAACACGTCGTCCGTGGTCCGGGCCTCGGGGCCGTCCTTGCCGCTGACGCGGAACGTGACCTGGGGCAGGTGGTCGCCAACCTGGATCGTCATGGGTGATCTCCTGCGGGCGTCGCGCCCGTACGTCCCTGCCGTCTATCGCGCGGGCTCCCGCGTGTCGAGGCAACCGCGACGGCCGTGCACACGCGGCCGAACGCCTTGCTGCGCCTCTCGGATTTGCGCCTTGGACAAGGGCACCGACGGGCGTAGCATGGGGTATGCAGTCATCACGGTCCCAGTCGGGTGATCCCGCCTCCCTCGAAGGCCAGTTCCTGGTCGCCATGCCGGGGCTCACGGATGCGCGCTTCTCGCGCTCGGTGATCTATCTCTGTGCCCACTCGGCGGATGGAGCCATGGGCATCATCCTGAACAAGCCGGTTCAGAACCTCAACATGCCCGACCTGCTGATCCAACTCGAGATCGCCACCGAACTCGACGCCATCCGCCTGCGCGAGCGGGTCGGCCACATGCCCGTGCTCATGGGCGGCCCGGTGGATGCCAAGCGCGGCTTCGTGCTGCACACGGACGATTTCCACATCGACCAGTCGACCCTGATCATCGACGACGGCATCTGCCTCACCGCCACCGTCGATATCCTGCGGGCCATCGCCAACGGCGCCGGTCCCGCCAGCGCCGTCCTGGCGCTCGGCTATGCCGGATGGCAGGCCGGCCAGCTCGAGAACGAGATCCTGGCCAACGGCTGGCTCACCTGCCCGGCCGACCCGGAGCTGATCTTCAACACCGCCCTCGATGCGAAGTACGAACGCACCCTGCGCGGCATCGGCATCGACCCGGCCATGCTGTCGATGGATGCCGGCCACGCCTGAATCAGGGTCCGAAGGGCGAGCCCCTCGCGGGTCAGGGCAAGAGTTTTGAGAAACCGGCCCTGATTCTTCGTCGGTCTCTGCCCGGCACCCGCCAAAGGGATGATCCCTCTCGAAACCCCTACTCCGGAAAAGCCGGCGCGCCGCCGGCATCCGGGTTCATTCCCTCGACGGACGGTTGCGGCTTGCGGCGCGGCCGTGGGGCGGCGGCCGCCGTAGGGGCGGCGCTGGCGGTGTTGACGCCGAGGCGGGTGGCGAGCGCGAGGGCTCGGCCTTCGGTGAAGCGCAGATTGCAGAAGCCGTGCGCGCCTTCCCGGGCATAAGTCCGGCACAGCTGCTCGCGGTCGGACGAGAACGCCGCCTGCTCGGTGACGATGGGGCGGACGTCCTGTCCGCGCGCCCGCTGGGTCATGAGCTTGTAGTTCTCACGGACCGCGCGGTCGGCCGTGCCGCGCGCGCCGTCGAATTCGGCCGCCCGCGGGATCAGGGTCGCGGCGGCTGGCCCCCACAGGCCCGCCGGCGTGGTGGCGCAATCGGCGGCCGCCACGGTGCAGATCGGCGTGGCCCCGAGGGATGTCACCAGCACACCGCCGTCCACCACCTCGAAGCGCAGGGGGCAGGTGGCCCCGGCGGCTTCGAAGCGGGCGAGTCCGTCGGGTCGCCCTTCGGCCGTGAGGGTCGCGGGCGTGCCGCCGTTCCACGGCACGGTGCAGCTCTCGCTCGGCTGGGACACCTTGGTGCCCGGCAGGATCATGCGGGCGGTCGTGCCGCCCCCGGTCTTTTCCAGCTTCAGGCTGCCGTTGAGGCCGTTGTGCATCAGCTCCTGGCCGACGACGTTGTCCTCCGGCGGCGCCTTGAGAACCACGGGCTGCTTCGGAACCGCAGGCGCGCGCGGCACCTCCGCAGTCGGCGCATCCCCCGGGGCGCCCGGAGGCGGCGCGATGGGCGAGCCCGGCTGGACGCCACCCGGGACGCCGCGGGGCGGAACCGGCGGCTTGGCGGCGCGCCCGATTCCGAACAGCTCCTCGAAGAAGTTCTGCGCGGCGGCCGGGCTGGGTGGCGCGAGCAGCAGGGGTGCGAGGAGGAGGGCGCGGGTCAACGGGGGCATCGGGACTTTCCGGCTGTGGGAACTCGCCGGCCGCGGGAGCTCGCCGGCCGCAGGAACTGCGAGATCAACTCGCGGATGAACACGGCCACCCGTCAGCCTACCATGGGGGCCATGGCTTGAACGTGGCGCCGTTACAACAGAATCGCGGCGGCGGGCCGTGGGAATTCGCGTCCTCGGCCGGGATCGAGCCGCTGCGAGAACGGGATAACGCCCTCGGGCGCGATCCGCTCCGAGGGCGCGCCCGGTTCCCCCGGGTCGTTTCCGGTTCGCCTTGCGGCTCCGCATCCCCCTTCTTATATCCGGCGGGACGCGGGATTAAGACCCGAGCCTGAGCGTTTCGCGACGTTCGGCCCGGGCGCGATCCGGCTCGCCAATCTCAGTTTTTCACCGCCATGGGCCGAGCTGCTTCGGGGCTCGGCGGTCTGCTTGACCAAGCACAACAGAGGGATCCCACCATGGGTAAAGTTATCGGTATCGACCTCGGCACCACCAATTCCTGTGTTGCCGTGATGGAGGGCTCGCAGCCCAAGGTCATCGAGAACGCGGAAGGTGCGCGCACCACGCCGTCCATCGTCGCCTTCCTCGACGACGGCGAGCGCCTCGTCGGCCAGCCGGCCAAGCGCCAGGCGGTCACCAACCCGGAACACACCTTCTTCGCCATCAAGCGCCTCGTCGGCCGCACCTACGACGATCCGATGACGCAGAAGGACAAGGGCCTCGTGCCCTACAACATCGTCCGCGGTGACAACGGCGACGCCTGGGTCGAGGCCGACGGCAAGAAGTATTCGCCCTCGCAGATCTCCGCCTTCACCCTGCAGAAGATGAAGGAGACGGCGGAAGCCCATCTCGGCCAGCCGGTGACGCAGGCCGTCATCACCGTGCCCGCCTACTTCAACGACGCCCAGCGCCAGGCCACCAAGGACGCGGGCAAGATCGCCGGCCTCGAAGTGCTGCGCATCATCAACGAGCCCACCGCCGCGGCGCTGGCCTACGGCCTCGACAAGAAGAAGGCCGGCACCATCGCGGTGTACGATCTCGGCGGTGGCACCTTCGACGTGTCGATCCTGGAGATCGGCGACGGCGTGTTCGAGGTGAAGTCCACCAACGGCGACACCTTCCTCGGCGGCGAGGACTTCGACAACCGCGTGGTCGAGTACCTCGCGGCGGAGTTCAAGCGGGAGCAGGGCATCGACCTGACGAAGGACAAGCTCGCGCTCCAGCGCCTCAAGGAAGCCGCCGAGAAGGCCAAGATCGAGCTGTCCTCCGCGACCCAGACCGAGATCAACCTGCCCTACATCACGGCCGACGCCTCCGGGCCGAAGCACCTCGCGCTCAAGCTCAGCCGCGCCAAGTTCGAGTCCCTCGTGGACGACCTCGTCCAGCGCACCATCGAGCCCTGCCGCAAGGCCCTCAAGGATGCGGGCGTCTCGGCCTCCGAGATCGACGAAGTCGTGCTCGTCGGCGGCATGATCCGCATGCCGAAGATCCAGGAAGTGGTGAAGTCGTTCTTCGGCAAGGAGCCCCACAAGGGCGTCAACCCCGACGAGGTCGTGGCCATCGGCGCGGCGGTCCAGGCCGGCGTGCTCCAGGGCGACGTGAAGGACGTTCTGCTCCTCGACGTCACCCCGCTGTCGCTCGGCATCGAGACCCTGGGCGGCGTGTTCACCCGCCTCATCGACCGCAACACCACCATCCCGACGAAGAAGTCCCAGACCTTCTCGACGGCCGAGGACAACCAGAACGCCGTCACCATCCGGGTCTTCCAGGGTGAGCGCGAGATGGCGGCCGACAACAAGATGCTCGGTCAGTTCGACCTCATGGGCATCCCGCCGGCCCCGCGCGGCATGCCGCAGATCGAGGTGACCTTCGACATCGACGCCAACGGCATCGTCAACGTGACGGCCAAGGACAAGGCGACGAACAAGGAGCACCAGATCCGCATCCAGGCCTCGGGCGGCCTCTCGGATGCGGATATCGAGAAGATGGTCAAGGATGCCGAGGCCAATGCCGAAGCGGACAAGAAGCGTCGCGAGCTCGTCGAGGTGAAGAACCAGGGCGAGAGCCTCGTCCACGCCACCGAGAAGTCGGTCAAGGAGTACGGCGACAAGGTCTCGGCCGACGACAAGGGTGCCATCGAGACCGCCATTACGGCGCTGCGCACGGCCCTCGAAGGCGACGACGTCGAGACCATCAAGGCTCGCACAACCGACGTGATGCAGGCGTCGATGAAGCTCGGCGAGGCCATGTACGCGGCCAACCAGGGCGGTGAGGCCGGGGCCGAGGCGCCGGCCGGCGAAGCCAAGAAGGACGACGTCATCGACGCCGACTTCCAGGAAGTCGATGACAAGGACCAGAAGAAGCGGGCATAACGCCCCTTGAGAAACGGGGGGTCGGAGTAATCCGGCCCCTCGCCATGTCTGGTCAGATGACGGTGCGGTCCCCGGTGGATGCCGGCGCGCCGAACGACTTTTGAGGGCGGGTATGTCGAAGCGGGACTATTACGAGATTCTTGGCGTCGCCAAGACCGCGACCGACGGCGAGATGAAAGTCGCCTTCCGCAAGCTCGCCATGACCTACCATCCCGATCGCAATCCCGGGAATGCGGAGGCCGAGGTCAAGTTCAAGGAAGTCAACGAGGCCTACCAGACCCTGACCGACGGCCAGAAGCGCGCAGCCTACGACCGCTTCGGCCATGCCGCATTCCAGCAGGGCGGCGGGGGCGGCCCCGGATTCGGCAACGAGTTCGGCGATTTCATGTCGGACATCTTCGACAATTTCTTCGGCGACGGACGCGCGGCCCCCGGCGGTGCGCGAGCCGGCGCGGGCGGACGCGGCGGTTCCACCCGCGAGCGCGGCGCCGATCTGCGCTACAACCTCGAGATCTCCCTGGAGGAGGCCTTCGCCGGCAAGGCGGAGACCATCAAGATGGCGACCGCCGTCACCTGCGAGGTGTGCTCGGGGTCGGGTGCCAAGGCCGGCTCGAAGCCGCGCCCGTGCCAGACCTGCGGCGGCTACGGCCGCGTACGCGCCGCGCAGGGGTTCTTCGCCATCGAGCGGACCTGCCCGAACTGCCACGGACGCGGCGAGGTCATCGACGATCCGTGCGGCAATTGCTCGGGCGCCGGCCGCGTCACGCGCGAGCGCACCCTGTCGATCAACGTGCCGGCGGGCGTCGACGACGGCCTGCGCATCCGTCTCGCCGGCGAGGGCGAGACCGGCCTGCGCGGCGGCCCGGCGGGCGACCTCTACGTGTTCCTCTCGATCAAGCCGCACGAATTCTTCCAGCGCGACGGCGCCGATCTGTTCTGCCGGGTGCCGATCAACATGGTGACGGCGGCCCTGTCGGGCGAGATCACCGTGCCGGTCATCGACGGCTCGCAGACCCAGGTGCGGATCCCGGCCGGCACGCAGACGGCCAAGCAGTTCCGCATCAAGGGCAAGGGCATGCCGGTGCTGCGCGCCCGCGAGGTCGGCGACCTCTACATCCAGGTGTTCGTCGAGACGCCGCAGAATCTGACCAAGCGCCAGCGCGAGCTGCTGCAGGAATTCGGTCAGTCGGCTTCCGACGAGAACCACCCCGAGAGCGCGGGCTTCTTCTCCAAGGTCCGCGAGTTCTTCGACGGACTCGGCGGTACCGCCCGACAGTGAACACGGTGCGGGATCGAACGGCCGCGAAGCCGGTTATGATTGTGGCTGGGCCGCACCGCTCGACCGAACGCACGACCGGACCCGGGGGCGAAGCGCCGATGCGGCTTGACTGTACACGGCCTTCGGCGTCTAGCCTTTCCTTCCCAAACCGTGATCTGAGGGCCTAGGGTCTTGCCGCCGCTCCGCCGTCCCAGCACCAAACTCCAAGCCGCCCTCGGCGCTCTCCAGGGTGCGCCCGGTGCCCCGCGCGTGCGGCGCGATCCGCTGGAGGACGAGGCCCGCTTCCTGCGCTCCTGGTTCGAGCGTCCCCTCGTCACGGGGTCGGTGACCCCGTCGGGCAAGATGCTCGCCCGCACCATGGCGTCCTACGTCGATCCGCGCATGGCCGGGCCGGTCATCGAACTCGGGCCGGGTACGGGTCCGGTGACGGAAGCCCTCGTGCGACGGGGCATCGAGCAGGAGCGCCTGATCCTGGTCGAGTACAACCCGGATTTCTGCCGGCTGCTGCGGACGCGGTTTCCCCGGGCCACCGTGGTGCAGGGCGATGCCTACGACATCACCGCCACCCTCGGGGCCCTCGTCCACGAAAAGGCCGCCGCCACGGTGTCGAGCCTTCCGCTGTTCACCAAGCCCCTGGAACAGCGTCTCAAGCTCCTCAACGCCGCCCACGCCATGATGCATGCGGGCGCGCCCTTCGTGCAGTTCACCTACGCGGTGGTTCCGCCGATTCCCGAGCGCTGCGATGCCGGGACCTATACGGCGAGTCGTTCCAACCGCGTCTGGCTCAACCTGCCGCCGGCGCGTGTCTGGGCCTATCGCCGTCCCTGACGCAGGGCTGAACGGCTCCCGGCCACGGCGTTCAGCCGTCGCGATCTAGGTTCTCCTGACGGGGTCGAGATGTCGTCGACCCCCTAAGACCGGGAGACCGTCATGGCTTTTCGCCCCCACACGCTGCTCGTCCGAAGCCGCCGCCTCGCCGCTGGCCTCGCCCTCGCGATCGGCCTCGGAATCGGCGGTGCCCAAGCGCTGCCGTTCGCCGATGTCGGACCGCAAGCCGAGTTCGTGCCCGTCTACGACCATGACGGCTACGGTCACCGGGGCTACGATCGCGGGCATCATCATCGCGGCCATGACCGCGGCTGGGGTGGTCACCATCGCGGCTGGGATCACGACCGTGGCTACGGCCGGCGCCACTGGGGCCACCATCACCACCATCATCACGACGGCCGCGGCCGGGGTTACGACCGATACTGATCGGTCAGGCGATCCTGTCGCGGAGCAGGGCATCGGCCGGCTGAGGCTCGGCCGTGATGAGGTAGGCCGCTCGCAGGGCCGCCTCGGCCCGGTCCGCCGAGGCGGCGTCCCTTGCGTGGATCGTGGCGAGCGGCCGGTCGGGACCGACCGCGTCGCCGGCCCTTGCGAGGCCGGTGAACCCCACGGCGGGGTCGATGGCGTCCTGCGGCCGGGTCCGGCCACCGCCGAGGCCGATGACGGCGAGACCGATGTCGCGGGTCGCCGCCCGGCGGATGACGCCGGCCTCCGGCACCGTCACGGTCCGCACGACGGCGGCCCTGGCGAGGTACTGCCCAGGCCGCTCGGCGAGGTCGGTCGGTCCGCCGAGCGCCGCGACCATGCTGGAAAAGATCTCCAGGGCACGCCCCGAATCGAGGGCTTCCTCCAGCTGCGCCCGCGCGGCGGGCAGGGCGTCCGAAAGGCGGCCCAGCACCAGCATCTCGGCAGCGAGTTCGACGGTGATGGCATGGAAGGCGGGCTCCCGCGCCCGCCCGCCGAGATAATCCAGAGTGTAGGCTACCTCCAGGGCGTTGCCCGCCGCAGAGGCGAGGGGCGAATCCATGTCGGTCACGAGCGTCACGGTGGGAAGACCGGCCCCGCCCGCCACGCCCACGATGGCCTCACCGAGGCCGCGCGCCTGGTCCGGCCCCGCCATGAACGCGCCCGAACCGACCTTCACGTCCATCACCAGACCGTCGAGGCCGGCAGCGAGCTTCTTCGACAGGATCGACGCCGTGATGAGGTCGAGGGATTCCACCGTCCCGGTGACGTCGCGGATGGCGTAGAGGCGGGCATCGGCCGGCGCGAGGTCGGGCGTCTGGCCGATGATGGCGCAACCGACCTCTTTCGTGACCCGCCGGAACCGGTCGAGGTCCGGGCGCGCGTCGTAGCCCGGAATGGCCCCGAGCTTGTCGAGGGTGCCGCCCGTGTGCCCGAGGCCGCGCCCGGAGATCATCGGCACGTAGCCGCCGCAGGCCGCCACCAGGGGCGCCAGGGCAAGGCTGACGGCGTCTCCGACGCCCCCGGTGGAGTGCTTGTCGAGAACGGGACCGGGAAGGTCCCATCTCAGGACCGTGCCCGATTGCGTCATCGCCCGGGTCAGGGCGATGCGCTCGTCCTGGGACATGCCGCGGAAGAACACCGCCATGGCGAAGGCCGCCGCCTGCCCCTCGGTGACGCGTCCATCGGTCAGGCCGGCGATGAACTCGGCGATGCGAGCCGGATCGAGGGCGAGCCCGTCGCGCTTCGCCCGGATGATCTCCTGCGGCAGCATCATGGGCTCGTGTCCCCGGCTGCCACGAGGGCGGCATGAAGACCGCTCGCCCCGATGCGGAAGGTTCCGGGCGTCGCCCAATCCGGCCCCATGATGCGGTCGGCGAGGGCGAGATACAGGGCGGCATCGGCCACGGTCCGAATGCCGCCCGAGACCTTGAGGCCGTGTTCGCCGCCGGCCGCCCGGATGGCCAGCAGCATGATCTCGGCGGCCTCCGGGGTCGCCGAGACGGCGGATTTGCCCGTGGACGTCTTGATCATGTCGGCGCCCGCCGCAAGGGCGAGGCGGCTCGCCCCTTCGATCAGCTCCGGCGTGGCGAGTTCTCCGGTTTCCAAGATCACCTTGAGGCAGGCCGGCCCGCAGGCGTCCCGCACGGCCGTCACCATCGCGCGTGCCGGTTCGGGGCGGCCTTCGCGGAGGGCGCGGTAGGGCAGGACGAGGTCGATCTCGTCGGCGCCGTCCGCAAGGGCCGCGCGGGTGTCGGCGACGGCCCGTTCCGCATCTTCCCCGCCGGCCGGAAAGTTGATCACCGTCGCCACCGCCACGCCCGACCCGGCGAGGAGCCCGGCGGCCTGCGCGACGAACCGGGGCCAGACGCAGATTGCCGCGACGCCGCTGGCGCGGGCGGCTCCGCACAGGGCCTCGATGGCGCCCTCCGTGCAGGTATCGCCGAGATCGGTGAGGTCGAGGAGCGGGAGGGCGCGCCGCGCAGTCGAGGCTTCAGTCATGCGTGGGGCTCCGGCAGGCGGGCGACGAAGGCTTCGGCGAGGCGGGCGAGGTCGGCGGCCGCCCGCGCCGCCACGGCTTTGGTCTCGGCGTGGTGCGGGTCGCCGCCGCCGATGCCGGCGGCCAGGTTGGTCACCACCGAGACCGCCGCCACGGGCAGGCCGAGGAATCGGGCGAGGATCGTCTCGGGCACCGTGGACATGCCGACGAGGTCGGCGCCGAGGATCCCGGCCATGCGGACCTCCGCCGGCGTCTCGAAGCTCGGCCCCGAGAACCACGCGTAGACCCCCTTGTGCAGGGTCAGGCCACAGGCGCCGGCCGCGGCGTGGAGCGTGTCCCGCAGGCCGGGGGCGTAGGCGCCCACCATGGGGACGAAGCGCCCGTCGCTCGCTTCCCCGACGAGGGGATTGAAGCCCGACAGGTTGATGTGGTCCGTGAGCGCCACGAGCTGCCCCGGACCCGCCTCCGGCCGGAGCGACCCGGCGGCGTTCGTCAGGAGCAGGGCACGGGCGTCCAGGGCCCGCGCGACACCGAGGGGCACCCGCATGGCGGCGGCGTTCCCGGTTTCGTACGCGTGGGCGCGGCCCTCGAACACGAGTACGCGGCGTCCGCCGAGCCGCCCGGCATGGAGCCGCCCGCCATGGCCGCTGACACCCGGCGCGGGAAAACCCGGGATCTCTCCATAGGGCAGCGCGTGGGCCTCGGCGAGGCGCTCCACCAGGGCGCCGAGGCCGGTGCCCGTCACGATGGCGCAGGCGAACGGGCCCGCGAACCCTTGTGCCCGCAGGCGTTCGACGGTCGCAGCGAGCCCGGACGCGTCAGGCATGGGCGAGGTTCTCCGGCCCGAACGAATCCGGCAGCAGGCCCCCGAGGGTGAACCGGGCGCGGATGCCGTCGTCGTCGGCCACGTGGATCACGGTGTCGGGGGTGGAGAATTCACGGATGCGCTGGCGGCAGGCGCCGCAGGGGGTGACGAGGCCCGGCCCGGGCCCCATCACCAGCATGGCGCGGATCGCCCGCCCGCCCTCCGCCACCATGGCGGCGATGGCCCCGGCTTCGGCGCAGGTGCCCACCGGATAGGCCGCGTTCTCGACGTTGCAGCCGGCATGGACCCGGCCGTCCGCGTCCCGCAGGGCGGCGCCGACGGCAAAGCGCGAGTACGGCGCGTAGGCCCGCGCGCGGGCGACGCGGGCGGCGTCGAACAGGCTCTGGAGATCGGGGTCCATGCGCGATGTTTGGCATCGATGCCGGAGCCCTGTCGAGGGATCATCGACAGGGCGCCACCGGCCTTTTAAGACGCGAGGGACGAGAATGGCGGCAGGGACGGACGGCGATGCTGGGTCGGTTTGAACGGAGTGCGTCGGGCGAGGCGACGGTGGAGTACGGCGACGGCACCATGCGGGTGGTGAAGCCCGGCCGCTTCGTGCGCTGCGCCGTCACGGGCGCGCCCATCGAACTCGACGCCCTGCGCTACTGGAGCGCCGTGCATCAGGAAGCCTACGCGACTCCGGAGGCGGTGATGCAGCGCCTGCGCGAGCGCGCCGTCGCGGGCTGATCCTCAGCCGCCGGTCCTGTTCTCAGCCGCCGGTCATGGGCGGGAAGAACGCGATCTCGGATGCGCCCGCCAGGGGCGCGTCGGGCTTGGCGTGAACACGATCGATGGCGACGCGCACGACGCCGTCCCCCTCGAAGGCGTAGGCGTATTCCTCGCCCCGGCCACGCAGCCAGCGCAGGAGATCCGCCACCGTGGCGAGGTCGCCCGGCAGGTCCACCACCTCTTCGGCCTTGCCGACGCGTTCGCGCACCCAGGCGAAGTAGACGAGCTTCATGAGACCATCTCTCAGCGCGGGTCGTCGATGACGTGCTTGATGCCCGCCCGCATGTAATCCCACCCCGTATAGAGCGTCAGGGCGGCGGCGATCCACAGCAGGTAGGTCCCGGTCTGCACCGTGCCCGGCAGGATCGTTTCGCCGGCCGGGCCCGCCACGAGGAAACCGATGGCCACGAGCTGCAGGGTGGTCTTCCACTTGGCGACCCGGCTCACCGGCACGCCGACCTTCAGTTCGGCAAGATATTCGCGCAGGCCCGAGACCAGGATCTCCCGGCACAGGATCACGATGGCGGCCCACAGGGTCCAGCCATGGATGGTGCCGTCGGCGGTGAGCATGAGGAGGCAGGCGGCCACCAGCAGCTTGTCGGCGATGGGGTCGAGCATGCGGCCGAGCGCCGAGGATTGGTCGTAGGTCCGCGCCACGTAGCCGTCGAGGTAGTCGGTGATGGCGGCGAGGATGTAGACGCCGAGGGCCGCGAACCGGGCCGTGTGCTCGACGGGCCAGTACAGCAGGGCGACGACGATGGGCACGGCCACGAGCCGCCCGTAGGTCAGGCAGTTCGCGAGCGTCCAGGCCGGCGAACGGCGGCGGGTGGGGGTCGGCTCCATCGGCGCGGTGAAACCATGGGGCGGAGTGGGGGTCAACCGCTGTGCCTCGCTCATGCTGGTCCGGCGCCCTCAGGTCTGGGCGTGGAAGAAGTCGTAGACGGCGCGGGCCGTGGCGGCGTTGACGCCGGGCGTCTTCGCCAGATCCTCGAAGGCCGCCCGCTGAATCGCCTTCACGGTTCCGAAATGGTGCAGGAGCGCGCGCTTGCGCGTCGGACCGATGCCGGCGATCTCGTCGAGCGGGTTCACCATCATCTCGCGCTTGCGCTTGGCCCGGTGGGTGCCGATGGCGAAGCGGTGGGCCTCGTCGCGCAGGCGCTGGACGAAGTACAGGGTCGGGTCGCGCGGCGGCAGCTTGAACGGCGGGCGCCCCGGCACGAAGAAGGTCTCGCGGCCGGCGTCGCGGTCGCGCCCCTTGGCGATGCCGACCAGCGCCACGTCGGTGACGCCCATCTCCTCCAGCGCCGTGCGTGCGGCGTCCAACTGGCCCTTGCCGCCGTCGATGAGGACGAGATCGGGCCAGGCCGGCATGGTCTCGGTGTCAGCCTCCGGCGCAGCGACGGCCGCCGGCTCCCCATCCGCCGCCTCGGCCTGGGCGGGCGTCCGCGGGTTCTCCTTCACGAGGCGCTTGAAGCGGCGCTGCAGCACCTCGCGCATCATCCCGTAATCGTCGCCCGGGGTCAGCTCCTCGGACTTGATGTTGAAGGTGCGGTAATGGGTCTTGGCGAAGCCCGTCGGCCCGGCGACGATCATGCCGCCCACCGCGTTCGTGCCCATGATGTGCGAGTTGTCGTAGACCTCGATGCGCCGGGGCGCGGCGGCCAAGCCGAACGATTGCCCGAGGGCCACCAGCAGCTTGCCCTGGGAGGCGGTGTCGGCGAGGCGCCGCCCCAGGGCCTCCTTGGCGTTGCGCTGGGCATACTCGACGAGGTTCTTGCGCTCGCCGCGCTGGGGCAGATGGATGTCGACCCGGTAGTCCGTGCGGCTCGACAGGGCGGCGGCGAGCAGCTCCGCATCCTCGATGACGTGGGACACGAGGACGAGACGTGGGGCCGGCTTGTCGTCGTAGAACTGGCCCATGAACGAGGCCAGCACCTCGTCGGCCGTCATGCTGCGGTCGGCCTTGGGGAAGTAGGCGCGGTTGCCCCAGTTCTGGAAGTTGCGGAAGAAGAACACCTCAATGCAGAACTGCCCCGCCTGCTCGTCGAGGGCGAACACGTCGGCCTCCTCGACGCCTTGGGTGTTGACTCCTTGCGTCCCCTGGATCGCCGAAAGAGCCGAGATCCGATCGCGAAAACGGGCGGCGCGCTCGAACTCCATCACCTCCGAGGCCGCCTGCATCTCCTCGCGCATACGGTCCTTCACGGCGTTGGACTTGCCGGCGAGGAACGCCTTCGCGTTGTCGGCGAGCGCCTGGTACTCCGGCAGGGCGATCTCGCCCGTGCACGGACCGGCGCAGCGCTTGATCTGGTAGAGCAGGCACGGCCGGGTGCGGTTCTCGTAGTAGCTGTCCGTGCAGGTGCGCAGCAGGAAGGCGCGCTGGAGCGCGTTGACCGTGCGGTTGACCGCCCAGACGTTGGCGAACGGCCCGTAATAGCTGCCCTTGCGCCGGCGCGCACCGCGATGCTTGACGATCTGCGGGGCTTCGGAATCGGCCGTGACGAGGATGTAGGGGAACGACTTGTCGTCCCGCATCAGCACGTTGAAGCGCGGCTTCAGCTGCTTGATGAGGTTGGCCTCGAGCAGCAGCGCCTCGGTCTCCGTGGCGGTGGTGACGAACTCCATCGCCGCCGTCTGCGAGATCATCCGGGCGATGCGGTTCGAATGCGCCTGCCCGCGGGCATAGGAGCCGACCCGGGCCTTCAGGTTCTTCGCTTTGCCGACGTAGAGGACGTCGCCCTTGGCATCGAACATCCGGTAGACCCCCGGGCCCGATGGCAAGGTGGTCCAGAACCGGCGGATGATCTCCGTGCCGGCCTTGACCGCGCCCTCTTCGAAATCGAAGTCGATTTCGGGCGCGTCGTCGTCCGGAGCGAGTTCGGAGGCGTCCTCCGCCTCGTCCATGGCGTCGAGATCCTCCGGCGGAGCGTCCCCGAGGCTCTGGCCGTTCGGGGTCTCGCGTTTGGTTTCGCGGCTCTTTTCGCGGCTCATGGGCCTGATCTAAGCCGCGTGGATTCGCGAGGGAAGGGGCGATCAGTCGAACAGCGCGTCGATGTCGCCCTGGTCGACGTGGCCAGCATCGCCGTCGAGCTTCGGCCCGTTGAGGAGCGAGTTCTCGTCCTCGATGTCGATCTTGCCGCCGTTGACGCCGAGGAGTTCGCTGAAGGTGTCGAGGCCGCCCCAGGCGTCGATCATCCGGTCGAGGTGTTCCTCGATGAATTTCAGCACGCCGACGATCTTGTTGATGCGCTGGCCGGTGAGATCCTGGAAGTTGCACGCCTCGAAGGCGACGACCACGCGCTCTAGGATGGCGTCGATGTTCTCGCGCCCCGCCATGGTGGTGGTCATGGCGCGCAGCATGCTGGCGTTGGTTTCGATCTCCTCGATGGCGCCGAGGATCGTGCTCGTGGCCTGCTCGGTGGAATCGACCACGGCGTCGAGCTCGCCCGCCACCCGGCGCATGCCCTTGCCGGTGTTCTCCGAGCGGTAGAGGGTCGCGATCTCCTGCTTGGTGCGGGTGATCGCATCCTTCATGATGTCGAGTTCGGAGCGCATGGCGAAGGCCTCGCTCAGCTCGCGCCGGCAGGCCTCCACCGTCTCCACGGTGCTCGTCTGGGTGACGCGGCGCAGGTCCTGGATCGCCGACAAGATCTCTTCGAGGCGGGTGTTGTTGAGGGCCACCGCCTCGGACGCGACGGCCGCCTCCGGTGCGGGCGTGGGAGCGCTCGCGGCGAGGCCGAGGCTGTCTTCGATGCGGTAACGTTTCGTGGTCATCGGTGAGATCAAGCCCGCCAGAGTTCAGCGAAGGGACCATCGGCCAAACTGGTTGCCATTTCTTGAATGCCGCAACGGTTGGGCAACCTTTACCACCCGTTCACGCTGAATCGGTTCCGGCGCCGTCGAGGACCGGTCTCGTGAAGGATTCACCACGTTCCTTCACCGGACGCCGACCCGCCCGACGCGATCCTGGCCCGAGACGGGACCCCATCGGGTCGGGTGTGTCGGGGGAAGATCATGCGGATCGAAGGGTGCGTGGCCGGCGTGGCGTTGGCCATGGGAATCACCGTGGGGGCCAGCCCGGCGGCGGCGCAGGCGGCGCCGGGCCGCTACGGCGGCGGCCTCATCGAATTCCTGATGAGCGATGCCCCGCCCCCTGCACCGGCCGGGGGCCGCTACGAGGCGGCGCCCATGCGCCGTCTCTCGTCGGGCGACCGTGTGCCCGAAGCCATGCCGCCGGCCGTCCCCGTGCCGCCGCGGGTCCGCCTCGCCGCCCTGCCGCCGGTCGAAGCGCGCCCGGAGGAGTCCGGACGCACACCGCAGATGTACGGGCGTCCTCCCGAAGCCTATGGGCGTGCGCCCGAGGCCTACGGACGCGCACCCCAGGCCTATGGGCGTGAGCCGGGGCCGGCCTACGGACAGCAGGGTGCCGAAACCATCGGCCGGGCAGCGGACCCGCGCTTCGCCCGTCAGGTCGTTGCGTATGACGGCGGCCAGCGTCCCGGCACCATCGTGGTCGATACGCCGGGGAAATTCCTCTACCTCGTCCAGCCCGGCGGGAAGGCGATCCGCTACGGCATCGGCGTCGGCCGCCCGGGCTTCGCCTGGTCGGGCCTCAAGTCCATCAGCCAGAAGCGGGAATGGCCCGACTGGACCCCGCCGTCGGAGATGATCCGGCGCCGTCCCGACCTGCCGCGCCACATGGCCGGAGGGCCCGGCAACCCGCTCGGCGCGCGGGCGCTCTACCTCGGTTCGTCGCTCTATCGCATTCACGGCACCAACGAGCCGCACACCATCGGCCAATCGGTCTCGTCGGGCTGCATCCGGATGATGAACGAGGACGTCATCGATCTGTACGAGCGCACCCCCGTGGGCACCCGCGTCGAGGTCCTCTGAAGGCGGGCAGACGCAGCGAGGGAATGGAGCCCCTCGGAACGCGGAAAGGATCGGCCCCGTATCCGGAGCCGCTCCTTTCATCAATCGAAGCCCGGCCGCCCGAGAGGGGGCGGCCGGAGCCGATCTCACACCCAGTCGTCGTCGCCGCCGCCGCCGAGGTCTCCGCCGAAATCATCGCCGGCATCGCCGCCGAACGACGCGTCCTGGAAGTCGCCGCCGCTGCCCAAGGCCGAGCCGAGGTCGGAATCACCGCCCGCCGCGGCACCGGCCGCCGGTAGACCGGCCGCCGCCGCGCTGCCGAGGGAGGAATGGCCGCCCGCGAAGGCGTTCGACAGGGCGCTTCCGAGGAGCATGCCGCCGGCCGCACCCGCCGCCATCGGCAGCGCGGTCGCCATGAAGCCGCCGCCGCGCGCAGGGGCCGCCTGCTGCTGGCCGCCCCACGGGCCGCCCTGCTGCGGACCGCCATAGCCCGGCTGCTGGCCGTATCCGGGCTGCGGCTGGCCATAGCCCGGCTGCTGCTGGCCGGGGCTGCCCCAGGCCTGACCGACCGGACGCTGCGGCTCCTGGCGCGAGGACCCGCCGCCGAAGATGCTCGACAGGAACCCGCCGCCGCCCTGGGGCTGCTGCTGGCCTGCCTGCTTGGCCTGTTCGAGCTGCTGGTTGAGGCTCTTGATCGCCTCCTCCTGCACGTAGATGAGCTGCGCCATCGCGTAGGGTGCGTAGGGCTGGGCGCGCAGCTTGTCGGCGATGAAGCGCTCGGCTTCGAGATCGCGGGGCTGGCTCGCCGCCTGCTCCAGGCGCTGGAAAATGCCGCCGATGACGTCGCGTTCTTCGCTGTTCATGGAGTTGTCCTCCTGGGGCCAAGCCGGCGGCGTTCTCACCGCGCGAGCGGTTCACAGATGGGGAACGCCGTGGGCTTTTGTCAGGGGCTCAACGCAAACTCCGCCGTTCGGATGCATCGATCCGTCACGGGCGTGCGCCGGAACACGAAAAAGCCCGGCCTTTCGGCCGGGCTTCTCACGATGACGGGAGTCCGGTGGCGCTCCGAGGGAGCGCCGGTCGGGTCCTAGTACGAGCCGAACTTGTAGTTCAGGCCGGCGCGGNCGGCCGGGCTTCTCACGATGACGGGAGTCCGGTGGCGCTCCGAGGGAGCGCCGGTCGGGTCCTAGTACGAGCCGAACTTGTAGTTCAGGCCGGCGCGGACGACGGCGAACTCGGTGTCGCGGACCTGACGGCCACCGCTGGCCAGGACGACGCCGGGGCTGTTGGTGAAGATGGTCGCGCCGGCGTTGTTGACGGCGAAGGCGCCGGCGTTGCGGTTGTTCTGCTCGAGGTTGACGTACAGGCCTTCGACCTTGAACGTCACGGCCGAGGACTTGAAGAAGTTGAAGAACGAGTCCGTGGGGAGCGCGTACTCGATGCCACCGCCGGCAGCCCAGCCGGTCTGGAAGCTGTCGCGGCTGCCGCTGTTCAGGCCGAACTCGCGTCCGCCGCCCGAACCGTAGGCGAAGCCGCCGGTGCCGTACACGAGGGTGCGGTCGAAGGCGTAGCCGAGGCGACCGCGGACGGTGCCGAAGTAGTCGAGGCTGGAGACGCCGGCCGGGTTGAAGACCTGCTGGGCGGCGAGGGGGCCGGTGGCGGAGAAGCGGTTCCGCTCACGCCCGAAGTCGACGTACTGGGCGTCGGCCTCGACACCGACGACGACGCCGGAGCCCGGGGTGAACTGGTAGTTGTAGCCGATCTGACCACCGCCGACGAAGCCGTCGTTGCTGCGGCCGTTGCCGAAGGCGATCGCCTGGGTGGTGCCCGGACGGACCAGGGTGCTGGCGC
>NZ_LMNG01000011.1 GCF_001423295.1 Methylobacterium sp. Leaf112 | reverse complement strand
GTGCAGGTCGCGACGGGCAGCAACGATACCGAGAGCCATCTCGTGTTCGACGATGGGTTCCTCGTGGCGATCCTGGTTCACCTGTGCGAGCAGCACGGGTCGGACGCCGGCCGGTGGTTCCTCGAAGCCGGATTCGGCCGCGTCGACCATCCGAACCCGCCGACCTTCGCCAGCCTCGACGCCGCCCAGGACTGGATCACGCACCGCCTCGCCACGACGGCAAGCTCCGCACTGTGATGCCGAGCCCGGGTGCCGATCCGCATGGGCGGCGGCAAATCGCGCCACACCGACCACCATCCCGGTGGCGCCGTCGCCGATACGGCCGCTTCCGGCGCGTTCGCTCGGGATCGTGGGCACCCAGGCCGGGCGTAGCATCCGCGCAGCGAGCGAGCTGCGGTGCGTCCATGTCCGGATCGCGAGCGGTGGGCCGTGTCCGCTGCACCCTCGAAGGCGTCGGCGCGACTGCATCGCGCCACCGGCAGGTGCCGGCTGATCGCGACGGCATCGCTCACCCCCTGGTCCGGGTGGCGCACCGGTCCGCCGGGATGGCGGCGGTCGGACGCCGCGCCGCGGTGCGGGCCCCGGCGCCGTCGTTGGCAAGCCCCGCAGGGTCGTTGGCAAGCCCCGCAGGGTGGCAGGCGCGGCCGGCGGCACGGCGCGCTTTCGCGAGGGCCGCGAGGGTCCTGGGATCGGCACCGTCCGCGCGGGCCTGCGCCTCCCACGCGAGAAGATCGGCGAAACGCCGCTCCTCACCAGTCAGCGGACCCTCGGCGAAATCCTCCCGTATCGCCGCCCGGTCCCGCTCGCCCAGCGGCCGCTCCGTCGTCGCCGGAGGCCGGGAGGGCGCCCGCTCGGCCATGGGTCTCACGCCAGTTCGGAGGTGGTCCGATCGACGGCCGGCGCGCGCACCCGTCCATCCCGCCGGGGAATCTCCGCGTCGATCCGCCGGAACGTCGCGAGCGCCTGTCCGACGATCTGGTCCATGTTGTAGTAGCGATAGGTGGCGAGCCGGCCGACGAACCAGACATTCCGCTCGTCGCGGGCGCGTTGCTCATAGCGCTTGTAGAGCGCCTGATGCGCGGCGCACGGGATCGGGTAGTAGGGCTCGCCCTCGGCGGACGGATACTCGTAGGTGAGGGCCGTGCGCGGATGCGTCTGCCCGGTGAGGTGCTTGTATTCGGTGACCCGAGTGTAGGCCTCCGTCTGCGGATAGTTGACCACGCCCACCGGCTGGTGCCACGCGACGTCGCGTGTGACGTGTTCGAAGCGCAGGCTGCGATAGGGCAGGGGGCCGTAGCAGGTGTCGAAGTAGGTTTCGATCGGACCGGTGAAGATGGTGCGCCGCGCCCGTGCGGTGGGACCGAGGCTGCGGAAGTCGGTGCCGAGCGCCAGCGTGATGTTGGGATGGTCGAGCATTGCGGCGAACATCGCCGTGTAGCCGTGCTTCGGCATCGCCTGATAGCGATCGGTGAAATAACGGTCGTCCCGGTCGGTCCGGGTCGGAACCCGAGCGGTCACCGACCGGTCGAGCTCGGAGGGATCACGGCCCCATTGCTTGCGGGTGTAGTCGCGAAAGAACAGCTCGTAGAGTTCGCGGCCCACCGTCGAGACGACGACGTCCTCGGCGGTTCGGATCTCCTCGACGGGCTCCGCCCGGGCGGCGAACCAAGCTTCGAGCTCGGGGGACGTCAGAGACAGTCCGTACAGCCGGTTGATCGTGTCGAGGTTGATCGGGATCGGCACGCGCTGGCCGTTGACCTCGGCGAGGACCCGGTGCTCGTAGGGCCGCCAGGCCGTGAAGTCGGACAGGTACGCGAACACCGCCTGTGCGTTGGTGTGGAAGATGTGCGGCCCGTAGCGGTGGATCAACAATCCGTCGGCGTTGAGACAGTCGTAGGCGTTGCCGCCGATGTGATCGCGCCGGTCGACCACGAGGATTCGCTCGCCCCGCTCGCGCGCGAGGCGCTCGGCGAGCACGCTGCCGGCAAAACCGGCTCCGACGATCAGCCAATCGTACATCGGTCTCGAACCTCGACTGTTCGGGCCGCGGGGAGGGCGCGCAGCGGACGGCCCCATCGCGGACGGGAGGGGATCAGACGGTCTCGCGCATCACCGGACGCGGCGAATCCGACATCGGTTCGCCGAGGACCGCCATCATCCGCGCCTCCATGTCGGCCCAGGTTCGATCCCAGGAATCGCCGGCGAGGCGGGCGTCGACACGGGCGAGCCACGGCGCCCGTGCACGCGCCATCAGGGCTTCGGCCGCGAGGGCGGCGGTGCCCGGCGTGTCGGCGATTTCGACGAGGCCGGCCTCGCCGTACCCGCGCACCACGTCGACGATGGGCGTCGAGATCACAGGCAGGCCGGCGGCGAGAAATTCCGGCGTCTTCGTCGGGCTGATGAACCGCGTCGCGGCGTTCACGGCGAACGACATCAGCCCGAGATCCCAATGCGCCAAGTAGTCCGGGAGATCGTCGTAGAGTTTCGGTCCGAGCCAATGGATGTTGGGCCGCTTGGGTAGTTCGGCCGGATCGATCTTCACGACGGGACCGAGGATGACGAACTGCCACTCCGGCCGAAGATCGGCGAATTGGGCGAGGAAGTCGGCGTCGAACCGCTCGTCGACCACGCCGAAGAACCCGAGGCGCGGCCGGGCCAGGGCGGCCTGGTCCGCCGGGTCCGGGGTCGTGCCATGGCGGGCACGGGCGAAATGCGCGGTTTCAACGGAGGACGGGAAGCAGTGGATGTCGGGATGGGCATCGCGCTTGGCGGCGTAAAGACTGTAGCCACCGGTGAAGACGAGGTCGGCGGTGGCCAGCAGCGTCCGTTCCTGCGAGACCAAGGCGTCCGAGGCACCCCGGAAGGCCGACAGCTCGTCCATGTTGTCGTAGATCGTCAGGTCGCGGTGCAGCGTCTGCGTAAAGGCGAGGGCGGCCGGCGTATAGTACCAGAACACCCGCGTGCGATGACGGGAGCCATCCAGTTCCCGTGCGACGAGGCCGTGAAGGACCTGCGCAAGGGACTGCGTGTCGGCGGGATCGACGATGGGAACGAGCACTTCGAGGGACGGGCCGACGCCCTCGCGTTTCAGCCGCGCCGTACCGCCCGCCTCGAAGACCGGCTCCTCGATGAAAAGGACGTCGAACCACTTCGCGGCGCGGGTGAGAAGGTGCTGCGGGCGCTGACGGACGAAGTTCCAGCGCAGATGAGAGAAGCACACAAGCAGAGGGCGTGGACGGGACGATGGATCACCGTGCTGTTCCGCGGTGGATTTGCGATATTCCGGAGCAGGACTTCGATACCCAAAAGTGGGAGGAGTATTCAGAACCATGAGATCCGACACGCCGACCGGATCGGGCGAAAGTCCAGATTCCTGCTTCACGTTTCGCGTCCCCTCTACGAGGTCGTTGGGCGATCACCCGAGAACAGGTCTCGTACAATTCGGGATCGATAAAGCGTTGATATTTTCGCTGCCGAACCCTGTCGTTCTCATAGGTTAAAGATTGCGGCGGTATTCATGGTCAGTATTACGAGATGGAGTCTGATTACGATTTCGGGCGGTAGACGATGATCGGTGCGAAGTCGGAACAGCGGCCGCCCGGTTCGCGGTGGGTCGGTTCGTGAGCGCCGGCGGCGCGCCACTCGAACTCTGGGGCGGCTTCGAATGCACCGTCGCGCGGATCGGAGACCGATTCCGGGATCAGGTGCGCGAGACCGGTCATCGCTGGCGCAGCGCGGATCTCGACGCCGTCGCACGGCTCGGCATCCGCGCCCTGCGTTATCCGCTCCTGTGGGAGAGCGTCGCGCCGGAGGTTTCGGCGACGCCGGATTGGTCGTGGCAGGATGCGCGTTTGAACAGGCTTCGGCGCCTCGGCATCGTTCCCATCGTCGGCCTGCTCCACCACGGCAGCGGACCGTTCGGCACCGGTCTCCTCG
Source organism: Methylobacterium sp. Leaf112 (assembly GCF_001423295.1). Classification (GTDB taxonomy): domain Bacteria; phylum Pseudomonadota; class Alphaproteobacteria; order Rhizobiales; family Beijerinckiaceae; genus Methylobacterium. Next base: position 91,387 of record NZ_LMNG01000011.1, on the reverse strand, counting down.
ATCCTGACCTGCCACGGCTGTTCGCCGCGTATGCCGATCGGGTCGCCCGTCGCTACCCCTGGCTGCGCCAGTTCACGCCGGTCAACGAACCGCTGACCACGGCGCGGTTCGCCGGCCTCTACGGCCATTGGTATCCCCACGCGCGCAGCGAGGCCGCGTTCCTGCGCATGGCGGTCAACCAATGCAAGGCGACTCTCCTGGCCATGCGGGCGATCCGCCGGCTGATCCCCGCGGCGCGCCTCGTCCAGACCGAGGACATCGGACGGACGTTCAGCACGCCGGCCCTCGCGGGCCAGGCGGCCTACGAGAACGCGCGACGCTGGCTCAGCCTCGATCTCCTGTGCGGCCGGGTGGATCCGGCCCATCCCTGGTACGAGCGCCTGATCGATCATGGCGTTCCGGCGGCGGATCTGGCCCTGCTCGCCACGGGGGAGGGAGCGCCCGGCCTCATCGGGGTCAACCACTACCTCACGAGCGAGCGCTATCTCGATGGCCGCCTGCGGGCCTATCCGGCAGCCTCGCGGGGCGGCAACGGCCGCCAGCGTTACGCCGACGTGGAGGCCGTGCGGGTCGCCCTTCCCGAGGGCGCCACGGGTCCCGCCGCCCGCCTCACCGAGGTGTGGGAGCGCTACCGCATTCCCGTCGCCGTCACCGAGGTGCACCACGGCTGCAGCCGTGACGAGCAGCTGCGCTGGCTGGCGGAGGTGTGGAACGCCGCCACGGCACTGCGCGACCGGGGCGTGCCGGTGGAAGCCGTGACCGTGTGGTCGCTCATGGGCGCGGTGGATTGGAACAGCCTGCTCGTCGACCGCGCGGGGATCTACGAGCCCGGCGCCTTCGACATTCGGGCACCGAAGCCCCGCGCGACCGCCCTGGCGACGGCCGTGCGCGCCCTCGCGACCACCGGACGCTACGACCATCCGGTCCTCGATTCGCCGGGCTGGTGGCACCGGCCGGTCCGGTTCTACCGGCGGCAAGCGGGCGCGGTGGCGATGCGCCCGGACCGCGCCCGTCCGCTCCTGATCCTCGCTGTGGATGGCCGCCTCGCACAGGGCCTGGTCCGGATCTGCCAGGACCGGGGGTTGCACCGGGTGACGGTGCCGGCCGGCGCGTCGGAGGAGGACCCGACCCTCGACGCCCTCATCGCCCGGCATGCGGCCTGGGCGATCATCGACGCCGCCGGCCTCGACGCCGATGCGGCGGGCCGGGAGGATTCCGGCGCGGCCCGCCCGGTCTGCGCCGACCGGGCGGGCCGCATCGCCGCGGCCTGCGCCCGCGCGGGCCTCCCGCTCCTGACGTTCTCCAGCGATCGCGTCTTCGACGGCAGCCTCGGCCGACCCGCCGACGAGGCGGATCCCGTCAGGCCCGACGGCCCCTACGCGCACGGCGTCGCGGCGTCCGAGGCACGGATCCGATCACGGCATCCACGGGCACTGATCGTCCGCCCCGGCCTCGTCTTCGATGCGCCCGACCCCGCTTTCGCAGCCGTGCCGCTCCGCGACGCGCACGGAGAGGGGACGGAGACGCCTCCCGGCCAGCCCGAGCTCCTGTCCGTCAGCTATCTGCCGGACCTCGCCCATGCGGCGCTGGATCTTCTCATCGACGACGTGTCCGGGCCGTGGCACCTCGTCAACCGTGGGGCGGTGGACCGGGACGCAGCCCTCGCGGAGATCGCGCACGGTGTCGCGGGGCATTCGCCGACGGCCGTCGGATCCGGGATCCTGCGGATCAACCGCGCGCTCACGAGCACGCGCGGCCTGCTCATGCCGACGCGGGCGAGCGCCCTGCAGCGTTTTCGCGATGCCGTCGCGGCGGCGTCCCCCCTAGCCGTGCGGCAGGCCGCGGAATGACTGGTACCCAAGGCGGCGCCGTTCCAGGCCCGGTGACCCGGGACGCCGGCGCGCTCAGCCCGACGCCGTTCCTCGGCGGGTTCGAATGCTCGACCCATCGCCGCCGCGACGGGCAGCGCCTCGACCTCATCGCCGCGACGGGTCACGACACCTGGGCGGCGGCCGATTACGCGGCCCTGCGGGCCCTCGGGCTCGGTGGCGTCCGCGACGGCCTGCGCTGGCACCGGATCGAGGTCGCGCCCCGGGTGTACGACTGGTCGAGCGCCCTGCCGATGCTGCGGGCGGCCCGCGCCAGCGGTCAGCGGGTGATCTGGGACCTCTGCCATTACGGTTGGCCCGACGACCTCGACATCTGGTCCGAGGCCTTCCCCGTACGCTTTGCCGCGTTCGCCGCCGAGGCCGCCCGGATCGTGGCCGCCGAGACGGACGGCGCGCCCGCCTTCTGCACCGTCAACGAGATTTCCTACTGGGCCTGGGCCGGGGGCGATGTCGGCCGCATGGCGCCCCTCGCCCTCGAGCGGGGGCCGGAGCTCAAGCGCCAGCTCGTGCGCGCCTCCGTCGCCGCGACGCGGGCGATCCGCACCGCGGTGCCGGACGCGCGCTTCCTCGATGCCGAACCCCTGATCCACGTCGTCGCCGGCAGCCCGGAGGACGTGCCCGCCGCCGAGGCCTACCGGACGGTGCAGTACGAGGCCCTCGACATGGTGAGCGGGCGCCTCTGCCCAGAGCTCGGCGGCGGTCCCGATTGCCTCGATGTCGTCGGGGTGAACTTCTACCCGGACAACCAGTGGGTCCATGACGGGGGAACGATCCCCCTCGGCCACCATGCCTACCGACCCCTGCGCCACATGCTGGCGGAGGTTCATGGCCGTTACGAGCGTCCGCTCCTGGTGGCGGAGACGGGCGCCGAAGGCACGGCCCGGGCGGCGTGGCTGCACTACGTCTGCGGCGAGGTTCTGGCCGCGCGCCGCGGCGGCGTCCCGGTCGCGGGGATCTGCCTCTATCCGATTCTCGATTATCCCGGGTGGGACGACGGGCGCCCCTGCGCGGTGGGCCTGTTGTCCGCACCCGACCGAGACGGACGACGGTTCTGCGATCCGGATTTCGCCGCGGAACTCCGACGCCAGCAGACTCTGTTCGCGCAGGCTCCAGGCGCCGCATGAAGGATGGTCCCCTGGTCGCTCCGCACCTGTCCGGTCCCGGCCGGTTCATCCGGCACCACCTGCTGTGCTGGCGCTGGCATTTCGGATCGCTGTTCACCCTCGTGGTCGCGGCCTCCGCCTGCGGCGTCGGACAGCAATACGTCCTGAAGCAGTTCGTCGACGCCATGACCCGGCCGGCCGACGCCGCCTCGGCCGTCACGGCGGTGCTGCTGCTGTTCCTCGGCCTCATCGCCGCCGAGGGCGTGCTCGCGCGGCTCACGGGGTGGCTCGCCTGCCGCACCACCGTGGGCGTCGGGGTCGGCCTGCGCCTCGAACTTTTCGACGAACTCAGCGCGCAGTCGATGCGCTACTTCGCGGAGAACCGCGCGGGCTCCCTCGGCCAGCGCATCACCGCCACGGCCGGCAATTTCGGCGCCCTCATCAACACCCTGGTGTGGCGCATCATTCCGCCGGTGGTGGATGTCGGCGGCGCGGTGATCATCTTCGCGACCATCGACGGCCGGCTCACCGCCGCCCTCCTGGTCTTCGTCATCGGCGTCACCCTGGGCCTGATCGTGTTCGGGGAGCGCGGCCGCCCCCTCCACCGCGCCTATTCGGGCGAAGCGGCCAAGGTGGCGGGCGACCTCGTCGACACCATCACCAACATGTGGACGGTGAAGGCCTTCTCGGCCCGCCGCCGCGAATGGCTGCGCCTGCGCACCGGGTTCGAGGCCGAGGCGACGGCGCAGCGCCGGAGCTGGATGTACCTCGAGGTGGCCCGGCTCCTCCACGACCTCGCCCTCTGGGCGATGGCCGCCGGCATCCTGACCTGGGCGGTGATGTTGTGGAGAAGCGGGCAGGCCAGCCCCGGCGAGGTGGTGGTGGTGGCGAGCCTGACCCTGCGCATCCTGCACAGCTCCAAGGACATGGCTCTCTCCCTCGTGGACGTGGCCCAGCAATTCGGCTTCGTCGAGGAGACCCTCGCGGTCATCGCCCAGCCGCGGACGGTGCCGGATGCGCCGGGCGCGCCGGACCTCGTCTGCGGCGGCGGCCGCATCGAATTGCGTGACGTCGCCTTCGCGTACGGGGCGGGACGGCGCGTCCTCGACGGCGTCACCCTCACGATCCCGGCCGGCCAGTAGGTCGGCATCGTCGGGCCATCGGGCGCCGGTAAGTCGACCCTGGTCCAGCTCCTGCAACGACTTCACGACGTCCAGCACGGCACCATCCTCATCGACGGCGTGCCCATCGCGTCCGTGCGCCAGGATTCCCTGCGCGACGCCCTCGCGGTGGTGCCCCAGGAGATCAGCCTCCTGCATCGCAGCGTGCTGGAGAACATCCGCTTCGCAAGACCCGAGGCCGACGACGCGGCGGTGTTCGCGGCCGCGCGGGCGGCGGCCTGCGACGGGTTCGTCCGCCGACTCCCCGACGGCTACGAAACCGTCGTGGGCGAGCGCGGTGCCAAGCTGTCGGGGGGGCAGCGCCAGCGGATCGGTATCGCCCGCGCCTTCCTCAAGGATGCACCGATCATCCTCCTCGACGAGGCGACCTCCGCCCTCGACACCGAATCCGAGATGGCGGTGCAGGCCGCCCTGGTGCGGATCATGCGTCGGCGCACGGTGGTCGCCGTCGCGCATCGCCTCTCCACCTTGACGGGGTTCGACCGCATCCTCGTGATCGACCAGGGCCGCGTGGTCGAGGACGGCAGCCCCGCCGCCCTGCGCGGGGCCGGCGGCGTGTTCGCGCGGATGTGGCAGCTCCAGGCCGATGGGCTGCCCGGCCATGACGGACCCGTGGAGGCGCAGAGCCGGGCGGACATCGCCCGCATCGCCTGACCCTTCGCACCGGCGTGGTTCGGTGCACGATCACCGCCGTGCGGACCCCGCCCTCGCCCGATCAAGCCGAAGTGGCGTGCCCCGTCGGCTCCAGCCGCTCGGTCACCGGCCCGTCGGCATCGGTGATCCGAATGCGGACGGGGACCGATTTCGCCGCCGGGGTCTTCGACGGCCCGTCGTGGTGAGACAGCGGCATCAACGGATTCATCTCGGGGTAGTAGGCCCCGAGGCAGCCATCCGGCAGAGAGAACGGCACGACCTTCAGGCCGTAGACCGTCCGCTCGATGCCGTCCTGCGCATCGCTGACGAGGGCGACCACCTGTCCCTCGCGCAGGTTCGCCCGGGCCATCTCATCCGGATTGACCAGGAGCACGTCGCGCGTGCCCTCGATGCCGCGCATGCGGTCGCTATAGCCGTAGATGGTGGTGTTGAACTGGTCGTTCGAGCGCAGGGTGATCAGGCGATAGCGTCCCGGGGCTTCGGAGAAGCCCACGGCGTTCCTCTGCTTCGGCGTCGTAAAGGCCGCTCGCTTCGTCTCGGTCTTCCAGATGCGCTCGCGGGCCGAATTGCCCCGATAGAAACCGCCCGGGGTCCAGAGGCGTTCGTTGAAGTCGCGGAACTCGGGTCCGTAGGTTCGCTCGATCGCATCCCGGATCAGGCCGTAATCCCCGACCCACGCGTCCCAGGTCACCTTCGGGTTCGGCGCCAGGGTCGCCTTGGCGATTCCCGCCACGATGTCGACCTCGGATTTCAGGTGCGGGCTCGCGGGCGTGCGGCGGCCGAGGGACCCTGAGATGCAGCTGAACGTATCCTCCATGCTGACCGCCTGCGGGCCGGTGGCCTGCCGGTCCTCCTCGGTCCGGCCCCTGCACGGCAGCAGGTAGGCGATCTCGCCGTTGACGAGATGCGACCGGTTGAGCTTCGTCGCGACCTGCACCGTGAGGCGCATCTTCGTCCAGGCCGCCTCCATCAGGTCCCGCTCCGGGATGGCGTGGACGAAGTTGCCCCCGAGCCCAATGAAGCTGCGGATCCCGCCGGACAGGATACCCTCGCAGGCCTCGACGGTGTTCACGCCCTTGTCGCGCGGCGGTTCGAAGCCGAACTGCTCGGCGAGCTTGTCGAGGGGCACCAGTTCGGACTTCTCCGAGATGCCGACGGTGCGCTGACCCTGGACGTTGGAATGGCCGCGCACGGGCGAGATGCCGGCGCCGTCGCGCCCGATATTGCCCTTCAGCAGCAGCAGGTTGACGAACAGCGCGACGTTCTCGAACCCGTTCCTGTGTTGCGTCAGGCCCATGCCGTAGATGCCGATCACCCGGTCGGCCTTGACGTAGACCTCGGCCGCGCCCTCAATGGCCGCGCGCGACAGGCCGGATTCGTGCTCGATCTCGTCCCAGGGCGTCGCCCGGACCTTCGCCTTGAACGCGTCGAGGCCCGTCGTGTGCTGCTGGATGAAATCGACGTCGAGGACGCGTTCGCCCCGTTCCTTCGCGGCGTCGTCGGCGGCGAAGACGTGCTTGCACAGGCCCATCAGCACCGCGATGTCCCCGCCGGGCCGGACCTGATGGTACTGCGAGCTGATGCGGGTTTCCTTCCCGGTCAGCATCTCCACCGGGCTCTGCGGATTGGTGAAGAACTCCAGGCCCCGTTCGCGGACGGGATTGAAGGTCACGATCTCGACGCCGCGCTTGGCCGCCTCCTGCAGGGGATGGAGGAAGCGCGGGGAGTTCGACCCGGTGTTCTGTCCGAAGAAGAACATCGCGTCGCAGTTCTGGAGATCGTCGAACACCACCGTGCCGACGCTGGCGCCGATGGTCTGCTTGAGGGCCACCGAGGTGGTCTCGTGGCACATGTTCGAGCTGTCGGGCAGGTTGTTGCAGCCGTAGAGCCGGGCCAGCAGCCCGTAGAGATACGCTGTTTCCAGGCTTGCGCGGCCCGAGGAATAGAACACCACGGATTTCGGAGCGAGGCGCTTCAACTCGGCGCCGATCTCGGCGAACGCCTCGTCCCAACCGCAGGGCACGTAGGTGTCGGTCGCGGGGTCGTAGCGCATCGGATGCGTCAGGCGGCCCTGCTGTTCGAGTTCGTAATCCGTCCAGGTACGGAGTTCCGTCACCGTGTGCTCGGCGAAGAAATCGGGCGTGCAGCGCAGGGAGGTGAGCTCCCACAGGGTCGCCTTGGCGCCGTTCTCGCAGAACTCGAACGGGTGGTAGTCCGCGGGCTTCGCCCAGGAACACGACACGCACATGAAGCCCTTGGGCTTGTTCTGGCGGAACAGGGTCTCGGTCGCCAGCGGCGTCGCCCATTCCCGGCCGAAGATCTCGGTGATGCCGCGTACGGAACCCCAGCCGCCGGCCGGACCGTCATAGTGAGCCGTCGTCTCGTCGTCGGACATTCGCGTGCTCCACGTCGGCCATTCGGGTCTGGGCAAGTTGCGTGAAAGGAACGGCTCACTCGGAGAAATAACTCGGGGCGCATCCAAGCTGACGAAGTGGTAAAGCCTACCCTCGTTCGCGAGATATAACCCATGTTGTAGACCGAAGGCTGCGTTGGGTCTTGGTTGGCGATGGCGCAGTGCCTCGGCACACTCTGTTTTCGACCCTGTCGTCATGGTTCGCGAACGGTTTTGTCTTGCGCGTCTTGAAGGCGTCGGGTGCCGTGGCACGGGGTACGTGCGAGGGATGGTGCAGATTTTTCGTCCGGGGGCCGACACGGTCGTCCGCTTCGTCCTCGCGTCGCTCGCCACGGTCCCGGTCTTCGCCGTCGGGGGCGCCTATGCGGTCTGGCGCTCCCCCTACGTCACGGGGCAGGGCGTCACCCGCGAGCAGCCGGTGCCGTTCAGCCACGCGCATCACGTCGGCGGCCTCGGCCTCGATTGCCGCTACTGCCACACCGCCGTGGAGAAGGCGGCCTTCGCGGGCATTCCGCCCACGGACACCTGCATGTCCTGCCACTCGCAGATCTGGACCAATGCGCCGATGCTGGCCCCCGTGCGCACCAGTCTCGCCGAAGGGCGCCCCCTGCGCTGGCGCCGCGTCCACACTCTGCCGGGCTACGTCTACTTCAATCACGCCGTGCATGTCGCCAAGGGTGTCGGCTGCACCACCTGCCACGGCGAGATCCAGACGATGAAGCTCGTCCGGCAGGCGGCCCCCCTCACCATGGGCTGGTGCCTCGACTGCCACCGCGATCCGGCCCCGAACCTGCGCGCCCGCGATGCGGTCTTCGACACGGCCTGGACCGCGCCCGCCGATCAGGCCGCCCTCGGGGAGCAGCGGCTGAAGGAATACCACATCCGCTCGCCCGAGCGTCTCAGCGAATGCTCCCTATGCCACCGCTAGGCCCGCCCTCGCGGCGCGAGCCCCTCACCTCGCGGCGCGAGGCCCTGACCCTCCTCGGCGCCGGCATCGCCCTGGCGGCGGGCGGGTGTACGAAACCGTCCGAGGAGATCGTGCCCTACGTGCGGATGCCGGAGCGCCTGCTGCCCGGCGTGCCCGTGCGCTACGCGACGAGCCTGTCGCTCGGCGGCTTCGCCCGCGGCGTCCACGCCATCGCGGTGGACGGGCGCCCCATCAAGATCGAGGGCAATCCGCTCCATCCGGCGAGCCGCGGCGCTACGGACGTCTTCGCCGAGGCCGCGATCCTCGACCTCTACGATCCCGACCGTTCGCGCACGGTGACGGAGCACAAGAGCGGCATCGCCTCCTGGGAGATGTTCGAGCGCGCCCTGGCCGGGCCCCTGGCGCGGGCGCGCAGCCGCAACGGCGCCGGCTTTCACCTCCTCACCGGGCGGGTCACCTCGCCGACCCTCCTGCGCCAGATCGCGTCCCTCCTGCGGGCGATGCCGGACGCCGTGTGGCACGTCCACGAACCGGTGGACGACACCCACGCGACGCGCGGCACCGTACGGGCCTTCGGCCGCTCCTTGAGGGTGCTGCCCCGGCTCGACCGCGCCGAAGTAGTCCTGTGCGTCGGGGCCGATCCCCTCGGGCCCGGCCCGGATCAGATCCGCTTGGCCTCCGGTTTCGCCGAGCGCCGCCGCGACCCGGGCCGGTTCGGCCGGCTCTACGTCGCCGAATCCGCCCTGACGCAGACGGGGATCAAGGCCGATGCGCGCCGCGCGCTGCCGCCGCACGCACAGGCCGCACTGCTCGTCGCCTGCGCCAACGCCCTCGGGGCCGGATTGCCGGCGCCCGACGCGAGCGAGGCGGTCCGGCGCTTCGCCGAAGCCGTCGCGGCCGACTTGACGGCGCATCGCGGCCGCGCCCTCGTCCTCGTCGGTCCGGCTCTGGCGCCGGAGCATCACGCCCTCGCGCATTGGATCAACGCCCGCCTCGACGCCCCCGTGGACGTCATCGAGCCCCCGGACCGCATGGACGGGCGTACCCCCGCGGGGCTCACCGCCCTCGCGGCCGCCCTCGATTCCGGGACCGTCGAAGGCCTCGCGATCCTCGATTGCAATCCGGTCCTCACCGGCGGCCCCGACCTCGATCTCGGCTCCCGGATCGGCCGGGCGGCGTTCAGCGTCCATGCGGGCACACACGGGGACGAGACGGCCGGCGCCACCCACTGGCACCTGCCGCTGGCCCACGAACTCGAGGGCTGGTCCGACCTGCGCGCCGTCGACGGCACCGCCAGTCTGGTCCAGCCCCTGATCCGGCCCCTCTACGGCGCCCGCTCGATCCACGAGATCGTGGCCTTGTTCGGCGAGTCCCCGGCCCGGTCGGGCTACGACCTCGTGCGCGAGACTTGGCACGAGACCTGGAGCGAGACTTGGCGCGAAAGCCGGCCGGCCCGCGAGGCGGCGGCGTTCGAGGCATGGTGGCGCCAGAGCCTGCACGACGGTGTGATCGCCGGCAGCGCGGCGGCGGCGATCACGGTGGCGGATTCCGCGCCGCCGAGCTTGCCGCCCCGGATGGGGGCCGGCTTCACCGTCGAACTGCGCCCCGATCCGTGCCTGTGGGACGGGCGGTTTTCCAACAACGCCTGGCTTCAGGAATGCCCGAAGCCGATCTCGAAGCAGGTCTGGGGCAACGCCCTCGCCCTGTCGCGCGGCGAGGCGGACCGGCGGGGCGTCGGGGCCGGCGACGTGGTGCGCCTGAGCGTGCCGGGGCGGACCGTCGAGGTGCCCGTCGCCGTCGAATCCGGCGTGGCCGACGGCGTCGGCGTGCTCACCCTCGGGTCCGGCCGCGCTCGCGCCGGGGCCATCGGCAACGGCATCGGGGCGGATGCCTACCGCCTCGTGTCCCGGGCCGAGCGCTGGCTCGTCACGCCCGTCGACCTCGCCGCCACGGGCCGCACCGGCGCGGTGCTGCGGACGCAGAATTACGTGCAGGTCGAGGGCGAGACCGCGAAGCTCTTCCGGCAAATCGATCTCGCCGACCTCGCGACCGCCACGCCGAAGGGAATCGGCGCCGACCAGCCGTCGCTCATCGAGGCCTGGACCGGGGATGCCGATGGCCATGCCTGGGCCATGGCCATCGACACGAATGCCTGCATCGGCTGCAACGCCTGCGTGGTCGCCTGCCAGTCGGAGAACAACGTCCCGGTGGTCGGCCCGGAGGAGATCGCGCGGGGCCGGATGATGCACTGGCTGCGCATCGACCTCTACGATGCCGGCACGCCCGAGGCGGTGAAGGCCGGGTTCCAGCCCGTGCCGTGCATGCATTGCGAGCACGCGCCATGCGAGCCGGTCTGCCCGGTGGCGGCCTCGGTGCATGATGGCGAGGGCCTGAACCTGCAGGTCTACAACCGCTGCGTCGGCACCCGCTTCTGTCAGGCGAACTGCCCCTACAAGGTCCGCCGCTTCAACTTCTTCGGCTACGCCGACGGTCAGGAATACGCCAACCTCGACGCCGAGCCGATCCGGGCGCAGCGCAACCCCAACGTCACCGTGCGGGCGCGCGGCGTCATGGAGAAATGCACCTACTGCGTCCAGCGCATCGCCACGGAGCGGCAGGGGGCCGAGCGGGACGGCCGCGCCATGAACGACGTGGTCACCGCCTGCCAATCGGCCTGCCCCACCCGTGCGATCACCTTCAGCGACCTCGCCCGGCCGGGCAACCCGGTCTCGGCCCTGCGGGCGGACCCGCGCCACTACGCGCTGCTGGAAGAGCTCAACACCCGCCCGCGCACCACCTACCTGGCCAATCTGCGCGCGCCGAATCCCGATTGGGCGGAGGACCACACGTGAGCGGGGTTGGGCAGCACCAAAGCTGGATCGCGCCCGCGCGCCTCGGCGACGCCGAGATCACGGCCGCCGTCGCCGATCCGATCCAGAAGCGCGGTCCCGGCAAGGCGTGGTTCGTCGCCTTGCTCTGCGTCCTGCCCTTCGTGCTGCTGACGCTCTTCGCCATCGGGGCGGTGCTCACCGTGGGCATCGGCCTGTCGGGCGTGAACACCACGGTGGTGTGGGGCGTCTCCATCGCGAATTACGTCTGGTGGATCGGCATCGGCAACGCCGGAACGCTGATCTCCTCGATGCTGCTGCTGACGCGCCAGCACTGGCGCGCCTCCATCAACCGCTTCGCCGAGGCCATGACCCTGCTGGCCGCCGCCATCGCGGGCCTGTTCCCGATCATCCACCTCGGCCGACCGCTCTACGCCTATTGGCTGGCGCCCTACCCGAACACCATGGACCTGTGGCCACAATGGCGCTCGGCCCTGGTCTGGGATTTCTGGGCGATCCTCAGCTACCTGCTGTTCTCCCTCGTCTTCTGGTTCACCGGCCTGCTGCCCGACCTCGCCACCCTGCGCGATCGGGCCACCACGCGGCCGGGCCAGGTGATCTACGGCGCCCTGGCGCTCGGCTGGCGCGGCTCGGCCCGGCACTGGCAGGTCTACGAGACCTTCCACATGACCATGGCGGCCCTGGCGATCCCCCTCGTCTGCTCGGTCCATTCCATCGTCGGCCTCGACTTCGCCGCGAGCCTGATGCCCGGCTGGCAGGAGAGCCTCTTCCCGCCCTACTTCGTCGTCGGGGCGATGTATTCGGGCTTCGCCATGGTGGTGGTGCTGGCCATCGCCATTCGCTGGGGCCTGAACCTCCAGGCGATGATCACGCGGGCGCATTTCGACGCCATGGCGAAGGTGATGCTGTTCGCCAGCATCGTGATGACGTTCTCCTACGCCACCGAGTGGTTCATGGCCTGGTACGGCGGCGAGCACGCCGACAGGACGGTGGTGGGCTATTTCTTCACCGGCGATTACCGCTGGCTCTACGCCGCGCTGCTGTTCTGCAACTGCCTCGCCCCGCAGGCCCTGTGGTTCCCCGCCGTGCGGGTCGACCTGTGGGCCCTCGCCGCCCTCGCGATCCTGATCAACGTCGGGATGTGGCTCGAGCGCATCCTCATCGTCTGGAACACCCTCGCGCGCGGCTACGCCGTCAGCCTGTGGCGGACCTACCAGATCAGCCTCTACGACCTCGCGATCCTATTCGGCCCCCTCGGGTTGTTCGTCCTCGGCTTCCTCGTCCTGGCGCGCCTGCTGCCCCTCGTGTCGATGCACGAGGTCCGCCAGCTCAGCCACCGCGCGGGCGCCGCATGAGCGGGTCCCGCCCCCACCTCCTCGCCGAGTTCGAGACGGCCGAGGCCTTACTGCGGGCGACCCGCCTCGGCCATGCCGACGGCCACAGCCCCGTCGACGCCTTCACGCCCTTCCCCGTGGAGGATCTTGCCGGATTGTTCGCGCCCACGCGCCGATGGGTCCGGCCCGCCATGGCGATGGCGGGCTTCGGCGCGGCGGGGCTGATGTACGCCCTGCAATGGTACAGCGCGGTCCACGCCTACCCGCTGAATTCCGGCGGGCGGCCCCTGCATTCCTGGCCGGTCTTCCTCCTCGTGCCGTTCGAGGTCGGAATCCTCGCCGCCGCCCTGGCGGGCTTCGTCGCCATGCTGTCCGCCTGCGGCCTGCCGCGCCTGCACCATCCGCTGCACGCGATGCCGCAATTCGAGCGGGCGAGCCAGGACCGCTTCCTGCTCCTCATCGCCCCGAAGGACGATCCGCGCGCCCTCCGCGTGCTGCTCGAAGGGGCGGGCGCCCGCTTGGTGTCGGAGATGCACTCATGAGGCGGTCCCGAGACGCGCGCCGCCCGCTCCGCGTGGGACTCGGCGTCCTCGCGCTCCTGCTGCCGCTCGTGGCCTGCGACGACCAGTCGATGCGGGTCCAGAAGCGCTATCGGGTCTACGGCAAGGCGGCCCTGTTCGCCGACGGTGCCGAGGCCCGGACACCCCCGGACGGCACCGTGGCGCAGGGCGATCTCGCGGCCGAGGCGGCCTTGCGCGATGCGCCCCCCGTCGACGCCGCCCTGCTGCGGCGGGGCCGGGCGCGCTACGACGCCATCTGTACGCCCTGCCACGGCTATACCGGCCACGGCGACGGAATGATCGTCCAGCGCGGCTTTCCCGCCCCGCCCTCCTTCCACGAGGACCGCCTGCGGGCGGCGCCGGCGGGCTACCTCGTCGCCGTGATCACCGAGGGCTACGGCGTGATGTATTCCTACGCCGCCCGCGTCGAGCCGCGGGATCGCTGGGCCATCGCCGCCTATATCCGCGCCCTGCAACTCGGTCAGGGCGCCCGCGTCGCCGACGTGCCGGGTCTCGCGGAGGCGCTGCCATGACGGGCGCGCCGTCGATCGCCGACGCCCTGGCGCGGGGCTGGCTCCTCGCCTGGATCGTCTGGAGCATGATCCCCGTCGGCAGCCTCGTCTGGGTGATGATCCACGCCGTCACGGGCGGCCGGTGGGGCGACGCTCTCGCTCCCGCCCTGCGGCCCGCCACCGCCCTGGTGCCCCTGGCCGCCCTGACGTTCCTCGGCATCGCCGCTACCCTGCCGGCCCTCTACCCCTGGGCGGCCGATCCGGGGCGCGTGAAGGCGGATGTCGCGCGCCTCTACCTCAATCCGGCGGCGTTCGATCTGCGGGCCGGCCTCGCGCTCGCGGGCTGGTCGGGCCTCGCCCTCCTGGTCCTAACGGGGCGCTGCACCCGGCTGGTGGCCGGCCTCGGCCTCGCCTTCTACGGGTTCAGCCTCAGCCTCGTCGCCGTGGACTGGATCCTGTCCGTCGAGCCTGCCTACGTCTCCTCCGCGTTCGCCGCCGACATCGCTCTGCACCAGATGCTCGCCGCCCTCGCGTGGGCGGCCCTGGTGGGCGTGCCCGGCCGCGACGGACAGCGGACGGGCGACCTCGCCCAGCTCATTCTCGCGACCCTCCTGGGCGTCCTCTACATGGGCCTGATGGCCTACGTGGTGGCGTGGTACGGCGACCTGCCGTCGAAGGCCGCGTGGTACCTGAAGCGTGGCGAGGGCACCTGGCGGGCGGTGCTGCTCGCCGCCTTCGTGGCCGGCGGCCTCGTCCCGTTCGGGATGCTGCTCTTTTCTGCCGTGCGCCGCAGCGCGGCCCTGTTGCGGGCGGTGGGCGTCCTCGTCCTCGTGGGCCTCGCCCTCCACCTCGCCTGGACGCTCCTGCCGGCCTACGGCGACGGGGCCGGTGCCGCCGCGGCGGCCGGGCTCGCGGGCCTCGCCGTTCTGGCCCTGCTGTCGCGCCGCGCCGCGCGATTCACCGCGCGCACCTTCGCCGACGCCTCCGCGCCGGAGAGCCGGCATGCCTGAGCCCATGCCTGAGCCCATGCCTGAGCCGTCGCGCGACCGCATCCACGACGACGTCGCGGATCACGCCGATCCCGGCCTCGAGGCGCCGGGCATCGCCCTGAAGCCGGTGCTGCTCACGGGCCTCGGCATCGTGGTGTTCGTCGGGGCGTCGCTGGCCGGCCTGTGGCTGTACTACCGGAGCGAGGTGCCGGGACCGGTCGCTCAGGCCCCCCGCGCGTTTCCCGGGCCGCAGCTCCAGCAGAATCCCGGCGGCGACCTCGCGCGGTTCCTCGCCGATCAGCGTCACCGGCTGGAGGGCTACGGGTGGGTCGACCGCGACCGCGGCATCGCCCGGATGCCCATCGGGGAGGCCATGCGCCGCCTCGCCGATCGGGGCACGACCGCCTACGCCGCGCCGGTCCAGCCCGAACGCTGGCCCAGCCTCGGAAGCCGCGGCGGCGCGGTCAGCGCGCTCCCGGCGCCACGGGGGAGCCCCGGCGCCGCCGCGGCGTCCGGTCCCGCCGGCGGGGGCGCCCCATGATGCAGCGTTTCGTGCCCGCGTGGCTCATGCCCGAAGCCGCCTCGACGCAGGCCGCCAAGGTCGACGCGATCTTCTTCGGCCTGACGGTGATCTCGGCCGCCATCGTCCTCGTGGTGGTCGGCCTCGTCGTCACCTTCGCGATCCGGTTCCGGCGCGGCTCGAAGGCCGATCGCGGCGCCCTGCCGAGCGTCGTGTCGCGCGAGTTCGAGATCGGCTGGACCGCCGCCACCCTGTTCGTGTTCCTGTTCATCTTCTGGTGGGCGGCCTCGGCCGAGATCGGCGCCTACACTCCACCGAAGGACGCCATCGAGATCCACGTCGTCGCCAACCAGTGGATGTGGAAGACGCAGGCCTCCAACGGCGCCCGCGAGATCAACGAGCTGCACGTGCCCGTGGGCGCGCCCGTGCGGCTGATGCTGACCTCGCAGGACGTGATCCATTCGTTCTACATCCCGGCCTTCCGCCTGAAGCGCGACGCCGTGCCGGGCCGCCAGACCGAGACCTGGTTCCAGGCCACCAAGACCGGCACCTTCCACCTCATGTGCACGGAGTTCTGCGGCACCGACCACTCGCGCATGCTCGGCCGCGTCATCGTGATGGAGCCGCAGGATTACGCGGCGTGGCTCTCGGCCCAGCCCGAGGGCGACGACCTCGCCCATGCGGGCGAGCGCCTGTTCACCGAGCGCGGCTGCGCCGGGTGCCACGCACCGGGCTCCACGATCCACGCGCCGGACCTCGCCGGCCTCTGGGGCAAGACCATTCCCCTCGAAGGCGGTCGCACCGTCACGGTGGATGCGGCCTATATCCGCGATTCGATCCTCCAGCCCGCGCGCGACATCGCCGCCGGTTACGCGCCGATCATGCCGAGCTACGCGGGCCTACTGACGGACGGAGAGGTGCAGGAACTCACCGCCTATCTCCGCGCCCTCGGGGCCGGCCCCCGCACCGTGCGCAGCCCCGGCGTGCCGCCGCTCTCCTCCCGCGTGCCGGGGTCCGCCCGCGAGCGCAGCCCCGCCATGGTGCCGGGCGCGCCCGTCGCGGACACGCCGGCCCCCGCCGGACCGGCGGTGGGCCCGTGACCCGCCCCGTCGTCGATCCCCGCCCTCCCCGTCCGCGAGCGCGCAGATGAGCCCCCACATCGCTCAAAGCCCCACGGCCCTGGCGGACCCGGACGAGCTCGCGCTGGGCCTGCCGGAGAGCTACCTCGCGGCCGGCCACACCCTCGGTTCGTGGCTGACCACCACCGACCACAAGCGCATCGCCATCCTGTACGGCCTGTCGATCACGCTGTTCTTCTTCCTCGGCGGCGCGGCGGCCACGGCCGTGCGCCTCGAACTGTTCACGCCGGAAGCCGATTTCGTCGGGTCGGACACCTACAACAAGCTGTTCACGCTCCACGGCGTGATCATGGTGTGGTTCTTCCTCATCCCGTCGATCCCCACCACCTTCGGCAACTTCCTCCTGCCGCTGATGATCGGCGCCCGCGACCTCGCGTTTCCCAAACTCAACCTCGTGAGCTGGTACCTCAACCTCGGCGGCGGGCTCCTGGCCGCCGTCGCCGTGCTGGCGGGCGGGATCGACACGGGGTGGACCTTCTACGTCCCCTACGCGACGGTGTTCTCCGACACCGCCGTCTCCGTGGCGGTGCTCGGCGTGTTCGTCGCCGGGTTCTCGACCATCGCCACGGGCGTCAACTTCATCGCCACCGTGCACCTGCTGCGGGCGCCCGGCATGACCTGGTTCCGCCTGCCGCTGTTCGTGTGGGCCATGTACACCACGAGCCTGATCTTCGTCCTGGCGACGCCGGTCCTCGCCCTCACGCTGCTCCTCGTGCTTGCCGAGCGGGCCTTCGGCCTGCCGATCTTCGATCCGGCACGGGGCGGCGACCCGATCCTGTTCCAGCACCTGTTCTGGTTCTACTCGCACCCGGCGGTGTACATCATGATCCTGCCGGCGATGGGGGTGATCTCCGAGGTGATCACCTGCTTCTCGCGGCGGGTCGTCTTCGGCTACACCTTCATGGTCTACGCCCTGGTGGCCATCGCGGTGATCGGCTTCTTCACCTGGGGCCATCACATGTTCACCTCGGGCATGTCGCCCTACGCGGCGCTGCTGTTCTCGTTCCTGTCGTTCATCGTCGCCGTGCCGTCGGCCATCAAGGTCTTCAACTGGACCGCCACCCTGTATCGCGGCCAGATCGGCTTCGAATCGCCGATGCTCTACGCCCTCGGCTTCCTCGGCCTGTTCACGGTGGGGGGCCTGACGGGCCTGTTCCTCGCCTCGATCCCCATCGACGTGCACGTGCAGGACACTTACTTCGTCGTCGCCCACTTCCACTACATCATGGTCGGCGCCTCGGTGTCGGCCTACTTCGCCGGGCTGCACCTGTGGTGGCCGAAGATCACCGGGCGGATGTACCCGGAGACCTGGGCGAAGTTCGCCGCGATCCTGATGTTCTTCGGCTTCAACCTGACGTTCTTCCCGCAATTCATCGCCGGGTATCTCGGCATGCCGCGGCGCTACCACGTCTATCCGCCGGAATTCCAGGTCTGGAACGTGCTCTCGTCCTCGGGCGCGGCCGTCCTCGCCGTCGCCTACCTGATGCCGCTGGGCTACCTCACCTGGTCGGTGTTCTTCGGCGCCCGCGCCCGCAACGACCCATGGAACGCCACCGGCCTCGAATGGCGGACCACGTCGCCGCCGCCCCGCGACAACTTCCTCGGCCGTGTCGCCGTCCTCGGGCCGCCCTACGATTACCACCCGGCCGGGAGCCCGCCGACGCAGGACCAGCCGCATCTGCCGACGCAGGAATCCCAGGCATGACGGCGACCGGCGAGCCCTCCCCCGCGCTGCGCGAGCCGTCTCCTCCGCTGCGCGAACCTGCCCCCTTGCTGCGCGAGTCTGCCCCGTCGTTGCGCGAACCTTGGCACGACCTCGGTTTCGCGCCCGCCGACGCCCTCGCGCGGCAGCGGGCCGGGGCCTCCTTCGGCATGTGGATCTTCATCGCCAGCGAAGTCCTGTTTTTCGGGGCGCTGTTCCTGTTCTACGCCGCCCTCAGGGCCGAGCATCCCGAGGCGGTCGCGGCGGCGGCGCGCGAGACCAACATCGTCTACGGGACGGCGAACACCGCCCTGCTGCTGACGAGCGGTTTGCTCGCGGCCATCGCCGCGCGGGCCGCGGAGGTGCCGGCCCTGCGCCGTCTGGTCCTCGTCTGCCTCTTGCTCACGGCGGGCCTCGGCCTCGCTTTCCTGATCGTGAAGGGCTTCGAATACCGCGAGGACATCCGGGAAAATCTGGTGCCCGGACCGGGCTTCAAGCTCGCGGACCGGCCGACGCAGCTGTTCTTCGGCTTCTACTGGTTCGCCACGGCGGTGCACGGAATCCACCTCGCCATCGGCATCGGCCTGGTGACGCGGCTGGCGTGGAAGGGCTGGCGCGCGCCGGACTTCCTCGCCACGAGTCCGCAGGTCGAGGTGGCGCTGCTGTACTGGGGCTTCGTCGACATGGTGTGGATCGTCCTCTACCCCGCCCTCTACCTCGTGGGGCGCGCCGGATGAGCGAGGCCCCCACCCTCCGCTCCATTCTCCTGCGCACCGTACCGGTCTGGCTCGGCCTCGTCGCGCTCCTCGCCGTCTCGGTCCTGCTGGCCTACCGACCCCTCGGCCCCTGGAACGCCGCCCTCGCGTTCGGCATCGCCGGCACCCAGGCGCTCCTCGTCGCGGTGCCGTTCATGCGCCTCGATACGGCGAATGCCCTCGACCGGCTCACCGCGGCCTGCGGTCTGTTCTGGCTGGCGATCCTGTTCACCCTCACCCTCGCGGACGTGTTCGCCCGGTTGGCGGAAGGATGATGCGGCGCCCGCAGCCTGGGGTCCGCTCGCGGGTATCCCGAGCCATCCGGCCCTGTCTCGCCACCCTGGTCGTGGCGGCACCGGCCTTCCCGTCGCCGGCCTCGGCGGACCTCACCCGGCTCGACCTCGCGCGCGTCGGCCTCGCGCCGCCCCCAGGGGCTCGAGTGCCGCTGGACCTCGAACTCCGGACCGATGGGGGCCAAGCCGTCACGGTCGCCGCCGCCCTCGACGGCCGCCCGACCCTCCTGGTGCCCATCGACCCGAACTGCCGGGTGATCTGCGCGCCGACCCTCGCGATCCTGTCCGGGGCTCTGATGGGAACCGGCCTGCGCCCAGGCCGGGATGTCCGGCTCGTCGTCATCGGCCTCGGTCCGCGCGACGAGGCCCGGACGTCCGTGACGGCCGGCATCGACGGGGCGCTGGCCGAGGCGGTCACCACCGTGACGGGGCCGCCCGAGGCGGTCGCGCGCTTGACCGAAGCGATCGGCTACACGTCGGTGCCCGATACCGTGCACGGCGCCATCGTCCACCCGGCCGCCTTCGTGTCGCTGACCGGCGACGGGCGGGTGTCGCGCGTCCTGTCGAGCCTCACCGTGACGGCGGACAGCCTGCGCCTCGCCCTCGTGGAGGCGGGAGAAGGCCGGATCGGCACGCTCGGCGATCGCGTCCGGCTGCTGTGCTACGGATTCGACGCGGCACAGGGGATCTACACGCCACGGATCTGGCAGGCCTTTCAGGCCGCCATCGGCCTCACGTTGCTGGGTCTGGCCGGTGGCCTGATCCTGCTGCATCGGCGAAGCCGTGACGCAGGACACAACCGGGCGATGCGGCCGGAAGTGTTTTAATCCAGCGCCGTCCGACCGCACGCGAGGGACGAAGGCCTGTGTGGCTTTCGCGCACCAGCCAGGACGCGACGCGGCAGGATAGCGTGCGGGATGCTCCCGTCACGACCCGTTCCCATTCGGCAAGCCTGGCATCGCGTCCGCCGGGCGGCCCGGCTCTCGGTCCTCCTCGTCGCCGGATCCGCCCTGGCCGGACCGATTCCGTCCGCGTCCGGCAAAGACTACCAGGAGGCGGGCACGGGCAGCGCGCCCGACACGATCGACACCGAGAACCTGTTCGGCTTCACGGAAGGAACCGACACCGGCAAGGCCGGCGAGCAGGAGGTGGTGGTCGACGCGATCGGCCGCTTCAGCAAGCGCCGGGCGGGGCCGGGCTCGTCGGCCTATCGCGCCAGCGAACCCATCGTCAGCTACCAGTACGATCCGACCGACGATTTCAGCATCGAGCCCGGCCTGCAATTCGACGCGCGGGACAGCCGCAACATCGTCGGCGTGCCGGACAAGACCTTCGGCCTCGTCAACGGCGGCTCACTGGAGTTCAAGTATCAGTTTCTCAAGCGGACGGACGACCATCCGTTCGGCATCGCCCTGCAGGCGGAGCCGCTGTATTCGCGGGTGACGCCCATCGAGGGGCAGGGCGCCGACGTGTTCAGCATGGACACCCGGCTCATGGCGGATGCGCGCCTGATTCCGGGTAAGCTGTGGGCCGGTGCGAACGTGATCTACGATCCCTCCGTCGCGCGCCTCAAGGGCTCCGGCGACACCGACCGATCCTCGACCCTCTCCCTGTCGGGAACGCTGATGGCGCGGGCGACGAACAGCGTCTTCCTCGGCCCCGAAATCCGGGTCATGCGTGCCTATGACGGGTCGTTCCTGAACCGGTTCCTCGGGCGAGCGGTTTTCGTCGGCCCTGTGCTGCACGTGCAGGTCAGGGAAAAGGGCTTCCTGACCGTCGCCTACTCCGCCCAGGTCTCCGGCCACGACCGCGCCCCCGACTTCGCCGACCGCGCCTTCAACCTCACCCAGTTCGCCCGTCACAACCTACGGGTCCGCTTCGGCGTCGACTTCTGACCCGAGTCTCGGATCGGCCGGATCCGCGGGTGCGGTGCGTCGAGACCCTGGACGGCCCGGTCGTCGCGGTGATGCGGTTCGCGGAGGTGTTCGCTTGCGCAAACGTCGTCTGGATCTTGGAGAATTGCTGGCTGCGCAAATTGACGGCAAGAGCAGGCGTCAGCTTGCAGAAACGCTCACAGACCGCCTGCGTCAGTTCGTTCAGGCGCGCCTCGTTCGCCGGCCCGACCAGATGCCCGCCGAGCGGCGAGGGCGCCGGACAATCCGGCATGGTGGGATTGAAACTCTTGTCGTAGGGTCCGAACGCCTTGGACAGGTCGTCGAAATCGGACTGGCTGATCGTTCCGTTCTGCCCGACGCGGTTCAGCACGTTCCTGGCGAGCGCGCTCCCGTAAACCTCGACGTTCGATTCCGCAGCGTACTTCCCCGGAATTTGGGGTCGGTCGCCACCGCGAAATGCGCGTCGAAGAACGCCGGCATCTTATCGTAGTCGGGCCGGTGGCCCTGCAGTCCGCCGATGTTGCGGTCCGTGAGCGCTGCATTGAGCATGTTCTGCGTGAGCCGGTCCGCAGTCCGTCCGATGAGGCCGAGATCGGAGCGCTTGATGCCGCCGCTGAGATCGCGGGTCTGCGTCCGGCCGATATCCCGGGACACGCGGTCGCCCATCCCGGCGCCGTACTCCCGGTCGATCACCTGCTGGATATGCTCGAAGCCTTGCGCGAGCTTCTGTTCGCACGCGACGAGGGCGTTACCGAAACCGAACAAGGCCTTCACGCTGGAGAGCGATGCTCTGTCGCTCATGTACAGATCGGTGCTGGAAAACCGAATGGTAAAGACCTTCGGCGAGGCGTCCCACGGTCCGGCCGTTCGACGCGATGGGCCGGACCCTTCCGCCGGGAAGCGTGCGGGGACGGCTCGGCGCCCCCCTAGCCCGGCACCGCCGCCGATCCGGCCAGAAGGCCGCCGTCGAGGGTGATGTCCGCGCCGGTGATGTAGGTGGCCTCGTCGGAGGCGAGCATCAAAGCGACAGCCGCGACCTCGTCGGGGCGGCCGAACCGGCGCAGGGGCGTGTCGGCAACGAGGGCGTCCATCCGGGCCTGCCGGTCGGGTCCGGTGCCGAGCATCGGCTCCCACATTCCGGTGAGGATCGCGGCCGGATGGATCGCGTTGCAGCGGATGGTCCAGCCCTGCTGGGCGCAATAGAGCGCCACGGTCTTGGTGTGGTTGCGGATGGCGGCCTTCGAGGACGCGTAGGCGGCGGCCCCAGGGATGCCGACGAGGCCGGAGCGCGAGGCGATATTGACGATGGAGCCTGCGCTCCGCGCCTTCATGGCCCGGATGGCGTAGCGGCAGCCGAGAAAGGTGCCGTCGAGGTTGACCGCGTGGACCGCGCGCCAGTCGGCGAGGGTGGCGTGTTCGGGATCGTGCGCGACCATCCCGTCCTCGAACCCCGTGACGCCGGCGTTGTTCACCACCACGTCGACGGCGGGGGCGAACCGCTCCAGGGCGTCCCAGGCCTCCTCCGACCGTACGTCGAGGGGGAAGGTCCGGCAGCCGAGGGCGGCTTCCAGGTCGGCGAGGGCCGCCGCGTCCGCATCCGTCGCGATAACGGTCGCGCCCTCGCGCCCGAACGCCTCCGCGATCGCCCGCCCGATGCCCCGGGCGGCGCCCGTGACGACGCAGGTCTTTCCCGCCAACCGCATGGAATCGCCCCCGATCGCCTCAGTTCACCCGCTTCCAGGTCTGGCTCTTGCACAAGACGCTCAGGACGCAGCCCTGGACCTCGACGACGTCCGGGCCCTTGAGGACGAGGCTGCCGGCGTAGGTCTTGCCGTCCTTGGGGTTGTAGAGCGAGCCTTCGTAACCGTCGCCCTTGGCCCGGTCGGCGGTCATGATCCGCACGCCGATGAGGCTGCGGGTCCGCAGGGACACGTCGGGGTTCTGGGCGTCGAGGCCGGGGCCGGAGACGCTGGCGAGGGTGCCGCAATAGCCCTGGCCGCAGCGGGCGATGCGGACCTTGGAGCCGCCCGTCTCCGTCAGCCACAGGCCGGTGGCGTCGGGACCCTTCTCGGCGGCGGCCGGGCCGGCGAGCCCGAGGAGCAGGAGGGTGCCCGCGAGGGCGCGGGCCGTCCGATTCTGCGTGATCATATGCGCTGTCTCCCTGAAGTGTCCCGCGCGGTCGGGCGGCATAGCGCACGGTCCACGACCGCCGCAAGCGACCGCCCGAGTGCCCCCCCGAGCGACGCCCCAAACGACCCCCGAAGGCGCCCGGCAGGGCCGCCAAGTCGTGTCTCAGCCTTGACAACCCGGCGAGAACCCCGGCCTAGACGGTTCGAATTTTCGGGTGTTCCCAGGGATCAATCCACCATGCGGGTGATCGAGACGGAGATCGCGGCGGTCAAGCGCGTCGTTCCCAACCGCTTCGGCGACGACCGGGGCTGGTTCTCGGAGACCTTTCGTGTCGATACCCTCGCGGCCGGCGGGATCGACGTGGCGTTCGTGCAGGACAACCAGTCGTTCTCGGCCCAGGTCGGCACCGTGCGGGGCCTTCACTTCCAGCTCGCCCCGGCGGCGCAGGCCAAGCTAGTGCGGGTGCTGGCGGGCTCGATCCTCGACGTCGCCGTGGATCTGCGCCGCGACAGCCCGACCTACGGCCGCCACGTCGCCGTGACCCTCGACGCGAAGGGCGGCGAGCAGCTCTACGTGCCGGCCGGCTTCGCCCACGGCTTCTGCACCCTGGAGCCGGACACCATGGTGGCCTACAAGGTCAGCGCCTATTACAGCGCGGCGCACGACCGCAACCTCGTCTGGAACGACCCCGATCTCGCCATCGCCTGGCCCGTGGACGAGGCCGGCGCCGTGCTGTCGGACAAGGACCGCGCCGCCCCGCGTTTCGCGGATCTCGGCGCCGCGTTCTGAACATTTGATACCAAGGGTTCGAGGGAGAAGACACGCATGCGCATCCTGGTCACCGGCGGCTGCGGCTTCATCGGTTCCGCCCTCGTCCTGCATCTGGTTCAGGATCTCGGGCACGACGTCCTCACCCTCGACGCCCTGACCTATGCGGCGAACCCGATCTCCCTGCAGCCCCTGGCCGAGGACTCCCGCCATCGCTTCGCCGAGGCCGACATTTGCGATCCTTCGGCCGTCCACGCGCTCTATGCCGAGTTCAAGCCCGACGCGGTGATGCATCTGGCCGCCGAGAGCCATGTCGACCGCTCCATCACCGATCCGGGCGCGTTCATCCGCACCAACGTGGTCGGCACCCAGGTGATGCTCGACGGCGCCCGCACCTACTGGGACGGACTCTCCGGCGACGCGAAGGCGGCGTTCCGCTTCCTCCACGTCTCCACGGACGAGGTCTACGGCTCGCTCCCGCCCGACGGGTTCTTCACCGAGGAGAGCCGCTACGACCCGCGCTCGCCCTACTCGGCCTCGAAAGCGGCCTCCGACCATCTCGCCCGCGCCTGGCACGAGACCTATGGCCTGCCGGTGCTCATCACGAACTGCTCGAACAATTACGGGCCGCGGCACTTCCCCGAGAAGCTCATCCCGCTGATGATCCTCAATGCGCTGGAGGGGAAGAACCTCCCCGTCTACGGCGACGGGTTGAACGAGCGCGACTGGATCCACGTCGAGGACCACGCCAAGGGCCTCGTGGCGGTGCTGAAGAACGGCCGGCTCGGCGAGACCTACCTGCTCGGCGGGCGCTCCGTGCGCAACAACCTCGCGGTGGTGAAGGGGCTGTGCGCCGCCTTCGACCGCCTGCGCCCCGAGCACGCCCCGCACGACCGCCTGATCACCTACGTGGCCGACCGTCCGGGCCACGACCGCCGCTACGCCATCGACCCGTCGAAGGCGGAGGCCGAGGTCGCGTGGGCGCCGACGAAGAACTTCGAGACGGCGCTCGAAGAGACCGTGAAGTGGTACCTCGACAACGAGGCGTGGTGGCGCCCGATCCGTGAGGGCCGCTACAGCGGCGAGCGCCTCGGCCTCGGCGGCGCGCAGGCGTCCGCGACGAAGGCCTCCTAAGTGGATATCCTGATCCTCGGCGGCGCCGGTCAGGTCGGCACCGAGCTGCGGGCCCATGCTTGGCCGGACGGCGTGCGGGTCGACGCGCCTGACCGCGCAGCCCTCGACATCACCGATGCGGATGCGGTGGCCCGCGTCTTCGATACGAAAACCTACGCGGCCGTGATCAACACGGCGGCCTACACCGCCGTGGACAAGGCCGAAGCCGACGTGGTCGCGGCTTGGCGCCTCAACGCCCTCGCGCCGGCGATCCTCGCCGCCGCGACGCGGGCGCGCGGCATCCCCCTCGTCCACGTCTCGACGGATTACGTCTTCGACGGGGAAGGGGAGGGGGATTACCTGCCCGACGCCCCCGTGAACCCGCGCAGCGTCTACGGCGCCAGCAAGGCGGCTGGCGAGATGGCGGTGCGCACGGCCAACCCGCGCCACGTCATCCTGCGCACGGCCTGGGTGGTGAGCCCGCACCGGGGCAACTTCGTGAAGACCATGCTGCGGCTCTCGGCCGAGCGCGACGCGCTCACCGTGGTGGACGACCAGCACGGCTGCCCGACCTCGGCGACGGATCTGGCGCAAACCTGCGCCCGCATCGCCCTGCGGCTCGCCGCCGAGCCCGACGCACCGACGGGCACGTTCCACTGCGTCAATGCCGGCTCGACCACTTGGCGCGGCTTCGCGCAAGCCATCGTGGCGGGCTCGGCCGCGCGCGGCGGCCGGTCGATCCCGGTCACCGGCATTCCGACGAGCGCCTACCCGACGCCGGCCCGGCGCCCAGCCAATTCCCGCCTGTCGACGGCGAGCCTTGACGCGGCCTACGGCATCGCGCCGCGGCCCTGGGGCGAGGCCCTGGACGACATCCTCGACCGGCTCATCGGGCCGGCCCACACCCAGACGGAGACACGGGCATGAAGGGCATCGTCCTCGCCGGCGGATCGGGCACGCGCCTGCACCCGGCCACCCTGTCGATCAACAAGCAGCTGCTGCCGGTCTACGACAAGCCGATGATCTACTACCCGGTCTCGGTGCTGATGCTCGCCGGCATCCGCGAGATCCTGATCATCTCCAGCCCTGAGCACCTCGACAACTACAAGCGCCTGTTCGGCACCGGCGAGCAGTTCGGCCTGCAGTTCTCCTACGCGATCCAGCCGCGCCCCGAGGGCCTGGCCCAGGCCTTCGTCATCGGCCGCGACTTCGTCGGAACCGACGACGTCGCCCTGGTGCTCGGCGACAACCTGTTCTTCGGCAACGGCATGAGCGAGCTGCTCGCCCGCGCCCGCACCCGCACGTCGGGCGCCACGGTGTTCGCCTACCACGTCGACAATCCGGCGGCCTACGGCGTCGTCACCCTCGACAAGGAGGGGCGCCCCTTGCGCCTCGTCGAGAAGCCGACCCAGCCCGAGAGCCCCTGGGCGGTGACCGGCCTGTACTTCTACGACAACCAGGTCCTCGACATCGCCGCCGCCGTGACCCCGTCGCCGCGCGGCGAACTCGAGATCACGAGCGTCAACCAGGCCTATCTCGAACGCGGCCAGCTCCATGTCGAGCGGATGTCGCGCGGCTACGCCTGGCTCGACACCGGCACCCACGACAGCCTGCTGGAGGCGGCCGAGTTCGTCCGCACCCTGCAGCACCGCCAGGGCCTGCAGGTCGCCTGCCTGGAGGAGATCGCCTACCTCCAGGGCTTCATCGACAAGGAGCAGCTCATCGCGCGCGGCAACCTGTTCGCCAAGACCGCCTATGGGCAGAACCTGCTGCGGCTGGCCAAGGACGACGCGTTCGCGGACTTCGCCGCGCGCTGAGGGGGCCTTTCAGGAAGTCCGGGGGCCGGATGGATCACCCGATCCCCGGTACGGCTCCGATAAGGTGGGGGGACAGCGCGCGTGCGCGTTCCTTGCCGGCTCCGAAATCACACACCGGTTTGCGACGTCTTCGAAAGCCGCATCCGGCGGGCATAGCGCATGACGGTACCCCCTCTCCTGGAAGGAGAGGAGGACTTGCGCCATTCGCGCGATACGCAAGGCATTGCCACTGACCGGATCCTCCGCTTCACGACAGCGGGACGAGGGCACGTCGCGCTCCGATCCACTTCATCCCCCAGCCGATAGCGACCCGCCTCAATGGGGCCGGGCGCGGTCGATCACGTCGCGGGCCGCCGCGAAGGCGGCGTCGGGGTCGAGGTCCGTGGTGTCGAGGAGCACGGCGTCGGCCGCCGCCTTGAGGGGGGCGGTGGAGCGCTGGGCGTCGCGGGCGTCGCGGGCGACGATGTCGGCGAGGATCGCCCCGACGCTCGTGGTCTCGCCCCGGCGCTGGAGTTCGAGGTGGCGACGGCGTGCCCGCTCCTCGGGGGCCGCCGTGATGAACAGCTTCACCCGCGCGTGGGGGCACACCACCGTGCCGATGTCGCGCCCGTCGAGGACCGCGCCGGCGGCGTTGCCGGCGAAGCGCTGCTGCCAGGCGAGGAGCGCCGAGCGCACCGCCGGCACGGAGGAGATTCGCGAAGCGGCCTCGCCCATGGCGCGCTCGCGCAGGCGCGGATCCGCGAGGCGGTCGGCGATGAGGCTGGCGGCGGCCCGCGCGGCGGCCTGGTGGTCGTCGAGCTTGTAGCCGGCGTCGATCACGGTCAGCGCCACCGCCCGGTAGAGGAGGCCGGTGTCGAGGTGGGGCAGGCCGTAATGGGCGGCGATGCGCTTGGCCAGCGTGCCTTTGCCGGAGGCCGCCGGGCCGTCGATGGCGATGACGAGGGGGATATCACCCACGTGAAAGTCGCTCATGACGCGATCCGTCCGCCGAGTGCCTGCATGGTCGGCAGGAAGCTCGGGAAGCTCGTGGCGATCATGGCGCCGTCATCCACCGTCACGGGCTCGCGCGTGGCGAGCCCGAGGACGAGGAACGCCATGGCGATGCGGTGATCGAGGTGGGTCGCCACGGTGCCGCCGCCCTTCGGGGGGCTCCCGTCGCCGTGCACCACGAGGTCGTCGCCCTCGATGACGTACGCGATGCCGTTGGCGCTCAGGCCGTCCGCCACCGCCGCGAGGCGGTCGGATTCCTTCACCCGCAGCTCGTGCAGGCCGTTCATCCGGGTGGTGCCCTCGGCGAAAGCGGCGGCCACCGCCAGGATCGGGTACTCGTCGATCATCGCGGGCGCCCGCTCGGGCGGTACGTCGACGCCGGTCAGGCGGCTCGCGCGCACCCGCAGGTCCGCCACGGTCTCGCCGCCCTCGTCGCGCTCGCGCAGGCGTTCGATGTCGGCGCCCATCTCCAGCAGGGTGGTGATGAGGCCCGTGCGGAGGGGGTTCATCATCACGCCCTCGATGACGACCTCCGAGCCCGGCACGATGAGGGCCGCCACAAGGGGGAACGCCGCCGAGGACGGATCGGCCGGCACCACCACGTCGGTGCCGCGCAAGGTGGGCTGGCCGGTCAGCGCGATGGTGCGGCCGTGGCCCTCCGGACCGTGGGCCGTGACCTCCACGTGGGCGCCGAACAGGCGCAGCATCCGCTCGGTGTGGTCGCGGGTGGCGGCCGCCTCGATCACCGTGGTGATGCCGGGCGCGTTGAGGCCGGCGAGGAGCACCGCCGACTTGATCTGCGCCGAGGCCACCGGCGTCTCGTACGTGATGGGAATGGCCTCGCGCGGGCCCCGCAGGGTGAGGGGCACGCGCCCGCCCTCCCGTTCGCTCACGACGTCCGTCCCCATGCGCACCAGGGGATCGAGGATGCGGCGCATGGGGCGCTTGCGCAGGGAGGCGTCGCCGTCGAACGTCGCCGTCACGGGCTGGCCGCCGACGACACCCATCATCAGGCGCGAGCCCGTGCCGGCATTGCCGAAATCGAGCACGTCCGCCGGGTCGGTGAGGCCGCCGAGGCCGACGCCGACGATGCGCCAGCGGCCCTCGCCGAGGCGCTCGACGGTGGCGCCGAGGGCTTCCGCCGCGGCGGCGGTGCGCAGGACGTCGTCGCCTTCGAGCAGACCCTCGACCCGGGTCTCGCCGATGCTGAGGAGGCCGAGGATCATCGCCCGGTGGGAGATCGACTTGTCGCCCGGCGGGCGCAGGGAGCCCTGGAGGGCGAGGCCCGCCGTGGCGGTGAGGGGCTGGGGCGGAAGGTCGTGTGACACGGGGACAGGACTTTTCGGCGTCAGGGGCTTCGGGGCCGATCCGGGGCCGGATCGGCGCCCTCCGCCGCACGGGTGCCGGGATCGACGATCCGGCTCATGGACAGGCCGGTTATCACGCAGGCGGGGCCGCGTCATCCGAGCCGTCCGGCGTCGTGGGAATCGCGACAGGAAAACCGCACCGCGCCGCAGGACCACGCCAGTATTTGACAGACGCGTTGCACGCGACTAACGGGGCCCCTCCCCGAAAAGTGTATCTAGAGGTTCGCCCGTGGCCAGACCGGAACTCGGCTTGAAGCGTCAATGCATGAGCTGCGGCGCCAAGTTCTACGACCTCGATAAGGATCCGGCGACCTGCCCGAAATGCGGGACGATCTATCAGGCCATCGCCTCCAGCAGCCGCGTCGCCGCCCCGGCGCTCGCCGCCCGCGCCGCCGCCGTGCCGGCGGATGACGACGAGGACACCGACGCCGAGAAGGGCGGTCCCGAGATCGTCTCCCTCGACGAGGTCGAGGCGGCCGAGGAAGACACCGACACCACCACGGACGACAGCGATTCCGATTCGGCGGACAGCGACGACACCTTCCTCGAGGAGGAGGATGCCGGCGACGACGACGTGGCCGATCTCATCGACGGCGACATCGAGAACGACGAAGAGAGCTGACCCCACTTCTGCACCGGCCGGGAAAAAACTTTGCCGGCCGGCGAGAAAGGGGGTTGAGGCCCAAGCGGGGGCCGAATATAGAACCGCCATCGCCGGCCGCCACCGCGGAGGCCGGTCGAAACGCCCACGAAACCAACCGCAGGGTTGGGTTCGGTGGCACCAAAGTGGGGCCTTAGCTCAGCTGGGAGAGCGCTTCCATGGCATGGAAGAGGTCATCGGTTCGATCCCGTTAGGCTCCACCAATCAGGTTTCCCATGAACCTGAACCCGGACGACCAGACTAGACGATGTGGGGCCTTAGCTCAGCTGGGAGAGCGCTTCCATGGCATGGAAGAGGTCATCGGTTCGATCCCGTTAGGCTCCACCAGTCCGGTCCGTCGTCAGCCAGCTTTTTCCATCGGAGTCATGTGCGTCTTCGGTTCGGCCGTGACGGGACGGCACGGGTGTGAGCCGGGCGATCCGCCCCCGGCACCGCATCGCCCCGATTGAGTTCCATGCCGAGCCGCCCCCGTTCATGACGCTGCCGGCACACGTTGCGCTGATCGCCACCCTCACCGAACGCCTCCGCGCCGGACCCAGCGCCACCGCCGTGCTTGAAGCGTGGTGCGCCGCCCGTGGCCTGTCGCGGGCCGAACTCAGAGCGGAGCGCCTGCCCGGACCCGAGACCGCTCCCACGGACGCGCAGCGCCACCGCCTCGCCCTGACGGGTGACGCGCCCTCGCGCCATCGCCGGGTGCGCCTCGTCTGCGGCCCGCACGTGCTCTCGATCGCCGACAACTGGTACGTCGCGGCCCGGCTGACCCCGGCGATGAACCACGCCCTGGCGGAGACGGACGTGCCGTTCGGGCGGGTGGTCCACGCCCTGGCGCCGATGCGCCGGACCCTGGCGGTCCGTACCCTCTACGCCGCCGCCGCGCCGCCGTCCGCCGCGGCGCCGCTGTTCTCCATCGCGGCGCTCCTCGCGACGCCGGACGGGGTGCCGTTCTGCGAGGTCGAGGAGGTCTATCTCGGCGCCGTGCTGGGCGGGACTGCTTGAAGAGGCGCAGGCAGTGAGCCGCCTACGATCGGCCCCCTCGTCACGGCTTGGCGTCCTCTCATCACGTCCAGGCTACCTCGGTCACGCATCCGCCTACCATTGGATTTCGCACGCCGCGAGGCGTCTGAAAGGGACGTGACCGGACTCCCCCTCCAGAAAGGGGAGGGGACCCGCGCTGCCCGCGAGATAGGGGGAATGCCGTCGCTCGCGAAAAACGAGCGCCCGCGTTCCGTCACCCTACGCGCACCGCGTAGGGGGGTGAGACCCTCAGCTTGCGCCCTAACCCGCATCGTCCGGCGGCCCGAAGCGGTTGGCGCCGGAGGAGCCGCGCCGCATGAGCGTCTCGACGAAAAACCAGGCCGAGAATCCGAGCATCGCCAGCAGCAGGGCGATGACGAGGAGCGGGGTGGTGTCGACCATCCGGTTGAGGGGGGCGAAGCCGACGGCCTGGGCGAGGCCCCAGGGGACGAGCCACCCGGCGGAACGGTCGCGGTCGTGCAGGCGCCGGGCGGTGGCGGCGAGCATGGCGAGGCCGACGACGGGCAGTGTGGCCGCCGTGAGGATCGCCGCCGCACGGCCCCCGAGGCCGGCGAGCCAGATGGCGAGGCAAAGCAGGCCCGCCCCGTACAGGATCGTCCGGACGAAGACGCGCCGGTAAGCGCCCGCCGACATGCGGCCGCGCGGATCGAAGGCACGCGCGAGAATTCCGAAGAACCTCATGTGCCGCGCGGCTTCACCCGCCGGGTCGGCGGCTCGGCCACGGGGTCCTCCGGCCAGGGGTGGCGGGGATAGCGCCCGCGCATCTCGGCGCGCACGGCGCTCCACGAGCCGCGCCAGAAGCCCGGCAGGTCCCGTGTGATCTGGATCGGCCGCGAGGCCGGCGAGAGCAGGTGCAGCACCAGGGGAATGCGCCCGCCCGCGATGGACGGGTGGCGCTCCAGGCCGAACAGCTCCTGCACCCGCACCGCCAGGACCGGGCCGCCCTCGGCGTCGTAGTCGAGGGCGATGCGCGAGCCCGTCGGCACCGCGACATGGGTCGGGGCTTCCGTGTCGAGGCGGGCGCGCAGGTCCCACGGCAGCAGAGCGTGCAGCGCCCGGCCAAGATCGTCCGGAGTGATCGCATCGACTCCGAGGCGCCCGACGATCTCGGGCGCGAGCCACGCCTCGATGGTTGCCGTGAGGGCCTCGTCCGACAGGTCGGGCCAGGCTGAATCGGCCGCGCGCAGGAAGCGCAGGCGGGCGAGCCATTGCGACAGGGCCGGCGTCCAGGGCAAGGCGGCGAGCCCGAGTTCGGCCACACCCCGGGCCAGGATGGCAGCGGATTCTTCATCGGGGGGCACCGGCCGGATGCGCTCGCCCAGCACCAGCGTGCCGAGGCGCCGGAGCCCCCGGGCGCGCAGGGCGCGCGCGCTCCGGTCGAAGGTGACCTGATCGGTGCTGGCGATGCGCTCGGGGAACAGCGCCTCGAGGGCGTCGAGGCCGATGGGGGCGGCGGCGAGGATGCGGCTTTGCGCGGCGGTGCCGGTGATGTCGGCCACGACGAGGAACGGTGCGCGGGCGAGCGCCAGGGCGGGATCGAGGCGTCCGGCGCGGCCGTTGGCCATGACGAACTCGCCGTCGCGGCCCCGCGCCCGCGCCACCCGGTCGGGATAGGCCAGCGCCAGGAGGGGGCCGGGCTCGGAGAAATCGACGGCGGAGGCGGTCGTGGCCTCGGCGGCGAAGGTCCCGGCCTGCTTCGCCCAGCCTTGGGCGAGGCGGCGCATGTCCCCGGCGCGGGGCCCGCGATCCCGGCCGTAGCGCTCGACCCGGTCGCCCAGATCGACGGCGTCGCCGCCGAGCCCGCGCTCCACCAGCACGGCGGCGAGGTCGGCCGCCTCGCGCGCCCGTCCGTGGGCGGCGGCCGCCACCACCATCCGGGCGAGGCGCGGGGGCAGGGGGAGGGCACGGAGCGCCTGCCCCATGGGGGTGAGGCGGCCATCGCCGTCGAGGGCGGCGAGGTCGGAGAGCATGGCGCGGGCTTCCGCCAGTGCCGGGGCGGGCGGCGTGTCGAGGAAGCCGAGGGTGGTCGGGTCGGCGACACCCCAGGCGGCGCAATCGAGGAGCAGGCCCGCGAGGTCGGCGGCCAGGATCTCGGGGCGTCCGAACGGCTCGAGGGCGTTGGTCGCGGCCTCCGACCACAGGCGGTGGCACACGCCCGGTTCCGTGCGGCCGGCGCGGCCCCGGCGCTGGTCGACGGAAGCGCGCGAGGCCCGGGCGGTGACGAGGCGGGTCAGCCCGAGGCCGGGCTCGTAGACCGGCACCCGCGACAGGCCGGAATCCACGACGATGCGTACGCCCTCGATGGTGAGGGAGGTCTCGGCGATGCTGGTGGCGAGCACCACTTTGCGCCGCCCCGGTGCCGCGGGGGCGATGGCGCGGTCCTGCTCGGCCGGCGTCAGGGCGCCGTACAGGGGGGCGATGTCGGTGTCCTCCCCGACCCGGTCGGCCAGGAGGGTCGCGACCCGGCGGATCTCGCCCTGGCCCGGGAGGAACGCGAGGACGGAGCCCGGATCGGCGCGCAGGGCCCGCAGCACCGTGTCGGCCATCACCTCCTCGATGCGCCGGTTGGGGTCACGCTCGACGTGGCGGGTGTCGACGGGAAAGGCGCGCCCCTCCGATTCGATCACGGGCGCGTCGGACAAGAGCCGCGCCACCCGCGCGCCGTCGAGGGTCGCCGACATCACGAGGATGCGCAGATCCTCGCGCAGGGCGCCCTGGGCATCGAGCGCCAGGGCCAGGCCGAGATCGGCGTCGAGGGAGCGCTCGTGGAACTCGTCGAACAGCACGGCGCCGATCCCTGAGAGTCCTGGATCGTCGAGGATCATCCGGGTGAAGACGCCCTCGGTGACCACCTCGATGCGGGTGCGGGCGGAGATCTTCGAGCCGAGGCGCACGCGCAGGCCGATGGTGTCGCCGACGCGCTCGCCGAGGGTGCGCGCCATTCGTTCGGCCGCGCCCCGGGCGGCGAGGCGGCGCGGCTCCAGCAGGATGATCTTTCGGCCCGCGAGCCATGGGGCGTCGAGGAGCGCGAGGGGGACGCGGGTGGTCTTGCCGGCGCCGGGCGGGGCCACGAGCACGCACGAGGCGCGGGAAGCCAGCGCCGCCGCGAGGGCGGGCAGGACCGCCTCGATGGGCAGAACCGCGAAGGACATATCGGTGCGAGGGCGCGCAGGTTGCATCGGCTGCCCTGGTGCCGCGAACCGGCCGCGGCCGCAAGCGGGGCCGGCCGCAATGCCTGCGCGGCGCGCCTCAGGCGGCCTGGACGGTCTCGAGGAAGCCCGAGACTTCGCCGCTCAACCGCTCGGACTGGCGGGACAGGTCCGAGGCCGCGGCCAGGACCTGAGAGGCCGCCGCACCTGTCTCCGCCGCCGCCCGGGTGACGCCGCCGATGCTGACGGTGACGGATTGCGTGCCCTGCGCGGCCTGGGTCACGTTGCGGACGATTTCCTGGGTGGCCGCGCCCTGCTCCTCCATGGCCGCCGCGACGCCGACGGCGATGCTGCGCAATTCGACGATGGTCGCCTCGATGGCCCGGATGGCGGCGACGGCCTGTCGGGTCTCGCCCTGGATGGTGGTGACCTGGACGGAGATCGTCTCCGTCGCCCGCGCGGTCTGCGCCGCCAGTTCCTTGACCTCGCCGGCGACGACGGCGAAGCCCCGGCCGGCCTCGCCGGCCCGCGCCGCCTCGATGGTGGCGTTGAGGGCGAGCAGGTTCGTCTGCGCCGCGATGCCGGAGATCAGTCCGACGACGGCGCCGATCTTCTCGGCCCCCTCCGCGAGGCCGAGCACGATGGTGCTGGTGGCGGCCGCATCCGCCGCCGCGCGCTCCGCCATGTCGCTGGAGCGCGCGACCTGAACGGTGATCTCGCCGATGGACGCCGACATCTCCTCGCTCGCGGCCGCCACGGTCTGGACGTTCGCGGAGGTCTGTTCGGCCGCGGAGGCGACGCTCAGGGACTGGCCGGCGGCCTCGTCCGCCGTGCGGCTCATGGCCTGGGCGGTGGCCTCCATCTCGGTGGCGGCGGAGGACAGGCCTTGGGTCAGCTGGGTGATTTGGTTGCGGAACGCCTGCGTCGCCTCGTCGAGTACCCGGGTGCGGCGCATCTTGGCGGCATTCTCGACCTCGGCCGCGCGGTCCGCGTCGAGCTTGGCGATGAGCGCCTGCTTGAACACGCCCACGGCCTTGGCCATGGCGCCGATCTCGTCCCGGCGGTCGGCTCCGTCGATGGCGGCGGTGAGGTCGCCCCCGGCGAGGCGCGCCATGGTGCCGGTCATGCGGTGCAAGGGGCGGGAGACCTGGACCAGAACCGTGTAGACGCCGTACGCGATGGCAACGGCCGCGAGGGCCAAAGCGGTGAGCAAGGCCAGGCGCGACCAGCCCGAGAGCGCCGTGGCGCGACCGTACTCGGCTTCCGCCTCCCGGACCTGGAACGCCGTCAGTGCCGCGAGCGTCTGGTTCGTGGCTTCCACGTTCGCCAGCAGGGTCGCGTGGGCGGTGGCGAGTTCCCCTTGCGCGCCACCGGTGATGCGCCGGAGGAGTTCGGCGACGACGGTCTCGTTGCCGGCGATCCGGTCCTGCAGGGCCGACGCGAGGGGCTTCTCGTCGGGTGCCAGGTAGGTCGCCAGGTAGGCCGAGGCCTGGGTACGGATGCTCGCCAGATCCCGTTCGATCCGCGCCTTGGCGGCCGGAGCGGCGATGAGCCCGTCCCTCGCCTCGCGCGAAGCGACGACGAGGTCGTCGTAGGCGTCCCGGATCAGGCTGAACTGCCGCAGGCAGACGACGCGATCGTCGAAGACCGAGCGAAAGCTCTGCTGGCTCCAATGCAGGGCGAGGTTGCCCATCGCCGTCGCCCCGAGCAGGAGCAGGCCCATCACCGTGAGAAGCGTGACGAGGCGGCCTTGAATCGTTGTGAGCATGGCAAGCGTCCGAAGCGTGATCGCGGGTTCGGTGGAGGGACGAAACGCCCGCCGCATCGGAGCCCCGGCTTGGATCGACCGTAGGAGGAAACTCTTTAAGATCGTATGATCCGGCGTCCGATCCGCCGTGACGGGTCCAACAACCGGACTCTTCGGCGGGTCTGATAGACAGTAATAATTCGGTCTATTGCTGGAGTTGGAACGAAAAATATCCCGCCCTCAATCACAATTTTTTGCACAGATTTGAAAGACTTGCGTATTTGTCGAAATATTGGACCTGATCGTTCCTGCGCAGTGACGTAGATATTGTTCGGTCATTGTTATTGAAGCCCCGAGCGAAGACGCGAAGTCGTTTGGACCCGTTTCGACATCGCTCGATCTGCATGCGATCCTGATCGGGACTTGCATCGTCGAATCGCAGATCGGCCGAAGTCCGTCGGCGCGGCGGGCCGTTCGCGGCACGGTGCCGCGTCGCTCGTTTCGGCACATCGGTCCGGACAGGCCGGCTTAATCCCGTTCAGCTTAACGAAAATGTCAGTCGTTTCAGGCCGTTGCCGTCGTTTATTGCGACGTTTCCGCGGAACGGAATCTTGAGCGGCGACTTTATGCCCCGACGCCCACCCGGCGCATGGACGAAAGACGAACCGAATGACCAAGATCGCCATCGCACTCGCTGCCAGCACCCTGCTCGGCGCCTTCGGAATGACCGCCGCCTCCGCTGCCCCGGCCATGCCGGTCGGCGCCCCGATCGTCGCCGGCGACCAGTCGGTGGAGCAGGTCGCGAGCCGTCACCGCCACTACCAGGGCATGCGCTACCGCGGCATGGGCCATGGTCACCGGATGCACCGCCGTCCGGCCTCGCGCATGAGCAGCAACCCGAACGCGCGCAACCCGCAGCAGCCGGGCTTCATGCAGCAGAAGGGTCAGACCACGGGCGGCCCGCGCTACTGAGCGCCCCGAACACCGCCGACCGATCCGGTCGGACAGAAGGGCCGGTGCGCGAGCGCCGGCCTTTTTTCGTTGGGCCGTACCTGTCGCGCGCAACGGCCCGAGTTCGGCGCTTCTCCCCAGCCGATGCGACGGGCCGCGCTGATCAGGAACGCCCGGGTCTGCTAGGCTGGCGCCATGTCACAGGCCATGCAGCAGCGCCCCGCCCGTTCGATGCCGAAGACCGGCTCCGCCCCGTCGGACTACACCACCAGCGCGGCGGTCCTCGACACCGCCGGCGCGACGCCGATGATGGCGCAGTACATCGAGATCAAGGCCGCCAACACCGACTGCCTGCTGTTCTACCGGATGGGGGATTTCTACGAGTTGTTCTTCGAGGACGCCGAGATCGCGTCCCGGGCCCTGGGGATCGTCCTGACGAAGCGCGGCAAGCACGGCGGGGCCGACATCCCCATGTGCGGCGTGCCGGTGGAGCGCTCCGACGACTACCTCAGCCGCCTCATCGCGCTGGGACACCGCGTCGCCGTCTGCGCACAGACCGAGGATCCGGCGGAGGCGAAGAAGCGCGGGCCCAAATCCGTCGTCCGGCGCGAGGTGGTGCGCCTCGTCACCCCCGGCACCATCACGGAGGACCGCCTCCTGGATCCGGCCCGCGCCAACGTCCTGCTCGCCATCGGCCGCAACAAGGGCGGGGCCGCCAAATCGGAGTCCGCCAAGGATCAGGCCGCGTACACCTACGGGCTCGCCGCCCTCGACATCTCGACGGGGCGCTTCGCCGTGAGCGAAGTGCCGGCGTCGGAACTCGCCTCGGCCATCGCCCGGCACGAGCCGCGCGAGATCGTCCTGTCGGAGACCATCCACGCCGATCCGGCGCTGGCCCGCCTGTGGCGCGAGATTCCCGCTCCCGTTACGCCGCTGGCCCAGGCGGAGCTGGAGCCGGCCGGTGCCGAGCGACGGATCAAGGCGCAGTTCGGTGTCTCGACGCTGGAGGGATTCGGCCAGTTCGGCCGGGCCGAGCTCGCGGCGGCGGGCGCGGCCCTGCTCTACATCGAGCGCACCCAGATCGGCGCGCGCCCGACCCTGTCGCCCCCGACCCGCGAGGCCTGCGGCGCCACCCTCGCCATCGACGCGTCGACCCGGGCCAATCTCGAACTCACCCGCACGCTGTCGGGCGAGCGCCGGGGCAGCCTGCTCGACGCCATCGACCGCACGGTCTCGGCGAGCGGCGCGCGGCTGCTGGCCGAGCACCTCGCCGGTCCCCTCACGGACCTCGCCGCCATTCGCCGCCGCCACGCCGCCGTCGCCTGGCTCTGCGAGCAGGGCGTCTCGCGAAAAACGTTCCGCGAGATCCTGGCGCGGGCGCCGGACCTCGCCCGCGCCCTGTCGCGCCTCGGCCTCGGGCGCGGCGGCCCGCGCGATCTCGCGGCGCTCCGCGACGGCCTCGACGCCGCGAAGGGCCTGGCCGCGCACCTCGCCGCCCTCGACGGTCTGCCGGACGACCTCGCCGCCCTCGGAACCGGGCTGTCCCAGGTCGATGCCGGCCTCGTGGCGCACCTCGCCGCGGCGCTGGCCGACGACCTGCCGCTCAAGCGCGCGGATGGCGGCTTCGTCCGCGAAGGGTACTCGCCGGAGATCGACGAGGCCCGGGTGCTCGGCCAGGACTCGCGAAAGGTCATCGCGGCCCTGCAGGCGCGCTACGCCGAGGAGACCGGCTGCCGGACCCTGCGGATCAAGCACAACAACATGCTCGGCTACTACATCGAGGTGCCGCAGGCGGTGGGCGAGGGCTGCCTCAAGGGCGCGATGCGCGAGACATTCATCCACCGCCAGACCATGGTGGATGCCATGCGCTTCACCAGCGTCGAGCTCGGCGACCTCGAAGGCCGCATCTCCGGCGCCTCCGACCGGGCCCTGCGGCTCGAAACGGCGGTGTTCGACGCGCTGTCGGGCGAGACCCTCGCCCAGGCCGCCGCCATCGCGTCCGTGGCCGAGGCCCTGGCCGCCCTCGATGTGTCCGCCTCCCACGCCGACCTCGCCGTGGAGCGCGACTGGCGCCGCCCGGTGGTGGACGACGGCTACGGCTTTTCCGTCACGGGCGGGCGCCACCCCGTGGTCGAGGCGGCGCTCAGGCTCTCCGGCGAGCCGTTCATCGCCAACGACTGCGACCTGTCGGGGGAGGGGCGCGGCCGCATCCGCCTCATCACCGGCCCGAACATGGGCGGCAAGTCGACCTTCCTGCGCCAGAACGCCCTCATCGCCGTGCTGGCGCAGATCGGCGCCTTCGTGCCGGCGGCGAGCGCCCAGCTCGGCCTCGTCGACCGGCTGTTCTCCCGCGTCGGGGCGGCCGACGACCTGGCGCGCGGGCAATCGACCTTCATGGTCGAGATGGTGGAGACCGCCGCCATCCTGAACCAGGCGACCCGGCGCTCCCTGGTGATCCTCGACGAGATCGGGCGCGGCACCGCGACCTTCGACGGCCTCTCCATCGCGTGGGCCTGCCTCGAACACCTGCACGAGAAGAACGCCTGCCGCGCCCTGTTCGCCACCCATTTCCACGAGTTGACCGCTCTGGGCCAGCGCCTGTCGCACCTCGACAACGCCACCCTTAAGGTCGCCGAGCACCGGGGCACCGTGGTGTTCCTGCACGAGGTGGTGCCGGGTGTGGCCGACCGCTCCTACGGGCTCCAGGTCGCGCGCCTCGCCGGGTTGCCGCCGGGGGTGATCGCGCGGGCGGGCGCCATCCTGAAGAACCTGGAGAAGTCCGAGCGCGAGCGCCCGACGCGCCCGCGCATCGACGACCTGCCGCTGTTCGCCGCCCTCTCGCCGCCGCCGCTGGAGGAAGCCCCCCCGGAATGCGAGGATGGCCTGCGCCGCGTGCTCGACGACATCGACCCCGATGCGCTCACCCCGCGCGAGGCCTTGGAGGCGCTGTACCGGCTGAAGGCGGCGCGGGATCTATGAAACCTAGGGTTAGATAAACGATTGATACTCATGGTTGCATCTGTCAGATGGAGGCTGTGCGACAGCCGACTCCGCCTCCTGGGCGTGCGTTGGGTGTCCCTGGATGTTGGAGCAGCCAAGACATGGATCGGGTTCTCTTCGCGGCCAAACCCAGTACACGGACGCTTCTCATTGCGAACGAGCGCGCGAAGCTAACGGCCGGATACGTCAATGCCGTCGCCGGATCGGTTTTTACGGTCGGAGGTTTGGCTCCGATTTTTGCCGTCCTGTACACCAACACCACGCCCGTGATCCCCTTATGGGCGATCGTTGGCATTTCGGTGGTTTGCTGGATCGCCAGCGGGGCCCTACATGTCTCCGCACGCCGATACCTCGGGGAGTTGATGTGATGAGCGGTCTCGATTTCATCGCCCTTGCCATCGTGCCCGTCGCAGCACTTGTCCTTGGCTACGGTGCCCTGCGCTACGCTCGATGGGCGGATCATCGTCCCTAAGAACGCGGGGTCCCGAAGGGCTGCCGGGTTCCGGAGAACCGTCGCGTTGTCGTGACAATTCCCCTCAGGGATGCAGCCGTTCCCAGCCATCGGCGGCGAGCCGGAACCCGTCGAGGCCTTCCAGGCTCGCGGCGTGGCCGGCGCGGCATTCGGCGACGTAGCGGAGCGCGCCCGCCACCACCCGCTCGGAATAGGGCTTGGCGATCACCCCGACGGCGCCGGCGAAATCGTCTGGAATGCGCTTGGCGTTGGCGGTCATGAACACCACCGTGGTGCGCGGGTCGGCGCTGAGCGCCCGGGCCACGGCGACGCCCGTGGGGCCGTCGATGAGGTGGATGTCCACCAGCGCCACGTCCGGGTGGGTCGAGAGGCCCAGCGCGATGGCTTCCTGGGACGAGCCGGCGACGCCGACGGTGACGTGGCCGAGATCCTCGAGCAGGCATTCGAGTTCGAGGGCGATGAGCACTTCGTCCTCGACCACCAGGATGCGCAGGCACGGTGCCGCCCCGCCCACGCCCGCAGTCACTTGGCCCATTGCGGCAACTCCTCGGCGGTGGTGTCGGCCGCCTCGCGCAGGGAGATGGCGTCGAGGGGCACGCTGATCTCGACCCGGGTCCCGGGTGTCGTCTCGCTCCACGCGATGGTTCCGCGCAGCTGCCGCACGACCATTTCCACGAGGGAACGGCCGAAGCCCGCCGGGTTCGGGATCGCGGCGGCGAGGCCGACGCCGTCGTCCTCGATCAGCATGTGCAGGGCGCCGTCCCGGCGTCGCGCCGTGATGCTCACCCGCCCGGCGCGGTTGTCCGGGAAGGCGTGGCGCACGGCGTTGGTGGCGAGTTCGTGCAGCATCAGCGCCAGGGGCGCCGCCATGGCGGCCGACACCGCCACGGAATCGATGGCGGCGCTCACCGCCGTGCGCTCGCCGTCGAGGCCGGCGACGAGGTCGCCCAGGAAATCGTCGGCGAATTCGCGCAGGTCGAACCGGGTCACGTCCCCGGCCGAGTAGAGCATGCGGTGGACCGTCGAGAGGGCGCCGATGCGCTCGGCCATGCCGTTGAGGGCGTCGCGCGCCTCGCCCTCGGGGGTGCGCCGGGCCTTGAGCAGCATCAGTGACGAGATCACCTGGAGGTTGTTCTTCACCCGGTGGTCGACCTCGTGGAGCAGGGCGGTCTTCTGCTCCAGGGTGGCGCGCAGGTCCGCCGTCTGCTCGGACACGCGGCGCTCGAGGTCGATGTTGGCGAGCGTCATCGCGACTTCGAGGCTGTGCTTGCCGGTCATGTCGGCCTGTGCCGAGTAGTAGTGCGTGACGGCGCCGGTGGCGTCGCGCACGGGCGACAGGGTCATGCCGTTCCAGAACGAGGTGCCGTCCTTGCGGTAGTTCACGAGTTCGGCCTCGAAGCTGCGGCCCTCCGCGACGGCCGCGGAGATGCGCGCCACGGTCTCGCGGTCGGTCAGCGGCCCCTGCAGCATCCGGCAGTTGCGGCCTTCGAGCTCGTGCCAGGCGTAGCCCGTGAGGGCGAGGAACGCCGCATTGGCCCAGACGATGGGATGGGCGCCGCCCCGCACTTCCGTGAGGACCATCGGCGTCGGACTCTCGGAGAAGGCCGAGGCGAGGGTCGTTTGCGCGAGGGCCGCCGGCACCGCCTGATGAGCCGTATCCGTCATGGCCGGTACCGACCGCCTTCGGAACGCGGGGAGGGGCGGTTCGTCACATGGGCCATCCCGGTAAGGCGCGGCGCCGCGCAGTCGACGGTCGGCGTGCAGCCGACCGGTCCGACGCGATGCAAGGCCCAGTCCCGCGAGACCGAGTCCCGAAAGGCCCCGTCCCGCATGTACGCAGTTTGGACGCACGCTGTTAACAAGTTATCGGCCATTTCTGAGATCGGTCGGAGGATCGCGGCCCGAGCGGTCGCGACGAGAAACGGCCGGCCCTCGGCCACCGTCCGCTCCGGTTGCCGGAAGTAAGCGCCGGGCTTGAGAGGAGTTCCATTCCATGGCTGCAAGCCGAGTGCGTCACGCGCCGCGCCTGCGCGATTTCGCCCGCGATCCGCGTATTCCGCTGATGCTGGCCCTGGGCTTCTCGTCGGGCCTGCCGCTCCTTCTCGTGCTCGGCACCTTCTCGACGCGGCTCGCCTATTCGGGCGTCGACATCAAGGCCATCGGGCTCTTCAGCTACGTCGCGCTCCCCTACACCCTGAAGTTCCTGTGGGCGCCGCTCATCGACCGGTTCGACGTGCCGGGGCTGACCCGCCGCCTCGGGCGCCGGCGCGCCTGGATGGTGACGACGCAAGGCGCCGTCGCCGCCGCCCTCGCCCTGATGGCCTTCGCCGACCCCGCCACCAGCCTCGCGCTCCTCGGGCTGGGGGCCTTCCTCCTGGCATTCTGCGCCGCCACGCAGGACGTGGTCATCGACGGCTGGCGCATCGACGCCGCCGGCACGGATCTCCAGGGCGTTCTCGCCGCCACCTCGAACCTCGGCTACCGCTTCGGCCTCATGTCGGCGGGGGCCGGCGCCCTGTTCCTCGCCGCCGCCTACGGCTGGCGCGCCGCCTACCTGCTCATGGCGGCCCTGATGCTCGTCGGGCTCGTGGCCGCGCTCCTCGCCCCCGCCTTCGACCGCACGGGGGACGAGGCCCGCGCCGCCGCCGCCGTCGAGGCGGCTGCCGGCCGTCCGGCCAAGGTCTGGAGCTTCAGGGGCGCGGTGCTGGAGCCCCTCGCCGAACTGCACGCGCGCCTCGGGCCCGGCCTGTGGGCGATCCTCGTCCTCGTGGCGCTCTACCGGATGCCGGACTTCATCTCCGGCGTGATGGCGAGCCCGCTCTACTTCCAGGTCGGTTTCACCCTCACGGAGATCGGCGCCGTATCGAAGCTCTACGGCATCTGGGTCGGCATCGCCGGCGCCTTCGTCGGCGGCTGGGCGATGCAGCGTTTCGGCCTGTTCCCGACCCTCGTGGTCGGCGCCTTCCTGGGCGCGGCCTCAAACCTCGCCTTCTCGTGGCTGTCCTTCGGCGGGCCGGAGGTCTGGCGCCTGACGGCGGCGATCTCCATCGACAATTTCTGCGGCTCCTTCGCGGGCATGGCCCTCATCGCCTACATGTCGAGCCTCACCGCACCGGGCTTCGCCGCGACCCAGTACGCCCTGTTCTCCTCGCTCTACGCCCTGCCAGGCAAGCTCGTGGCCGGCACCTCCGGCTACATCGTCGCCGCCTACGGCTACCCGGTGTTCTTCGCCATCACGGCGGCGGTGGGCATCCCCGTGGTGGTGCTGTGCCTGTTCGTCGGACGGGCCGGCGAGCGCAGTGCCGCAAAGGCAGCCGGGATCGCGGCCGAGGCCGCCGCGAATCCCGCGGCGCTGGCCGACCCGGCCGGGCCGGAAGACCTGCCCGACGCTCGGGGCGGGAACCATCCGCGCGGCACCGGGCTTGCTCCTTCCGATCCATCCGCCGTCCCGGCGCCCGGCCCCCGCATGAGACCGCAGACGTGAGCAACATCTTCCTCATCGACGACACGAGCGCGGCCACCCCGGCCACCCAGGACGCCACCCTGAGCGACGCGGACGTCGCCGCCCTACGCCGGGCGGTGCGAACCCTGGAGAATCCCGGCCTCGCCGCGCGTCTCTCGGCCGCCGCCGGCGCGCCCCTCGACGCCATCGGCCGCGCCCTACCGGAGGCGGTGACCGGGGTCGTGTCGCGGGCGACCGAGAGCGCCATGCACACCGCCCTGCGGGTCGCCCTCGCGACCCTGCCGGAGAAGACCGTGCTGCCGGCCGACGGCACGAGTCTCGTCGAGGCGATCGCGGAGGCCCCCGTGGGGGCGGGGACGCGCCTCGGCCGCCTGCTGCCATCGAGCGACTTCGCCCACAAGGCCATGGCGGCGATGTCGGGCGCCGTCGGCGGGGCCTTCGGGCTCGCGACGCTGGCGGTGGAACTGCCGCTGTCCACCACCCTGATGCTGCGGTCCATCGCGGGGATCGCCCGCGAGGAGGGCGAGGATCTGGCCGAGCCGGAGAACGCCCTCGCCTGCGTGCAGGTGTTCGCCCTGGGGACCCGCGGGGCCGAGACCCCCCTCTCCGAGAGCGGCTACTTCGCCGTGCGCGCGGCGCTGGCCAAGACCATGGCGGAGGCGGCGCGCTACGCCGGCAACCGTGCCCTCCTCGACGAGGCTGCCCCGGCCCTCATCCGGTTCTCGGCGCAGATCGCCGCCCGCTTCGGGATCGTCGTCTCCCAGAAGGCCGCCGCCCAGGCCGTGCCGATCCTCGGCGCCGTCGGGGGGGCTGCCGTCAACGCCGCGTTCATGGACCACTTCCAGGCCATGGCGCGGGCCCA
Source organism: Methylobacterium sp. Leaf112 (assembly GCF_001423295.1). GTDB lineage: Bacteria > Pseudomonadota > Alphaproteobacteria > Rhizobiales > Beijerinckiaceae > Methylobacterium. Next base: position 47,146 of record NZ_LMNG01000011.1, on the reverse strand, counting down.
CTTCACCGTGCGGCGCCTGGAACGCACCTACGGCGCCGCCCTCGTGCGCAAGGCGTACGACGCGGAGAAGGCGGCCACGGCGGCGTGATCCCCGGAGAAACGATGCCGGCCGCATCCGCCGGAGCGGCGTCGCGTCCCGGTGTCCCGCTCGATCCATACGGGCTCTGGTCCGAGCCTGGGAGCCGACCCCGCACCGGGATCGTTCCAGGCTCCCGTACGCGCCCCCGGAACCCGGCATCGTCAATCGGACGAGCGGTGTGTTTCCCGATCTCGGGTTCTGCGGCGTGGCCCCAGGATGCGTTGGTTCAATCCTATGTCCCGGCCGGATAACGCTGCGCCAGAAGGGCATAGACGAGCCGCGCTGTCTGTACCTCGCCGCCCTCGGGACGACCGGGCTTGGTCGAAGGATTCCAGCCGTACAGGTCGAAATGGACGTGCGCCCGGGTGGCGGGCGCGAAGCGGCGCAGGAACAGCGCGGCCGTGATGGCCCCCGCGAAGGGGCCGCCGGGGGCGTTGTTGAGGTCGGCGATCTTCGAGTCGAGCAGACCCGCATAGGGGGCATGCAGGGGCAGGCGCCACACCGGGTCGAACGCCGTCCGGCCCGCCGCCGCGACGGCCTCGGCCAGGGCGTCGTCCTCCGTGAAGAACGCCGGCAGATCCGGGCCCAGGGCCACGCGGGCCGCCCCCGTCAGGGTGGCGAAGTCGATGAGCAGGTCGGGGGCCTCGGCATCGGCCAGGGCCAGGGCGTCGGCGAGGATGAGGCGCCCTTCCGCGTCGGTGTTGCCGATCTCGACGGTGAGGCCGGCGCGGCTGCGCAGCACGTCGCCGGGCCGGAAGGCCGCGCCCGAGACGGAATTCTCCACGGCCGGGATGAGGACGCGCAGGCGCACGGGCATATGCGCCCCCATCACCATAGCGGCGGCGGCCAGCGCCGCGGCGGCCCCGCCCATGTCCTTCTTCATCAGCAGCATGCCGGCGGACGGCTTGATGTCGAGACCGCCGGTGTCGAAGGCGACGCCCTTGCCGACCAGGGTGACGCGGGGGGCGGCGGCATCGCCCCAGGTCAGGTCGATGAGGCGCGGCGCGCGGGGCGAGGCGGCCCCGACGGCGTGCACGAGGGGGAAATCGCGCGCGAGATCGTCGCCCGACACCACCGTGACGGCGGCGCCGTGCCGTTCGGCCAGCGCGCGCGCGGCCGCCTCGATCTCGGCGGGTCCGAGGTCGTTGGCCGGGGTGTTGACGAGGTCGCGCCCGAGCGCCACGGCGGCGGCGATGCGGGAGACCGCCTCGGCATCGACGCCCTCGGGGGCGACGAGGCGGGGCAGGGCGGGGCCGTTTGGAACGGACCCGCCGGCCGGAACGGCTTCTCCGGCGGGAACGGCCGCACGGTAGCGGGTGAAGCGGTAGCCGCCGAGCAGCCACGCCAGTGCGGCTTCCGTGCCGTCGAAGCCGGTGCCCTCCAGGCGGTAGGTGCCGGGCGGAAGCGCGCCGGCCAAGGTCCCGGCGAGGAGCCGTTCGCGGGCCGGGTTCGCTGCGCCGAGGCCGAACAGCACCCGCGCCAGGGTGCCGTCGGGCCCCGGCAGCAGGGCGATGCGGCCGGCCTTCGGCGTGAAGCCCGTCGCTCGGGCGTAGGCCGCCTCGCGCGGATCCAGGGCGGCCTCGATCCGGGGCCAGTCCGACGACCCGACGCCGGTGATGGGAATGGCGGAGGCGTGGTTGGAGTCGGGGGCGAACAGGGAGGTCAGGGCTCGGGCTCCTCGGCCGTGGGGCGGGATTAACCGCTGCTTAGGGTTAACGGTCTATCACCCGGAGACCGGCCCCGTGAAGCAACGGCCGGCGGGCAAGGTTGAGGCGGAGTCGCGCAATGGTCAGGCCGCGTTTGGCATCGGCACGGACGCTTCGGCGCCTCGCGGGGATCGCCGCTCTGGCGCTCCTGTCCAGCGCCTGCACCCGCCAGGACGGCCCCGAGACCACCGGCTCCCTCGGCGGTCTCTCCCTGCCGCGCCTCGGCCGCGCGCCCGCCAACGTGGTGTCCCGCCGCGAGGTCGACGCCATGGGCGAGCGCTACACCGCAGATCCCAACGACGTTCCCCTGGCCCTGCGCTACGCCCAAGCCCTGCGGGCGACGGACCAGCGGCCCCAGGCCGTGGCGGTGCTCCAGCAGATCGCCCTGCGCAACCCGAAGAACACGGCGGTGCTCGCCGCCTACGGCAAGAGCCTAGCCGAGGTCGGCCGCTTCACCGAGGCCGCGGAGGTCCTCCAGAACGCCCATACGGCGGCCCAGCCCGACTGGCGCGTGCTGTCGGCCCAGGGCGCCGTCGCCGACCAGCTCGGCGACCACGCCCGGGCGCAGGGCCTGTACGAGGCCGCCCTCAGGATCCAGCCGGACGATCCGGTGATCCTGTCGAATCTCGGCCTGTCCTACGCTCTGGCCAAGCGCCTCGACGAGGCCGAGGCCACCCTGCAGCGCGCCGCCGCCCAGCCCCGGGCCGATGCCCGGGTGCGCCAGAACCTCGCCCTGGTCTACGGCCTGAAGGGCAAGTTCACGGACGCCGAAGCCGTGTCCCGCCAGGACCTTTCGCCCGAGGAAGCCGCCGCCAACACCGTGGCCCTACGCGCCTTCGTCGCCCAGCCGAACGCCTGGAAAGCCATCAAGGCCTCGGACAAGGCGAAGCCCGCCGGATCGAAGGCGGCCGAGCGCGGCTGAGTCACACCTCCGCGGCCACCTGCGCGTCCACCTGGAGAATCTCCACCGGTCCATCCTGACCGTCCGAGAACACCCCCGCCGTGAGGGTGGCGCCGAAGACGCAGGCCGTGTCGAGGTTGGTCCGGTGCGGGCGCAGGTCCGGTCGGCCGTCCATTTGCGGCGTGTGGCCGTGGACGACGTGGCGGCCGAAATCATAGTCCGCCGACAGGAACGGCTCGCGGATCCACAGCCGGGTCGGTTCGTCCGGATCGATGCCGGGCCGGCCGGGGCGGAAGCCCGCATGGACGTAGTAGCGGCGCGCATCCTCCCAGACCGTCGGCAGGGCCGACATCCAGTTCAGCACGTCGTGGGGCAGGGCCTGCGGATCGCGGGTGCCGAAGGAGCGCAGGGTCGCGACCCCGCCGTTCTCGAGCCAGGGCGCGCTCCCGAACCCGTCGCGATAGGCGGCCAGCATCAGGTTCTCGTGGTTGCCCATGAGGCAGGTGACGGCCTTGGGCTCGGCGGCCTGAAGGGCGCGCAGGGTCGCGACGACCCCGGCACTGTCCGGCCCGCGGTCGATGTAGTCGCCGAGGAAGACGAGGCGGCGCGGGGCGCCGGCCCGGTGCCGGTCGATGGCCGCGAGCAGGCGCCGCAGGGCATCGGCGCATCCGTGGATGTCGCCGATGGCGTAGGTGAGGCCGCTTTCCGACACGGGTGGCGCCGGCCGCTCAGGCGACCTTGGTCAGGCCGGCCGTGGCCTTTGGCGTGTTCACGGTCGCGGCCTCGGTCGGAACCACGGCCGTCTCCGGCGTCTTGACCGGCGCGACCGCCGCCTCCGGCGTTTTGGGCGGCACGACCGCCGTCTCCGGCGTCTTGTTCGGCACGGCGGCCGTCTTCGGCCGATCCGCCGTTTTGCCCGTCACGGCGGCGGCCTCCTCGGCGGTGAGGATCGGCGTCGGAGCCTCTCCCTCTTCTAAGACCTCGTCCGTGTGGACATCGAAGCTCAGGAGCAGTGCCGTGGCGAAGCTCGTCGAGATGGCCACGTCCGTGGCGTCGCGGCCCCGGGCGATGACGATGCGGCCGATACGGCGGCGGTTGTTGCGCGCGTCGAACGTGTGCCAGGCGCCGCCGAGATAGACCTCGAACCAGGCGGAGAAATCCGGCGGCGGCACCACGGGCACGCCGATATCGCCGAGGTAGCCCGTACAGTAGCGCGCCGGAATGTTGAGGCAGCGGCAGAACGCGACGGCCAGATGCGCGTAGTCGCGGCAGACGCCGCGCTGCTGGGTGTAGGCGTCGTGGGCCGAGCGGGTTGCGTCGGCGTCCTGGTAGTTAAACTTGATGTGGCGGTTGACGAAGTCGCACACGGCCTGAACCCGGCCCCAGCCCTCCGGCCCGGCACCGAACAGCTCCCATGCGATGTTCGACAGCTTGTCCGTGTCGCAGTAGCGGCTGCCGAGGAGGAACCGCATGGCCTCGTCCGGCAGGTCCTGCACCGGATGCTGCCTCGCGTCCGGCACCACGGGATCGAGCTCCCCGGAATCGTGCACGAGGAAATCCGTCGCCACGGTGATCCGGCCGGCCGGCGCCAGGATGCGGGTGGTGACGTTGCCGAAGGCGTCGAGATACTGGTGCGCATCCACCGGCGGATCGAACGTCATCACCTCGGGCGTCAGGATATCGCCCGCCCGCGACGGGTGTACGCTCAGCAGGAACATCATCGGCGTCGGCTGAAACGTCTCGTACGTGATGGCGTAACCGGTCCGGATCTTCATGATGGCGGCACTGCTCCAGTGCAAGCCCGAACCGGACTTGTCGAAATAGGGGGTAAGACGAAAACCGCCGGCAACTCTCTATCGTTGCACGGGCGTCGATCAATAAGTGTTGCGCCGGAGACTTATCCGAAACCAGACGCCGCCAAATCTCCCGGCAGGATGCAGAGCCCGGTACCGGGTGGCAAGGCAGCGCCGTGTTTTGTCGGTGCAGGGTTTCACGCGCCCGCCGGATCGTTACCGGTGTACGCCTGACAGCCCACCGGGCCATGCAGGAAGAGGGCCAGAGGTTTCAGCGCAGCCACGTCCGCAGGCGTCGCACGGCGTCGGCGCAATCCGCATGCGAGCCGGCGAAGGAGAACCGGACGTGGTGGCCGCCGTCGACGCCGTCGAAGTCGAGGCCCGGCGTCGCGGCGACGCCGGCCTCGTCGAGCATCCGCCGGCAGAACCCGGCCGCGTCGTCGGTGAGGTTCGAAACGTCGGCGTAGAGGTAGAACGCCCCGTCGGCCGGGTGGGTGCGGCCGAGGCCGAGGCCCGGAAACGCATCGAGCAGCAGGGCCCGGTTGGCGGCGTAGCCGGCCCGTACGGCCTCCACCTCGTCCACGGCGTCGAACGCCGCGATAGCCGCCACCTGGGACAGGTAGGGCGCGGAGATGAACAGGTTCTGGGCCAGGCGTTCCACCGGGCGCACCAGCCATTCGGGCACCACCATCCAGCCGATGCGCCAGCCGGTCATGCACCAGGTCTTCGAGAACGAGTTGATCACGACGGCGTCGGGCTCGTAGCGCAGCGCCGTGTCCGTCGGCACGCCGTAGGCGAGGCCGTGATAGATCTCGTCCGAGATGAAACGCAGCCCCAGGGCGCGGGCCGTGGCGCAGAGTTCGGCGAGGCGCGCGGGTTCGATGACCGTGCCGGAGGGGTTGGCCGGGCTCATCACCAGCACGCCGGAGAGCGGCGTTTCCGCGTGGAGCGCGCGCAGGCCCTCGCTCGTCGGGGCGTAGCGGTCCGCCTGCCGGAGGGGCAGGGGGGCGGGCACGAGGTCGAGGGCATGCAGGATGCTGCGATAGGCCGGATACCCGGGCAGCGGCACGGCGATTCGGGCGCCGGCGTCGAACAGGCCGAGGAAGGCCAGGATGAACCCCGCCGACGAACCCGTGGTGACGACGATGCGCCCGGGCGCCACGTCGAGGCCGTGGGTGTCGGCATAGTGCCGGGCGATGCGGGCGCGCAGCGCCGGCAGGCCCAGCGCCTGGGTGTACGGCAGGGCGCCGCCGGCCAGCGCCGCTTGCGCCGCCGCGATCACGGCGCGCGGGGCGGGGGCCGAGGGCTGGCCGACCTCCATGTGGACCACGCCGTCGCCCCGGGCCTCGCGGGCGGCGGCGGCGGCCATCACGTCCATGGCGAGGAACGGTGCGACGCGGGCGGCGCGCCGCGATGGCAGCAGAGGCGATGCGGCGATGGAAGACGCGGGGAGGGGCGTTGGCGAAACCGTCATCGCACCTCCGTAGAGCCGATCAGGCTGGACGGAAACTGCTCGGGGCCCGCGACCGAGATTGACCGGCCGCCGCGAAAACGCCTAACCCCGCCGATAGACGCACGCCCATCGTGCACGATCATCTTACGGCCGGTGGCGTTTTCATCCGGTCCCCTCCGCGAGGACGCATGCCCCTGCTCCGGTCCCTACTCACCTCCGCCATGCTGTTCAGCGCCTCCGCCGCGTGGGCCCAGGCCGCCCCGCAGTCCGCGCCGGCGGCGACTGCCCCGGCGGCGACGGCCGCGACCTCGGCCGCCCCGGTGTTCTCCGACACCCAGCGCCAGGCCATCGAGGCCATCGTCAAGGATTACCTCGTCAAGAATCCGGACGTGCTGCAGGAGGCCATCGCCGAGGGCGAGAAGCGCGCGCAGGAGACCCAGAAGCTGGCGCAGGCCGCCGCCCTGAAGGAATCCCGCGACACCCTCACCAATTCGCCCCACGGCGTCGTCGTCGGGAATCCTGCGGGCGACATCACCGTGGTGGAGTTCTTCGACTACAATTGCGGCTATTGCCGCAAGGCGCTCGGCGACATCCAGGCCCTGGTCAAGTCCGATCCGAAGCTGCGCGTGGTGCTGCGCGACTTCCCCGTGCTGGGCGCAGAATCCCTCGAGGCGAGCAAGCTGGCGCTGGCGGCCAAGCAGCAGCTCAAGGCCGACCGGATGTTCGAGTTCCACGTCAAGCTCCTGGAGACCAAGGGCCGGGTGACGGGCGAGCGCGCGATCGCCGTCGCCAAGGAAATGGGCCTCGACACGGCGCGCCTCGCCAAGGACGCGCAGGGCCCCGAGGTCAAGGCGGCGCTCTCCGAGAACGTCAGCCTCGGCGACAAGCTCGGCCTCTCCGGCACCCCGGCCTTCATCATCGGCGACGAGGTGATTCCGGGCGCCGTCGGCGTCGATCCGATCCGCAAGGTCATCGCCGATGTGCGCCAGTGCGGCCACGCCGGCTGCTGAGGGGCCCCCGAGCCGCGAAGCGCCCCGAACCCGGGAGACCGCGTCTCCCGATACGACACGATCCAGCCTGACGACGACCGAGCCGATGCCCAAGGAGCCGATGTCCAAGAACGATCCCTTCGATCCGGAGCTCGTGCGCGAGCTCGCCAAGCTCATCACCGAGACGGATCTCACCGAGATCGAGGTCGAGAAGGGTGACCTGCGCATCCGCGTCGCTCGCCGCATCGAGCCGGTCCACGTCCAGGTGGCGGCCCCCGCCCCGGCGCTCGCCGCCGTGGCTCCGCCGCCCCCGCCGGCGGCCGGGCCGGGCGCCGTGCCCGAGCGCACCCGGGCGGGTGCGGGCCATCCCGGCGCCGTGCCCTCGCCCATGGTCGGCACCGCCTATCGCCGCCCGTCGCCGGACGCCAAGGTGTTCGTCGATGTCGGCTCCAAGGTGGAGGCCGGCGAGAAGGTTCTCCTCATCGAGGCCATGAAGACCTTCAACGAGATCGTGGCCCCCCGCGCCGGCACCGTCACGGCCGTCTTCGTCGAGGACGGCCAGCCCGTCGAGTTCGGCGAACCCCTCCTCGTCATCGAGTGAGGCGCGAGGCACCATGTTCGACAAGATCCTGATCGCCAATCGCGGCGAGATCGCCCTGCGCATCCTGCGCGCGGCCAAGGAACTCGGGATCGCGACCGTCGCCGTCCATTCCACGGCCGATGCCGACGCCATGCACGTGCGGCTCGCCGACGAGAGCGTGTGCATCGGCCCCCCGGCCGCCCGCGACAGCTACCTCAACATCCCGTCCATCATCGCCGCCTGCGAGATCACCGGCGCGGACGCGGTGCACCCCGGCTACGGCTTCCTGTCGGAGAACGCGCGCTTCGCCGAAGTCCTGGCCCATCACGAGATCGGATTCATCGGCCCGAAAGCCGAGCACATCCGCATCATGGGCGACAAGATCGAGGCCAAGCGCACGGCGAAACGCCTCGGCATCCCGTGCGTGCCGGGCTCCGAGGGCGGAGTCGAGGACCCCGTGGAGGCCAAGCGCATCGCGGCCGAGATCGGCTATCCGGTGCTGGTCAAGGCATCCTCCGGTGGCGGCGGCCGCGGCATGAAGGTGGCGCGCTCCGAGGCCGACCTCGAACAGGCCTTGGGGATGGCCCGCCAGGAGGCCAAGGCCGCCTTCGGCGACGATGCGGTCTACCTCGAGAAGTATCTCGAGAAGCCGCGCCACATCGAGGTTCAGGTGCTGGGCGACGGGCGGGGCAACGCCGTGCATCTGGCCGAGCGCGACTGTTCGCTGCAGCGGCGTCACCAGAAGGTGTGGGAGGAGGGCGGCTCGCCCGCCCTCAACGAGGCCATGCGGGCCGAGATCGGCGGCATCTGCGCCCGGGCCATGCAGGAGCTGAAATACCTCGGCGCCGGCACGGTGGAGTTCCTCTACGAGGACGGCCAGTTCTACTTCATCGAGATGAACACCCGCATCCAGGTCGAGCATCCGGTCACCGAGATGATCACCGGGATCGACCTCGTGAACGAGCAGATCCGCGTCGCCGCCGGTCTGCCGCTGTCGGTGACACAGGACGAGATCAGCGTGTCGGGGCACGCCATCGAGTGCCGGATCAACGCCGAGCACCCGGCGACCTTCCGGCCGTCCCCCGGCCTCATCACCTACTTCCACCCGCCGGGCGGCCTCGGCGTGCGGGTCGATTCGGCGGTGTTCCAGGGCTACCGCATCCCGCCGCACTACGACTCGCTCATCGGCAAGCTCATCGTGCACGGGCGCACCCGCAACGAGTGCCTGATGCGCCTGCGCCGCGCCCTGGACGAGTTCGTGGTGGATGGCGTCGACACCACCCTGCCGCTGTTCCGCACCCTGGTGCGCAACGCCGATGTGCAGAACGGCGCCTATGATATCCACTGGCTGGAGAACTTCCTGGCGGCCGGGGGCCTCGACGAGCCATAAATCTTCGGTTTCGCATCGGAACGAGCAACCGTGGCGGGAACGGCGCGGGGTCGATCTTCGTTCACCCGTGACATCGTGCCGCCGAGGCCGGTCGCCGACCAGGGCTGGTCCGCCTCACCTCCGGCGCGATCCTCTCCCTTGCCTCCGCCGAGGAAACGTCCATGCGCCTCTCTTACGTTCTAATCGCCACCGCCCTCCTCGCCACCCCCGCCCTGGCGCAATCCTCGTCCGGCAATGTCGGCCAGCCCGAGCGCGGCATTCCGCAGGCGGGCAACACCGCCGGCGGCCCCATCGACAAGCCCTCGACCCGCGACATGGCCCCGACCCGGACCGGGTCGACGCCGGTGGGCGAGGGCGGCATGTCCCCCGGCGCGGGCTCCGTCGACTCGGCCAAGGGGGGCAACGCATCGGACCCGACCCGCAGGGCGCCGAACACCGGCAGCACGTCCGGCGGTCCGGCCCAATAGACCGCCCCGCGGCGAGCCGGGTGTGACACCCGGCTCGCGAAACCGAACCGTCCGTCATTGGCCGGCTCCCCATGGGGCCGGCCTTTTTTCATGCGCAATCCGAGACGGTGTTCGGGCACGCGCCGTCACCATCACGATCAATTGATAAGGAAAGAAATCCCCAGTTTGGGTCCGGTCGCGTGGCTATGCGGACCCGATACCTGCCGCTTTCCGCTCATTGCGGATGGTGAAGGCTCCAGAATCCCCCTGCATTGGGCGGCCACGGCAAGGGCGCCAGGGCCACGCGATGCGGCATTTTGCCAGCAAATAATTCGCCGGAACCGATTGCGCACAATCGACTTCTCTACCCACACCGGACGGGAGACAGACAGTTTCCCAGCCAGGGCCATCGGCCCCGCGCCAACCGGACACACCATAGCATCCCGAAAGACACCCATGCGTTCCGTGACCCTCGCCGTCGCTGCTTTTGCCCTGTCCGTGACCGGCGCCCTGGCCCAGTCCCCCTCCGGCAATGTCGGCCAGCCGGAGCGCGCCGTGCCGCAGGCCGGAAACACCACGCGCGGCCCCATCGACAACCCGTCCGTCTACGGCGCCTATCGCAATCCCGAGACCGGCCTCGTCGACCTCGACGCGACGGGCAGCGTCGGTGCCCGTCCGCTCCCCTCGAACAGCGAGGCGATCATCGTCGACTCGGCCAAGGGCGGCAACGCCGAGCAGATCAACCGCACGGTGCCGAACCTCGGCACGACCTCGGGCGGCCCGGAGTTCTGATCGGCGGACCCGGACCCGATTCGTCCAGCGGCGGAGCCTCCCGGCTCCGCCGTTCCGCGTTCGGAGCCCGCCTTCACCCTGGCATTCCGGCGCGCACCACGCCAAAGTCTCCTCCATGCAAAGTCTTTTCCATGCATGACGCGGACCGCGTGGACATCACGCCCGAGATCCTGCTCAAGGCCTACGCGGCGGGCATCTTTCCCATGGCGGAGGATGCCGACGATCCGGCGATCTACTGGGTCGAGCCGAAGGCGCGGGGCATCCTGCCCCTCGACGGCTTTCACGTCGCCAAGCGCCTCGCCCGCACCGTGCGGTCGGATGCCTTCGAAGTCCGGGTCGACCACGATTTCGACGCGGTGATCGCCGGATGCGCCGCCCCGCGCCGGGATGCCGCGCGCACCTGGATCAACGCCCGCATCCGCGACCTCTACGGCGCGCTCTTCGACGCCGGCCACGCCCACACGGTGGAGGTCTATGCCGAGGGCCGCCTCGTCGGCGGACTCTACGGGGTCTCCCTCGGGGCGGCGTTCTTCGGCGAAAGCATGTTCCACACCGTGCGGGACGCCTCGAAAGTCGCCCTGGTCCACCTCGTCGCCCGCTTACGGACCGGGGGCTACCGCCTTGCCGACACCCAGTTCGTTACCGACCACCTGCTGCAGTTCGGCGCCGAGGAGGTGCCGCGCCACGTCTATAAGCGACGTCTCGCCGAGGCGATCACCGGCGACGCCGATTGGGATGTGTGGCCGCGCGGCGTGGTGGTCGACGGGCACACGGCGCTTGCGGCGATCGCGGCGCCCTAGTGGACGCGCGGTCCTAGCGGACGCGGGGTCCTGACGGGCGCGGGGCCGGTGACCGATACGGTGAGCCCGCCCGGTGCAACGCATCGGCGCTCATCGCGCCATGGCCGACGGACCCTTCTGCGCGGGCAGGGGAATCGCGGCCGCAGGCACGGACGGTGCGATCGCTGCCGGCGTCGGCGTCAGGGCGTCGAACGGAAGCCAGCCCTCGAACGGATCCGGCGCCGCCTCGCAGCGGTGCCAGCGCCAGATCTGGCGGGCGGCGTTCGGCGCGTACCAGCGTCCGGCCCGGCCCTCGGCGAGGACGATGCCGAGGGTGCGGTGCCTGAGCCAGACCCGGTCGACGTCCTGCGGGGCCGTGTTCATCCGGCGCCATTCTGGGGTGTGCTGCATGGTGGCTCTCCCGGAACGGATGCGGGGCCGGACGGATGTCCGGCCCCGCATGTGGAGGGTTCGAGGGGCGTCAGGCTGTGACGATGCGCGGGGCCTGGACGGTCTCGGGGGCGATCTGCGCCTGGGCCACGACCCGCTTGCGCCAGGGCTTCAGCACGGCGATGGCCAGCAGCGAGGCGAGGACGTTGGCGCCGGCGGCGACGAGGAACACCCCGTCCCAGCTTCCCGTGCTCTGCTGCAGGTAGTTGGCCACCGGCACCAGCAGGGCCGCCGTGCCCTTGGCGGTGTAGAGCAGGCCGGCATTGGTGGCGGCGAACTTGGTGCCGAAGGTGTCGGTGCAGGTCGAGGGGAACAGCGAGTAGATCTCACCCCAGGCGAAGAACACGAACCCCGAGAGCAGCACGAACCACAGGGGGTCGTGACCCCAGAGGTAGAGCATGTAGATGCCGAAGCCTTCCATGGCGAAGGCGATGAACATGGTGTTCTCGCGGCCGATCTTGTCCGACACCCAGCCGAAGAACGGGCGGGTCAGGCCGTTGAGCACCCGGTCGATGGTGGCCGCGAAGGTGATGGCCACCATGGTGATGCCCATGATCGTGACGGGCACCTTGTCGACGCCGATGTCGGCCGCGATGGGCTTGAGGTTGGCGGTGATCATCAGGCCGCCGGCACCCACGATGACGAACATGAAGTACATCAGCCAGAAGATCGGCTGGCGTGCGACCTCGCCCGGGGTGTAGTTGCGCCGGGTCTGGATGATGTTCGTGTTGGCGACGGCTTCGGGAACCTGGCCTTTCTTCGGCGAGGTGAAGAAGAACGCCAGCACCATGACGACGAGGCCCTGGCCGATGCCGAAGTTGAAGAACGCGGCCTGGAAGCCATGGTCGGCGATCATCCACTGGATCGGCGCGACGGTGAGGGCAGAGCCGGCGCCGAAGCCGGCGGCGATGATGCCGGCGGCCAGACCCCGCTTGTCCGGGAACCACTTCAGGGCCGAGCCGACGCAGGTGCCGTAGACGGCGCCTGCACCGATGCCGGCCACCACTTGGCCGAGGTAGAACATGTTCAGGGTCTCGGCGTAGGAGTTGATCACCCAGCCGATACCGCAGAGCAGGCCGCCGAACAGGACCACGACGCGCGGGCCGTACTTGTCGACGAACCAGCCCTCGACGGGGACGAGCCAGGTCTCGAACAGCACGAACAGGGTGAAGGCCCACTGGATCGCGGCGNACGACGCGCGGGCCGTACTTGTCGACGAACCAGCCCTCGACGGGGACGAGCCAGGTCTCGAACAGCACGAACAGGGTGAAGGCCCACTGGATCGCGGCGCGGTCGAAGCCGAACTTCTTCTGGATGTCGGGGACGAAGAACGTCCAGCCGTACTGGAGGTTGGCGATCATCACCATGCAGATGACGCCGATCACGAGCTGGCCCCAGCGATATCCATCGCCGACGCGTTCGACCTTACTTGGTTCTACCCTGGTCATGACGATCCTCCCGATTGATGTTCTGGTGATTTGGGGCTGCGCCGAGGACCCTGGGACGACCCTGGATCTTGGCCGCGCAGTCCGGACGCCTGTCCCGACGCCGTCTGGTATTTGGAATACCAGGGTTGCGCGACCGGTCGGCGCCGTCAAGAGTAGGCGCGACAAAATTCGATTTTGCGCCGCACCATGTCTTGCGACCACTGCGAATTACATCGCTACATCTATGTGCGGCTCGCAGGCCCCAGTAAAAAACGGTATTCGAGATGCGCCGAGCGCATGCCGTTTCGGATCCGGCGGACGCGCGCATTCCGGCCCGCGCCTTTGGCTGTCGAAACCGGAACGATGGTGCTGGTTTCATCCCCTGCTGCGAAAATATGTGGCTATCGGCACAGGTATTGTGCATACCAGTGGGGTCGAAGCAGCCCGGCGGAGGATTCGCGGCCGTGGATATCAGCGATTCGAACGGTCGCGGCGCGGCCCTCCAGTACATTTGCATGGACCGGACCGTGCGCGATGCCATGCGCCTCCTGGCGCGCCCCGGCACCGAGGCCCTTGTGGTGATCGACGGGCGGCGCGCGGCCGAGGGCGCCATCATCGGCCTCCTGACGGAACGGGACCTGTTCCGGGCGGTGACGACCCACGGTATCGATGTGTTCGACGCCCTGGTGTGGACCCTGGCGAAGACCGATTTCGCCACGGTGGCGGTGGGCGCCGGCCCGCAGGAGCGTCTCGCGGCGTTCTGCGCGCACCGCACCGATCAGGTCGCGGTGATGGACGGTTTCGCCCTGCGCGGTATCGAGACCATCTGGGATTGCCTCGCGGTCCCGCCCGACCGGACGAAAGGATGCGCCGCCCCATAGGCGAACCGCTTCTCCCGGGGCAGATCGTGTCGGCCGGGCAGGCCGTCTTCTCCAGTCGGCCGGTTTTCGTGCGGACCGCCAAGCTCTTCCGAAAGATTTCATGGCCTTGCCGCAGGGCCGAAGAAGTCTTGCGCTGCACCAATGACAGTCGCCAGCGTAAGACAACCGGTTTCGTGCAATCCGTGTTGACCCGACATCGGATTGAATACAAAACGATCGGGCGGATCACGGATCGGTGAGGCCGGACCGCGATCGAGACGGCACCGCCCCGAAGGGGGCCAGGGCACCATGCGGGCACGTCGGCCCGCTCCAAGGGGAACACCATGCGGTATCTCGCGATCCTCGAATGTCCCGTGATCTTCAGCGGCGAGAACCAGTACGGGATGACGAGCATGGACATGTGCCCGTCCGTGGGCATCACGCGCGGGCTCGTCAGCCGGCACGTGAAGGTTGTCGATGCACGGGTTATCGTCGTCAGCATCTGGGACAGCGAGTTCTGCGCCAAGCTGTTCTTCGATCCGGCCTGGTACGAGAAGGCCGGGATCCTGTGGGGCGACCTCTACCAGCTGCGCCTCGACGAAATCGAAGAGGCCCGCGTCGCCTGAACGCTCCGGGGTCGACGGTTTCAGGGAGTGGGACGCCCGATCGCCCATCGATGCCGGGCGCCGGGATGGCAGCGCCGCCCGGCGCCCTGCGTTCTTTCCTTACTGTCCCTACGATCGGCATGCCGTGTAAGCGCCATGCCCCTGGCACATATCGGAACCCCACCCGGGGTTAACGACCGGCCATGGTTGCACGTGGTAACGGTCCGACAGCCTATTCCTGTCGATACGGCGACGTGCGTTTGGTGCGATTTCAGTGTCGCGTCCATGATTGCGGTCGCGCAACGCGTGGTTTTCCATGTTGTCGCGGCGGCGGGACGGGTCGCCGCGATCGAAAGCCATTCCATGGACGTGACGACAACCAACGAACCGACCGATCTCGACGGATTGCGTGCCGTCCTCGATGCGGCGTGCGTCGTCGGGACCTGGGGTTGGGACCATGCCCGCGGCGTCGTCACCTACGACGAGGGCGCGGCGCGGTTGCTGACGGGCAAGCCCGAGCTCGCCGGGTGCGAGCTCAGCGGCCCCGGCGCCCTCGCCCTCGTCCATCCGGGCGACATGACCTGGCTCATGGAGCACATGCTCCGGGCCGTGCGCGCCGGCGGCGTGGTCCTGGCCGAGTACCGGGTGTTCCAGGCCGACGGCTCGGTCCGCTGGCTGCTCAGCCGAGGCCGGACCTACCACGATTCCGCAGGCCGGCCGGAGCGGTCGCACGGCATCCTCATCGACATCACAGAGATGCGCGACGGCGGCGAGCGCTACGTCCTCGGCACGGCCCCGACCCAGGCGGATTCCCTGGCGCAGGCGGCGGATCTCGCCATCTCGCTCAAGCACGCGCTGAAGTTCGATGCCCCGCCGGAGGTGGTCGAGGCCGCCAACCTGCTCCTGCTCAGCCTCGGCCGCGCCATCGCGCGGACGAACGACCGGTACTGGCAGTAGGTCTGCGCGGAATCCCGACCCTCAGTCGAGGTAGTCGCCGTAGATCTCGACGTGACGGGCGAGGCCGAGGCCATGCTCGCGCACGAGGCGCTCGGACAGGTCGGCGTCGCGGGCCTCCAGGGCCTGGATGATCGCAACGTGCTCCTTGATGGAGTTGGCGGCGCGGTCGCCCTGGCGCAGGGCCGCGTTGCGGATGCCGCGCACGTGCATCAGCAGGTTGCTGGTGATGTCCCGGATCACGTCGCACTGACCGAGCGAGATGATCTTCTGGTGGAAGCGGATGTTCGCGTCCGAATATTCGTCGAGATGATCCGACGGGCGACCCTCGTAGAATTCGGGGAAGTGCTCGCGCAGGCAGGCGAGCTGCTCGTCCGTCGCCCGGGTGCAGGCGAGGCGGGCGGCCATGCTCTCCAGGGCCGACCAGGCCTGAATCATCGCCACGATCTCACGCTTCGTCTTCTTGATCACGAACACGCCGCGCCGCGATTCGAAGCGCACGAAGCCCTCCTGCTCGAGTACCGTCAGCGCCTCGCGCACGGGGGTGCGACTGACCCCGAGGTTGAGGGACAGCTTGCGCTCGTCGAGGCGCACCTCCTCCTTCTGGTCGTAGATGTTCATGTTGGTGATGGCTTCTTTCAGCGCATCGTAGGCCAGCGCGCGCAAGCTCGACGTTGCGGCGATGGGTTTGACTTCGAACATGTCGGAACTGACCATCTTCGCCCCGGAAGGTGTGGAAGTGATGCCCTCGACCGGGCCGGCTCTGCCTCGACCATGCCAAATTTGGCCTTGTCAGACAAGGATTTGAGCGGAGGCGGGGCGCGCGATCCCAAGCCGAATCACGATCGCCGTCGCCCGGAACCGAATCGGTCGCCCGACCAGCCCCGCGGCGCGGCGATCACGCCCGGACGGCCGCCGAGCCCTTCGGACTACCGGCGACCCGACCGCCAGGCAAGGTTCGCGACCCGCGTTGCTTGACGACTGGTATTTGGTATGCCAACGTTTGTGAACTGGCAAACAGCAACGCCGCAATCCGTCGCGCCAGACGCTTTCCACACCCGACGCCGACGCCATCGGTGTCCCGATCCCGTCCCTCGCCGCGTCGCCGGCGCGGTGTGCGGGCTCGCGTGACCGCGGCCGGACCCGTCCGTCCGGTCGCCGGAAGACGAACCCAAGAACAACTCCAGGAGGAAACCATGTCCGCCTTAGCCCAGCGCATCGTCGAGGATCACGCCGCCGTCGAGCCCGAGATCACGGACGGGTTCCACCTCGTCATCGACGCCCTGAAGCTCAACGACATCAACACCATCTACGGTGTGCCGGGCATCCCGATCACCGATCTCGGCCGCCTCGCTCAGGCCGCCGGCATGCGGGTCATCTCGTTCCGCCACGAGCAGCACGCGGGCAACGCCGCCGCCATCGCGGGCTTCCTCACGCAGAAGCCCGGCATCTGCCTCACGGTCTCGGCCCCCGGCTTCCTCAACGGCCTGACGGCGCTGGCCAACGCCACCACCAATTGCTTCCCGATGATCCTGATCTCGGGCTCGTCCGAGCGCGAGATCGTCGACCTGCAACAGGGCGATTACGAGGAGATGGACCAGCTCGCCATCGCCAAGCCCCTGTGCAAGGCCGCCTTCCGCGTGCTGCACGCCGCCGATATCGGCATCGCGGTCGCGCGCGCCATCCGGGCCGCCGTGTCCGGCCGGCCCGGCGGCGTCTACCTCGACCTTCCGGCCAAGCTCTTCAGCCAGACCATGGACGCGGAGGCCGGCGCCAAGTCCCTCGTCAAGGTCATCGACCCGGCCCCGGCGCAGCTGCCCGCCCCCGACGCCATCAAGCGCGCCCTCGACGTGCTCAGACAAGCCAAGCGCCCCCTCATCGTGCTCGGCAAGGGCGCCGCCTACGCGCAGGCCGACGACGCGATCCGCGACCTCGTCGAGCGCAGCGGCATTCCCTACGTGCCCATGAGCATGGCCAAGGGCCTGCTCCCCGACACCCACGCCCAGTCGGCGGGCGCGGCGCGCTCCCTCGTCCTGAAGGAGGCCGACGTCGTCCTTCTCGTCGGCGCGCGGCTCAACTGGCTGCTGTCCCACGGCAAGGGCAAGACCTGGGGGGCTCCCGGCTCGAAGAAGTTCATCCAGATCGACATCGAGCCCCGGGAAATGGATTCCAACGTCGAGATCGTCGCGCCCGTGGTCGGCGACATCGCCTCCTGCGTCGCCGCCCTCCTGGACGGCATGGGCCAGGGCTGGGCGGCCCCGCCCGCCGCCTGGACCGACGCCATCGCGGCCAAGCGCGACGAAAACCTCGCCAAGATGGCGGGCAAGCTGCGCAAGAACGCGGCGCCGATGGATTTTCACGGAGCCTTGGGTGCGCTCAAGACCATCATCCAGCAGCGGCCCGATGCGATCCTGGTCAACGAGGGCGCCAACACCCTCGATCTCGCCCGCGGGATCATCGACATGCACAAGCCGCGCAAGCGCCTCGATGTCGGCACCTGGGGCATCATGGGCATCGGCATGGGCTACGCCATCGCGGCGGCCGTCGAGACCGGCCACCCGGTGCTGGCGGTGGAGGGCGACTCGGCCTTCGGCTTCTCCGGCATGGAGGTCGAGACCATCTGCCGGTACAACCTGCCGATCTGCATCGTGGTGTTCAACAACAACGGCATCTATCGCGGCACCGACATCGACCCGACGGGTCGCGATCCGGCCACCACGGTCTTCGTGGCGGATTCGCGCTACGACCGGATGATGGAGGCCTTCGGGGGCGTCGGTGTCCACGCGACGACGCCGGACGAGCTGTCCCAGGCCGTCAACGCCGCCATGGATTCCGGCCGTCCGACCCTCATCAACGCGGTCATCGACCCGGCCGCCGGCACCGAGAGCGGCAACATCGGCAGCCTCAACCCGCAGAGCACGGTCCGCAAGAAGCCGGCCTGATCCGCTCGGCGTGAGCCTTCGCGTTTCGACGTGAAGCGCGACGCGCTCCCTCTCTTGGAAGGAGAGGGTTGGGGTAGGTGTGGGACCTTTTCGGAGAGTTCGCACACCTCACCCTGTCCCTCTCCTTTCAGCAGAGCGGACGCGAGTCACCCGTAGGCTGTGTGAGGGCCGTCCCCTCGGATTGATCGGCCCTCCGCGATCAAGCGACCCGAGTCGATGGATCAGCGTCCGGCGTCATGTCGCCTCAATCACCCGGTGAGACCATGAAAGCGCTCGAAAACGTAAAAATCCTCGACTTCACCCATGTCCAGTCGGGGCCGACCTGCACGCAGTTGCTGGCCTGGTTCGGCGCGGACGTGATCAAGGTGGAGCGGCCCGGAGCCGGGGATGCGACGCGCGATCAGCTTCAGGATCTGCCCGACGTGGACAGCCTGTACTTCACCATGCTGAACCACAACAAGCGCTCCATCACTCTCGACACCAAGACGCCCGAGGGCGTCGAGGTGCTGTGGCGGCTGGTGGCCGAGTGCGACGTGTTGGTGGAGAACTTCGCGCCGGGCGCGCTCGCTCGCATGGGCCTGACCTGGGAGACGATCCACGCCGCCAACCCGCGCATGATTCTCGCCTCCGTGAAGGGGTTCGGGCCGGGGTCTTACTCGGAGTGCAAGGTCTACGAGAACGTCGCCCAGTGCGTCGGCGGCGCGGCTTCGACCACGGGGTTCCGCACGGGGACGCCCATGGTGACGGGGGCGCAGATCGGCGATTCCGGCACGGGCCTGCATCTGGCGCTGGGCATCGTCACCGCCCTGTACCAGCGCACCCATTCGGGCCTCGGCCAGCGGGTGGACTGCGCCATGCAGGATTCGGTGCTCAACCTGTGCCGGGTCAAGCTGCGCGATCAGCAGCGCCTCGAGCGCGGGCCCCTGCGGGAATACAGTCAGTTCGGGGAGGGCATCCCGTTCGGCGATGCCGTGCCGCGGGCCGGCAACGATTCCGGGGGCGGCCAGCCGGGGCGCATCCTGAAGTGCAAGGGTTGGGAGACCGATCCCAACGCGTACCTCTACTTCATCACGCAGGGGCCGGTCTGGGAAAAGATCTGCGACGTCATCGGCGAACCGGACTGGAAGACCCACCCGGACTACGCGACGGCCAAGGCCCGCTTGCCGCACCTGAACGAGATCTTCACCCGCATCGAGGCCTGGACCATGGCCAAGACCAAGTTCGAGGCCATGGAGATCCTCAACGCCCTGCACATCCCGTGCGGGCCGATCCTCTCCATGAAGGAGATCGCGGAGGATCCGGGCCTGCGCGCCGCCGGCACCGTGGTGGAGGTCGATCACCCGACGCGGGGGCCGTACCTCACCGTCGGCAATCCCATCAAGCTCTCGGCGAGTCCGACGGAGGTGACGCGCTCGCCGCTTCTGGGCGAGCACACGGACGAGATTCTTCGCGATGTGCTGGGCTACTCGACCGCCGAATGCCTCGCCCTGTCGCGATCCGGCGCCATCGGCGCCCCCGTGGGGATCGCCGCCGAGTAGGGCTTCGTGTCGTCTGAGTTTTCAGGCGATCCCGGCGAAACGGCCGGCGGTGGTGGCTGCGGCGGCGTGATCGGCGGTGCTGCGGGTGCCGGTCTCGGGCGACAGGCGATCGGCGGCCTTGACGACGAGGAGAACCTGAAGGGCGATGAGGCTGACGGTCGAGATGATGACGGTGGTGAGCATGGCGGGTCCCCTCGGGTGA
This sequence comes from Methylobacterium sp. Leaf112, assembly GCF_001423295.1. Taxonomy (GTDB): domain Bacteria; phylum Pseudomonadota; class Alphaproteobacteria; order Rhizobiales; family Beijerinckiaceae; genus Methylobacterium. The sequence goes on along the minus strand of NZ_LMNG01000011.1, from coordinate 27,260 downwards.
TGTTGCAGCGCTTCTATGCCATGGTGCAGCGCAAATTGGTATATCACATTTCTAACACCAGCATTGTCCGGTGAGCATGGCTTGAGCCCGGAGGTCGTTCCGGTCCGGGCGGGGCGCAGGCCTTCCGGTGGGCGAGGCCCCGATCCCGCTGGCGAACAGTCCGGTCCGATGACGGTTTCTCGCTGGGCCCGGGCCATGACGCGACCCGACCCTGACGGCGCAGCGGTTCGATGGTTCGCCCGGTCGGGACCGGCCGCATGACGCCTCGGCACGCGGCGTGATAGGGGCCGGACGCGGGCGCAGCGTCTTGCGAGCGCCCGAGCTATCGTCCGAGCGGAGTGACGGGATGACCTCCAGAATGGTGCGGCGCACGCGGATGGCTGGGTTTGGAGCCCGGGTTCCTGTCTGCCTCGTCCTGCTGCTGGCCGGCCTCGCGGTCCCGGCGGACGAAGCGCGGGCGGATTCCAACGAATGCCGGCGGGTTCCGGCGCTCTCCGAAGGTCCGGCCCCGGCCCTCGGGCGCATCACCGCCGCGGGCCGGACCGCTTTCCTCAAGGACGGGCTGGCTCAGGACGGCTGTCCCGAGGCGGGGGCGGCCTGCCGCGAGCGGGCCTATCTGGTGGCCGGCGACGGCGTGATCCTGACGGATCGGCGCGGGTCCCATGTCTGCGCCACCTACCCGGGTGCCCGGGACGGGGTCGACCGGACCGGGTGGCTGCCCGCCGCGGCCGTCGCCGACGAACCCGCAGGTGCCCTCACCCCGGAGGGCTGGTTCGGCACCTGGACGCGGGCGGAGGCCGAGATCCGCCTCGCGGCCGGCGTCAAACCCGGGACCGTCGCGGTGAAGGGCGACGCCACCTGGGGCATGGGCGACCCCGAGCGGATGCGGCGCGGCGGCGTCCATACCGGCGAGATCGAGGGCGAGGTCACCCCGGCGGGCGACGCCGCGCGCTTCGCCATGGGCGAGGGCGGCAGCGTGCCGGTGGAGACGGCCGACGCGTACACCTGCAAGGTGTGGCTGCGGCGCCTCGGCCCCTGGCTCGTCGTCGACGACAACCTCGCCTGCGGCGGCGCCAACGTCACCTTCCGGGGCGTCTACCGGCGGCGGCCGTGATTCTTCGGGGTCTCCCAGCCGCGCTGTTCGGCATTCTCCTGGCGATCGGTCCGGGGGCTTGCGCACCCGAGCGCCCGCCCACGGTTCCGGAGATCGAGGCGTTCCTCGGCGTCGCCCTGCCGCCCGGCCACCGCGACCTCCACGCGGTGAACGAGGCGGGGATCGACCGGCTGATGCGCCTCGGCTTCGACGCGCCGGCGGCGGAGGCGGACGCCGTCGCGGCCCGGCTCGTGCCCGACGGTCTCGCGCCCGGTCTCGATCGAGGCCTGCTCATCCTGGGGACGGGCCTCCCGGGATGGCCCGCCGCCTGGCCGGAGGGCAGTGCCGGCGGCGAGACCCTGATCCCGGGCCGGCGCAGCCGGAAAGTCGTCGTCGGCCCCGCGGGCCCGGGGCGGCGCCGGGTCTGGGTCGCGGTGTTCACCCTGTGAGACCCGATCGCCTGCGTCTTGCGATTCTCGTTCCGCTCCTGCTGGCGCCCGGGCGGAGAACTTCGCCGATGGCGGCCATGCGCGGTACGTCGTCGGGTGCCGAAATGTGAAGAGGGCGCCGGGCGGCTTCCGCCCCGATGCCGCCTGTCCCTCCGTCGCCGATGCCGCGCGGCCGGGGCGTTTCGCTCCGCCGGACGATGCGGACCGCGTCTTCCTGCTCGAACGGCGGCCGCGCGGATTGCGCCGGGCGGCCGTGACCGCCGGGCGCATCAGGCCGGTGGCGTCCGGAGGACGAGGCCGACCACCACCAGGGCGCCGAGTACCAGCATCGGGATCGAGTAGTACTGCATCGGTATCCAGAACAGGGTGTGCTTTCGGACCAGCAGGACGCGCTGCCCCGTGCGTGCGTCGATCATCTCCCGGCCGGGCCGGCCGTTGAGGCGCTTGCCCAGGACCCAGTTCGCGCTCGCTCCGACCAGCCACGCCAGCACGAGGCCGGTGGGCGCGGGGATGCCGACCCTGGGCAACTGGAGATCGAGAAGCACGCCGCCCGCGAAGGCGATAGCGGCGATGAGGGCGCTGAGGACGCCCCAGCCGGACCAGATGATCATCGGTGTCTTCTCCACGCGGGACTGCGCGCGGCGCGGCCCCCGGCCGCTCGCCCTTCGATCCCCGCGCCCCCCTCTTGAGGCGTGCAGAGACGGTTTCGCCCGATCGATCCCGAAAAGTCGAGGGCCTCGATCGGGCCGATGCCCCGTTGCGGGGCACGATGCCCCGTGGCGGTGCCCGATGCCCCGTTGCGGGGCCCGATCCCTCCCGCTGGACGGAAAGCCGAGGATCAGCGCCGGGCGAGGCTGGCCGGGCCGGTGACCGAGGGGGAGGGGGCGGCCGAGTTCGTGGCTTCCTTGTAGATCGGCACGATGACGCGCAGCCAGCCGCGGGTCTCCCGCCCGCCGTAATAGCGCTCGACCACGTCCTGCGTGACGTAGGCCTGCAGGTTCACGGGCCCAAAATTGTACCCGACGAGCCCGCCCACCGCGATCTGGCCCTGACGCCGATAGCCGGGAAAGCGCGTCGGCAGGTCGGACGAGCCGAAGGCCACGGGGCCGATCTCCCACTTGCCGAACTTCTTCGTCGCCGTGAGATCGAGGTTGAGATAGTCCGGATAGACCCCGCCCTGGGGCGAGATCGGGTCGAGATAGATGCCATAGAGCAGGTTCGCCGTGAGATTCCAGCCGTCGCCCGAATAGGTCGCGGCGAAGCGGTGGCTCAGCGAGGCGTTCTGGATCACGAACCGGGTCTCGACGGGGTGGTAGCCGCCGAACAGGTAGCTGACGCCGAAATTGTCGGAGAGCTTCCAGGCGAGCTGGGCGGCCATCAGCGGCACGCCGATGCCGCTTTGGTAGGGCGCGCCGCGCGCGCTCGCCGCCACCACGGGCTGGATCACCGCGAGGTTCAGCCGGGCGCCGAACAGGCTCCAGGGCGTCGCCCATAGGAAAGTCGGCAGGTTGATGTTGGATTCGGAACCGACGGGGCGCGTATCCCGCACGCCGAAGCTCGAGGTGTTCACGAAGTAGAGGCCGACGGGCAACTGCGCCCCGACGGGAAGGCCGACGGTCTGGCCGGGCTGCGCCGCGGATGCGGCCTCGGCGGCGCCGGAACCGAGACCGAGGACGCCCGCGACGAGCGCCGCGCTGCCGGACCGTGCCGTCCGTCGCAGATGGGCCGTTCCGAGCCGGCGGGCGGCCTTGCGGATTCTGCCGATCATTCGTCGCCTCTTCGGGGCCGTCCGCGGCACGGAATGCGCCGCGGCCGAACGAGCCCTCGGTAGAGTTGACGGGCCGACCGCCGTGTTTCGTCCGGTCCGCCCACGCGTCGAGCGCCCCCTGTCGCCCGGATGTCACAGATCGCTCCGGGCGCCGATCGACCGTCCCGCGGTCGCGCCCGGGTCAGGCGGTCCGTACGGTGCCGAGGAAGCGGGCCACCTCGGCGTCGAGGTGTTCGGACTGGCGCGAGAGTTCGGAGGCCGCCGACAGAACCTGGCTCGCCGCCGCCCCGGTCTCCTCGGAGGCGCGCGCCACGCCGGCGATGTTGTGCGTGACCTCGCTCGTGCCCGTGGAGGCCTGGGCGACGTTGCGCACGATCTCCTGCGTCGCGGCACCCTGTTCCTCGACGGCGGCCGCGATGGAGGCGGCGACCTCGTTGATCTCGCGGATGCGCGTGGTGATGGAGCCGATGGCCGCCACCGCCTGGCCCGTCACCCCCTGGATCTGGGTGATCTGGCTGCCGATCTCCTCCGTGGCCCGCGCGGTCTGGGAGGCGAGCTCCTTCACCTCCGTGGCGACGACGGCGAAGCCCCGCCCGGCCTCGCCGGCGCGGGCCGCCTCGATGGTGGCGTTGAGGGCGAGCAGGTTGGTCTGGCTCGCGATGTTGGCGATCAACCCGACCATGTCGCCGATCCGGGCCGAGGCCTGGCTCAGGGCCTGGACGAGCTGCATGGTCTGGTCCGCTTCGCCCACCGCCATCTGGGCGAGGCCGGAGGAGCCGGAGACCTGGCGCCCGATCTCCTGCACCGAGGAGCCGAGCTCCTCGGCGGCGGCCGCCACGGTCTGGACGTTGGCGGCGGCCTCGCCGGCCGCGACCGCGACCGTCGTCGATTGGTTCGCCGTCTCCGACGCCGTGACGGTCATGGTCTGGGCCGTCGCCTGAAGCTCGGTGGCCGAGGACGAGACCATCCCGACGATGCCCCCGACGGCGTGCTCGAAGGCGTCGGCCATCTGGCGCATGCCGGCCTTGCGCTGCGCCTCGGCATCGAGGCGTGCCTGCGCGGTCTCGGCTTCCAGGGCGCGGGCGCGGAGCATGTTGTCCTTGAAGACCTGCACGGCGCCCGCCATGGCGCCGATCTCGTCGCGCCGCCCGACGGCCGGGATCTCCGTCGCGGCGTCGCCACCGGCGAGCCGACCCATCGCGGCCGTCATGCGGCCGAGGGGGCGGCTGATCGACAGGACCAGCATCACCACGGCGCCGAGGGCGAGGATCGCCGCGCCGACGAGGAAGCCGAGCATCTGCGTCCGCGCGGTCTCGTAGGCGGTCTGGGCCTCGACGCCGCTCGCGGCCGCCGCCGACATCTCGGACTCGACGAGCTTGTTCAGGGTGGCGACGATGGCCCGGATGGCGTCGGACAGGGTGGAATTGTACTGCTCCTGCGCGGCTTCGACGTCGCCGCGCTCTGCGAGGCGGAACCCTTCGGTCTGCTGCGCGAGATAGGCCGCCCATTGGCGCTCGAAGCTCGCGTACAGGTCGCGCGTCGCCGGGGCCTGGATCAGGCCAGCATAGCGCGACCGGACGCCGTCGAGTTCGGCCAGGCGCTGCTGGATCGCGCTCAGGGCCTCGGTCTTCTGCTGCGCCGTGCGCGCCGAGAGCACGCGATTGCCGTTGACGCGGATCCGCAGGGTCGCGGCCTGGATTCCGCCGAGCGCCTGTGTTGCCGGAAGCCGCGTCGCCCGCATCTCCGTCGCCGCCCGGTTGATGGTCTCGATCTGGAAGTAGGCCAAGCCCGCCAGGGCGCAGATCAGCGCAAGCATGACGGAGAAGCAGGCAATCAATTTGCCCCGTATCGACGTAAGAATGGTCACTGACATAACTCTTTGATGTTGAAAGCGGATTTTAGCGGCCGACCCCTTGTACCGGGGAGAGACGAAAGCAGGGTTAACGGGTGATGCCCCGACCAAACGTTTCCGAACGTGATCGACACCCGTACTTCGCGGTGCGCAGGGCTATACAATGCGAAATTCATCATCTTTCTGGTATTCGCAATCAATCGAAAACTTTCACCTTCTCGACCGCATTTCGGATCACGAACATATTCGTTGCGCATACCACAGCCGTGGATTGGTGCGCGGAGTCTAACCCAGGTGATTTCGGACCATCATGGCTTTCCATAGCCTTATGGGGCTGGAGATCATCCAGTCGATCTCGTCGGTTCTTGATGTTCCCCCGATCACAGCCGACGAGGTCGTCCGTCTGGAATACAGGTATCGCGATGCCGGGCATGTCTTCCGCACCGACGATGTATTGGACCACTGGCGGAAGACGTGACGTGCAGGGTCGGGGCGGCCATCGCCCAGGATCGGTCCCGTGCGAGAAGCCCTCATCTCACATCTGAGGGATCTGGAGCTTCGCGCACGGCGTGAATGCATCGAACAGGATGTCATTCACGTGGTCGCTTCGGGTCGTAACGTCCTGGGGGATCGACACGAGATCACCTCGGCGAACACGGTAATCCGATAGACATCCATCGGATCGATCGCGCGGAAGGCTGGGTCGCCGCGCGCTCGATCGCGGGGAAAACCGCGAACTCAGCGGGCATCACGGCAATCGCGACCGTGCGATGAGAGCGCGTGACGGCTGTGCCAGTCCGCGCGCCGTACGAATCGCTTCGGTGCTGTCACCCGAACGCAGACCTGTCCGTGCGGCTTGGTGAGGTCCGGCGGCTTGGCGAAGTCCGGCGGCTTGGCGAAGTCCGGCGGCTTGGCGAAGTCCGGCGGCTTGGCGAAGTCCGGCGGCTTGGCGAAGTCCGTGCGTTCAGGCCAGCCAGGGGCGATACGCATGGGTTCCGCGATCGCGCGGTGGACGGGACTTCCACGAGCGAAGCGCCGACCGCATCGGCGAGGACGAAACCGCAGAGCAATGAACCGATCCCCTCGCGCGCGAATGGCGCGGTTCTGCCGGGAATCGCAGCGGAAGCCCACAGGTAGGCCTGGTCGCGATGGGACAAGTCGGCTCCATCCGCATCCGGCGCGAGGCCGCGCGGTGTGTGCAGGTGGGCGCGCGGAAGCGGACCTGGGGTCGAGGCGCGGGCGGGATCACGGCGGCCAAACCGTATGGATCGTATCCGAAAGGGCGGAACTTCTAACGTAAAGTGGTGTGAGCCGATCACACATAGGTTAGATGCGACATCGTGTTCGGTTTGGCACCCGGATCTCACCCGGGAACGAAGGACCGGACGATGACCCATCCGCTTATCGTCAAGCTGGAACAGTTCGAGCACTTGGACGACGAAGAGCGCCGTGCGCTTCTTGCTCTGACCGACGGGCGAATGCTTCACTACGAGCCCAGGTCGGACATCATCCGCGAGGGTGAAGACCCACGGGTCGTGCGCCTGGTCCTTTCGGGTTGGGCCTGCCGCTATAAGCAGCTTCCGGATGGCTGCCGCCAGATCGTGGCTTTCTTTCTGCCCGGCGACCTGTGTGACCACAACGTCTTCGTGCTGTCCGAGATGGACCACTCGATCGGCACGCTCACCGCCGTGACGCTGATCGAGATCGCGCCGGCGGCGTTCGAGGCCATGATGTCCGCACGCCGCAGGTGACGCGGGCCTTATGGAGGGAATCGCTGGTGAATGCGGGGACCCAGCGGGAATGGATCCTCAACCTCGGCGGACGCGACGCCCTGGAGCGGCTGGCCCATCTATTCTGCGAATTGTTCCATCGCCTGCGCGGCATCGGGCAGACGCAGGACGCCAGCTACGACATGCCCCTGACTCAATCGGACCTCGCCGAGGTCACCGGCCTGACACCCGTGCACGTCAACCGGACCTTGCAGACGTTGCGACAGCGCGGACTCCTGACGCTGAAAGGGCGCCGGTTGCCCATCCTCAATCGGCCGGGACTGGAGCGGTTGGCGTTGTTCAATCCCAACTACCTGCACCTTGAACGGGTCGGTGCGCGCCAGGACGCGTGAGACGCCGGGACCGCCGCCAGATCATGCGATCCGGACGACGATGCTTCGAATGGTGAAACTCGACACTCTCAATACCAGCGCTTCCCAGTTCTCATGCTTGGATGTCGTGGTCGAATCGTGTCATGTTGCATCGCTCATTGGAACTTCGCGTAGACTTGGATATCCAAGACGACGATACCGGTACGGTCTGTGAGGACATTCGCCGCAATCCGTCTGGCCGCCCATAATCGCTTCCCGTCGATCGCGCACGACGAAATTCCGCGCGACGGCGACCGCCGGACGATCGCCGTGCTGGTGACCGACGAGGATGGGTGGCCAATCCACGGAGCGACGTTGAAGTACGCCGGGTTGTGGTTGTCGCGATGACCGCGCGGCACCGTTTCAAGGGCGCGGGCGATCTCACGGGTCCGGCGCCCGGCCGCTGGTCCCGCGTGATTTCCCCGCGGGAGACCGGACGGCGTCGATCGACCCGGCGGCGATCTTCGCGGCGCTGCCCCGTTCAATACCCCAGCGCGCAGCCATCCTTGCGGGGGTCGGAGCCCGCCGTGAGGGTGCCGGCGGCGTGGTCGATCCAGATGATCTGGCCGCCGCCGATGGGCTGGGCCGCGGCGAGTGGGGTGTGGCCGCGGGCGGCGAGGCCCGCCGCGAGGCCGGGGCCGAAGCCGGGCTCGAGTTCGAGGCCGCCGCCGTAGGCGAAGCTGCGGGGCGCGTCCAAGGCCTCCTGCACGTCGAGGCCGCGGTCGAGGAGGCCGGTGAGCAGCTCGACGTGGCCCATGGCCTGGTAATGCCCGCCCATGACGCCGAACGGCGCCACCGCGCGGCCGTCGCGCATGAGCAGGCCCGGGATGATGGTGTGCATGGGGCGCTTCTTCGGCCCGATGGTGTTGGGGTGGCCGGGCTCGACCCGGAAGGACAGGCCGCGATTGTGCAGGAGCACGCCGCTCTCCGGCGCGGTGATGCCGGTGCCGAAGGGCTGGAAGATCGAGTTGATGAGCGAGATGGCGTTGCCGTCGCGGTCGACCACGCAGAGGTAAATCGTGTCGGTGTGGGCGATCTCGGGCCAGATCACGGGACTTTGCGCCCGGCCCATGCTGATGGCGCCCCGCGCCCGCGCGTGCCACGCCTGAGAAAGCAGGTGATCCACCGGCACGGCGGCGAGCACCGGATCGGCGAACAGGGCATCGCGGTGGTGATAGGCCTGCTTGCACGCCTCGGCGAAGAGGTGGACCCGGTCGAGCTCGGACAGGGCACCGACGTCGTCGGCGCCGAGCATGTTGAGCATCATCAGCACGGCGAGGCCCTGGCCGCTCGGCGGGCATTCGTACACGTCGTAGCCGCGATAGCGCGTGGTGATCGGGGTGACGATCTCAGGCGCGGCGGCGGCGAAATCCTCCAGGGTGTGGAGGCCGCCCAAAGCCCGCAGGCGGTCGACCATGTCGCGGGCCACGGGGCCTTCGTAGAAACCGCGCGCGCCGTCCCCGGCGATGCGCCGCAGGGTGGCGGCGAGGCGCGGGTTGCGCATGCGCGTGCCCGCCTCCGGCGCCGCGCCGCCGGGCAGGAAGAGCGCGGCCGAGACCGGATCGGCGGCGACCCGCGCGGCGTTGCGGGCCCAGTCGAAGGCGACGCGGGGCTGCACCGGGTAGCCATCCTCCGCGTAGGCGATGGCCGGCCGCAGCAGCGCGGCGAGGTCGCGCGTGCCGTGATCGGCGAGCAGGCGGCTCCAGGCGGCGACGGCGCCCGGCACCGTCACCGCATGGGGGGAGGTGGGCTCGATGGTGACGCCTTGCTCGAGGTACCACGCATCGTGCGCCGCCGCCGGGCTGCGGCCCGAGCCGTTGAGGGCGATGGGGACGGAGGCGCCCTTCGGGGCGTACAGGGCGAAGCAGTCGCCGCCGATGCCGGTCATCAGCGGATCGACGACGCATTGCACCGCCACCGCCGCGATGGCGGCGTCGACGGCATTGCCCCCGGCCCGAAGGGTCTCGACGGCCACCAGGGAGGCGAGGGGGTGCGAGGTCGCGACGGCGGCCGCACCGGCATGGACCGGGGAACGCCCGGGCCGGGCGAAATCTCTCATGGGCCAGTCCTCTTCTCGGGCGCGTGCACGGGCAAATTCTCAGGCGAGTCCCTCAGGCAAATCCCTTACCGGGATGGCGCCGGAGGTCGAGGGCCGTCGGTCACGGGTCCGGCGACGCGGTTCACGGCGGCCTCGGCGGCGAGCCCGATCAGGGCGCCGACCGCCACGTCGGCCGGATAATGCGCCCCGCGCAACACCTGCGCCACCACGATGAGGCCGGCCCCCGCCTGGACCGCGCCGCCCGCCTCCGGACACGCCCGGGCAACGGCGCGCGCCACCGCGACGCTCACCGCCGCATGTCCCGACGGGAAGGATTGCCACGGCCCGTCGTTGGGGCCGAGCCAGCCGCGGGCATAGGTGTTCTCCTCCATCAGGACGTTCGGCCGGGTGCGATGGACGAGGCGCTTGAGGGTGGTCTTCGTCAGGCTCGCCAGGAGGCCCGCCCCGAGCATGTGCCGGCCCGTCGCCGCCAGCCGGGCGTCGCCGCGCGCAGCGCCCACGGCCCAGGTCGCGGCCGAGACCGCGAACAGCACCTCCCAGGCGCCGACTTCGCTCAGGCTCCCGAGGGTGCGGACCGCCCGATGGTCCTTGGCCGTGGCGAGGCCGACGCCGAGGGCGATGTCGGCGGCCTCCCCCGGCAGCAGCCGGGTGTCGCGGGTCCGGGCCGGGGTTCTCTTACGGTCAAGCATGCGTCTCAACGCGGCCGGGGTGTTTCCGTTCGACGGGTCCCTGCGGCGCGTGAGTGCCTGCGTTCCGTAAGTCCCTGCGTCACAGGGTGCGGCGCGCGGCGCGCCCTACATGGCCGCGCGACAGGGGGCCGTCCGAAGCGCCCCCGCCAGCGGAAAGCACCGGACCCATCATGCAGCCCGATACCATGCAGCCCGGCACCAATCCCGACCCGCGCGAAGCCGGCCCCCGGCCGCCATTTCCCGGCGACCAGCAGCAGGAGCGTCCCGGCCTCACCACGAAGATGGACCCGACGCCCGACCACGGCGAGACGAGCTACGTCGGCAAGGGCCTCCTCACCGACCGGGTCGCCCTCATCACCGGCGGCGATTCCGGCATCGGCCGCGCGGTCGCCATCGCGTATGCCCGGGAGGGCGCCGACGTCGCCATCGCCTACCTGCCCGTCGAGCAGTCCGACGCCGAGGACACCGCCGCCTGGGTGCGCAAGTCCGGCCGCCGCGCGATCCTCGTCCCGGGCGACCTGCGCGATCCCGCCTATTGCCGTGCCCTCGTCGCCCGGACGGTCGCGGAGTACGGCCGCCTCGACATCCTGGTGAACAACGCCGCCGCCCAGGTGGTCAACGAAGGTCTGGACGATCTGACGGAGGCCGACATCGAGGGCTCGTTCCGGGCCAACGTGTTCGCGATGATGTACCTCGCCCAGGCCGCCGTGCCGCACATGAAGCCGGGCGGCGCCATCGTGAATTCCACGAGCCAGCAGGCCAAGGTCGCCACGAAGTCGATGCTGATCTACGCGGCCACCAAGGGCGCCATCGCCAGCCTGACCATCGGCCTGTCGAACCTCCTCGCGCCCCAGGGCATCCGGGTGAACTGCGTCGCCCCCGGCCCGGTCTGGACGCCGATCCAGCCCATCGTGAAGGGGCCGGACGAGATCGCGTCGCTCGGTGCCGACACGCCGCTCGGCCGCGCCGGCCAGCCGGCCGAACTCGCCCCCGCCTACGTGCTCCTCGCCTCCCGCGAGGGCAGCTACATGAGCGGTGCCCTCGTGCCGGTGACGGGTGGCGTGCCGATGTACTGACCGCCCGGTGCGCAGACCGGCGCAGCCCGTGGTGTGACGGAGCGCGCCACCGTTCCATTCGGCCCTGCGCCGTTCCACGCCGCAGGGGCCGGAACGGCATGCGCCGGTCCGTGCCGGGGAGCCTTCCCTGTCACTATCGCGAGAAAACGCCCGATCCGAACGGTCGAGGTGTCCCGGTGCCTTGGAGTTGACATCGTCCAATGGCCGAGCGGTGCCCGAACCGGCTCGTCGGAGCCCAAGGTCGTTTTAGGAGTTGTCGAATGTCGAGACGCGGGTACATGACGTTTTCCGGTGCGGCCTGCGCCGTCGCCCTCCTTAGTTTTGTCGGTCAAGCCCAGGCGGCGACCTGCGGAAACTCGGCGTCCGGCTTCGAATCCTGGAAGCGCGAATTCGCCGACGAAGCCCGGGGCCGCGCCAGCGCGGAAAGTCTCGCGGCGCTGATGGGAACATCCTACTCCACGGCGACCATCTCGGCCGATCGCGGCCAGAAGAGCTTCAAGCTCAGCCTCGACCAGTTCCTGGCCAAGCGCGGCGGCCCCGCCATCGTCTCCCGCGGCCGCGCCCTCAAGCAGCAGAACGCGGCCCTGTTCGCCTCCATCGAGCAGCGCTACGGCGTGCCCGCCGGTCCGCTCCTGGCGATCTGGGGCATGGAGACGGGGTTCGGTGCGGTCCGGGGAAACATCAACACCCTGTCGGCCGTGGCGACCCTCGCCTACGATTGCCGCCGCTCGGCCTTCTTCACCGATCAGCTCAACGCCGCCCTCACCCTCGTCGATCGCGGCATCCTCACGGCCGGTACCCGGGGGGCCGCCCATGGCGAGGTCGGCCACACTCAGTTCCTGCCGAAAAGCGTTCTCAACTACGGTACGGGCGGTAGCCTCGACAGCATCCCCAACGCCTTGAACGCAACGGCGAATTTCCTCAAGGCGCATGGTTGGCAGCGCGGCGCCGGCTATCAGCCGGGCGAGCCGAACTTCGCGGCGATCCAAGGCTGGAACGCCGCCACCGTCTACCAGAAGGCCATCGCTCTGCTCGGCAGCCGCATCGACGGTCAGTGATCGCGCATCCCGGGCTTCCCGCTGGGAAGCCCGGAGTCCGCCCGCTTAGACCGGGTTCGGGTTCCACCCGATGGATCGGCGCAGGAAGTTTATGCCGAGCGCCATGAAGGTGGCGGCCTGGGTGCTGTCGTTGCCGTAGCCGTGGCCGCCGGCGGCGGGCTCGTAGAACGCGGCACCGTAGCCGAGGGCCTGGAGCTTTGCCGCCATCTTGCGGGCGTGCCCCGGATGGACCCGGTCGTCCCGCCGGCTCGTGGCGATGAGGATCGGCGGGTAGGGCTCTCCGGCGCGTGCCGCATGATAGGCCGAGATGCCTTGGAGGAACGACCAGTCCGTGGGATCGTCGGGGTCGCCGTACTCCGCGATCCAGCTCGCGCCGGCGAGCAGCTTGGTGTAGCGGCGCATGTCGATGAGCGGGATGGTACAGAACAGGGCACCGAAGCGCTCGGGGTAGCGCGTCAGCATGTTGGCGATGAGGAGGCCGCCGTTCGATCCCCCCTCGGCGGCGATGCGGTGGGGCCGGGTGACGCCGCGCGCGACGAGATCCGCGGCGACGGCGGCGAAATCGTCATGGGCCAGCGCCTTGCCTTCGCGCCGGCCGGCTTCATGCCACGCAGTCCCGAATTCACCACCACCGCGGATGTTCGCGCTCACGCAGGTACCGCCCGGCTCGAGCCACAGCTTCCCCATAACCGCCTGATAGGTCGGCAGAATCGAGACCTTGAAGCCGCCGTAGGCCGTCAGGTGAACGGGCGCATCCCCCGTCTCGCCCACCGGTCCGGTCTGGACGTAGGGGATTCGGGTTCCGTCGGCCGAGATCGCCTCGTGCCGCGTCACCCGCAGTCCGGCGGCATCGAAGGTCGCCGGCGTCGTGCGCAGAACGGTCGGGGTCGACAAGGCAGGTGGGATCGCCAGGAGGGTCGGCGGCGTCACCGGGTCCTGCATCAGGGCGCTCAGTTCGCCGTCCGCGTCGTCCGGATCGGCGTCGAGGGGCCACACCGAGACGGTTCCGATGGCGGGCACGCCGGGTATGGGCCTTTCGGTCCAACCCGCGGCGCTTCGCTCGCAGACGCTGAAGCGGGGGCTCAGATTATCGAGTGCGCCGATGACGAGGCGGTCCCCGGACCAGAACACATCCTGCAGCGCGCGCCGTTCACTCGGCTCCCACAGCACGGTGAAGTCGCGCGCTCCGGCGAGAAAGTCGGACAGGGCGATGGCCAGGACCGTATCGGGTCCATAGGTCCGCCCGCCGACGCTCCAGGCCGTGCGGGGCTGCACGGCGAGCCCATCATGATGCAGGTGAATCTCGGCGTCCGATGGAACATCGAGGCGGATCTCGACGCCTTCGCGGTCGGCCAGGTGGAGAAAACCGTCGAAGAAGCCGGTACGCTCGGCGATGACGATGCGCTCGCCCGTCGGCGGTCGCTCGACGCCGGCCCACACACCCATGTTCTCCGGTGCGCTTTCGAAAAGAATGCGCGCGGCAAGCGGGTCCGTGCCGCGCGCCCACAGGCGGACGGTCCGGGGATAGCCCGCACGGGTCGCCATGCCGTCGCCCAGGGCACTCGACAGCAGCAGCGTGTCGCGGTCGAGCCACGTCGCACCGCCCTTGGCTTCGGGGAGAATGAACCCATCCGCGACGAAGGACCGTTCGGTCAGGTCGAATTCGCGCAGGACCGTCGCGTCGCCACCGCCCCGACTGAGCTTCAACAGCACCCGGTCGCGCGATACGGGAAGAAGGTCGGCACCGGCCCAGACCCAATCTTCGCCCTCGCTGGCCGCCAGGGTGTCGAGATCGAGGACGACATCCCATTCCGGGGTCCCGGCGCGGTAGCCGCTCTCGTCCGCGCGGCGCCACAAGCCACGCGGATGCTCGGCGTCCTTCCAGAAATTGTAGAGCTGCTCACCGCGCCGGCGCACCATCGCGATACGATCGGGGCGGTCCATCAGATCTCGCGCCGTGTCGCTGTCTCGGGCGAAGGAGGCGTCGGCGTAGAGTGCCAGGGTCTCGGCATTCCGGGTCTCCACCCAGGCCAACGCGTTCTCGCCATCCACCTCCTCGAGCCAAAGGTAGGGATCGTCGTCCGGATATTCGCGGGTCGGGCGTGGATCGGGCAACGGAGCAGTGTTCTTCGTCATGGCCGAGAAGGTAAGCCAACTCGCTCGCCGAGACACGACCCCGGACCTCGAATTTCCGCCCAGCGTCGGACAGTCGCGCACACTCTCCGCAGGGGGACTTTTCGCCAGAAGCCGGGATTAAACCGCTGGGGTGCAGCGAGGGGTCGCGGGTGCGCTCGCTTGAAGCGGCGCTGTAAGAGGCGATGTCGATGCGATGTTGCACGCCTCCCTCGATCCACCGACCACCCTTTTCTGCCTACACTTCTTAGGCGGCTCCTCGCGCGAATGGGGAGAGATGACCGCGAGCCTCGGCGAGGCCGCGACGTGCATCCCGTTCGACCTCCCAGGCTTCGGCGACGCCTCTAGCGTCTCCGGCACATCCGTGGAGGCCATGGCCGACCACATCGCCGGGCGGATCTCCGAGTTCTTGCCGGCGCGCTGGTGGATCGCCGGCCATAGCATGGGCGCCAAGGTGGCTCTCGCCCTGGCGCGCCGGGCGGAGGACGGAGACGATCGTCTGGCGGGCCTTAGCGGCCTCATACTTCTGGCAGGCTCACCGCCGAGTCCCGAGCCGATGTCCGACGAGAAGCGGCAGGCGATGATCGCCTGGATTTCTGCGGATGAGCGTACGCGGCAGGCCGAGGCGGGCGACTTCATCGACCAGAACGTCGGCGCCCCTTTGAAGGCCTCGGACCGGGCACAAGCGGTGGCGGATGTGCTGCGTGCCGATCCCGGGGCTTGGACGGCTTGGCTCGAAGCGGGGAGCCGCGAGGACTGGTGTGCCTGCATCGGTGTTCTACGAACGCCTGCTCTGGTTCTGAGCGGCTCGGAGGACAGCGATCTCGGAGCGGCCGCACAGATCTGCCTGATGATTCCCCATCTCGCCGACGCTCGGCACGTCGTACTTCAGGGGGCCGGGCACCTGCTGCCCCTAGAACGGCCGCATGCCGTGGCGGATCTGATCCGCAAGGAGATGGTCCGTCCTGTCGAGGCCTCGCCTGGCGCAGTGCCTGTGCCCGCCTCCTACGCAGACCTCATCGCGTCGCCGCGCGTCAACAACCGGCTCCGGGAAGCTCTCGTAGCACGGGCCGAGCCCGACGATCCGGCCTACCGTCCAGAGGTGCTGAATGCCCTCGAACTCGCAAGTCTGCGCGCGATCGTCGATCGTGTGCTGCCGCAAGACGGGCGGACCGCCATGGATATCGGTGCTCGCATCGAGGCACGTCTGGCGTCGGGCTCGGGCGACGGCTGGCGCTTCGCCGCATTGCCGGCCGACCCGAAGGCATACGCGGCCGCCCTACGGACCATCGATGCGGCGGCTTACGCTGCTCATGCCGTCGGTTTCCTCGCCCTTCCGGGTTCGGTGCAGGATTCGCTGGTGGCAGCCGTTGCCGATGCGCAGCTGCCGATCGTCGGCAGTGAGCTCGATGCCGCACAAATGAAGCTGTGGTTCGAAGATCTGCGTGGCGACGTAGTGCGCACCTACCTCGCTCATCCCGCGTCCCTGGCGCGTCTGGGTTTCAGCGGCATCGGCGCCGGTGGAGACGACGCCGCGCGTCTTCCCGGTTTCGTGGAATTCGGGATCGATGCCCGCGAATCTTGGGAACCCGTGGCCCAGGCGGGAGAGGCTCGATGAATCTCGATTCCATGCGCCGCTACGCCCTCGACGATGCTGTCGATGCCGTTGTGATCGGGACCGGCGCCGGCGGAGCCCCCCTCCTCGCCAGACTGGCCGCGGCGGGCCTGAAGGTGGTCGCCCTAGAGGCGGGGCCGAACTTCGATCCGTCCCGGTTCGCTTTCGACGAAACCTTGGCCGACGAGATCTATTGGACGGACGAACGACTGAGCGGCGGCTCCACGCCTGAGGCGTTCGGGGCCAACAACAGCGGTACCGGGGTCGGAGGCTCGACCTTGCATTGGGGGGCGTTCACACCCCGGGCGGACCAGCGTGACCTGAAGCTCTTCACGGAGACTGGAGAGGGCGTCGACTGGCCGCTCGACTACGAGGACCTGCGTCCGTTCTACGAGCGGGTTGAGAGCTTCATCGGAGTTTCGGGACCGCAGGCCTACCCGTGGGATTCAGAGCGGCGCTACCCGCTGGGTCCGGTTCCACGCAATGGTCCGGCCGGAATCATGGCTCAGGCCTGCGAGGGGTTGGGCATTCGCGCCACGGATGCGCCGGCGGCCGTGGTGTCGAGGGACTTCGCCCAGGAGGGCGGGGGGACCCGAAACGCCTGTATCAATTGCGGCTTCTGCCACCAGGGCTGCCGCAACGGCGCCAAGACCAGCATGGACGTGACCTACCTGCCCCTGGCCGTTGCGCACGGTGCCGAGATCCGTTCCCTGTGCCGCGTCCATGGAACGGAGCACGATGGGATGGGACGCATCACGGCCGTGACGTACCGCAAGGATGGAACGGACCATCGGCAACGATGCGCGGCGGTGTTTCTGTGTGCCGGTGCTGTGGAGAGCCCCCGACTCCTACTGCATCTTGGCCTCGCCAACGGCAGCGGTCAGGTCGGGCGCAACTACATGGGGCACGTCGCGACCCAGGTCTGGGGCACCTTCGATGGCGAGGTCCGGATGAACCGGGGCTATCCGTCCTCCCTCATCAGCGAGGACATGGTGCGGCCAGCGGATGCCGATTTCGCGGGCGGCTACCTCATGCAGAGCCTCGGTGTCCTGCCGCTGACCTTCGGCAATTCCGTGGCGCGGGGCCGCGGTCTCTGGGGTCGGGCCCTGACCGACTACCTCGGCCGCTACAACCACTTCGCGGGGATCGGGATCAACGGCGAGACCCTGCCGTGCGATGCCAATGTGCTCACTTTGTCGGGTGAGGTCGACGCGTTCGGGGTGCCGAAGGCGCAGATCAGCTTCGGTTACGGCACCAACGAGCACCGTCTCAACGCCCACGCCACCCGGACCATGAAGGCGATCTGGGAAGCGGCCGGGGCCAGCGACATCTGGGTCCTGGAGCGGGTGGCCCACACCCTCGGCACCTGCCGCATGGGCCGGGACGGCGACACGGCCGTCGTGGATCCGTTCGGGCGCAGCTTCGAGGTGCCGAACCTCTGGATCAGCGACGGGTCGACCTTTCCGAGTTCGCTCGCGGCGAACCCGGCCCTGACCATCATGGCGCTGAGCCTGCGTACGGCCGAGGCGTTCCTCAAGGGCCGCTAGGGTGCCTCCAACCCCACCGCAACGGGCCGTGGCGGCGGGGTGGTGACGCGGCGGTTGGCGATCCGGGTCAGCGCCCGGATCGGCACCAGCGCAAGGCGGGCGAGTCGAGTGTGGTGCGCCAGTTCGAACGGCCCCAGCGGCCGGTAGACGAGGCGCGGACTCACCCGCTCGGCCTCGGCCACGGCGAGGCCGGGAAGCGGCAGGGCGGCGATGCGGACGGCATCCGTCTCTGAAATCTTGAGGAAGCGCGCCCAACCCCGCGTCCCCTTAAGGCGTCCCTCGCCGTGCAGCCGCCGCAGGTGCCGTCGGCACAGGTAGCGGAACACCGCGTGCGGCACCGCCTCGAGGCGGGCGTCACACAGGCTCTCGGGCTTCTCGCAGCGGGCCCGAATGGTGTCGGCGACGCCGCCGGGCGCCCGGCCGACGAGGCGGCCGGACACGGTCACCACCACCTCGGGGGCATGCCGCACGTGGTAGCCCTGCCGCAGCAGGGCGGCGACGAAGGCACCGTCCTCGCCGAGCGCGATGGCGGGCATGCCGCCCACGGCCACGTAGGCTTCCCGGGTCACCGCCAGGGTGGCCCCGATGGTCGTACGGTGGCACGGCCAAGGGTCGTGGGGATCGGGGTCGATCCGCGCCTCGATCTCCGTCAGGACGGCGCTGTAGGCATCCTCCAGGCGGCCGCGTTCATGCAGGGAGGGCGGCAGCAACGCGGCCTCGTCGGCATCGAGTTCGATCCGCCCCGCGACCGCATCGGCTCCGGCCCGTAATGCGGCGAGATTGCGCAGGACCCAATCCGGCGGGACCCGGCTGTCGGCATCCGTGGACAGAATGGCGCCGCCGGATGCCGCCCCGATCCAATCGACGGCGGCGTTCATGGCTTCGCGTCGGGCCCATCCGGCATGGGCTTGCGCATACGTGACGTGGCTGACCCGCATCGGCAGCGACAGGCTCGGCCGCAGGGCTTCGACGATGGCCTCCGTCCCGTCCGTGCAGTTGTTGAGGAACAGCACGAGTGCGAGGCTGCCGGGTGCGAGTCCCGTTTGAGCGTCGATGGCCCGCAGGCAAGCCTCGATCCGTTCGGCCTCGTTGCGGACTGGAATCGCGATGACGGTGTTGGGAACGGCAGACGGCACGACGGGTCTCCTGGCGGCCGGCGTTCGACGGCGCGGCAGAAAGCGTCCCTAGCAGGTCGGCGAAGCGGAACAATGGCGACGCTTGTGGGTGGATGACGTTCGTCGCCCCGTCCTGCGCCGCCGATGCGAAACGACGTCGGCCCGGTTCATCAGGACCTTCGAAGGCCTTTCAGAACGGATCCTCCGACGCCACCCGTACCGCCGCGACCTCGGCGTGAAAGGGTGCGCGCAGGACAGTCAGGTCATCGTCGCGCCAGGTCGCCGAAACGTGGCCGAGGCGGGCGAAGGCGTCGAGCCAGCCGTCCATGGGCCAAAGGCCGTGGCGGGCATGGAAGCGACGGGCGTTGCGGACGATGCTGTCGAAGTGCTGAAGGGGCGGGTCGCAGGCGAGGTGGTGCTGGTGGTAGGCTTCGCCGCGCGCCGTCAGCAGCACCGGCACCCCGGCGGCAGCGGCGCGGAAAGCGAGGTCGGTGTCCTCCGCACCGTAGCCGTCGAAGGCCTCGTCGAATCCCCCGAGGCGGTCGAAGGTGGCCGTACGCACACCGAAGGCAAGGGACCAGAACAGGCCCGGATTGTTCGTCGGTTCCCGCCCCGCCTCGGGAAACACCCGGACCGGATGCGGTTGTCCGGCCGCATGCAGGCCGGCCGGTGTCCAGCCGTCCGAGACAGCCCCGAATGGGAGGTAGCGGACTTCGCAGCAGATCAAACCATCGGCCTCGGCCAGATCGGCGTCGAGGCTCTCGACGAGATCCGGGGACGGGATGCAATCGACGTCGAGGTAGACGAGATGATCGCCCGACGCGACCCGCCGTCCGGCGTTGCGGGCCCGCGCCAGGGGGAGCCCGTCGGCGCCGAGGACGATGCGGCGGACGGGAAACCCGTAATCCGGCAGGGGAGGGGGCTCCGCCCCCATCTCCACCACCACGCATTCGGCAGGCGGCGTTCCGCGCGCCAGGCCTTCGAGGAGGCGGGCGAGATGGGCATCCCGGCCCTTGTTCAAGGTGACGACGCTGGCGCTCACGATGGGGATGCCTCGGAGACCACCGGACCCATTCGCAGAAAGATCTCGTGCGGTTTCGCGAAATTGGCCAGCATGTCGGGCGCGAGGCGAAACCCCGTGGGATCGTCGGCGATAAGGTCCGTGGTCTGCGAGCGGTGGGCGGCCACCGCCCTGGCCTTCGCCGGGAGATGCGCGGCGATGTCGAGGCGGTAGCCCTCGGGGGGGTCGCCCACCTCGGTCTCCGGCGGCAGGGTGAACCCCCAGACCGGATAGGCATAGGCCGGCAGGGCCGGCCGCTGGACCTGGGCCAGGGCGACGATGGCAGCCGAGGCTTTGTGGTCGCAATGCGGATCGTGACCCCAGGTGACGAACAGGGCGCCGGCGTTGCAAGATGCGGCGTCATCCAAAATCGCGGCGGCGGCGGCCTCCGCCTCCGGGCCGGCACTCGGCGCATGCGCATCGGGCAGACGCAGGAAGCGCACATATTCCGGGGCGAGGCCGAGTTCGGCCACGGCCGTGCGGGTCTCGTCCTCGCGCAGCGTCCGGAGACGCTCGGGCGGATACATGGCGGAGTGGGTGTGCGAGCCGCACCCGTCGGTGACGACGACGAGACGCACGGCGCGGCCGAGGCGGCAGGCCTCCGCGATGAGTCCGCCGCATCCGAGGCTCTCGTCGTCGGGATGGGGAGCGACCACCACCAGTCCCTTCTGCGAGCCCGCCTCTCCGAGAATGGTGTCGAGGGAGGCGACGGGCAGGCGCCCGGCGGCGGCGAGGAACGCTTCGAGGTTCATGTGGTCCTCGTGGATCGGTGGGAGACGGGCTTCGGCATCACCGATGTGGTCGGGGAGATCAAGCCGCCGCGACCTACTTCACGGCCTCGATGGCCTCGCGCCCTGCTTCCATGTCCGAGGCGGTCGCCTCGGGCGCGTCCTGCACCCTCGGCGCGACCGCAGTGCGGCACAGGGAGATCAGGATCGGGAAATGGTCCGAGCCGATATACGGCAGCCGCTCCAGGCGTCCGAGAAGGAAATCGTCGCTGAAGAAGATGTGGTCGAGGGGCCAGCGCAGCAGGGGCCATTTGGCGTTGAAGGTCGGGTACAGGCCCCGTCCGATCCGCGGATCGAGGAGGCCGCTGATCTTCTGGAACAGGGTGGTGGTACGCGACCAGGCGACGTCGTTGAGGTCGCCGGCCACCACTGCCGGCCCGTCCAAATCCCGCACCTCGCGGGCGACCATGACAAGCTCGGCGTCCCGCGGAGCGGAGCTGTGACCCGGATGGGGAGGGCGCGGGTGCACGCCGAACAGGGTGAAGCGCTCGCCAGACGGGAGGACCACGACGGTGCGGATCGACGGCACGTCGTCTTGGAGCAGGAACCGCACCTGCGGGTTTTCGAGCGGGAGCTTGGCGTAGAACAAAAGCCCGTAGGTGTTGGGCTGAGGCTGCTCGATGACGCTCGGATAGCGCGCTCTGAGGGAAATGAGCGCGTCACGCCAGCGCGCATCGGTCTCCAGGACGAGCAGGAGGTCGGGATCGTGCCGGTCCACGAGGCGCAGCAGGCTCTGGTGATCGGTGTTGTCCTGCAGGACGTTGGCGACCAGAAGCGAGACCTCGGCTTCTTGGCGGCAGGTCGCCGCCGTCGCGGCCACGGCCTGTGGTGCGTGCAGGGGCGTGAACGGGAAGATCCGGTAGGCCTGGTAGGCGAAGCAGGCGAGGAGTGCGGCGAACAAGGCCAACCCGGTTCTGTCACGGGCAAAGATAAGGAGCAGGATGAGGATCGGGACGCTGGCCACCGCCACCTGAAGGCGCGGGAAGTCGAAGGTCCGGATGAACCCTGCGTCGCTGCGGATGAACGGGATGAGGGTGGAAGCCACGAGGAACCAGCCGGCTCCCTTGAGAGCCCATATCCAAGCCGATCCCGCCACGCCCGCGCCTCCGCAACTCCAGACCGGTCAAGGCCAAGTTCGACCAAACGCCGCGAGCGTGGCGATGGTGCCGATGGGCGATGGGAATTCTTCGTCGGGGCGTCGATTCAGGAAACCGCATCCATGGCATCGAGCAGCTCGGTTGCGAGGGCACCCGGCATGGTGATCCGACGGGCGTCGCCGGCAGGGTCTCCGAACGCGAAGCCCGTCGGCTGCGCCCGGACATGGCCGATACCCGCTTGCAGAATGCGAATGAAGCCGGTGGGCGACAGCATCACGCCGACGCGTGTTCCGGCAGGGCTGAACGCTGTATTGTGCAGAGCCGATCCGGCCTCGCCAACGACGTGGGTCGCTCCCGCGAACAGGGCTACCTGTCGATCGAGGGGAAGGGATTCGGGGTGGACCAACGTGTAGCCGCGCCGCACGGCCATGGCTTCGATCTCGGCGGCGTTGCTCAACGACGACCCCGCACCGGTTCGGGTCCGGCTGACGTAGAGGCGCTGCGGTCCCGCTCCGGGCGCAGCGGGGAACAGATTCCAAGCCAAGTTGACCCAGGGCGAGACCGCGCTGCGCCAGCGCAGGAAGCCAGGCACGTAGACGTCGTCTGCGAGGAGGGTTTCGCGGCCCTTGTCGTGCCAGATGACGCGATCGGGACCGATCCCCGCGTTTCGCAGCATCCCCGCGACCCATGGCGCGACATCGGCATCAAGAATGATCCGCACCCGCATGGGCGCCGAAAGAGCCATGATCAGCCGTGGCCAGAGGTCCAGGAGCCAATGTCCCCAAACCGCTTCACCGCCCTGTGAGAGAAGGATGCAGGGTTCGTCGATGACCCGCACCCGCGCAGGCGGCGCGATGCGGGCCATCGTTCCGTCGAGTTGGAGGAACCCGGCGTTGAACGGATAGTCGAAGCGTCCGAGTTCGTGGAACCCATAGCGGTCGAGTTCGATCAGCGCGTCGTCGCGGACAAGGAGCCCCTTGCCGAAGATGTGCGTGCCGCCCCCCATGCGGTACAGCCGGACGGGGGGGACCGAGGCGGTGTGGAGGTCATACGTCGCGCGGTCGCCCGGTCCGAGCCAACACAGGGGTTGCACTACCTGATCGTACGGTGCGGCGAACTCATGGTATCGGATACCAATGGCCGGACCGGCGCAGAGTTCGCCGACGGTTCCCGCCGCCGCCGCGACCCCGTCGAGTGGGCACCGCGCGACGGTTCGGGGCTGGAGCGGGGATGTCACGCGCGTCGTCCGTTCGAATATGGCGCCACGCCTGGGCCGACGGACTTCGGTGCGCTGGACTGCGGATCAAGCCTGTCGGCGAAATCTCCGATCAGGCGTGCGGCCCGCGTCAGGGCGTCGGGCTGGTCGAGAGACGTCATGAGCGCCGGATCGAGTGCCAGACCAGCCCGAACCAAGGCCGGCCAATCCCCGGGGGGCGGCCAGTCCGCCCGATGAATCGCCGCCCCATGCGCCTGAAGCGCCCGCGCGGTGGCGGCCTGCTCGTCGAACGCGCGAGGCTCGGGAATGCAGACGAAGCGCTTGCCCCGTGCCACGACACCCGAGACGACGCCATCGCCGCCTGTCCCGATGACCAGGGCCGCGCTGTCGAGGTACGGTCCGATATCCGGGATCCATCCGTGCAGACGGAGGTTCTCCGGGCACTCACCGCCCTCGTCGGTGACCGGGCCGACCACCTGCCACTGGCGCTCCGGCACCGCGCGGGCCGCGGCGGCGAGATCGGCGAACGATCCACCCGCTCCACCGCGCCCGTAGACGACGACGATCGAGCCGTCTTCCCCGATGGGATCCGCTTTCGGAGCGGCGCTCAAATAGCCGACATACGCGGTCTTGGATCGGACCCATTCGGGGTTCGCTGCACCGTCGAGCGCGCGAGGAAAGAACGCGAGCAGGCGTTCGGCACTGCGAAACGCCTCGAGATGGGGCGGGTCCGTGCGGTCGCCGGGCAGCCGCACTACCAGGGTCGGCACCGAGAGAAGTCTGGAGAACAAGGCCACTTCCGCAGAGACGTCGACGATCATCAGAACAGGATCGGCCGACGCGACCCAAGCGGCAATCTGGGCCATGCGGTCGCGGAGTCCATCGACGCCCAACGGCGCGTAATGCAGGGCCATGGGCCGGGTCGCCGCATTGTCGCGACCGTCGAAGCCAGCGGCGATGCGATCGTCGGGCAGATCGATGAACGAGTCGACCCCGGGGTCGGCCCCGTCGAACGTCCCAATCAGGGTACAGGGCCGGGCGAGGGTCCGCGCGATGAGGCGCGCCCGCGTTGCGTGCCCCGCGCCCTGGTGGTGGACGTAATAGCCGATGGGCCGCCGATTCATGCGGCCGGCGCCATCGCCGCTCCGTCGGCCCGTTGCGCACCAAGTTCTCGCCGAAGCGTTTCGAGGTCGGAGAGAACGTCGTCGAGCGGCTGCGCCTCAGGCTCCGGCCCGGGCTCGCCGATCCGCGCAGCGAGTCGCTCGACGAACGCGATGGCGTTGGAGCACGGTTCGGCCGCGATCTCGGCGGCCATCGCGTCGATGGTGCCTTCCGCGATGCCGAGCCGGCGCAGGGCAGCGGGCCAGTCGGGGCCGGTCTCCCAGGCGAGGCGCCAGTCGCGGCGGCGCTCGATGAGCGCGCGCCAATGGGCGGCGGGCGGCAACCGGTAGCTCCCCTGGCCTTCGGCGATCCGGGCACGACGGAGCATTTCCGTCGCCATGCCGCCCTCGACGCGCCCGGTGGCACGATCGGACACCCCGATCGACACGGCTGGGCAGTGGCGCACCCTCCCGCCGACGCGGCGGACGCGGCTGACGAGTGCGTTGTCTTCACCACAGGCGATGGCTGGTAGCCCGCCGACGGATTCGTACAGATCGACGCGCAGGGCGAGGCTCGCCGCGACATGGTCGCCGTGGCGCGGCGCGGGGTCGTGCGACGGCGGATCGAGGATGTCCTCTAGGGCCCGCACCCCGCTCCAGTAGCGCTCGATCCGGGCATGGAGATCGCTCAGGGCCGGATCGGGTCGTTCGATTTCCGGATCGATCACCAAGCGACCACCGACGAGGTCGGCGCCGTCGAGGGCCCGCAGGTTGGCAAGCGCCCAGTCGGTCGGGGCCACCGCATCCGCATCGGTGCTTAGGAGAACGCCGTCTTCGACACCTTCCTCGCGCAGCCAGACGACACCGGCTTCCAACGCCATGCGCCGGGCGGTGCCGACATGCGCGTCGCGGGGCGCGATCCGTGCCTCCACGACCCGCAACCGCAGGTTCGCGCAGCTACCCTCGCCTGCAAGGGCCGACAGAATCGATACGGTGTCGTCGGTGCAGTTGTTGGCGAGAACCACGACCCGCAACGGCGCGTCGGGACCGGCCCCGGCCTGGGCGTCGAGGGACCGGATCAGCCGAGGCAGGGTGCCGGCCTCGTTGCGGGCGGGCACGCAAACGACGGCCCGCGCGAGGGCCCCGTGATCGCGCATCACCGGCTCAAGCCTCGCCGAGCGCGCGGGCGTGCAGGACCGTCGGCGCGGCGTGACGCATCTCCGCACGGTAGAGCGTCTCGTAGCGATCCGTCATCACGTTGGCATCGAAGAGGTGCTCGGCCCGGCGACGGCACGCAAGACGTTCAAGCCCGACAGCCTCGGAGACCGCCCGGCCGAGGTCGGCGACGTCGTCGGCACGTGCCAGCACGCCGCAGGACGCGTCGAGGATATCCGGAATCGCACCGCGCCCGAAGGCCGCCACGGGCGTGCCGCATGCCAGCGATTCCGCCACCACCAGGCCGAACGGCTCCTCCCAGCGGGGGCTGCACAGGGTGACGTGGGCCTCTCCGACCCGCCGGGCGAGGTCGGCATGCGAAAGGTGTCCGAGATAGGTCACGTCCGCTCCGAGGCGCGGAGCGATCATGCTGTCCCAGTAGGCCGGATCACTCTGCGGCCCCGCGAAGACGAGAGGCAGGCCGGCCGCACGCGCGGCATCGATGGCGAGATGCGGCCCCTTCTCGGGCACGATGCGTCCGGTCCAGATGGCGTGCGGCGGGCCCGCCGGCTGGGCATTGAACGCGAAGGCTTCGAGATCGATACCGTTGCCGATGACGAGCGGGCGCGGAAGCACGGCGCACCACTCCTCGGCCAGGGATTTGGAAACGGCGGCGAACGTCATGTCATGCGCGCGCGCGACCACGCCCTGCACGAAGGGCTCGAAGGGCGGCGTGTGCAGCGCCGTGACCATGGGCGCCGCGACCTCGCGGGCACGCAGCAACGGCAGGGGATGCAGACTGTTGTTGTGGACGATATCGAAGCCGCCTTTTGCGACCGCATCCATGATGCGGTCGTAGGCGTGAGCCTCGAGGAGGTCGATTCGAGCCGAGGACGCCTCGTCGAAGGTGCTGCCCGTTGGCGCACAGACAGCCACGAGGCCGAGATCCGCCTGCGAGCCCTCGGAGGCAAAGAGCGTCACTTGGTGTCCGCGCGCCCGCAAGGCACTTGCGAGGAAATGCGTATGCATCTCCAAGCCGCCCGAGAAGGGCTGGGCGATGGGGTACTTGAGATGCGCGATGATCGCGATCTTGACGGGGTTCGCGACATCCCTGCTCGAAGAAGGTGCGAACCCGGCGTGAAGCGAGGGTTTTGCTATGGTTCGGCCGAGCACGGAGCTTTTCGGCTGAGTAGCGCCAAGTTGCCGGCGAATGGGATCGAGACCGGTCGCGGGCCCGATCAAAGTGTCAAACGAGTGCTTGGAGGTCGCTGCAGTCACGTTGGCGATCCGGTCCGCTGGAATCCGAGTAGGTGAGCCTTATCCATAGTTTGTCTGAACGATCCCTGACTTCGGATCAGCCCCGGTAGGCGGACACGCTGGACTCCCGTCCGCAAGGGGACTGATCCAAGGTGCTTCTTCGGACGGACGTACGATGGCGGACACCAATGGCGAACGTCCCAGTCAAAAATTCGAATTTGGGTAAAAGGGCATATGCGGCAGGTTCCGCCACCGAAAACAGCGCTTCTCCGTATCCCCTGCGGTCGAGCCATCCTCCAATGACTGGCGGATACTGCAGTGCACCACGAAAATCCACTTCTTCTCAGAACTTCCTCAGGAACCAGTCACACAGCACGACGTTTCAGCTTCACAAGAAACGTTTTGGAGGAACACATGCTACGTTCGACCAAGTTCGCTGGCGCTGCCGCTCTCCTGATGCTGTCGTCCACCGCGGTCTTCGCGGCGCCGTGCGCCACTGGCACGGCCGGCAAATCCGCCGCCTCGGAGAAAAGCTCGAAGGTCGATGGCGCCAGCACAGGCAACGTTAGCCCGGGCGCAAAGGCCGAGTCCCCCGGAACGGTTGGGGCGATGAACAACGCCGGTTCGAACACGGCCACGTCACCGAGCGATGTCGCCAAGCAGGCCGAGGGCAAGCCCACGGCGGCTCAGCAAGGCAACGATTGCTGATCGAGCAATCGAAGTTCGTCCAGCCTGGATGAAGATTCGAACGGCAGGTGGGGGCGCTACGGTTCAAGCCGTGGCGCCCCCGTTTTGCGTTTCCGTGACCGCGAGTTTGTTGGATGAATTGCGCGGGCGGCGCCGCACCCTGACCGTTCTAAATGCCCATTGAGAGGCGTCAAAGGGCCTTTGGGCAGGGTGTCGTTGATCTGTCGCGAAAATCGCATCGTTCGGTCATTTGGCCGTTGACGGTTGGGCTATGGGCCCGTAGAAGCCTGTTCATCGGCGGCGGCC
>NZ_LMNG01000010.1 GCF_001423295.1 Methylobacterium sp. Leaf112 | reverse complement strand
CGCCGGCGAGGCCCACCGCTTCGAGCTTGAGGTACATCTCGCAGAACAGGTGGGCGATCCGGCCATAGGCCGACTTGCGGCCCATGCCGGTCATCCATGCGCGAAAGATCGCCGCGTCGATCAGGGTGTCGCGCCACAGCACCGCCCCGAGGCGCGGGAAGCGCAGGGTCAGGTCGCGCAGGCTGTCGTGCGGGATGAACGCCACCGTCGCCACGGTCATGGTGCCGAGGCTGTGATCCATCACCGGCAGGTGGAGGCTCTGCAGATCGGGGGTGTCGCCGGGAATGTGGAACGAGAAGATCTGGCGGCGCCCGTCCCCCAACACCTTGTAGCGGCACAGCCAGCCTTCGAGGACCAGGCAGCATTGCGAGGGCATGTCGCCCTCCCGCACGATATCCTGTCTCGGCTCGAGGGTCCGGATTCTGACCGGCAGGTTGCGAACGGCCTCCTGCTCCTCATCCGAGAGGGTGGCGATGCTGTCGAGCTTGCGCAGCAGCATGGTCATGGGAGCGTTGTTGGAAACCGGGTGCATAGCAACTTCGCTTTGCCACATAGGCGGAAGCCCAAATCTCTCCCGGTCACCAGCCCCTATTGCAAAAACGCCGATGATGCGCGGATCGTAAGCGTCCTCCCTGCACATGCATTATCCCAGGATAGCCCGCACGGGCTTTCCGCCCCGAACCGTTCTCGGAAGTCCTAGCCGAGGCGCAGCCCGGCCTTCGCCTTGCGCCGCTGGAGGTAAAGGCTCGTTCCGAGGGCGAGGCCGATGACGGCGAGCGACATGCCCGTGGTCAGGGTGCCGAGCGCGTAGATCTCCGGCGTGGTGACGGTGGTGGTGAGGCCCTGGAGTTCGAGCGGCAGGGTGTTGCGGCCGCCGATGGCCTGGCTGGTGCGGGCGAGTTCGTCGAAGGACAAGGTGAAGCCGAACAGGGCGACGCCGACGAGCGAGGGGCCGAGGATCGGCACCACCACGTGCCGCAGGGTCTGTGCGCCGGTGGCGCCGAGATCGCGGGCGGCCTCCTCGTAGGCCGGATCGAACCGGTTGAAGACCGCGAACATGATGAGGAGGCCGAAGGGCAGCGTCCAGGTCAGGTGCGCGCCCAGCGCCGAGGTGTAGAGCCCCATCAGGGTGCCGTGCTCCTGCAGCCAGCCCCAGCCGGTGGCGGCCGCCGCCCAGTTCACCGCATCGTCGAGGAGGCGGAATTCCAGGCCGATCCCGAGCGAGACCACGATGGAGGGCACGATCAGGCTCGCCACCGCGATGGTGAACAGCGCGCCCTCGCCGCGGAAGCGCTTGCGGAAGGCGAGGCCGGCGAAGAACGCGATGACCACGGTGAGGCCCATCACCACGAGGCCGAGGCGGAGCGAGCGCCACAGCGCCCCCCAGATGTCGACGATGCCGAGACCGGCCCAGAGCTTGCCGAACCAGTGCGTCGAGACCCCGTTCATCGGGAAGGTGAGGCCGCCCTGCGGACCCTGGAAGCTGAGGACCAGGATGGTCAGCGTCGGGCCGTACAGGAAGGCGACGAACAGAGCAAAGAACGCCGCGAGGGCATAGAAGGCGGGGGAGCGGGGCCGGTCGCTCAACGCTAGAGTTCCTTCCGCAGGTCGATCAGGCGGGTCATCGCCACGATCATCAGCATCACGGCACCGAGCAGCACCACCGCGTTGGCCGCCGCCGCCGGCAGTTGCAGGGCCGACATCTGGACCTGGATGACCTTACCGACCGAGGCGATCTGCTGGCCGCCCATGACGCCGACGGTGACGAAGTCGCCCATCACCAGGGTGATCACGAAGATCGATCCGATGGCGATGCCGGGTTTGGCCAGCGGCACCACGACGTTCCACAGGGTCTGCCAGCCGGTGGCGCCGGAATCGTAGGCCGCCTCGATGAGCGAACGGTCGATCCGCGCCATGCTGTTGAAGATCGGCACGATCATGAAGACCGTGTTGAGGTGGACGAAGGCGAGCACCACCGAGAAGTCGGAGTACAGCAGGCCCTCGATGGGGGACTTGATGAGGCCCATCCCCATCAGGGTGTCGTTGACGAGACCGTTGCGGCCGAGCAGCGGGATCCAGGAGATCATCCGGATCACGTTCGAGGTCCAGAACGGGATCGTGCAAACGAGGAACAGCGCCATCTGCATCGTCTTCGAACGCACGTGGAAGGCGACGAAATACGCCACCGTGAAGCCGATCACGAGGGTGAAGACCCAGGTCAGCGCGCAGAACTTCAGGGTCGAGAGGTAGGTCCGCACGGTGGTGCAGGCGTCCGCCGTGTTGAGGCAGCCCTCGAACACGTCGATGTAGTTCTGCACCGTGAAGGCCGGGATGATCTCGTACTCGTTGTAGGACCAGAAGCTGACGATCAGGGTCAGTGCCAGCGGCACCACGAAGAACACCAGGAACACCAGCGCCAGCGGGGCGGCCTGGAGATAGGCCAGCGCGCGGCGCCGCCGCGTCTTGGCCGTGAGGCTCGTGGTGGGGGCCGTCACGGCCGGGGTTTTCGCGATGGCGGGGAGGGAGGAGAGTGCAGTGTCGGTCATGGCTCACTCCAGCCGAGCGCAGAACCTCTCCCCGCTTGCGGGGAGAGGGGCGAGCCCCCCTTGCCGGGGGCGAGCCGAGCGGCAGCGAGGGTGAGGGGGCGCCACCGTAAGAGGCACGACCGGCGATACCCCCTCACCGTCGCCCTGCCGGGCTCGCCTCCCCTCCCGACAAGGGGAGGACGAGGCCCTCTCCCCGCCGGGCGGGGAGAGGGAAGCGCGCTCCGTGCCTGGTGCATCACCCCGCTCACGCGGCGATGAACTCGTTCCACTTACGGACCATGTAGGTGTTCTCGTCCATCACCGCGTTCCAGCAGGCGACGCCCCCCATGCGGGCCTCGAAGGAGCCGCCGTCGCGGGTGGCGCCGGCCTTCTCCAGCACGCCGCCGTCCGGGCCCTTGATGTCCTTCTCGGCGGCCTTGCCCTCCATCCAGAAGGCCCACTCGTAGGGCTCCATGTGGGATTTGGCCGTCTCCAGCACCGCCGAGTAGTAGCCCTGGCGGTTGAGGTAGGCGCCGGCCCAGCCGGACAGGAACCAGTTGATGAAGTCGTAGGCCGCATCCAGCTTGCGGCCCGTCAGGGTCTTGGGCAGGCCGAAGCCCGTGGCCCAGGCGCGGTAGCCCTCCTTGAGGGGCTGGTAGATGCAGGCGACGCCCTGCGAGCGCACCTTGGTGACGGCGGGCGACCACATCGACTGGATCACCGTCTCGCCGGACGCCATCAGGTTCACTGATTCGTTGAAATCCTGCCAGAAGGCGCGGAACTGGCCGGCGCGCTTGGCCTCGATCAGCAGCTTGATGGTGCGGTCGATCTCCGCCTTCGTCATGTTGCCCTTGTCGGGGTAGGTGTAGTCGCCGGTGGCCTCGATCACCATGGCGGCATCCATGATGCCGATGGAGGGGATGTTGAGGATCGAGGCCTTACCCTTGAACTCGGGGTTCAAGAGTTCCTTCCAGCTCGTGATCGGGCGCTTTATCAGGTCGGGCCGGATGCCGAGCGTGTCGGCGTTGTAGGTGGTGGGGATCAGGGTGATCCACTCGGTGGCCGAGCCGGCGAAATTCTTCGAGTTCTGCCCCTCGAGGTAGAACACCTTCTTGGGTGCCGTGCCCTGGTCGCCGATCTTCTTTCCGGCCACTTCGCCCTTGGTGAAGACCGGGGTGATGTTGTCGGCCTGCTTGATCCGGCGCGCATCCATGCCCTGGATGTTGCCCGAGGGGATGAGCTTCTTCAGGCTGAAGAACTCGGTGTCGAGAAGGTCGAACGAGTTCGGCTGGGTCACCACGCGCTTCGTCACCTCGTCGGTGACGACGGGGATGTACTCGAGGGTGATGCCGAGATCTTCCTTCACCTTGCGGGCGATGTCGCCGGACTGGTTCACGGCGGTGCCGAGGTAGCGCAGGGTCACGGGCTCGGCGGCGATCACGTTGGGAAAGCCGGTGATCGGGCCGGCGCCGAGGGCCAGTCCGGTGGCCCCCGCGCCCTGCAGCAGGGTGCGGCGGCTCAGCTTGATCGTGGTCGTCATGCGGATTCCTCGTACGCAGTGAGAAACGGTTCAGGCGCTCAGGCGATGGGCGGCGGCGGCATCCCAGCCGAGGGGCACGGTCTGGCCCAGCGCGAGGGGGTGGCCGGCATAGGCGCCGTCGTCGATGACGGCCGTGAGCGCGGCCGCGCCGCTCCCGCCGAGGCCGTCGGCCTCGAAGCCCACATGCACGCTGGTGCCCTGATACTCGATCGAGACGACGCGCGCCGGCACCGCCCCGGGCCCCGCCTCCGCCCCGAGGCGCATCCGGTCCGCCCGGACGGCGACCTCCGTCGCATCGGGCAGGCGGATGATGTTGTGGCCGCCGATGAAGCGGGCGACGAAGGCGGTGGCGGGGCGCTCGAAGATCGTGCGGGGGTCGGCCGCCTGCTCGATGCGGCCGCCGTTCATCACCACCACGAGGTCGGACAGCGCCATCGCCTCCTCCTGGCTGTGGGTGACGTGGATGAAGGTGATGCCGAGTTCGGCCTGGAGCCGCTTCAATTCGGTCCGCATCCGCACCCGCAGGAACGGATCGAGGGCCGAGAGCGGCTCGTCGAGGAGCAGGACCTTGGGTCCGGTGACCAGGGCGCGGGCGAGCGCGACGCGCTGCTGCTGGCCGCCGGAGAGCTGGGCCGGCAGTCGCTCGGCCAGATGCGCCATCTGCACGAGGTCGAGCATGGCGAGCGCCTTGGCCCGGCGCTCGGTCTTGCCGATGCCCCGCATCTTCAGGCTGAAGGCGACGTTGTCGCGGCAGTTGAGGTGGGGGAACAGGGCGTAGCTCTGGAACATCATCGCGGTGCCGCGCTCGGCCGGGGTGGCATCGCCTACCGCCTTCGGCCCGATGACCACGTCGCCGGAGGACACGGTCTCGTGCCCGCCGATCATCCGCAACGTGGTGGTCTTGCCGCAGCCCGAGGGGCCGAGCAGGCAGCAATAGGCGCCCGAGCGGACCTTCAGGTCGATGCCGTCCACGGCCGTGGTGTGGCCGTAGCGCTTGGTCAGGCGGATCAGCTCGACGTCCATGCGTTGTCTCCCGACCCGCATCCCAGCAAGGGGCGGGCCAGACGATACCCGATTCGCATCCGATGTCGCGGCGTCCGATCAGACCGGGGGACCGGCTTGCACAACCCGGTCGAGCACCCGTCCATGGCCGAGTGCGCCGGTCACCCGCCCGTCCTCGGCGACGATCTCACCCCGCGCGAGGGTCACCACCGGCCAACCCGTCACCGCGAACCCCTCCCAGGGCGTGTAATCGGCGCCGTGGTGGAGGTTGGCCTGCAGGATCGTCTCGCGCCGGTTCGGGTCCCAGAGGGTCAGGTCGGCGTCGAACCCGATGCCGATGGAGCCCTTGCGCGGGTAGAGCCCGTAGAGCTTGGCGTGATTCGTGGCGGTGAGTTCCACGAAGCGGTTGAGGGAGATGCGCCCCGCCGAGACGCCCTCCGAGAACAGGATCGGCAGACGGGTCTCGATGCCCGGGATGCCGTTGGGCACCCAGCGGAACGCGCTTCTCGCGCGCGGGTTCAGCTTGCCCTGAACGTCGTCGTAGCGGAACGGGCAGTGGTCGGAGGAGACCACGTCGAACAGGCCGGTCCGGAGGCCGCGCCAGATCGCGGCCTGGTTCGCGGCCTCGCGGGGCGGCGGCGAACAGACGTATTTCGCCCCCGCCATCGGGTCGTCGGCGCCGATGCCCTTCATGTGGTCGGCGGTGAGCGTCAGGTATTGCGGGCAGGTCTCGGCGTGGATTTTCAACCCGCGCTCCCGCGCCCAGGCGATCTGCTCCATGGCCTCCGCGCCCGAGACGTGGACGATGACGATGGGGAGATCCACGAGTTCGGCGTGCGCGATCGCCCGGTGCGCCGCCTCGCGCTCCACCACCTGCGGCCGGGACAGGGCATGCCCGAACGGGCGGGTCTCGCCGGCCTTCTCAAGCTTCTCGGTCATGTACCGGATGGCGTCGTAGCCCTCGGCATGGACCATGACGCGGGCGCCCTCGCGCCGCGCCACGTCGAACACGTCGAGGATCTGGCGGTCGTTCAAGACCAGATCGTCGTACGTCATGAACACCTTGAACGAGGTGTAGCCCTCAGCGATCAGGGCCGGCAGCTCCTGGCCGAGCACCGCCGGCGTCGGGTCGGAGACGATGAGGTGGATGGCGACATCGATGTGGCACTGGCCCTCCGCCAGCGCCCGGTAGGCATGGGTCGCCTCGCGCAGGGAGGCGCCGCGGGGCTGGAGCGCGAACGGCATCACGCAGGTGTTGCCGCCGGCCGCCGCCGCACGGGTCGCGGAGGCGAAGTCGTCCGCCATGACGATGCCGGGGCCGGAATCCTGCGCGATGTGGACGTGGCTGTCGATGCCGCCCGGCAGCACGAGGAGCCCGGAGGCGTCGAGGGTGCGGGCCGCATCCGTGATCCGCGCGGCGATTCCCGCGATGCGCCCGTCGCGGATGCCGAGATCGGCGCGAAACGTATCGGTGGCGGTGACCAGGGTGCCGCCCCGGATGGCGAGATCGAAGTCGGGCATTGCTTCAGTCCCTCACGCGGGCGATGATCGCAACAGGGCCGCCGCCGTCGGGTCCCTGGTGCTCGGCGCCGCCGGAGACGAACAGGTCGGTGCGCCCGATGGCGGCGGCGGCGACCCCACCGACCAGGGCGCGGGCGTGCCGGGTGGCGTTGATGTCGCTGTCGTCGTTCATGATGTGACGCCGGCCGCGGATCAGGCCGTCATGCGAGGGCTCGGCTTTCGCGAGCAGGGCGACCACGCGCTCCGACTCCTCCGGCGTCAGTTGGCCGGAGCCGGGAAAGCCCAGATCCGCCAGCACGCCCTGAACTGCGAAAAAATCGATGCCGTCGCGCATGACCCGGTGGGCGATGGCGTGGGGGCCGGTCCAGCCGGGCGCGTTGCCCAGCACGATGACTTCGTTGCGCATGAGTTCGATGCCGGCCGAGGCGCTGGCGCGGCCGGAATAGAGGTCCCGTCGCGCACCGATGGCGGCGTCGGCGAGGTCCTCGTCCGCCACTTCGCCGAGGGCCAGGGCGATGCCGAGGGCGGAGGCCCCGCGCGTCAGGCCCATGGAGGCGTAGGTGTCGTGGGTGGCGACGTCCCGTCCGCGCGCGGCAGCCTCCTGGATGCGGGCGCTGGTCAGGAGCGGACACTTCACCTGGACGAAATGTACGGCCTCCGGGTCGTCGAGCCCGGCCCGGGCCATGGCTTCGGCGACCGCCGCTGCCGTCGCCCGCACTTGCGCCATGCGGCCGATCTCCTCGGGCCGGAAATCGGCCGTGAAGGCGGTGCCGATGGCCAGCGCCGTCGCGCCGGGCACGGCCGGGCCGTCGCGGCGCGCCAATACGAGGAGATGGGGGGAAAGGCCGCCCTCGGTGCCGCCCGACATCACCAGGGCGACCCGCCCGCCGACGGCTTCGGGCGTACACGCCATCGCGCCGGCGAGCGCGGTCTCCAGGGCCATCACGGCGAGCTGGCGGGTGAAATCGTTGACGCAGCCGTTGCCCTCGGTCTTGCCGAAGATCGCCACGATCTCATCCGCCGCCACGGCGCCGGCGGCGATGAGGTCCATCACCCCCGAGACGTCGGCGGGGTGCCGGGTCGGCACGCGGAAGACGAGGCATTCGGGCATGGAACGTCCGGGTCAGGGCGGTGACACAGGGGCGGAGCGCGCGCGAGGTCCGGTGTTGCGGGGCCGCGCCCGCCCACGCCACACGGGACCGTTCGCCGCGCACGAACGGCCCGGGAAGCGTATCGCCGATCCTGCACAAACCGCACCACGCCCTCCAGCCGCGACGCGGTGAGGCGGGCGGGATTCCCAGGCCCGGCCGGCGCCTACGCTGAGGTCATATGCCTAATCCGCAGGCAACTTCAGGGGCGGGTCGGAGGCCCGGTGGCATCGGGGATGGCGCTTTTCCATGCCGCTGCCTCCGCAAGCCGCGAGGAATCGTCGGCCGTCGGCTCCCCCGGGTCCGTGCTGGGATGCGCCGCGCGACCGTGTGCCCACGGGGGGCCCGCCGGTATTCCCCGGCGTGCGGGGCAGATCCCGTGGACCGAGCTTGCGGCACGGTGCGCGCGATCGAAGGCCGTACGCGGTACCGCTGCGGCGTCGCACGGCGGGCTCGGCAATTCACCGAACCGGCCGACGACGCGCACACCACGATCCTATCCGGCCAGGGCCGTCCGGATCGCGTCCAGGGCCGCCGCCGCGCCCGTGCCCTCCGGTCCTCCGGCCTGGGCCATGTCGCGGCGACCGCCGCCGCCCTTGCCGCCGAGGTGGCCGGCGCCCGCCCGCACCAGCGCGACGGCGTCGAACCGTTCGGTGAGGTCGGCGGTGACGCCGACGACGAGACCGGCCTTGCCGTCGGGGGCGACGCCCACCAGGGCGACGATGCCAGAGCCGATCCGGCTCTTGCCCTCGTCGGCCAGGCTCTTGAGGTCGCGCATCTCGACGCCCTCGACCACGCGGGCCAGGAGCTTCACACCGCCGATCTCCACGATCTCGTCACCGCCCGATCCGGCCCCGCCCATGGCGAGTTTTTTCCGCGCGTCGGTGAGTTCGCGTTCCAGGCGGCGGCGGTCTTCGATGAGGCTCGCCAGGCGCTCGGGTACGTCGGCGGTGGCGGATTTGAGCAGGCCGGCGATCTGCGACAGGGTGCGGCCCTCCTCGGCGCGGAAGCGCCGCGCGGAATCCGCCGTCAGGGCCTCGATGCGGCGCACCCCCGCGCCGACGGCACTCTCGGCGACGACGGAGACCTGACCAATCTCGCCGGTGCGCGCCGCATGGGTGCCGCCGCAGAGCTCCACCGAGAACGCCTTACCGCCCGCCCCAGGCAGGCCCATGGAGACGACGCGGACCTCGTCGCCGTACTTCTCGCCGAACAGGGCGCGGGCGCCGGAGGCCACGGCCTCGTCCTGCGCCATGAGCTTCGTCACCACGGGGGTGTTCTGCAGCAGCACGGCGTTGGCGATGTCCTCGACGGCGCGGATCTCGGCCTCGTCGAGGGGCTTGGGGTGGCTGAAATCGAAGCGCAGGCGCTCGGCCGAGACGAGGGAGCCCTTCTGGGCGACGTGGTCGCCGAGCACCTGGCGCAGGGCCTCGTGCAGGAGATGGGTCGCCGAGTGGTTGGCCCGGATGGCGGCGCGCCGATCGGCCTCGACGGAGAGTTCCACGGGCTGGTTCAGGGCGAGCCGGCCCTCGTCCACGGTGACGTGGTGGACGAAGAGGTCGCCGAGCTTCTTCTCGGTGGCCGTCACCCGCGCCTTCAGGCCGGCGGCCGTCAGCGTACCGGTGTCGCCGACCTGACCGCCGGATTCGGCGTAGAACGGGGTCTGGTTGACGAGGGCGAGGCCGGTCTGGCCGGCCTCCAGGGCCTCCACCTCGGCGCCGTCGCGAAGCAGAGCCGTGACGATGCCTTCGGCCGACTCCGTCTCATACCCCAGGAACTCCGTGGCGCCGGTGCGCTCCTTGAGGCCGTACCAGACGGTCTCGGTGGCGGCCTCGCCGGAGCCCGTCCAGGCGGCGCGCGCGGCCTTGCGCTGGCGCTCCATGGCGGCCCCGAACGCGTCGGTGTCGACGCCGATGCCGCGCGCCTTGAGGGCGTCCTGGGTCAGGTCGAGGGGGAAGCCGTAGGTGTCGTAGAGGGTGAAGGCCGTCTCGCCCGACAGGTTCTGGCCCTGCGCGAGGTCGCGGGTCTCGGCGTCGAGGATGGCCAGCCCCCGCTCCAGGGTGCGGCGGAACCGGGTCTCCTCCAGCCGCAGGGTCTCGCCGATGAGCGTCTCCGCGCGGGTGAGTTCGGGGTAGGCCTGACCCATCTCGCGCACCAGGGTCGGCACCAGGCGGTACATCACCGGCTCGCGGGAGCCCAGGAGTTCGAGGTGGCGCATGGCCCGGCGCATGATCCGGCGCAGGACGTAGCCCCGGCCCTCGTTGCCCGGCAGCACGCCATCGGCGACGAGGAAGGACGCGGCGCGCAGGTGGTCGGCGACGACCCGGTAGGAGGCGCGGGTGGCGGGCTCCGGCGGGCGGCCGACGGCGTGGCTCACGGCGTCGATGAGGGCGCGGAACAGGTCCGTCTCGTAGTTGCTCGTCACCCCCTGGAGGATGGCGGCCATGCGCTCCAGGCCCATGCCGGTGTCGATGGAAGGGCGTGGCAGGGCGAGGCGGTTGCCCGGCTCCACCTGCTCGTACTGCATGAACACGAGGTTCCAGAATTCGAGGAAGCGGTCGCCGTCCTCGTCGGGCGAGCCGGGCGGGCCGCCCTGCAGGCCGGGGCCCTGATCGATGAAGATCTCCGAGCACGGTCCGCACGGGCCGGTGTCGCCCATCTGCCAGAAGTTGTCCGAGGTGCCGATGCGGATGATCCGGTCGTCGGAGAATCCGGCGATCTTCTTCCACAGCGAGGCGGCCTCGTCGTCGTCGGCATAGACCGTCACCAGCAGGCGGTCCTTCGACAGGCCGAATTCCTTGGTGATCAGATCCCAAGCAAGTTCGATGGCCTGCGGCTTGAAGTAATCGCCGAAGGAAAAGTTGCCGAGCATCTCGAAGAAGGTGTGGTGCCGCGCGGTGTAGCCGACGTTGTCGAGGTCGTTGTGCTTGCCCCCCGCGCGAACGCATTTCTGCGATGTGGTGGCGCGATTGTAGGTTCGCTTCTCGACACCGGTGAAGACGTTCTTGAACTGCACCATGCCGGCGTTGGTGAACATCAGCGTCGGGTCGTTGCGCGGCACCAGCGACGAGGACGGCAGAACCTCGTGGCCCGCCTTTGCGAAGTAGTCGAGGAAGGTCGACCGGATCTCGTTGACGCCGCTCATCGCTGTAAAGACTCTGTCGGTGGGCCCTGCCGGGTCGGTGCTGACGGCCATGACGGCTAGTCCGCGCGCAGGCGTCTCATACGGAGGGTTCCGGCTCAAGTCACGGGCGGTTTCACGTTTCGCACCGGCGGGTGCCCCTCGCCCGCGCGATGGTCTAGGTACGGGGATCACCACCGACCAAGGACACACCGCGCCCATGCCCGTCGAAATCCGCCTCCTTGCCTGGTCCTGCTTCCTCGGCCTCGTCCACATCATCGCCGCCTCCTACAGCGGCCTGCAGCAGCGCGGCGGCTTCACCTGGGCCGCCGGCAACCGCGAGGGCCGGACGCCGGAGGTGACGGGCGCGGCCGCCCGCCTGGAGAAGGCCTCGAAGAACTTCTTCGAGACGTTCCCGATCTTCGCCGCCCTGGTGCTCGCCTGCGTCGCCACGGGGCGCCACAACACCGCCGTGGTGCTGGGCGCCTACCTCTACTTCTTCGGGCGCCTCGCCTACCTGCCGGTCTACGGCTTAGGCGTGCCGAAGATCCGCTCCATCATCTGGGGCGTCTCGGTGGTCGGCATCCTGCTCGTGCTGTGGGGCCTGTTCGTCAAGATCCTGCCGTACTGACATCCCGGGGAGGGCCGTCCCCCGCGGGGGACGGCCCTCCCCTTGTGGAGACCACCGGCAAGCCCGTAACGTCCGTCCGGCAACCGCCCCGATCATGCGGGCGGAGCCGGGAGAGTACCCCATGCGATCCGTCCTCGTCGCGACGCTTCTGGCCGGCGTCACCCTCGGTTCGGCCCCCCTCGGGGCGCAGGCGCAGGGGGCCGCCCCCGCCGAGACGAAGGCCAAGGCCGACGCCTTGGAGAAGCTCCAGGGCATGCAGAGCACGGGCACGGCCGAGGCGCCCGAGATCCCCCAGACCGGGCGCCGCGCCGATGCGCTCCGCCGGACGCTGGGCAAGATCAAGCTGCCCGAGGGCTTCCGGATCGACCTCTACGCCGTGGTGCCCGATGCCCGCTCCATCGCGGTCGGGCCCAACGCCGGCGTGCTGTTCGTCGGCACCCGCAAGACCAAGGTCTACACGGTGACCGACCGGGACAAGGACCGGGTCGCCGACGAGGTCCGGGCCTTCGCGCCCGGCATCGACTTCAAGATCCCCAACGGCGTCTGCTTCTCGAAGGACGGCGTGCTCACCATCGCCGAACAGAACCGGGTGCTGTCGTTCCCGGCGGCGGAGTTCTTCTACGAGAGCCCCGACGTCGCCGCCGGCGTGCTGGTCAAGCAGGGCGCGCTGATCCCGGCCGCGGAGGAGAGCTACAACCACACCGCCCGGATCTGCCGCATCGGCCCCGACGGCAAGACCTACGTGTCCCTCGGCCAGCCCTACAACGTGCCGCCGGCGGAGAAGCGCGACCTCTACGCCAGAACCGGCATCGGCGGCATCGTCCGGATGGATGCCGACGGGAAGAACCGCGAGGTGTTCGCCACGGGCATCCGCAATTCCGTCGGCATGGATTTCAGCCCCGCCGACAAGTCCCTGTGGTTCACCGACAACCAGGTCGACGGCATGGGCGACGACACCCCGCCGGGCGAACTCAACCGCGCCACGAAGGCCGGGGAATTCTTCGGCTTCCCGTGGTTCGGCGGCGGCGCCGTCCGCACCGTCGAGTACAAGGACGAGGAGCCTCCGAAGGGGGCGGTGTTCCCGCAGGCCGAGTTGCCGCCGCATGCGGCCGATCTCGGCATGGCGTTCTACACCGGCAAGCAGTTCCCGGCCGCCTATCGCGGCGGGATCTTCATCGCCGAGCACGGCTCCTGGAACCGCACCACGCCCATCGGCGCCCGGATCATGTTCGTGCCGGTGGAGAAGGACGGCAAGGCGGGCGCGCCGGTGCCGTTCGCCGAGGGCTGGCTCACGGGCGACGGCGAGTATCTCGGCCGCCCGGCGGACGTGGCCGTGTTCCTCGACGGCTCGCTGCTCGTCGCCGACGACACGGCCGGGGCAATCTACCGGATCTCGTACGAGGGGAAGTGACCTTTTGGGGGGCGGGCCGCGCGCCCGCCCGGCTCGCCGGCCGCAGGTCGCGTCTGCCCCATGGCCCTGCGGCTTCTGGTTCGACGGCCTGCGCGCGGATATCTCGATCGCCCCAGAACCCGGAGTCCGCATGACCCATCCCACCGCCGCCCTGTTCCTCGCCGCCACGCTCCTGAGCGGGCTCGCCATCGGTCCGGCGCGGGCCGGCGATGCCAAGGCGGGCCGCAAGGCCGCCACCGCCTGCCAGACCTGCCACGGCATGGACGGGCTGTCGAAGCTGCCGGAAGCCCCGAACCTCGCGGGACAGGTCGAGCCGTACCTCGTCAAGGCGCTCACCGAGTACCGCGACGGGCGCCGGAGCAACGCGATCATGAATGTCGTCGCCAAGGGCCTGTCGGATGCCGAGATCGCCGACCTCGCGGCGTTCTATGCCGGCATCGCCATCGAGGTGCTACCGCCGGGCTGATGGTCGGAGGACGCGCCGCGGCCTAATCCAGGCGCCCGTGGAAGTGCAGAGGCTCGCGAGGCAGACGGCGCAGGCCACCCAGGAGATTTCCTGCCAGATCGCCGAGATCCAGTCCGCCACGAGTCAGGCAGTCTCGGCGATCGCCGCCATCACGGCACGTATCCGCGAGATCGCGAAATCAACGGCGTCGCCTCCACCATCGCGGCCTCCCGCGAGCAGCAGGGTCCGACGACCCAGGACATCGTCCGTGACGTCGCCGAGGCCGCCTCGGCACACTCGTGTCATTCGGGGCATTTGCCCGCCAAAATCGTCCGCCTCTTCGCGGCGGCGCGGGCGGCGTGAATAGCTAGGCACCATGAGAAAGCCGCCGGGCACGGGGCCCGGCGGCCTTCTCATGTCGGGTGACGGGGCCGGAACTCAGGCTTCGCCTTCGTCCAGATCCTCTTCGGTGGGTTTGGCCGTATCCAGGATCTTGTCGGCGAGGATGCCGGAATTCTGGCGGATCGCCGCCTCGATCTTCGCGGCGATGTCGGGGTTGTCCCGCAGGAAACCCTTCGAGTTCTCGCGGCCCTGGCCGAGGCGCTGGCTGTTGTAGGAGAACCAGGCGCCCGACTTCTCGACGATGCCGGCCTTGACCCCGAGGTCGATGAGCTCGCCGACCTTGGAGACGCCCTCGCCGAACATGATGTCGAACTCGACCTGCTTGAACGGCGGGGCGACCTTGTTCTTCACCACCTTCACGCGGACCTGGTTGCCGATGGCCTCGTCGCGATCCTTCAGGGTCGAGACGCGGCGGATGTCGAGGCGGACTGAGGCGTAGAACTTCAGGGCGTTGCCGCCCGTGGTGGTCTCGGGGCTACCGTACATCACGCCGATCTTCATGCGGATCTGGTTGATGAAGATCACCATGCACTTCGAGCGCGAGATCGAGCCTGTGAGCTTGCGCAGGGCCTGACTCATGAGCCGGGCCTGGAGGCCGGGCTGGCTGTCGCCCATCTCGCCCTCGATCTCGGCGCGGGGCGTCAGCGCCGCCACGGAATCGACCACGAGGACGTCGATGGCGCCCGAGCGCACCAGGGTGTCGGTGATCTCGAGGGCCTGCTCGCCGGTGTCGGGCTGCGAGATCAGCAGGTCGTCGAGCTGCACGCCGAGCTTGCGGGCGTAGATCGGGTCCAGGGCGTGCTCGGCGTCGACGAAGGCGCAGACGCCGCCCTTCTTCTGGGCCTCGGCGATGGTGTGAAGCGCCAGCGTGGTCTTACCCGAGGATTCCGGGCCGTAGATTTCGATTACGCGCCCGCGCGGCAGGCCGCCGACGCCGAGCGCGATGTCGAGCCCGAGGGAGCCGGTGGAAACCACCTCCACCTCGGCCACCTGGGCGTTCTTGCCCAGGCGCATGATCGAGCCCTTCCCGAAGGCGCGCTCGATCTGCGACAGTGCGGCGTCGATCGCCTTCGCCTT
This sequence comes from Methylobacterium sp. Leaf112, assembly GCF_001423295.1. Classification (GTDB taxonomy): domain Bacteria; phylum Pseudomonadota; class Alphaproteobacteria; order Rhizobiales; family Beijerinckiaceae; genus Methylobacterium. Next base: position 50,299 of record NZ_LMNG01000010.1, on the reverse strand, counting down.
GTCCTTGTCCACCATGGGAGCGTCCACAACTTTCAGCGCTGGCTGGGCCATTCGTCGGCATCCTTATGCATGGGGTGGGAGCAAGGCTCAATGCGCCTCGGATGACGATTGATGTACTCGTTTTGTTCTCATTCCGCAAGGCTGGCAGACGTGGTTTCGGAGCGACGGCTTCAAAACGATGGCGGACCGCTCGCCGGATTGCGTGGTCGGTCACGACACCCGCGCACTCATTCCGGGTCGCCGCAGGCGAACCCGGAACTTGGAAACACAGGAAGGGCCATGTCGAACGCGCGTCGCGGCTCTGGATTCCGGGTTCCGCTCCGCGGCCCCGGAATGACGGCGTGGAGATCATCGGCCTCCGGCCAACTTATCTGACGTCAGGTTCGAAGCCCCGAGTCGCACGGTTCGTTGCCCCCGCAAAAATCAGCGCGCGATGGTTTCCTTCACCGTCTCGACGAGCTGCTTCAGGCTGAAGGGCTTGGGCAGGAAGTTGAAGTCCTCGCCCTCGGGCAGGTTCTTGCGGAACGCGTCCTCGGCGTAGCCGGACACGAAGATCACCTTGAGGTCGGGGTGGTGCTTGCGCAGCTCCCGCAGCAGGGTCGGGCCGTCCATCTCGGGCATCACCACGTCGGACACGACGAGGTCGATGGTCTGGCTCTTGTCCTCGATGATCTTGAGGGCGTCGAGGCCGGAGGCGGCCTCCAGCACCGTGTAGCCGCGGGCCGACAGGGCGCGGCTGTTGACGGCGCGCACGGGATCCTCATCCTCCACCAGCAGGATCACGCCCTGGCCGGTATGGTCGGGCGCAGGCTTCCTCGGCGACGGGGCGGCGAGTTCGGGGGTGCCCTTGAGGCGGTGGGCGGCGATCTCGCCCGTGGTGCTCGTGGCCGGCAGGGGCGCCGGCTCCGGCTCGGCCACGGGCTCGTGGCGGGGGAAGTAGATGCGGAAGGTGGTGCCCTCCCCCACCGTCGAGCGCACGTCGATGGTGCCACCGCTCTGCTTGACGATGCCGAACACCGTCGAGAGACCGAGGCCGGTGCCTTTGCCGATCTCCTTGGTGGTGAAGAACGGCTCGAAGATCTTCTCCATGACGTCGGGCGGGATGCCCTGGCCGGTGTCGATGACCTCGATGAGGACGTGGTCGCCCGCCGGCATGCCGAGGCGCGCCTCCTCGGGGGTGGAATCGTGCACCACGTTGGCGGTGCGGATGAGCAGACGCCCGCCCTCAGGCATGGCGTCGCGGGCGTTGACCGCGAGGTTGACGATGACCTGCTCGAACTGGTTCACGTCGGCCTTGATCGGCCAGATCTCGCGCCCGTGCTTGAGGTCGAGGTCGACCCGCTCGCCGAGCAGGCGCTTCAGCAGCAGGGTGAGGTCGGACAGGGCCTCGCCGACGCTCATCACCTCGGGCCGCAGGGTCTGGCGGCGGGAGAAGGCCAGCAGCTGACGCACCAGGCTGGCGGCCCGGTTGGCGTTCTGCTTGATCTGCATGATGTCCTGGAACGCCGGGTCGGTGGGCCGGTGGCTCGCGAGCAGCAGGTCCGAGTAGCCGATGATCGCCTGCAGGACGTTGTTGAAGTCGTGCGCGATGCCGCCGGCGAGCTGGCCTACGGTGTCCATCTTCTGGGCCTGGGCGACCTGCTGTTCGAGCTGGCGCTGGGCGGTGGTGTCCAGGGCGTAGAGGATCACCCGTTCGCGGTCGCCGGATTCGTCGGCCTTGGTGCCTTGACCGGAAGTACCTTGAGCGGGCGTGCCTTGAGCGGGCGTACCTGGGGCCGGAGCCCCTTCCGCGGCGCCCTCGACGCCGGCGGGGCTGAGCCAGACCCGGGCCGAGCGGTTGCCGGCGCCCGTCAGCATCACCTCGATGGGCTCGATGGCGGCGAGCCCGCCGGACGCCTTGGTCAGGGCCGTCTCCAGGGCGGCGCGGTCGCGCTCCACCAGGGCGTCCCAGATGGTCGGCTCGGCGTTGAGGCTGCCGTGCCCGTCCGGCATCGCCTGGCGCGGGGTGCCGCCGAACAGGCGCGCGAACGAGGCGTTGGCGCGGGCGATGTGGCCGGCGTGGTCGACCGTCGCGATGGCGATGGGGCTGTTGTTGAGGAAGCGCGCGAGGCGCACTTCCGCCGCGCGCTGGGGCTCGTCGGTCTCGGCGCCGGCGGAGCGGTTGAGCACGATGGTGCGCGAGGACCCGGGCTTGCCGTCCTGCCCGAAGGCGACGCGGTGGTAGAGCCGGGCCGGCAGGGGGTGGCCGTTGCGGCGGCGCAGATCGAGGTCGAACCGGTCGGTCCTGACCTCGCCGGGCTGTCCCCCCGTGGCAGTGAGCACGTCGGCGCCCGGCGCGATCTCGGGCAGGCGCAGGCCGCCCGAGCCCACGGTGGCGAGGTCGTAGCCGAGCCAGGTCGCCAGGGTGGCGTTCATGTAGACGACGGACCCGGCCGGATCGATGGAGAGGAAACCGGCGGGGGCGTGGTCGAGGTAGTCGATGGCGTGCTGGAGCTCCTGGAAGACGTTCTCCTGGCGCTCGCGCTCGTGGGTGATGTCGCTCACGGTCCACAGGGCGGCGGGCCGGCGCGGCCGGTCGATGGGCCGCACGGCGATGCGGTACCACGCGAAGGCGCGGTCGCCGGCCCCGTCGGGCGGCGGCGCCATGCGGATCTCCTCGCCGTGGCCGAGGCCCTCGCGGGCGGCCTGGGCCAGGCGGTAGACCGCCTCCGACACCTCGGGCGAGCCGACGAAGACCCGTTCCACGGCCCGCAGGTTGGCGAAGCTCTCACCGCCCGCGATGGTGAGGTAGGCCTCGTTGGCGTAGATGAGCCGACCGCCCTCCTCCACCACGATGGTGCCCTCGGGCGAGGCGTCGACGATGGCCTTGGTGATGTCGTCCCGCCCCGTCTGCCCGGCGAGCTGGAGCGCGCCGATGGCGAGCGCGAACAGGCAGAACACGCCCGCCATGGCGAGCAGCGCCAGGAGGCCGAGGATGAGCGGCTGGGCCTGCTCGTTGGCAACGAAGGACAGGCCGACGGCCGCCCCCACCAGCAGCCCCGCCAGGACCAGGAGCAATCCGACGCGGCCCGGCCGCTCGGACCGGTCGATCGCGTTCGACGCGGCCTTGGTTGGTCCGCTGAACTCAGCCATCCCGGGTCGATCCACCTTTCTTGCGCCTACCGGTTAGCGCCCGGTCCGCACGCGCGGCAAGGGTCATCCCGCCACGGCTTCCGTTAAATTGCGGGGAAAAAGGTGCACAAACCGTGGTGCTTGGCCGATCTCGCACGCGCCGAAAGGCTCACGCCGCCCGGCGCCGCAGGCGCATGACGAAGCCGATGACCTCAGCGACGGCCCGGTAATGCTCGGCCGGGATCTCCTCGTCGATGTCCACGGTGGCGTGCAGCGCGCGGGCCAGCGGCGGGTTCTCCAGCACCGGCACGCCGTGTTCCTTGGCGAGCGCCCGGATGCGGAGCGCCAGGCTGTCGACGCCCTTGGCGACGCAGATCGGCGCCTGCATGCCGGCCTCGTAGCGCAGGGCCACGGCGTAGTGGGTCGGGTTGGTGACGATGACGGTGGCGGTGGGCACGGCCGCCATCATGCGCTTCTTCACCCGCTGGGCGCGGATCTGCTTCATCCGGCCCTTCACCTCGGGGTTGCCGTCGCTCTCCTTGTGCTCCTGCTTCATCTCCTCCTTGGACATGCGCAGCTTCTGCCGCCACTGGAAGCGCTGGTACAGGGCGTCGCCCATGGCGATGACGACGAACACCGCCAGCATGCCGCCCATGAGCTTGAGGCAGATGGCCAGGATCGCCGCCAGGGTGGCGGTGAGGTCGAGGCGCACGAACGCGTCGAGGCGGTCGCGCTCGCCCCACAGGATGGTGCCGCCGACGATGCCCACCATGGCGAGCTTGGCCAGCCCCTTCACGAACTGGAACATCGCCTCCTTGCCGAAGATGCGCTTGGCGCCGGCCATGGGCGAGAGCCGCTCCCATTTCAGCCCGATGGCTTCGACGGAGAACACCAGGGGGTGCTGGAGCAGGCCCGCGGCCAGCCCCGCCACCACCACCAGCCCCACCGGGATGGCGAGCGCCTGGGCGTAGATCAGCATCGTGCGCAGGCCCATGGCGGCATAGACGTGCGGGTCGGAGGGCACCGCGTGGGCGTTCATGAGGAAGCCGCGCATGCCGGCCACGAGTTCGCGCGCGATGGAGCCCGACGCCATCACCAGGGCCAAGGTGAAGGCCGCCAGGATGAAGAGCGTGTTGATCTCGACGGAGTTGGGGACGTTGCCCTGCTCGATGGCCTTCTCGATGCGCCGCGGAGTCGGGTCTTCGGTCTTGTCTTCCGGATCCGCATCGTCGGACATGGGTCAGGCCCCCGTGCTGCCGGAAGCGCGGCTCATCGCCCGGCGAGGTCCGCGAGGTAACGCCCGATATCGTCCAGGAACACCCCCATCATCACGCCCAGACTCCCGAGCAGCACCAGCATGCCGATGAGCACCGAGGCCGGCACGGCCACGAAGAACACCTGCATCTGCGGCATCAGCCGGGCGAGCACGCCGAGCCCGACGTTGAACAGGATGCCGAAGGCGATGAACGGCGCCGAGATCTGCACGCCCAGCGCAAAGCCCCGCGCGATGGCCTTCAGGGCCAGGGCCGCCGCCTCGCCGAACCCCGGTACGCCGTCCGGCGGCAGCAGCACGTAGCTCCGGCCGATGGCCGCGAGGGCGATGTGATGCAGGTCGGTGGCCACGATGAGGGTGACGCCGAGGAGCGCCAGGAAATTGCCCAGCGCCGTCTGCTGGCCGCCCTGCGTCGGATCGACGGTCATGGCGTAGGACAGGCCGAGCTGCTGCGACATCACCACGCCGGCGACCTGCAGGGCGGCGAGCACCATCCGCACGCTGAGGCCGAGCACCAGCCCGACCAGCACCTCGCCGAACAGCAGGGCGATGAGCCCCGGCCCGGCGATGGCCTCGCCCTGCATCGGCAGGAGCGGCCGCACGGTCGGGAACAGCACGAGGGTGAGCAGCAGCGCGAAGGCCAGGCGGAGGCGCGGCGACACGAGCTGCTCGCCGACCCCCGGCAGCAGCATCACCAGGGTGCCGACCCGCGCGAAGGTGAGGAGGAAGGCCGCCGCGATGCCGGGCAGAAGCAGGTTCATGGCCCGTCATAGCAGGTTCGCGGCCCGTCATGGCAGGTTCGCGGCCCGTCATGGCAGGTTCGCGGCCCGTCACGGCAGGTTCGCGGCCCGTCATGGTAGGCGTCACCCCCCGGAGACGATGCGGGCGGCGATGCGGGTCATGTAGCCACCCATGGCGTCGCCCATGAAGGGCAGCATGAACAGCAGGGTGGCGAACACGGCGACGATCTTGGGCACGTAGATCAGGGTCTGTTCCTGGATCTGGGTCAGGGCCTGCAGCAGGGAGATCACGAGGCCGACCACGAGGGCGACCAGCATGGTCGGCCCCGCGACCTTCAGGAAGACGAAGATGCCGTCGCGCGCGACGTCGATGATGGCGAGGCCGGTCATGGGGGTGCTTCGTTTCGGATTCTGAGGAGCAGGTGGAAAAGTTGAACGCGTTCGACGGCTCGGGCCTTCGGAAATCTCCGGCCCCGTGTCATCCCGGGGCCGTGGCATCCCGGGGCCTTGTCATCCCGGGACCGCTCAGCGGAACCCGGGATCAAGAAACTCACGTTTTGCAAGGTCTTCCGCTGTCGGCGGCTCTGGGTTCCGGCTTCGCCTTCGGCGCCCCGGAAAGACGGTGCGGTTCACCTCGGATCGTCCCGCCCTCGCGCAGGGAGGAGCGGACGTGGGTCTTACCCCTAGATCTGCATCCGCATGATCTCTTCGTAGGCCGAGATCATGCGGTCGCGCACGGCGACCATGGTCTGGAGGGCGGTCTCGCTCTCGGCCACCGCCGTGACCACGTCGACGACGTTGGCCTTGCCGCCGGCCACCGCCAGGGCCTGGGTGTCGGCCCGGCGGCCGGCCTCGCCCACGGAATCCAGGGTCGAGGACAGCATCGCGCCGAAGTTCATGCCCTGCGGGCTGGCGACCGGCGCGGCCTTGGCCATCGCGCCCTTGGCGCCGATGTTCTGGACCGCGGCGTAGGCTCCGGCGGCGAAGGCGTTGGTGGCCATGGGGTGTCTTTCGCGCGAGGGAGTGCGGATCAGGCTTTGAGGATCTCGAGGGTCTTGGCCATCATCCGACGGGTGGCGGTGACCATGTTGAGATTGGCCTCGTACGAGCGCTGGGCCTCGCGCATGTCCATGTTCTCGATGAGCCCGTTGACGTTGGGCAGGCTCACGTCGCCCTTCGCGTTGGCGGCCGGATTGCCCGGATCGTGCTTGACCCGGAACGGGGCTGAGTCGCGGCGCACGCGCCCGGTCTCGACGAGGCTCGCCCCGGTCTCGCGGTCGACCTGCTGGGTGAAGGTCGGGATCTTGCGCCGATAGGGCTCGCCGCCGGGCGTGGTGGGGGCCGATTCGGCGTTGGCGATGTTCTCGGCGATGACCCGCATGCGGCTCGACTGGGCCTTGAGGCCGGAGGCCGAGGTGGTGAGGGATTTGAGGAAGTCCATGGCGCTCTACCGTCGTCGAGGGGCGTTCAGCGGGCGGAGGATCGGCGGGTCGGTCAGCGCTTGCCGATGGCGATCTTCAGTGTCTCGAGGCTCTTCTGGTACATGGACGAGGCCAAGCCGTAGCTGCCCTGGTTGTCGGCGGCCTTGATCATCTCCTCCTCGAGATTCACACCGTTTCCGCTCGGCCTGATCTCGAAGCCCCGGACCCGGCGCGGATCGGCGCCTGGCCCCTCCCCCATCCCGGCGAGGGCGATATGCGCCGGGCTCGTCACCGCGAGGCTGCCCCCCGACGCGCCCACGGGTTGGGTCATCGCCAGGGTACCGCCGCCAGTGCCGCGACCGAGATCGGGGTTCGCCAGATCACGCGGCTTGAACCCCGGCATGTCGGCGTTGGCGACGTTCTCGGCCAGGATCTTCTGGCGGGTCTGGTGCCACTGCATCCGGGTGCGCAGCATGCCGAGGGTGGGCAGGTCGGTGACGGACACGGTGCGATCTCCAGCGACCGCGCCCGGTTGGAATTGCCGGGCGATGGGCAAAATCTGCCGTGCCCATGGTTAACGCCGCGTTAAGATCCTGCGCCGGCGGAACAGTCGGCCGCCGCATCAACAGCCTGTTAACGAAGTCTTAACGTTGTTGCCCCGGCTCGGCGCGGGCGTGATAGTGCTTCCACCAGCGTTGCGTCGGGCCGGTGGCCCCTAAAAAGCGAGAGACCCCGGTCTTGTCTTCGTTCTTCAGTTCAGACGGCTCCTCGACGATCCAGTTCGCGATCATCTTCATCGTGATCTTCGCGGTGCTGGCCGCCGTGGTGTTCGCCTTCCGCCGCCTGACCGGCCGGGGCCACGCCCTCTCGACGAAACTCGGTGCGCGGGGACGCCAGCCGCGCCTCGGCATCGTCGACATCTACGAACTCGACCGGCAGCGTCAGCTCATCCTGCTGCGGCGGGACAACGTCGAGCACCTGCTCCTCGTGGGCGGCCCCAACGACGTGGTGATCGAGCGCAACATCTCGCGCGGCGTCGGCGCGCGGCTCGGCACCGACGAGGCGGCCCGCCGGGAGCCCGAGCTGGAATCCGAGGCGGAGCCCGCCGCCTCCCTCGAGCCGCCCCGGTTCCAGCCGGCCTTCGAACCGGCGTTCGAGATGCCGGTGGTGGTGGCCCCGCCCCTGCCCGGCTCGACCACCCGCCCGGCGAGCGTCGGCCGCCCCCTCGACCTCTCTGCGCCCGACACGGCGGACATCTTCGTGCCGGAGGCGCCGCGCGCGCCCGAGCCGACCCGTTCCCCAGAACCGAGTTTTGCCGCCGAGACGGCTCGCATCCGCGAACCGGCCACCGAGCCGGCGCCCCGCACCGACCCCCCCGCGTCGCGCCCGGCCCGTCGCCTGCCGCCCTCCCTCGCCAACCTCGTGCCCGGCGCGGCCAAGCGTGCCCAGGCCGCCGAGGAGGCGTCCCGCCCCGATCCCGAGCCGATTCCTGAAGTTCGCCCCGAGGCGCCGGTGCCGCAGCGCAGCTTCGACGCGGCCATCCTCTCCGACATGGCCCGCCAGCTCGAACAGGCCGTGCGCCGCCCGTCTCCCGCCGCGGCGCCCCCGCGCCTGCCCGAGCCGAACCGCGAACCCGTGCCGGCGCCGCCCGCGCCGACCTTCGTGGTCGCCCCGGAGCCGGCTCCGATCCCCGCGCCCGCGCCCGTGATGATGGCGGAGCCTCGGGCGCAACCCGAGGCGGTGTTCACCCCCGTCGCCGCCGTCGCCGAACCGGCCGCCGCCCCCACCTTCGCGGAGCCCCGGCCGGCCGAGCCCGACGCCGTCGACCCGATCGCCGCCGCCATGGCCGCGACCGCCGAGGCGCCCGAGCCCGATGCGGGGCAGGCCGACGACCTGTTCGAAGCCCCCCGACCCGCCGCCCCCGTGACCGAGCCGGACCGTTCCGGACTAGACCGTTCTGGACTCGACATGGACCGTTCCGCGCCGCCCCCCGACGGACCGGTGGCGCCACCCCTCGCGCCGGAGCCCCCGCCGCCGACGCCCGAGCCGGTCAAGCCCGATCCGGTCAAGCCTACGCCGACGAAGGCCGCTCCGGCACCGAACCCGTTCTCCGTCGAGGAGATCGAGGCCGAATTCGCCCGGCTGCTCGGCCGCCCCCTCGACAAGAAGAGCTGACCGCCGGGCCCGCTTCGGTCATGACACCGACAGGTTTGCGGTGGAGGACGCGACGTTCCGGGGAATCGCATCGCGCGGCGCCCCGCCAGATCCCTGCGGAACCAAGATGATCCGATCCAATCGCCGCGCCGTCGCGCTCGCCGCGACGGCGCTCGGCCTGACCCTGGTGGCGGGCGCGGCCACGGCACAGAGCCTCTCCGTGGATCTCGGCGCCGGCGGCGTCACCGAGCGCGCGCTGCAGCTCGTCGCCCTCATCACGGTCCTGGCGCTTGCGCCCTCGGTCCTCGTGATGGCGACCTCGTTCACCCGGATCGTGGTGGTGTTCTCGATCCTGCGCTCGGCGCTGGGCACCCAGAGCGCGCCGCCCAACGCCGTGGTCACGAGCCTCGCGCTTTTCCTCACGGCCTTCGTCATGGCCCCCGTCGGGCGGGAAGCCTACCGCACCGGGATCGAGCCCCTCATCGCCGGTCAGATCACCCAGAGCGTCGCGTTCGAGCGCGCCTCGGCGCCGTTCAAGGCGTTCATGCTGAAGAACGTCCGGGAGAAGGATCTCAAGCTGTTCCTCGACATGGCGAAGGTGCCGGTCCCGTCCGGCCCGGAGGCCATCGGCCTCGAGATCGTCACCCCGGCCTTCATGATCTCGGAGCTCCGGCGGGCCTTCGAGATCGGCTTTCTCCTGTTCATCCCGTTCCTGATCATCGATCTCGTGGTGGCGTCGATCCTCATGGCGGTGGGCATGATGATGGTGCCGCCCGCCACGGTGGCCCTGCCGTTCAAGCTGATCTTCTTCGTCCTCGTCGACGGCTGGACCCTGGTGGCCGGGTCCCTGGTGCAGAGCTACGGCACCTGAAAAAGCCGCGCGACGGAGAAGACTTGCCTCGCGGCTCGGCGCCGGTCAGCCCGGCGGTCCCGATCAGCCGGGCGGGGTTGCCGGTCCCTGCGCATCGGCGCGGGCCTCGCCCTCGCGCTTGCCCCGCTCGGGCACGGCGGCGTCGGGATAGCGCTTGCGGTATTCCGTGAGGAAGGATCGCAGGGTCTCGGCACTCGTGGCCTTCTGGGCGATCTCGCGGAAACCCGCCGTGCGCACGGCATTGGGCTGGGTCAGCAGGGCGAAGGTGCGCGCGTCGATGCTGTCCGCCATCGGGTCGGCGAACTTCGCCCGCAGGCGTTCCAGGCTCAGGGTTTCGCCGGCCAGCCCGTACGCGATGGCGGCGCGTAGGACGTCGGTCCGCTCCTTGTCGTCCAGGGGGGCCCGTTGGCGCCAGGCCTCGCTCACCAGGGTCTCGTGCGCCTCGCCGGCCTCGCGCCAGCGCCGTCCGGTCCACAGGATGTCGGCCCGCAGGCGCGCCGCATCGGCCCCCGGCTCGCCCTCGATGGTCTCCAGGGCGAGGTCCGTCCGCGACAGGTCGGACAGGGCGCGTGCCCGGAGGAGCGCGCGGGCCCGGCGCAGATCCTCCGGCAGTTCGGGCAGATAGGTCGCGTCGAGGACCTGGAGCGCGGCCAGCGGCTTTTCGTCCATGAGCCGGATGGTGGCGAGCCGCGCGGCCACCTCGGCGCGGGCCGGACCGGCGAGGCGGTGGTCCACCTGATGCTGCAGCAGGTCCCCGGCGGAGTCGAGGAGGTCGAGTTCCACCAGGCGATCCGAGAGGCGGCGCACGATCTCGTCGCCCCGCCGACCGATCGGGGCGTAGTCCTTGAAGTCGAAGTACAGCGCCAGGGCCTCGACGCCGGACAGGTTCGCGCCGCGCTCGCCCAGATAGAGCTCGTCGAAGAGGGCCAGGGCCGAATCGTGCAGGGCGCGGGCGATGGGCGACTGGCCGCGCAGGGCGTCGGCCCGGCGCGCGGCCGTGAAGGCCTGACGCCAGCGCCCGGCCTCCTTGTAGAGATTGGCGAGGGCCGCGATCGCCCGGGTTTCGATCTCGTCGCCGTGCCAGGTGAGCGACAGGGTCTCGATCCGGTCGATGGCCTCGGTGAGCGGCAGCTTGGCCGAGGCATGGGCCAGGATGGCGGCGCGCAACGCGGCATCCGCCGCGACGGGGCCGTCCCCCGCTTCCGCGAGGCGGCGGTAGCTCTCCAGGGCGACGGTGGTGCGGCCCGTGACCTCGTCGATGCGGGCGCGCAGGAGTGCGAGCCGATCGCGCAGCGGCCGCTCCGGAAAGCGCGCCCCCGCCAGGGTGATGTGGCGGCTCGCCGAGTCCCAGTCGCCCGCCTCGATGGCCGCTTCGGCGGCCGCGCTGCGCAGGAGGATCTGCAGATCGTCGGGGTACCGTTCGAGGATGCCGGCGGTCTCCCGGAACGCCCCGTCGGCCTTGGCCCACTGGCCCGCGAGGGCGTCGAGGTAGCCCTGCCACAGGCGCACTTCCGGATCGGATTTCAGGCCGTCGCTCTCCAGAATGCGCCGTGCCTCGCCCGTGTGGCCCATGCGGGCGGCCGCGATGGCGATGAGAAGCGAGACATCGCGCTGGCCGGCCAGCACCGGATCCTCCGCCACCGCGACCTTGAGGACGCCGTAAGCCTCGATCGAGAGGCCGTTCGCGAGGAAACTCCTGGCCAGGGTCAGGCGCAGGGGGCCGCGGGCGACGCGGGACGCCTCCGTCACCGCTTCGAGCTGGTGGCGCAGGAGCTCCCGAACGTCACCCCGGCGCGAGGCCTCCCAGGGGCCGCGATCGACGGCGAGATCGGCGACGGCCGCCAGCGGTGCATCGGTGGCCCGCGCGACGCCCGACACGGCCAGGCCGGAATCCCGGCCGATGGAGACACCGTCGAGGTCCGGCCTGACCAGCAGATCGTCCGCCTGCGCCAGGACGGCGATGCCCTGCCGGCTCGGCAGCAACTCGAAATCGACGAAGGCCTGACGCTTCGCGATGCCGGCGGGCTTCGGACCGTGACCGGTGACGACGCCGATGCGTTCTCCGTCGAGGTCGAGCCAGGTGGCACCGCCGGGGCTGGGCAGCTTCACCCCGACGCCGAGGCGCCCGTTCGCCCCCGCATTCCGAACCGCCGATAGGGATTCGCTCGCCGCGAGATCCGTGCCCGCCACGAGTTCCCAGCCCGTCGGAGCCTCGGTGGGGCCGACCGGAACGAGGTCGAGCAGACGCTCGCGCGGGACGGGGAACCGCAGGGTGACGAAACCACCCGTTCGCACGGGCGGCCCCAGGGGCGTCAGGATCGGATCGCCCGATGGAACGCTCACGGGGGCCGGCGTCTCGAACACGAGGGTGGCGATGCCCGCCCGCTCGAACAGGGCCGCGGCCGGCATCCGCTCGAAGGGGAACACCAACCCGGGGCCGGCGGGACGGATCACGGCCGCTCGCGCCACGGCGGCCGGCGGCTTTGCCGACGCGCCTGCGACCGGCTGCACCGGAGCGGTCGCGGGCGCGCCGGAGGACGGGTTGGGCTCAACCGCCGCGGTCTTGACGTCGGCCGTGGGGTCCGCCGCGCGGGCCTCGGACGGCTTCGTCTCCCGGGCCTTGGGGATCAGATCGAGGGTGACGCCGTCGGCGTCGCGCGTATGGGTGACCTCGTACCCGTCCGCGGGAGTCACCAGCAGACGGGCGCCCGCCGTATCCCCCTCCACGGACAGGGCCGCCACCGCGGGCTTCAGACGTCCGCGCGTCGCGGTGTCGTCGATCCGCCATGCGCCGGGCAGGTCGAGGCGCGTGGCCGCGCCGTCGCGCTCGAACCGCGCCGTCGCGGATTCGGGCAGACGCAGGCTGAGGCGCATGAAGTTGGGGCGAAGGGCCAGTTCCAGGGGCAGCCGGACGGGCTCGGGCGGCTTCGGACGGGCAGCGCGCAGGGCGGCCTCGGCGGCCTGGGTCCGGGCGAACAGCTCGGCCACGATCTCGGGCGGCAGGGGGGGCGGCAGACCGGCCCAGTCGAGGGGCAGGAGATCGATGAACGTCGTCTCGCCCGCGCTCTGCACGTTGACGCGATAGGGCCGTTGCAGGGCGAGCCGCAGGCCGGCCCCGTCGGGATCCCGCCGGACCACGGACACGTAGTCCGGCATCTGCGCGGCGAGGCGTTCCGCGAAGGCGGGACTGCGCTCCGAGAAGGTGATGACGAGAACCGCCCCCGAAATCCGGGCCTTGACCGTGACGGCGGTGTCGAAGCTCAGGGCGATACGGCCGTAGCGCTCGGCCTGCGTGCCGGCAGCCGATGTCAGGCGCCCTGCATCGGCGGGTCCGCACAGGACCAGACCGGCGAGGATCGACGCCGCGGCGAGGCCGGCCAGGGGCCGACGCCGTCGAGTCGCGATACCGGCACCCAGACCCATCGCAGAATTCGCCAAACCCGAGGGGCACCCGACTCGCACCGCGAGACGGGCGCCATACGCCACACCGTCCTGGTACTCTCTCAGGCCAGGGCTAACGTGGGCTTAAAAGCCGGGCGCGGCGCTACTGTGCCGCCCGCTTGACGACGAGCCCGGGGATCGTCGTCCCGGCCGGACCGAAATTGGCCTCGGCCCGGGTGCAGTTCGCGGGCGTGTCCTTGGTGTAGACCTCGGTGTAGGTGCGCGACCGCAACAGGAGGTCGCCGGCCGAGAGGTCTTCCAGGGTCACCCCGAGGCTAGAGACCACGGTCTTGAAGCGGGCGTAGTCGGGCTGCAGGTCCGGACACGCATTCTGCACGAAGTACAGGAGCCCGGAGAGTTTGGCGGCGCTGTTGCGCTGGCGTTCGGCCTTCGTTTCCGGAGGCCTGTTCTCCGGTGCGGCGGCATCGGGTGGCGGGGCGTCCGGTGTCGTCTGGGCGAGGGCGGGCGCGGTCGCCAGGGCGGCGAACACGCAGGCGGTCAGAACGGACTTCATGGGCGTTTCCTCGTGAGTGTGACCGAGCCGATGGTCTCGTCGGGCGCGGATTTTTGTTGCGCTTGGCTCTCGGTCGGTTCGTCGGCGGTGCCGGCGCGCGCCGGATCACCACCGCATCGGTGTCAGCCCGCCAACGCGGCGGCGCGGGCCAGGGCGGGACCGAAGCCCCCGAGGGGCACGGTGATGACCACCGGTTCCTTGGCGTCCGGCCGCGTGGCCGTGACCGTCAGGGCCTTGGCCGTTTTCATCGTGTCCGTCGCGAGGGTCGGGAAGCTGACGGGGACGATGCAGCCTTCCTGACTGCAGCTCAGATAGGGCGCACCCTGTCCGAGAACCGCCTCGTCGAGCTTGAACTGGACGCCGCCCTCGATGTTGACCCCGAGCGGCATCAGAATCAGTCCGGCGGCACGGCCCTCGGCGGGCGAGCGCAGTTCGATGGCGAAGGAGCGGCGTCCATCCGTCTTCGACCCTTGGGCCTGCATCAGCGTGCAGGTCGACGGCCCGGCGCCTTCCCGGGCGCAGACGACGGTCCAGTCGCCGTAGACCTCGCTGACCGAACTCGCGCCGGCCGGCCAGACGGCCGTGGACGCCGTCGTGGCGGGCGCCGTCGTGGCGGGAGCCGGTTTGGCCGCAGGCGCGGGCTTGGCCGCCGGGGCGGGCTTCGGTTTCGGCTTTGCTTTCGGCGCCGTCACGGCGGGCGCCTCCGGCTCGCCCTCGTCCTGAGCGAAGGTCTGCGTGGTCAGGAAGGGCAGGAGTGCGAGCGACAGGGACAGGCCGAACAGCGCGGCGGTCTGCGGGCGGAACGGATAGAGCGGCGACAAGCTGGGCCTCCAGGGATGCGTCTCGAGCGTGTGCGACGCCACTCCCGCGAAAGCCCGCCCTCCGATTGACGGCGGGCGGTGCCGTATGGTGGCATCCGAGCCTGCCGCCTAACCCCGACGCCCGGCGCGCGCAACCATAAGGATGGTCTGAGACCCAAGCGTCAGCGCTTCGGTTCCACCCGGCCGGAAGGCTCGATGGCCTGCAGCTCGTTGGGGCCGAGGCCGGCGACCACCGGGGCCTGTGCCGGCGCCATGCCGCGGGCGCGGTTGGCGAGGGCGACGGTGAGTTTCTCCGCCGGCTCCGACTGCATCAGGGCGAGAACCTCCGCCATCTTGCGCGGGTTCATCGCCAGCACGATGGGCACCAGCACCTCCAGGGTGAGACGGTCGAACACCCGGGCGGCGTCCTTGGGCTTCATCGTCTCGTACATGGTGACGATGTTCTTCAGCGCCGCCTTCTCCGCCTCCGCCCGCTGGGTCGCGCCGCCCTCCGCGCTGCCTTCACCCTGTTTCAGGGCATCGATGCCGGTTTCGAGCTTGCGCTCGGCCGTGCCGATCAGCTGCTCGCGCAGATCGAGGGCATCGCTGCGCTGCTTGAGCGTCTCACGGCGCGTCGACAGGCGTTCGAGGATCGCGCGCTCGGATTCCGGCATCGCTTCCGGAGGCGGTGGGGGCCGGGTCGGTGCCTTCGTGGGCTCGGCGGCCGGCTTTTCCGGTTCCTTGGGCGTCACGGAGCCGGTGGTGGCCGGATCCGACGGCTCGTACCCCGTGCGTGCCTTGGAGAGAACACGGGCGAAGTCCGGCAGGGGCGCACCCGGCACCGGCTTCGCATCCTCGACCGTCAGCGCGGCGAGCTTCAGCACCAGAAGGCCGACGGCCGCGAGGGTGACGGCATCGACGAGCCGAAGCCTGATCGGGCGCGGCTGCGGAAAGCGAAGCCGCAGGCTCGGCTTCCCCGCCGAACCGGGCTTCTTGGCCGATCCAGGCTGCTTGGCCGGACCGGGCTTCTTGGCCGGACCGGGCTGCTTGGCCTGACTGGGAATCCGGGTCGGCACCGGCGTCGTCATGCGGCCTTGCTCCGCAGGCGGCCGAGGGCCCGCTCCGACATGGCGAGGGCGGCGGCGGCGGCGGCGCCGAGGCGTTCACCGTTGGGGCTCGCCGGAACTTCCGCGGGCGTACGGGTTTGCGGCGGGACGATCTGCGGATGGGGCCGGACGGCCGTGTCGGCCATGGGCGGTGCCCTGAGGGTGCTCGCCTGGGTTCGACCCGCGCCGGTTTGCCCTCCCCCGGCTTGGGCGACGATGGCCGAGATCCGGCCGATGACCGCTTCGCCGGCCGCGACGTGGGTCGACAGGTCGGCGGCGTAACGCTCGGCGGTGGCGAGGCGGTCGGCCAGGGTCCGATCGCATTCGTCGAGGGTCGCCCGCAAGCCCGCGACGGCACGCTCGGCGGTGGTGCTGGCGACCATCAGTTCGCCGATGGTCTGCCGCATGCCGGCCTCGTCGGCCTTCATGCGCGCGATGCGTCGGCTGAGGCGGATACAGGACACGATGGTCGCGACGAGCAGGATGGCCACGAGAACGTCGGCCGTCAGGGTGACGAGGAGACTCATGGTGGGCTCACCCGTCGTTGCGGTTGTTCATGGAGGCTTCGAAGGCCTGGAACGTGGTGCGTGACCGGCGCAGCGGCCGGGTCAACTGCACGGCGATACTGTCGTCGACCCTGCCGATGCGGCCCTGCGTCAGGGCCCAGTCCCCGCAGCGCACGGAGATGAGGTCGGAGGGCTTGGTGTCGAACATCAGGGTGTCGCCGACCTTGAGGGACAGCACCTTCTTCAGGGGCAGCATCGTTTCGTGCAGCACCGCCTCCATGGTCGCGTCCGCCTGCCAGATCTCCGTGGCGAGATGGCTTTCCCAGACGTGGTCGCGGCCGAGCTTCTCGCCCATGAAGCTCTGCATGAGCAGTTCACGGATCGGCTCGATGGTGGCGTAGGGGAACAGGATCTGAAGCAGGCCGCCGCGCCCGTCCATGTCGAGCTTGAGGCTGATCAGGATCGCGGCGTTGGCCGGGCGGGTGATGGTGGCGAAGCGCGGGTTGGTCTCGATCCGGTCGATGGCGAAGCGCACGGGGGAGAGCGGCTGGAACGAGAGTTCGAGGTCGCTGAGGATGATCTCCACGAGGCGGCGGACGAGCTGCATCTCGATGGTGGTGAAGGGCCTGCCGTCGAGGCGCGTCGAGGTGCCGCCGCGCTTGCCGCCCAGCAGCAGGTCCATCGTCGAGTAGGCGAGGTTCGATTCGACGGTGACGAGGCCGGAATTCTCCCACGCGTCGGCCCGGAACACGCCCAGAAGCGTCGGGAGGGGGATGGCGTTGAGGTAATCGCCGAAGCGCACCGAGGTGATGTTGTCGAGGGTCACCTCGACGTTGTCCTGGAAGAAATTGCGCAGGCTCGTCGACAGCAACCGGATCATCCGGTCGAAGACGATCTCCAGCATCGGCAGGCGTTCGTACTGGACGACACCCGAATCCACGATGGCGCGCACGCCGCCGGCGCCCGAGGCCGACAGCTCGCGCAGGGAGAACCCTAGGACGCCGTCGATCTCATCCTGGTTCAGGATGCGGTCGTTGCCGGCGAGTTCGGGAAGATTGTCGGTCTCCCCGTCCTCGATCATCGTCGCCCATTCGGCGGCGACGTCGCTCGCATGCGTCGTGGTGCCCTGCTCGGCCAGCGCCGCGCCCCACTCGTCGGCCAGGGACGTATCGCCCCCGGCCTCGTTTTGGGCAATGAGGGCTGCGGCCCAGTCGTCCTCGTCGGCGTCGGCCATGGGAGTCCCGAATGCGGTGGTGGAAGGAGGCCGAAACTACTGGACGATCACGTCCTTGAAGAGCACCGCCTCGGCCCGTGCCGGATGGATCGCCACGTTGACCCGCCGCAGCAATTCCTCGCGCAGGCGGTACAGGCCGGCCGAACCGGCGAGGTCGCTCGCGCGCAACTCGCGCATGTAGACCTGGAAGGCGTCCTCGATGCGCGGCATCAGCGGCTTCACTTCCTGCTCGACCTTGGCGTCCTTGAGCTCGATGGAGATCTTGATCTTGGCAAAGCGCGCCTTGTCCTGACCGGCCTCGCTCGACAGGTTGACCATCATCTCCCGCACGTCGAGGAAGACGATCGGGGCCTTGACCTCTACCGCGGTCGCCGCGTGCGCGTCGCCGGCCTTCTTCTTCATGACGAAGACGCCGCCGCCGCCGAGGGCGAGCAGCGCCACCGCGCCGATGATGATGAGCTTCTTCTTCGAACCGGCCGGAGGCGCGCCCTCCTCACCGTCCACGGCGGCCTTTGTCGGCTTCTTCGCCATCGATCCTGCCCTGACTGGAACGCCGCCGTCCTCGAGTCCCGCGTCAACGTGAAACTCCTGGTGTCGAGATATCGGCCCGCAGGGTTAACGGGTCGTTAAGGCGGCAAAAGCTGCCGGGTCGGACTTGCCGCGAGGACGGGGGACGGCTCGACCGGCCCGGTCGGGCATATCGGACAACTCTTTGTTTTCGTTCGGCAAAAAATGGTAGCGCCGGCTGGCACGCCGCGTGCGGACTGGTTCGATCAATACCGCTCGTCGCAGTTGGATCGTGTCATGCAGAACGCAATGTTCGTGGGGGTCTCGAGCCAGGTCGCGCTTCAGCGCGAGCTGGAGGTGATCGCCAACAACATGGCCAACGTCTCGACCAACGGCTTCAAGGCCCGCAACTCGCGGTTCCAGGAATACCTGATGCCGGTGGCGAGCGCGGACTCGTTCCCGAAGCCGGATCGGCGCGTGTCCTACGTCATCGACCAGGGCACGGCCCTCGATCTCGGTCAGGGCCCCATCGAGCAGACCGGAAACCCCCTCCACGTCGCCGTCCGGGGCGAAGCCTTCCTCGTCGTGCGGACGCCGGCCGGCGACCGCTTCACCCGCAACGGCGCCTTCGAGACCGACCCCCAGGGCAACCTCGTGACCAGCGACGGCTATCCCGTGCAGGGCGATGGCGGGCCGATCCAGATCGGCCCCCAGGAAACCGGCCTCGCCATCGGCCCCGACGGAACGGTCTCGACCAACCTCGGCATCCGCGGGCGGGTGCGCCTCGTGACGTTCGCGAACCCGCAGGCGCTGACCAACGAAGGCGCGAACCTCTACGCCTCCACGGCCGCGCCGACGGCCGCAGGGCTCGCCGGCCGCGTCGAGTCGGGGGCCCTGGAGCGCTCCAACGTCAAGCCGGTCATCGAGATGACGCGGCTGATGGACGTCAACCGGACCTACTCCATGGTGTCGGGCGTGATCTCGCGCCTCGATGAACTGCGCGGCACGGCGATCCGCCGCCTCGCCGAAGTCGCCTGAGGATCAGCACACATGCGCGCGCTCTACGCTGCCGCCACCGGCATGGCGGCCCAGGAACTCAACGTCCAGGTCATCTCCAACAATATCGCCAACCTTCGGACCACCGGCTACAAGCGTCAGCAGCCGCATTTCCAGGATCTGCTGTACCAGAACCTGCGCCGGGCCGGTTCCTCGACGTCGGACCAGAACACCCAACTGCCGGCGGGCCTCGCCATCGGCTCGGGCGTGAAGACCACCTCGACGGCCCGGGTGATGTCGCAGGGCACCCTGACCTCGACGCAGAAGGACTACGACGTCGCCATCCGGGGCGAGGGCATGTTCCGCGTCACCATGCCGGACGGGCGCACCGCCTACACCCGCGACGGCTCGTTCGACCTCTCGGCGCAGGGCCAGCTCGTCACCCGCGACGGCTATCTCGTCGATCCCGGCATCACGGTGCCGAACAACGCCACCTCCGTGACCATCAGCGCCCAGGGGGCGGTGCAGGCGACGGTGCCGGGCCAGACGGCGCCGCAGGCGCTCGGGCAGTTTCAGCTGGCGCGGTTCGTCAACAAGGTCGGCCTCGAATCCATCGGCGACAACCTGTTCATCGAGACCGCGGCGTCGGGCCCGGCCATCGCGGCTGCGCCGGGCGCGGAAGGCTTCGGCAATCTCCAGCAGAGCTACCTCGAGGAAGCCAACGTCAACGCGGTGACGGAGATCTCGTCCCTGATCGCGGCGCAGCGGGCCTACGAGATGAACTCCAAGGTCGTGACCGCCGCCGACCAGATGATGTCCACCACCTCGCAGATGTTCCGCGGTTGATCGGGAGCGCCATCAAGATGTACGCCCTGAGATACGTTTCCCCGACCCTTCGGCCCCGCGTCTCGCCGGTCAATCCGGCGATGGTGGCCCGCGCCCTGTTCGCGCTCCTGGCATTCGGACTGCTCACCCTCCCGGTTCTGGCGGAGGGCCCGGCGCAGCGCCTTCGCCTGCGCGGCGACGTCACGGCGCGCGGCGACGTGCTGACGCTGGGCGATCTCGTGGAGGGGGCGAGCGCCGATCTTTCGGTGCGCCCGCTGTTCCGTGCGCCGTCCCTCGGGGGGCACGGCACCATCCAGGCCCGGCGCATCGCCGAGGCCGTCGCGGCCCTCGGGCTCGGCGAGATCGAGACGGGCGGGCGCGTCCAGGTCGCGGTCCAGCGCGCCGCCCGGCGCGTCGCCCAACCGGAGATCGAGGCCGCCCTGAAGCGGTCCCTCGAGACCGCTTACGGCCTCGACGGCCGCACCGTGGCGATCCGTCTCGATGGCGACGCGCCGGTGCTGCTCGCCCCCGTCGACCTCGACGGACAGGCCTCGGCCGTCGATCTCACCTACGATCCGCGGTCCCGGCGCCTCGCCGCCCTGGTGACGCTCGGCGACCGCCAGGCTTCGCTCCGGGTCACCGGCCTCGTCATGGAGATTCGCGAGGTGGTGGTCATCGGGCGCCAGCTCAACCGGGGCGAGGCCGTCACGCCGGCCGACTTCACCGTCGAGCGGCGGCCGAAGGAAGCGGTGCCGACGGACGCCCGGACGGGCGCGACGGACCTGCCCGGACAGGTGGCGCAGCGGGGCTTGAGCGCGGGCGCGATCCTGCGCGGCGGCGATGTCGCGCCGCCCGACCTCGTCGCACGCGGCGAAGCCGTCACCATCGTGTTCGACGCGCCGGGCCTCGCCCTGTCCCTCCGGGGCCAGGCCAACGAGAGCGGCCGCCTCGGTGCCGCGATCACCGTGACCAACCCGGTCTCCAAGAAGGTGCTGCCCGCCACCGTGATCGGGCCGGGGCGCGTCTCCGTCGGCCCGGCGCCGGCGCCGATCCAGCGCCAGGCCAACGCCGCCCTCGACGGCACCCGTTGATCCTCCCCCTTCGAATCGCCTCAGGCACGGTCCCGATGACCCACCGCGTTCGCCCCGCCCTCGCCGTCGCGCTCCTGTGCACGGGTCTGACCGCCTGCAACACCGCCGATCGGCTGTCGCAGATCGGCGCCACCCCGGCCCTGTCGGCCATCGAGGACCCGACGGCGCAGGCCGGCTACAAGCCCGTGCGGTTGCCGATGCCGGAGGTCCAGCCGGTCTCCTACGCGCCGAACTCCCTGTGGCGCACGGGATCGCGGGCGTTCTTCAAGGATCAGCGCGCGGCCCGCATCGGCGACCTCGTGACCGTGAAGGTCAACGTCACCGACCGGGCCAACCTGAACAACGAGACCAAGCGCTCGCGCTCCAACGCGGAGGGGTTCGGCCTGCCCAACGCCTTCGGCCTGGAGAAGAACCCCGCGGTGGCGGCCGCCGGCATCGCCGCCGACAAGCTCCTCGACGCGACCTCGACCACGTCGAGCGACGGAACCGGCTCGGTTCAGCGCAACGAGACCGTCACCACCAGCATTGCCGCCATCGTCACGCAGATCCTGCCGAACGGCAATCTCGTGGTGGAGGGCAAGCAGGAGATCCGCATCAACTTCGAGGTGCGCGAACTCATCATCGCCGGCGTGGTCCGCCCGGAAGACATCGAATCCGACAACACCATCGAGTCGACCAAGATCGCCCAGGCGCGCATCGCCTATGGCGGCCGCGGCCAGATCACCGACGTGCAGCAGCCCCGCTACGGCCAGCAGATCGTCGACGTGCTGCTGCCGTTCTGACGCGGTCCCGGACGGCACCGCGAACCCTCGCCCGGGGACGATCGTCCCCGGGGAAATCTAGTGCTCCGTGCCGGGCCGGTTCGGGCGCGGCGCCTCGCCGTGGGTCTTCGTGAAGGCGGAGCGTTCCGGGTCGTTCTTCTTGGCGGCGACGCGGGCGCGCTGCCACAGGGCGACACCGATGACGATGCCGAGGGTCGCGAGGGCGAGGACGAGGATGAGAACTTCATTGTTCACGGCGTTGGCTCCCTGACGATAGTGTTATCGTGGGGAAGCCGAACCGTGGTCCCAAGGTTCCGCGAACGGCGCCCGGCATCCGACCAAGTCGACGCCAGTCTTCGACGCCGAGGCCGCCGCCGCTCATCCGAATTGGCGCCGAACGGCGCCGGCCCGCACCGGATCGGGTTCGGCCGCGGCCTTCGTCCCGATCTTGTGCCCGGCGACCTCAATCGTCCCGGTAGACCCGCTCGCGCCGCTCGTGGCGCTCCTGGGCTTCCAGGGATAGGGTGGCGATGGGGCGGGCGTCGAGGCGCTTCAGGGAGATCGGTTCGCCGGTCTCCTCGCAATAGCCGTAGGAGCGGTCCTCGATGCGAGCAAGGGCGGCGTCGATCTTGCCCGTGAGCTTGCGCTGGCGGTCCCGGGCCCGCAGCTCGATGGCCCGGTCGGTCTCCGACGAGGCCCGGTCGGCGAGGTCTGGATGGTTCTCGTTCTCGCTCTGGAGGGCGACGAGGGTGTCCTGGGCCTCGCGCATGATGTCGGATTTCCAGCCGAGAAGCTTACGCCGGAAATATTCACGCTGCCGATCGTTCATGAACGGCTCGCTCTCACTGGGTACGTAGCCGTCCTCGAGTGTGATCTTCGCCATTCGCGCCCCTCGCAAGTCTGTCGCGGCCAGTTTGCGGCGATATTTTGCGTCGCTATAATGCAGGGATCGGTCCACGACAACGCGCCGATACCACAGGCGGGCCGGTTCGTAACAGGCATCCGCGCCCTGCGGCAAACACGCAACGGATGTACGGCGTGCCGATGCACCCGGGCCCGCTGCCCGACCGACCGGGATACCCGCGTTTCGCGGGCGCCGCCTTACGAAATTCCCCGCAGAACGGCCGACCGGCGCCGGTCCCGAAGTGCTCAGAACTGGAAGTAGATGAAGGCGTAGTTCGCGTCCTCGCCGATCCGCAGGAGCAGGGCGACGAACAGCAGGCCGAAGCCGAGCGCCGCGAACCGGGTCGGCGGCGTGCGCTGGACGACGCTCCAGGCCGTGGGGCCGAGGCAGGCGATGGCGGCGGCCGGCGCCAGGGTGCGCCACGGCAGGCCGGTGCCGAGGGGCGCGTGCCCGACGAGGCCGTCGAAGATGTGCACGGCGCTCGGGAAATCGGGCGCGCGGAACAGGACCCAGGTCGCCGCGACGAAGCCGAAGGTGAGGAGCCGGCCGAGCGGCACCGGCATGGGCAGGCCGCCACGCCGCCACAGCAGGCCAAGGGCGAGGCCGATCCCGTGCGCGAGGCCCCAGGCCACGAAGGTGAGGCCGGCGCCGTGCCAGAGGCCGCCCAGGGTCATGGTGGCGAGGAGCGCGAGAATCTGGCGGGCGAGGCCGTGCCGGTTTCCGCCGAGCGGAACGTAGAGGTAGTCGCGCAGGAAGCGCGACAGGGTCATGTGCCACCGCCGCCAGAAATCCTGCAGGGACGTCGCCCGGTAGGGCGCGTCGAAATTCTGAGGCAGGATCACGCCGAACATCAGGCCGAGGCCGAGCGCCATGTCGGTGTAGCCGGAGAAGTCGAAGTAGATCTGGAAGGTGAAGCCCAGGGTCGCCTGCCACGCCTGCGCCACCGTCACGCCGGCGCCGCCCGCCGCCAGTTCGAAGACCGGATTGACGACCTGGGCCAGGGGGTCGCCGAAATAGACCTTCTTGGCGAGGCCGATGCAGAGCAGCATCACCCCCTGTCCGAAGCGCTCCGGCGCCACCGGTCCACGCTCGGCGAACTGAGGCATCACCTCGCGCCAGCGCACGAGGGGCCCGGCCAGCACCTGCGGGAAGAACGCGATGTAGAGGGCGTAGTCGCGAAGGCCGTAGGCGGGCGCCCGGCCGGCCCGGAGGTCGGCGAGATACATGCAGTGGTGGAAGGTGAAGAACGAGATGCCGAGGGGCAGGGCGAGGCCGACGGGGGGAAGCGCGAGGCCCGGCACCCAGGCGACGAGTCCGGCGAGAAAATCGAGGTACTTGAACACCGCCAGCGCCGCGAGGTTCGCCGCGATGGCGATCGGGATCAGCCCGCGCGGGCGGCCGCGGAGATACGCCCGGGCCACCAGCCAGTTGGCTCCGATGGACACGGCGATGAGCGGCACGAAGCGCGGGTCCCACCAGCCGTAGAACACGAACGAGAGCAGGAGCAGGCAGTCGGGCCGCAGGGACGGGCGCCACCGCAGCACGAGGCCGTGGAGCGCGAGGGCGACGGGCAGGAAGCCGAGCAGGAAGATCGTCGAGTTGAACAGCATGCGCGCCGGGTCACGGGTGCGACGGATCGCGACCCGTCCGCGTGTCCGGGGCCGGGAACGGCTCGGCTTGTCGGGGATCGTGGCGGGGGCGTCAATGTCGGGGCGCGTTCAGGACCGGATCAGGCCGCTTCGCGCGCCTGAAGCTTGGCCAGTTCCACCGCCGCCCGCAATTCGATGTCGGCGATGAGGCCGTCGAGGCGGGGGTCGCCGCTCTCGCCCGAGCGCTGGGCGAGGCGACCCGCGATGGCCTGGAGATCGCGGGTCGAGACCCGGCCCATGATGAGGGAGGCCTTCAGGCGGTCGAGGCCGTCGAGGAGGTCGTGGCCGCGCCGGGTCGCGCGGCGGCGGCGCTCCTCCGGCGTATCGGAATTGGTCTGGAGGGTGAGGATCGCATCGAGGCCGGCGAGGGACGAAGCTGGCGTCGCCGCGGCGCTGGTCGCTGTCGCCGGCGCCTGCCCGAGGGCGAAGGCCGGGCCTGCCTCGGTCCGGCGCGGTGCGGTGGCGCCCCCCGCGGCGGCGGCGGCGAATCGGGGGTCGATGCGCATGGGGGACGACCGTTCCGTATCCGCGCGGCCGGTTCCATCCGCTCCCTAGCCGCGCGGCGCCGGGGGACGGCCGATTCGGGCCCCCGCTCGCGCGGCCCCGGGATCGGTACGAGGCGGCAGAATCCGGCCGGATTGGTTAACCGCGGGTAAAGCCCCCGGCAGATCCTGCCGGGTCGGCACGAAGGACGGTGGCCGCGTCCGTCCCGGCGCCGGACCTCCTCAGAAAAATTCGTTCAAAAACAGGGGTTTGCCGGAACGGTCGGTTTGGCACGCTCCTGGCAGATTGGCTCCCAAGACCGCGCCCTCCATCGAAACGCACCATGCGCATTCAGATGCCCCGCTCGACGTTCCGCTTCGCCTGGCGCTCCATCGCTCGCTGCCTCCTGGCGCTGGCCTGCGCCGGGCTGACGGCGGCCCCGGACCGGGCCTTCGCCCTGTCGCGGGTGAAGGACATGGCGAGCATCGAGGGCGTGCGCCAGAACCAACTCGTGGGTTACGGAATCGTGGTCGGCCTCAACGGGACCGGCGACACCCTGAACAACATCCCGTTCACCCGGCAATCCCTGCAATCGATGCTGGAGCGCCTCGGCGTCAACACCCGCGGCGCCACCATGCGGACCCAGAATCTCGCGGCCGTGATGGTGACGGCGAGCCTTCCGCCCTTCGCCACGCAGGGCAACCGCATCGACATCACGGTGTCGTCGCTGGGCGATGCGAAGTCGCTCCAGGGCGGAACCCTGCTGGTGACGCCGCTCCTTGGCGCCGACGGCGAGGTCTACGCCCTGGCCCAGGGGTCGGTGGCCATCGCGGGCTTCTCGGCCGAGGGCGACGCCGCCAAGATCACCCGGGGCGTCCCCACCAACGGCCGGGTGCCCAACGGGGCGATGATCGAGCGCGAGATGGCGTTCAAGATGAACGACATGCGCTCCCTGCGCCTGTCCCTGCGAAACCCCGACTTCACCACCTCGAAGCGGATCGCGGCCGCCATCAACGACTTCATGGGCGCCGACACCGCCGAGCCCACGGACCCCGCCACCGTCACCCTGCAGATCCCGCCGAAGTACAACGGCAACATGATCCGCCTCGTCACCGAGATCGAGCAGCTCAAGGTCGAGCCCGACCAGACGGCGCGGGTCATCGTCGACGAGCGCTCGGGCATCATCGTCATGGGCCGCGACGTCCGGGTCTCCACCGTCGCCATCGCACAGGGCAACCTCACGGTGACCATCACCGAGCAGCCGCAGGTGAGCCAGCCCGCCCCCCTGTCCAACGGCCAGACCACGGTGGTGCCGCGCACGGGCGTGAAGGTCGATACCGGGGAGGGCAACAAGCTCGCCCTGGTCAAGGAGGGCGTGACCCTGCGCGAACTCGTCGACGGGCTCAACGCGCTCGGCGTCGGCCCCCGCGACCTCATCTCGATCCTCCAGGCGATCAAGGCCGCCGGGGCCCTGCAGGCCGACATAGAGGTGATGTGATGCGCTCTTCCCCCTCCCCCAGCACGAGGCGTTGACCATGCTGTTCGCTCCCCTTGCCACCACCGCCGCCATCGGCGTCGGAAAAGCCATCGTCGGCGACATCGCCAAGACCGTCACGGGCGCCACCAGGGCCGCCGCGGGCGCTTCCAAGACCGCCGCGGCGGCCAACGCTCCGGCGACCGGCGCGGCGGCGACGACCAAGAGCGCCGCCGAGGCGAAGGCCCGGAAGGCCGCCTCGGAGTTCGAGACCATGTTCCTCGAGCAGAGCCTCGACCGGCTGACCCAGTCCGACGGCACCGAGGGCCCCCTCGGCGACAACGGCACGGGCGGCGGCG
Organism: Methylobacterium sp. Leaf112; assembly: GCF_001423295.1. Lineage (GTDB taxonomy): Bacteria > Pseudomonadota > Alphaproteobacteria > Rhizobiales > Beijerinckiaceae > Methylobacterium. Next base: position 24,079 of record NZ_LMNG01000010.1, on the reverse strand, counting down.
TCTACCGCTCGATGCTCACCAAGGAATATGCCGGCCAGATCGTGAAGAGCGGCGGCGTCGGCATCGGCGATCAGGTGTTTCGCGAGATGATGAAGATGCAGGAGGGCGCGAATGGCTCCGTCAACTGAGGGGCCCCTGCGCATCGTCGACCGCGCCGGAGCCGGGGCCCTGGTGGCCCGCGTCATGGAGACCCTCGACGCCCTGGAGGCGGTGCTGGCCCGCGAGAGCGACCACATCCGCGTCGGGCGCCTGCACGAGGGGCTGGCCGAAACCGAGCGGAAGACCGGCCTGTCGGCGGCCTATCTGCAGGGGTTGGAGACCATCAAGGCCAACGCCATCGCGCTGACGCGCTTCGCGCCGGAGGGGATCGAGGCCTTGAAGGCGGCGCACCGGCGCTTCACCAAGGCCGTGGAGGCCAACCAGATGGTGCTGGCCACCGCCCGCTCCGTGTCGGAGGGTCTGGTGAAGTCCCTGGCCGAGGAGGTGGGCCGCGCCCGCGCGCCGACGATCTACGGCCGCCCGTCGCACGCCCCCTCCCCCTATGCCCGCGCCGGCCACGGCGGCAGCCAGCCCCTGGTGCTGTCGCGCAGCCTGTAGGAATCCGGGGTGGCGCGTCTTTACGCTCCGTTATGGCCGGCGCGTCTAGGCTCGGGACGCGACCATCACGGGCCACGATCATGCGCGCCAAACGGACGAGCCTCGTCCATCTCATCTACTTCTCCCGGCTGAACCTCGCCGCCGATGCGCCGACGCGCGCCCGGCAGCTCGGCGAGATCACCCGTCAGGCCCAGAAGAAGAACGAGTTCTCCGTCATCACCAGCTTCCTCATCGTGGAGCAGAACTTCGCCGCGCAGATCATCGAGGGCGAACGCGCCTCGGTGAGCGACACCTTCAACCGCATCGGCAACGACACGCGCCACCGCGACGTGCAGATCGTCGAGTGGCGCGAGATCGTGAAGCGGGAATTCGTGAACTCGTTCTCCACGGGCGTGCGCGGACCGGCCAACGACGCCGTGTTCGTGAAGGCCAACCTCATGCCGATGTTCCAGCGCGGCACCCCGAAGGCCACGGGCATCCACGCCCTGGCCATGCAGTTGCAGAGCGAATCCATGTCGAAGCAGGGCATCGACCACCTGTTCGTCTGAACCCCATCCGGACGCCCCGTCGCCGCCCCCGGCCTTGAGACGCGAAACCCATGAGCGAGACGCCCCCGATCCTCATCGTCGACGACCAGGAGAAGCTCCTGAAGCTCGTCATCCTGCTCATGAACCGGCTGGGGTTTCCCGATGTCGAGGGCGTCAACGATGCGCCGACGGCCCTGGAGCGCCTGCGGACGCGCAAATACGCCCTGGTGATCTCCGACCTCGACATGGAGCCCATGGACGGCCTCGCCTTCCTGCGCGAGATCCGCGCCGACGACGCCCTGATGAACACGCCCTTCATCCTCACCGAAGCCTCGTTCGACTTCGAAGACATCAACCTCGCCCACCAGGCCGGCGCCGACGCCTTCATCCTCAAGCCGTTCGACATGTCGGTGCTGAAATCGAAGCTGAAGCAGGTCATCAACCGCAAGCCGCGCAAGCGCGAGGCGCCGCTGGCCGCCGAATCCGCCCTCAGCGTGGATTTCCCCATGCTGGGCAAGTTCTGAGCGGACCCGCTCCGACGCGCCGGCCCGTCCCCGATGATCGCCCCTCCCACCGGCCCGGCCGGGCGGCTCGCCCAGCGGGTGTCCCTCACCCTCGCGCTCCTCTTCGGCGTGGTCGGCGGCGGCGCGGCGGCGCAGGACGGCCCGCGCCCGGATCTGCGCCGGTCCCTTTCCGAGATCGTCGCCGAACTCCCCCTCCGGCAGGCCGACTTCGCCGGGCTCTCCGCGCTCCGCGACCGGGCCGAGGCCCTGGCGGCGGAGAGCCGCGAGGTGCAGGCCCGGGACGCGGCGGCCCTGGAACGGGCGCGGACGGCACGGCTCGACGCCGGCCGAATCGAACCGCCACCAGAGCGCGACGCCGCCATCCGGGCGGCCGACGACGCCCTCCGGTCCGCCGAGGAGCGGGTCCAGGCGGACAAGGCCCTCGCGGCCGACCTCGACGGCCTCGGCAATCGCATCACCGAGGCGCGGCGCAGGCTCTTCGCCGCGCGCCTGTTCGCCCGCGGCGCAAGCCCGCTCTCCTTCGGATTCTGGAGCGAACTCGTCGACCGGGCGCTGCCGCAGGTCGCCGGCAAGCTGTCCGATCTCGGCACCGCCATGGCGGCCGGCCAGGAGGGTGACGACGCCGCCGAGATCGCCATCGGCGCCGCGGTGGTCCTGACGGGCCTGCTGCTGCTCTACGCGGCGATCCGGAAGGCGCGCCGGTACGCCCTGGACCGCTGGCAGCGTTTCGCCGCGCGGACGAGCATCAGCCCCCGGCGACGCGCCGCCGTGCACGCCCTCCTCGACATGACGCTCACCGTCTGCTCGTTCCCCCTTGCGGTCGTGCTGCTCCTCGTCCTGAACGACGACATCGATTTCACGCCCGGCAGCCTCGACGCGATCATTTTCCGCGTGCTCACCGCCGTCGCGGGCGCCCTCCTCGGGGCGGGCATCCTCCGGGCCATGGTGGCGCCGCGCGATCCGGCCCACCGGCTCCTCGCCGTCAGCGACGGGACGGCCCTGATCGTCGCGCGTACGGGCCACGCCCTGATCCTGGTCTACGCCGCCGATCTGGTGTTCGCCGAGTTCGCCGTCGCGGCGCATTTCCGCATCGTGATCAGTCAGGCCGCCACCATGGCGATGGTCGCCCTGTGCTGCGCGCTCCTGGGGCTGGCCCTCCTGCGCCTCAGCCGGGACGAGGCCCCGGCCGAGTCGGACGCGATGCCGGCGGCGCGGTCGGCCGCCTCCCTCACGATCCTGACGCCCGTCGTCTGGGCCGTGGTCGCGGTTTCGTTCGCCGCGATGCTCGCCGGCTACACGGCCCTCGGCGGCTTCCTCATCGGCCGCCTGATCGTCACGGGCCTGCTCCTCGCCCTGGGCTGGGTGGTGCTGATCTGCGTCGACGCCCTGTTCGTGACCCGGGCCGACATCGAGACCAGCCCGCGGCTGCTGCGCCTGAGCCGGGCCTTGGCGGTGCCGCCCGACACCCTGGCCCTCGGCTCGGCCGTGGTCTCGGGCGTGCTGAACGTCCTCGTGGTGACCGCGATGATCTTCGTCGTCATCGGCCCCTGGAACCTCGCCTACGGCGAACTCAACCCGTTCCGGGACGCGTTCCTCGGTACCCATCCGGGCGATGTCCGCACCCTCGTCGGCGCGGCGGGGGTCGCCGCCCTGACCGCCATCGTCGGCGTGGCCCTGACGCGGGCCGCGACGGGTTGGCTCGACCGCAGACCGCAGAGTCCTGCCGCAGACGCGCCTCGACGCCGGGGCCCGCTACTCCGTGATCACAGTGGTGGGCTATGGCGGCCTCGTGCTCACCCTCCTCCTTGCGCTGGGTCAGCTCGGGGTGAATCCGCAGAGCCTGACGGTGATCGCCGGCGCGCTCTCCGTCGGCGTCGGGTTCGGCCTGCAGAGCATCGTCTCGAATTTCGTCTCGGGGCTGATCGTCCTGGCCGAACGCCCGATCCGGGTCGGCGACCTCGTGACGGTCAAGGGCGAGGAGGGGCGCGTCAAGAAGATCAGCGTCCGCTCGACGCTCCTCGCCACGGGCGATCGCACGGACCTCATCGTGCCGAACACCGACATCATCACGTCCATCGTCCGCAACAAGACCCTGACGGACGTGTCCCAGCGCCTGCGCCTGCCGGTGGTGCTGGCCCAGGACACGGATCTCGCGCTGGCGCGCGACATCCTCGTCGCCGTCGCCGCCCGTCATCCCAACGTCGCGGCCGACCCCGCGCCGGTGCTGCTCCTGACGAAGCTCGGCGAGAGTCTCGAAGTCGAGGCGCGCGTCTTCGTCCACGACGTGTCGCAGGGCGACGTGACCCGCAGCGAACTGAACCACCTGCTGCTCGAATTCTTCCGCCGCTCCGGCATCAAGCTGGGCGGGACCGCGTGAGCCCGCGCCCGGAGCCTGCGAACCCGAAACCGGCTCAGGCCACCGCGCGCTTCTGGTAATCCTTGATGTCGGAGAACCGCAATGCGGGCGCCCGCTCCTCCTCGTAGCGCAGGGAGAACGCCGTGGTGGCCATGAACACCGGCGCGCCGTCGAGGTCGCTCGCCAGGGCCGAGCCGTGGCTGCCGATGAAGTTGTCCAGATCGGTCTCCTTGTCGGCCTCGATCCAGCGGCAGATGGAGAACCGGGTCGGTTCGTAGTCGATGGGCAGGCCGTACTCGGCCTGGAGCCGCTCCTTCAGAACGTCGAGCTGCAGGGCGCCGACCACGCCGACGATGGCCTGGGAGCCGTCATGCGGGCGGAACACCTGCACCACGCCCTCCTCGCCCATCTGCTGCAGGGCCTCGCGCAGCTTCTTGGCCTTCATCGCGTCCGTGAGCTTGATCCGCCGCAGGATCTCGGGGGCGAAGCTCGGCACACCGCGGAACACGATCTCCTCGCCCTCCGTCAGGGTGTCGCCGATGCGCAGGGTCCCGTGGTTGGGGATGCCGACGACGTCGCCGGCGAAGGCTTCGTCCGCGATGGCGCGGTCCTGGGCGAAGAAGAATTGCGGCGCGGAGAGCGACATGGGTTTGCCCGTGCGCACGAGCTTGGCCTTCATGCCCCGGCTGAGCCGGCCCGAGCACACCCGCATGAAGGCGATGCGGTCGCGGTGGTTCGGGTCCATGTTCGCCTGGATCTTGAACACGAAGCCGGTCATCTTCGGCTCGGTGGGCTCCACAAGGCGCTTGTCGGCGTCCTGGCCGCGCGGCGGCGGGGCGAAGCGGGCGAGCCCGTCGATGAGGTCGCGCACGCCGAAGTTGCGGAGCGCCGAGCCGAAGAACACCGGCGTGAGGTGCCCCTCGCGGAACGCCTCCAGGTCGAAGCGCTTGAGGCCGGACTCGGCGAGCTCCGCCTCCTCGCGCCAGGTGGCGACCTCGCCTTCCTCCGTGAGAAGCCCATCGAACAGCGGATCGTCGACGCCCGTCACCGGCACGGTGCCGGCATCGTCGGCGGCGTCGAGGCGGCGCACCCGGCCGTTGCCGAGGTCGTAGGTGCCGGCAAAGCTCCGCCCCCGGCCGATGGGCCATGTGACGGGGGCGACGTCGAGGGCCAGCACCTTCTCGATCTCGTCCAGCAACTCGAACGGGTCGCGGGCCTCGCGGTCGAGCTTGTTGATGAAGGTGACGATGGGAATGTCGCGCAAGCGGCAGACCTCGAACAGTTTTCGCGTGCGCGCCTCGATGCCCTTGGCCGCGTCGATGACCATCACGGCCGAATCCACCGCCGTCAGGGTGCGGTAGGTGTCCTCCGAGAAGTCCTCGTGGCCCGGGGTGTCGAGGAGGTTGAAAACGCAATCGCCGTACTCGAACGTCATCACCGAGGTGACGACGGAGATGCCGCGCTCCTTCTCGATGCCCATCCAGTCGGAGCGGGTGGAGACGCGGTTGCGCTTGGCCTTGACCTCGCCGGCGAGTTGGATGGCGCCGCCGAACAGCAGCAGCTTCTCCGTGAGCGTGGTCTTGCCGGCATCCGGGTGCGAGATGATCGCGAAGGTGCGGCGCCGGGCGACGGGATCGCTCTTCGGGTCGGGCGCTTTGTGTTCGGCGGATTTGGTCTCGGTCTGCATCAGCATGGCGGGCAACGGTGTTCCGGGTCCGCGGCGGGCGGACGATGGCCGCCGGACGGCGACCCGAGAGAGCGGGCTGTGTAGGCGTTTCCGGGGGGAAGCGCAAAGCCGCCGGAATGGGCTCAGCCCCGGCCGATATACGGCATCTTCGTCGCGAGCACGGTCATGAACTGGACGTTGGCCGAGAGCGGAAGCCCCGCCATGTAGACCACGGCGTCCGCCACGTGGGCCGCGTCCATCACCGGCTCCGGCTTGATGCTGCCGTCGGCCTGCCGGGCGCCGTGCGAAAAGGCCCGCGTCATGTCGGTCTCGGCATTGCCGACGTCGATCTGGCCGCAGGCGATGTCGTGGGCGCGCCCGTCGAGGGAGGTGGCGCGGGTCAGCCCCGTCATGGCGTGCTTGGTGGCGGCATAGGGCGCCGAGTTCGGGCGCGGCACCTGGGCGGCGATGGAGCCGTTGTTGATGATGCGCCCGCCGCGCGGGTCCTGTGCCTTCATCAGCCGGAACGCCCCTTGCGTGCACAGGAAGGCGCCCGTGAGGTTCACGTCGACGCTGGCACGCCAATCGGCCAGCGCCACCTCGTCCACGGGCACGCTCGGGGTGAACACGCCGGCGTTGTTGAACAGCACGTCGAGGCGGCCATACGCCTCCCGGGTCGCCGCGAACAACCGCGCGACGGAATCCGGGTCGGCGACATCGGCCTCGACGGACAGGGCCTCGCCCCCCTGCCCCCGCACCGCCTCGGCGACAGCCTCGAGCCGCGCCCGCCGCCGCCCGGCCAACACCACGGCGTAGCCGGCTTCGGCGAGCCCCAGGGCCACCGCCCGGCCGATGCCCGAGCCGGCCCCGGTCACCATCGCGATCCGTCCCGCCATCCGCCGCGTGCTCCCTACTCCCCAACCGCTCATAAAGCCGGCGTCGCCCTGTTGCCAGCCTCCCCCACTCCGTCTAGACACCACCCGGCCTTGCGCCGATGGGGCGTCGCCAAGTGGTAAGGCAGCGGTTTTTGGTACCGCCATTCCCAGGTTCGAATCCTGGCGCCCCAGCCAATTCTGTCAAGGCGATCAGTGCCTTGGATATGCGGACAGATCCGCCACACCGGAACAGACCGTGTTTTTCCGACGCACAAGAGTCGGCACAATCTGAATGGCCGCCAATCGCCGCTTCCCCGCACCCTGGCGGGTCGAGGAAAAGACCGAATCCTTTTCGATCGTGGACGCGACCGGATTTCTCCTCGCCTACGTCTATTTTTCCGACAGCGAGCAGCGGGCCTCGGTCACCGGCCGGATGTCCCGCGACGAGGCCCGGCGGATCGCGGTGAACATGGCGCGGCTGCCGGAGTTGTTGGGGGCCCCTGTGGCGCCCGAGGCATAGGCCGACGCTCCCCGCCCACCTATGCCGTCCGGCCACCACGCACCGGACCCCATGTCAGCCGCACCCAAGATCGTCCCCGCCGACCCTCACGCCTGGCGCCAAGGCTTCCTGAACCTCCGGCCGAACGTCGTGCCGTGCCCGGGCCTGACCCTGCAGAGTTGGGCGGGCGTCCATGAGGCCTGCATCGCCTTCCTCGACGCCCGAGCCGACGAAGCCGCCGTGCTGGGCTGGACAACCCTGGACCTGTTCGGGGTGCATCCCGAGGCCGGCGTGGTCCGCGCCGACTTCTGCGGCGCCCTGGTCATGTCGGGCGAGCGGGTGTCGGCCATCACCGAAAACCGGATGGCGTTCGTCAACACGGCCTACTACCGCGACAAGCCCGGACGGCCGACGGGCGCCGTGCCGATCTGGCTGTTTGGGCGGTAGGTCGCGCTGGGGAACGTCCGATCCCGAATCGGGAGATGGCCGGCGCCCGCACCTTGATCCGACGCTAACCCGCCGACCGCACGCTGCGGTCGAGCCAAGTTGCGTACCGGCTCAAGCGTGAGATGGGCGTCCCACCCCGCCGGCCCGTGATCAGATCGGGCGGCGGGGTCGTTACCCGGGCCCCTCAAGCGCGCGCTGTCGGCAGCTCCGCCACCTGCGTCGTGTAGCGGGGCGAGCGCATCTCGAACTTCGTCGCCCACGTCCGCTTCTCGGTGAGCCCCGCGCGCGCTGGCACCACCGTCCCCCGACCGAAGCGCCCGTTGCACGCGTCCATCGCCGCCATGAGCGGGCCGCTGCGCTCGCGATCGAGCCGGCCGATCAGTGCGCGGGGCGAGGCCTCCAGCGGCATCAGGTCCGTGGTGATGACGCCGGCCTTGCTGTAGCGCCACGGCCGGTCGCCGGGCGCCTCGCGCCAGGTCCGGGCGACGCCGAGCTGCGCGGCCTGGATCAGCACCAGGGAGTCGTTCGTCGCCTCCGGCAGCGTCACGGTGGTGGACACCGACCGCATTGGGTCGCCCCGGTCGTGGGTCGAGGTGTGGTAGAAGACCGTCAGCTGGTCGGTCCCCAAGCCCTCGCGCCGGAGCTTCTCGCCCAGGCGCGTCGCGTGCGCCGCCACGGCCTGTTCGACCGTTCCGCGATCCTCGACTCGGCGGGAGAACGACCGGGTCACCGCGCAGCCCTTGCGCTGGGCGGGCACCAGCTCGAGCGGCAGGCACGACAGGCCGCGCAGCTCGTGGATGATGCGCTCGCCCACCACGGTCATCGCCTTGCGCACCGGGCGTGGGTCGAGGTCGCGCAGGTCCGCCACGGTGTCGACGCCCATGGCCTCGATCTTCGCCGCCGAGGCGCGCCCGATCCCCCAGACCTCGGCCGCCGCGATCCGGCAGAGCCAGTGGTCGTAGGCCACCGGGTCGGTCAGGTCGCACACCCCGTCGAGGTCCGGTTGCGTCTTGGCGATGTGGTTGGCGAGCTTCGCCAGGGTCTTGGTCGCACCGATGCCGACGCAAGTCGGGATGCCGGTCCAGGCCCGCACCGTCGCGCGCAGATCGCGGGCGAGCTCGATGCGCAGGTCCGGGTGCACGTCCGACAGGTCGAGGAACGATTCGTCGATCGAGTAGATCTCCACCCGCGGGGAGAAGTCCCGGTAGACCGCGTTCGTGCGCGCGCTCATGTCGCCGTAGAGGGTGTAGTTCGAGGAGAACACCCGCACGCCGTCGCGCCGGCACTGCTCGCGGATCTTGAAGTACGGATCGCCCATCCGGATCCCGAGGGCCTTGGCCTCGGCGGTGCGGGCGATGGCACAGCCGTCGTTGTTTGACAGCACGATCACCGGCACCCGGGCGAGCTTCGGATCGAACACGCGTTCGCACGAGCAGTAGAAGCTGTTGCCGTCGATGAGCGCGATCGCCCGGCTCATCGCACCAGCCCGGCCCGGGCGATGTGCCAGCGGATGGAGAAGCGGACCACGCCCCAGATCTCGCCCTCAGACGCGTCCTGAACGGCGAAGGCCGGCAAGTCCGGGTTCTCGAACGCGAGGCGCGCGACGTTGCCCTCGATGCGCAGGCGCTTGATCGACATCTCGCCGTCGATGGCGGCCACGACCACACTGCCGTTGCCCGGCTTCAAACTCCGATCCACCACCGCGAGGTCGCGATCGAAGATGCCGGCCGCGCGCATGGAATCGCCTGAGATGTTCCAGGCGAAGGTCGCGGGCGGGTTCGGCGCCAGCCAGCGCGGCAGCTCTAGGGCACCCTCGAGGAAGTCGTCGGCCGGCGACGGGAAGCCGGCGCACAGCGCCTGCCCCATGATCGGGATGCGGACGAGATTTTCGCCCTCCCGAACCAGTTCCGCGACCCGAAAAAGGCCCACCGCGTGCTCCATTCGTGTTAGAACGAAAAGAGAACAAGCGCGCGTTCGGTTCCACGGTCAAGCTCGCGGATGCCGTTTGTGGATTGCGGAAAGGCGCCCCTCAGCGCCCGTGCATGGAGAGCGGTCCGATGGCGATGAAAACGACGTTCCTGGTCCAGACGTTCACCATCAAGCGCAAGCGCCTGGTGCCGGGCGATCGGGAGGTATCCGCAACCGAGAGCGGCGCCCTGAAGAAGGCGGAGGCCATGGCCGGTCGGATGCCGGGCACGGCCGCGATCAGGGTGGTGGCCGACGATGAGACGGGTGAGCTCGAGGCCGCGACCATCCTCGGGCAGTTCGGCGAGGTGCCGGAGGATTTCGCGGAGGGCCTGCAAGGCGGTTGAGGCTAGGCAACTGGCTGGCAGTGACGGGCGAGGTCGACATCGCTGTGGAGCGACTGCTGCCGTTCGCGACCGGACTCGGCGTCGACGAGATCACGCTGCGCCTGGTCGCCCTGACGGTCTGGACGGACAGCGAGGAGCGCACCACCGAGGAGAAGGTCGCGGAGGTCCGGCGGCGGTTGATGCGGGCGGCGGGGGCGGCGGGGTAGCGTTGCCGCCCGGTCACGAATGGCGGCCTTCCACAGCCAAACGCCGTGCGGCGTGCATCGCTGGTGGACGGAGAAAAGGCCGAGGTCCCATGGTGAACGTCCTGCAACGAAAAAGCCGCCACCGATTCGCATCGGCAACGGCTTTCTTCGGTGTAGGTCGGTCAGGGACCGGACCCGTTCTGCACAGGCGATCAACACCATGGTCGTACGGATGAGTCCAGACCCTGACCGGCGATTTCAACACGCGGTCAGAATTGGTCACAGCTTTGCAACAGCACCTCGAACTTATCCCTCACGTCGTCGAGCGTGAGATCGTCCAGCAGCGGGTTCACGACGGCTACATCAACGCCACGGCGATGTGCCAAGCGACCGGTAAGCGGTTCCACGACTACACTCGGATCGGCCCAACCCTAGCGTTCACGGCGGCTCTTGCGTCCGCGACGGGTAAACCCGTAACGGAACTGATTCAATCAGTTAGCGGCGGCGACCCGTCCCATCAGGGCACCTGGGTTCATCCTCAGGTTGCCATCAATCTTGCGCAATGGTGCTCGGCAGAGTTCGCCGTCCAGGTCAGCCAATGGGTGGTCGACTGGATGTCGGGCAAGTCCCGGGCGGGCGCCTCGAACCTTCCGTATCACCTCCAGCGCTACCTCGTGAACAACGAGCGGGTCCCCGCCGGCTACTTCTCAGTTCTCGCTGAGCTCTCGATCCTGCTCATCGCGCCCCTGGAACGGCTGGGCTACCGGCTCCCGCCTGAGATGGTGCCGGACATTTCGTCGGGCCGCATCTACTGCAAGGAGCTCCGCGCGAAGGGGGTGAACACCGATTCGCTCCCGACCTACTGGCACCTGTACGAGGACGGGCGCCAGGTGCCTGCGAAGCTCTACCCCGAGGAGCATCTGGCCGACTTCCGCCGCCACGTTCGCGAGGTCTGGATCCCGAAGTACGCGGTGGAATACTTCCGCAAGCGCGACGCCAAGGCGCTCCAGTATCTGCCGGCGCTGCTTCCGAAGCCTAAGGCGGCTTGACATACTAAGACGTGCAACAGATTCAGCCGACCGCCGTCGGGCGGTCGGCCGTTAAGTATTAGTAAGAGAAAGACACGGAAATGGCTCTATCTATCACGGGCGGCACGTTCAAAGATGTCGGCACGATTTATAAGGGCCCCGACAACATCGACGTATCAATCGTAGACGCGCAAATGGAACGCGTCGGCACGGTGTTTGAAATCGTTAATCGCCAAACTCAAATGATGACCGGTGTGCCGGCGCCAGTGGGTGCGACCAGAGAAGAGGTTTTGGAGCTGATAGAGGCGAGCAAACTTGCTCTCCAAGAAAACCGCGACCCGGTGGCTGGTATTTCACAGACTAAGACTTGGGCGCGTTGGGCCGGTCTGGGCGCCGACTTGATAACAGTCGCCACACCAATAGTGCAATTTGCTTGGTCCTTGATGCCAAAATAAAACCCGCCGCGGCGTGAGCCGGGCGGGTGAAATTCGTTCTGCCGTGCAGCCTCAGTGCAGGATGCTGATCGATCCGATCACACCCGCGACGTCGGTCAGGCCCGTCATCTTGATCGCCAGATCGGTCGCGGCGTTGAAGCCGAGCGTGCCGTCGTTGACCACCACGTAGCTCGAACCACCGAAGGCCACCACGCCGACCGAACCGGCCGCCGTGGTCGTGCCGGCCCCGTTTGCCGTGGCCGCGTCGAGCGCTTGCTGCAGTACCTGGAAGCCACCGCTGACTGCACTGGCCTGTGTCTGCGTGCCCGGTGTGGTGAGCTTCAGGACGTCGTTGCCCCCGCCCGTGACGAAGTCGGTTATGGTGATGGCCTGGCCGAACACGGTTCCGTTCGTGGCGTAGGTTGCAGCGACGCTGTCGGAACCGGCACCGAGCGTCAGCGTGTAAGCGCCGATCGTGTCGGTATGGGCAACGATGTTGACGCTGTCGTTGCCGCCGCCGCCAAACACCGTGGTGGTGCTGGTGGAGTCGGCCGTGGCCGTGCCGCGACCGCTGAGCGTGATGGTGTCGTTGCCGCCCGCCGCGTAGATCGTCGTCTGGCCCTGGCCGGAGAAGGCGATGGAGTCGTCGCCGCCGGCCGGGTCCGCTGCGGCGGTGTCACCGTAGATCACCGTGTTGCCTCCGGCATTGGTGACGGTGATCCTGTCGCCACCCTCGTCGCCGTAGACCTGCGTCGTAGCCTTAGTCCCGGCCGCGAACGTCAAGCCGATGGTGTCGTTGCCTATGCCGCCGTGCACCACCGCGTTCGTGGTTGAGTCGAGCCCGCCGGTAGCACCGAGGGTGATCTGGTCATCACCAGCGTTGCCAAAGATCGACACCGAGCCACCGCCGTTGAAGATGATGGTGTCGGCCCCGTCGGTCGGGTCAGCCGCACCCTGGCCACCGAAGATGATCGTCGAAGCGTTCGAGCCGGTGTTGTACACGGTGATCGAGTCGATGCCGGCGTTGGCTGCGCCGGCAGGGCCATTCTCACCGCCGTAGATGGCGAAGTGGGCGTTGAGATTGCCGGTGTTGGCGAGCGTAATGCTGTCGCCGTCCTTGCCGCCGAAGACGGAAGCGAAGCTGGTCGAGTCGAAAATGCTGGTGCCCTGGACGATTCCGTCGGCACCAGCGTTTCCATAAACACCCCAAGCGCCCTTGCCACCGAAGGTGATGGTGTCGGCCCCGTCCGACGGATCGGCATAGCCAACACCACCGAAGATCACATGGGTGCCGACGGTCTGGCCCGGATCGACGACGTTGTTGATCTCGCCCCCCGTCCCGCCGATCAGGATGGAGTTGGCCTTCGTCGAGGTGATCGAGAAGCCGCCTTGGCCGACGAGGAAGTCGCCGCCGGCCAGCGATACGCCGGGGATGCCATCGGAGGTCAGCTGCGCACCAGTTATGGTCGCGGTCTTGCCGGCGATGGCGAGGACGACATTGCCATTCTGCTCAGACGCGCCTGTGAAGGCGCCGGGATCCACGGCAAGCACCAGGGTGTCGGCCTTGGCCACGGTCACATTCTGCGCACCAGTGAACACCGTTACCGGGCCGCCGCCCGGGGTTCCGGTGGGGGCTGCGGTTAGGGCATCGCGTACCGTGATGACCGCGCTCCCGTCTGCGTCAGCCGACAGCACGAGCTGATTGCTGGTCAGCGTCGAGCCGGCATCAAAGCGCACAGAGCTCGTGGACGCACCGTTCGTAATGCTCAACGTACGTGTTGCCGCATCGTAGGTCTTGAACGCACCGGTGAAGTTAAGGGCCTGGAAGTCGATTTGGTCGCTTGTGCCGACGGTCGTGAGCGTGTTGCCCAGCGTTCCGGTGACATCAATCTGCAGCTTTTGCGCCCCAGCCGCGAAAGTGATCGCACCGGTGCCGGCCGAATTGATCTGCCCGAGTTCGAGCGTGCCGGCATTGAGCGCGACGGGCCCCGTGAATCCGGTACTGGCTGCGGTGAGCTTGAGGCCGCCAGTGCCGTTCTGCTGCAGAGCGCCGCTGCCGGTAATGGCGTTCCCCACGGTCAGAAGGTCCGTGTGGTTGACGGCCAGCGTCCCGTTAGCCCCGATGGTGATCGCGCTTGCCGTTGCAAGCGAGCCGGCCGAGCCGCCAGCGCCGAGTTGCAGTGTGCCGCCGGTGATCGTGGTAGCGCCGGTGTAGGTATTGGCACCGGCCAGTGTCAGCGTGCCCAGGCCGATTTTGGTTAGACCAAGTGCAGATACGCCGTTCTGAATAACGCCCGAGAAAGTCGTTGATGTTCCATCGCTACCGACGCTGAGCGTAACGGCACTGCCACTCAAATTCGCGACTGTACCACCGCCCGAGCCGCCGACGTCCGACAGCGATCCAAGGGTGTGATTGTAGGAACCTGTGTTGAGGGTCGATCCACTCGCGATCCTAAAAGCGGAAGATGACGAGAATGCAGTTCCAGACTCAGCGCCGAGCGTGACGTTGCCCTGTAGAGTCGTTACGCCATTGAAACCGCTGTTATCGCCAGAAAGCCTCACATCGCCTTGTGTAAAGGCGAGCGCACCCGAACCGCTGATCGCGCCATCCAGTTGAAGGACCAGCCCTTGCCCTTGGACCGCACCTCCGGATGCGCCGATTACGATAGCGTTGCCGAAATTTTGGACCGCACCACCGTTGCCATTGTTACTGAACGTACCGCCGTTGATCGTGATAGCGCCCGAGCCAACCGAGACAGGTGCTGCGATGAGCGTGCCCGCTACGATCGAGGTGCCGCCAGAATAGTTGTTGCTACCCGTAAGTGTCAGGGTGCCGGCGCCGGCTTGGCTGAGCGAACCCGTCCCCGAAACCACGCCTCCAAAGCTGATGGGGTCGCTGCGATTAAATACCAGCGCGCCGTTGTCCTCGACGTTGCCAGTGATCGAGCCCGTCATGCCACCAGCGCCCACTTGGAGCATGCCGGCCGAGATCGTGGTGCCGCCGGTATAGGTGTTTTCGCCCGTCAAGATCTGCGTGCCGGTGCCGGCCTTGACGATCCGGAGCCCACCTGTGCCGACGTTGTCGCCGAGGGTGCCGGAGAACGTGCCCGACCCGTCCGCGACGCCGATCGTCGTAGTACGCGTGCCCTGGAAGCCTCCTGCGTAAGTTCCGCCGCCCGTGAGGGCATCGACGAAGACCGCCGCCTCTACCGTATTGAACGAGGCGCCGGTCTCGATGTTCAAACCTGCTTTATTGTCGGCCCAGATGCCTTGGTCGGCGGCGCTGCCGGCCAGCACGCCCTGCTGCACGTCGATCAGGCCGCCTTTTGACAGGCTGATGAAGGTATTGCCGCCGCCGCCGAACACTAGGGACCCGGTACCGGTCTTGGCAAGCGTGCCGGTACCGGTGAACGTGCCGGGCGCCTGCAAGACTGACCCATTCGCGCTGACGGCGAGCTCGACCGTCGAGCCTGTGCCGATGTTTACCGTTCCCCGGCCGAGGGCATTGCCAGTATTGAGCTCGACGACGCGGCTGGCGGTCACCGAAAGACCGCCTGTGAAGGTGTTGTTGCCCGTCAGCGTCAGCGTGGGGCCACCCGTGAACCCCGAAACGTTTATGGCTGCCCCGCCAGCGAGATTACCCGAGATTGCGAGTGAACCAGACGTCGAGCTGCCCTCTATGCTAAGGTCTGACGCGAGAGTAATTGCAGGATTAATCGTGATACTATCGTTTTCAGATCCATTACCCCTGACTAATCTTGCTGCATTTATCTGATTGTCGAGATCAGTGCGATTTGTTGCAATCGTATCGGCCATCGAAATCAACCAGACTGTTTGAGCGCATATTGAGTCCTATCACAGTGGCCGCGCAGCGGACGCCGTGATCGGTAGCTCGATCAAAATTTTCATGAAGCTGGTAACCTCCCGCGGCAGGTCGGTAAATTGTCTGAGCGTCCCAATTTACGCTGCAAGAAGCTTTCGATGATCACAAACGTGTGAATTTAGGGTGTGATAACAATGTCAATTCTACAAACTATTTTTTTGAAGGATGCTAAACAGCATTGACAGCGTGAATTTTATTCGCTTTTTCAATCTGGCGAAATTCGGGACACATCTATATCTGTAAATTTGATAGTCTAATCTATTGTAATAGATCGTCCGAGGCAAGACATCGTCGACAAAAGATCTTCTATTAACTTCGCAGCCTGGGGTATTCAGCTTTCGGAGGGACTTTCGAAACAAATAAACCGCCCCAGCTAGAGCCGGGCGGCTGAAGTAGATATCCTTGGGATGAACGCCCCCTCGTCTCAGTTTATAGTATCAACGCAAGCAACTATCGGTCACGTCCCTTCCAGTCAGTTAACAAACTGCCGACGATCATACCCACCAGGCCCGCGATTAACGCGTAGATGGCACCGAGATCCTGCGGCTCGACGGGCGGGCAGGTCACGGCGCCGCCTTCGGCAGGATCTCGAACTCCAGGGGCTGGAGCATGGAGATGATCGACCAGCCCAGCGCCCGCTGGAGCGGATTGCAGTCGTAGGCGACCACCCCGCGCAGCACGCCTTTCCCCGGCATGGCGTCGAGCGGAATCGTCGGGCCGATGGTCTCTTCCTCTCGGCCGAGATCACCGTAGGCGTCGAAGCGTTCGGCCTCATAGTCGAGGCGGCGACCGGCCCCGTCCACGAGCCACCAGCGTCGGGTGACTTCGCACTGGCGCTTGCGGTCGCGGATGCCGTGGACCAGCAGACGCTCGCCGATGCGGACCTTCTTGCCGGGATTCACAACCTCCCGGAGAACCTGCCGCACGGGCGGCTCGCGGTCGAAGGTCATGGCGGCGAACCACCCGAACACGGCGAGCAGCCCGCACCAGTAGAGGCCGTTCAGGATCTGCTGGTGGGCTGGGGTTTGACGCGGGGCGGTGGAGAGGGCGAGCGCTCGCGCATACAGGTCGATGTCGGTGTCGGATGGCTTCATAGCGTTCGGAACGGGGTTGTGACGGATCATTGCGGGACCATCCCACCTTTCACGAGGACGAGGCCGAGCAGCGCGGCGACGACGGCCCCGAGGATGATCTTCACGAGCCAGCTGATGTTGTCGTTGACCTTTTTCACGTCTCCCTTGAGGTTCTCGACCTCGGTCTTGGTGGCGTAATTGTTCTTCACCTCGTCGAAGAAGCGGTCGAGCTTCTTATCCAGAAGGGCGACTTGGTAAGCGAGCAGGCGCACGTCACTCTTCAGGTCGCCTTGACCTGACAGCAGTGGTGAATCGGCGTTTTCGTCGGGCAAAGGGGCCATGTCCTCTCCGGAATTCGACGGCCAGGGTAAGGCGGCGCTGGACATGCCGGGCCTCCTTCGATGGTGGGCAGTCACTGAAGCGCGCCCCGCGCGCGGCGGCCGCTACTTCTGATCCGGGCACACCGCCCGGAACTTCGCATTGGCGATCCGCAGCTGGCGCCGTGTTCCGGGCGAGTCCTGAGCCGAGTACCGGACCAGGGCGGCGGTCTCGCAGAACCGGGCGGCGGCCGGCGCCGGATCAGGCGCGGTGCAGGCGAACACGAAGAACCCAGCGGCGGCGCAGGTGAAGGTCATGGGTCTCTCCGGAGATCGCGAGGGTCGTCGGGCTCGTCGGCGGCGGCCTCTCCCGCGCGCCGGGCGATGGCTTCCTGGCGCTCGGCCTCGACGCGCGAAGCGTTGGCCTGCGTCGCCGCGCCGAGGTCGCGCAGGGCGTCCTCGGCTCGACGGTTGGCCAGGTACTCGGTGATCAGCTTGACGAGGAAGCTGAGCCCGGTGCTGACCCAGAACGACATCAGTGGGCCGTCTGGACCTTGTCGCTCGCCACGGCATCGACGATGCGCGGCGAAGCGGTGATGCTCTGCACCGACGGCACGGCGGCGGCAGATGCGACGAGGCCGGCCGAGCGGCGGGTGTAGAGGCTCCAGCCGGTGACGATGAGCGTCACCAAGGCGCCGCCGACGGTGGCAACGGTGGCGTCATCGACCCAGCCCCGGCCGACGATGAAGGCGCCGCCGACCTGAAGGACGGTGCGCAGCAGGGAGGTCAGCTGTTCGCTGTTCATGGTCGTGCTTTCGATGTGGGGGTTGCGCGGCGGACCCGGCCGGCTCGGGAAGGGGCCATTGAGAAGCCGAAGGCGTTGAGTAAGGGCCTTCAGGCGTTGACTGGGGACTTCAGCGCCGGGTGAGACGGTCGAACAGCCACTGGCCGAGCCGCGCCCATGGCGACGGGTTCTCGGGATAGCGCGGCGGGTCGAGCGGCTTCGGGGGCGGAAGCGGATCGGCGGTGCGGCGGGGCGCGGCCGGAAAGACGGGGCGATCCTGGGGCATCAGGCTTCACTCACGCCGGAGCGCGCCCCCGCCACGGTGGTCGGCAGCTTCGAGGCCGTCGGGATCGGCACGTCGGACGGCCAGCGGAACGACGTGAACTCGGACCGCTTGAAGGCCGCCACCGACCAGGCGTCGCCCTGGTTGCCGCCCAGCAGGAAGATCTGATCCTTGCTGGCGCCGACGACGAAGCCGACGTGGCCCTGCCATGTCGAGTTGCCCCGTCGCTTGGTGGCGACGCAGCCCAGGACCGGATCCTTCAAGCCAACGCCCCACGCCTCGTAGGAGCGCGCGGCGAGGCTGCCCGACGGCTTGTGCCCGGCCCGCTTCAGCATGGCGCCGACAGCTGCCGCGCACCATGCGACCGAGTCCTGCTTGATCCCGGCGAACCCGGCATCGGCGAACAGCTGCACCACGCGCGGATTGTTCGCGGCGCCTGGCCCTTCCTTCACGCCGATCTCGGCCGCCGCCAGGACGAGCCACCCGGGCTGATCCGGCTCGGCCCGCTTCTCGGAGGTGTCGACCGTGCCAAGCGCATTCAGCGTCAGGGGTCCAGCGATGCCGTCCGCAACGAGGCCGGCGGCGCGCTGGAAGGCCTGCACCGCCGCGATGGTGCGGGGCCCGGCATCGCCGTCGGCGCCCGCCGGCCCGAGGTCATACCCGCGCGCCAAGAGAGCACGCTGAATCTCAGCGATTGTCATGGTGGTCGTCTCCAGGGGGACGCGCGGCGTTGCCCGGCCGGCGCGGGGTTCTGTGCAGAAAGTGCAAAGAAGGGGGGCGCCCGGGCGCTTGTGTTAAGCGAAGTCCCGTTTCTGATACGCAACGCCGGTTGTGTTCGGTCCGCGAGAGGCTACGGCCTCGGGGCCAGCCCGCACCGCTCGAACCAAAGCTCCACCCCCGCCATCCAGACGGTCCAGCAGAGGGTGCAGTAGGCGCGCTCGGTTTCGGTCATGGCGAAGGGCATCAATCGCTCTCCATCGCCACCAGATGCAGCGTCACGGCGCTCGCCAGCGTCTCGAAGGTCTCATTCCCTCCGGACACCAGCAGCGTTCCGGGGAGCATCCGTGATTGCCGAACGACGCCCGTGAGGGTGATGGTCTTGTCGGCGTTGAGGGTGAGGCCGGAGATCCGCAGGACGTAGTCTCGGGTGCCCGCGCTCTGGATCGAATGGGCGATCACCGGCAGAGCCGCGAAGATACCGGCCGGGATGGTGACGGAGACCGTGCCGCCGGTGGGGATGGCGGCGGCCTTGGCCCAGAGGCCGCCGAGCTGCTTCTTCTGCGGCTTGGGCATCGCCTCAGTACCCGTAGATCGCCTTGACCTCGTCCGTGGTCGCGAGCGCGAACCCGGCGTTGGCTGCGTTCCACGTCACCGCCGTGCCGGACACGCTGAAGGGCGGCGAAGCGCCGAAGTTGGTGTAGGTCACCCCGTTCACGATGAGCGCCGCGTAAGGGCCGGCATAGGCCCGGCTGAGCGCCGACAGGGTGTTGGTGGCCGTCACCGTCAGGGCGTCGGGCTGGAAGCGCTGGCCGTTGGCGGACGGGTCCGGCGCCATGTGGCGGTTCACCAGGGAGGTGATCGCCGTCATGGGCAGGGCGTCGAAGGTGAAGACGTAGGGGATCTCGAAGTCGATGGAGGCCGAGGCCGGCATCGCGAAGGCGGTCTCCGTCGTGCCCACGATGCTGAAGTAGCTCAGGGTCCACGTCGAGCCGCTGTTCGTCAGCTTGCCGTAGACCTCCTGGCCGGCGGCATCGAGGTACACGTCCTTCGACCCGCCCTGGTAGATCGGCGTGGTGTTGAAGCCAGCGGACGTGTTCACGCCCATCTGCGCGTTGGACCCGACCTGCAGGGGTACCGACACGCCGCCGTTGCCGGCCGTGTTGAGCGCCGTGGTCAGGGCCGTGGTGATGGTGTCCGACGTTCCGCCGGCGGAAGACAGGCCGAGGACGCCGACCCAGCCCTGGAGGAGCTTGTTGATCTGCTTGGCTTGGACGGACATGGGCGCTCCTCAGGAATAGACGACGGTGACCCAGTCGGCGGGGTCCAGGGGGAAATCGGGGTTGAGCCACGTCACCGCGACGGCGGAGGCGGCGATCAGCGGCGCGCGGTACTCGAGGCCGTTCACGACCAGGCGCACACTGGACAGCCGGGCCGGCGGTGCCTGGAGCGGGATGACGGTCTGACCGCGCGCGGCGATATCGATGCCGACGGTGTAGGCGTCGCCGCCCGTCCGCTGCTTGGCGAACTCCCCATCAAGGTACGCCTTTGCCTCCACGGCCGACAGGAAGCCGATCCCGGCCCGATCCATCAGGTTGGTGTAGGCCGTCATGACGATGTCAGCGCCGACCCACTCCTTCAGGCGGATTCCGATCTTGCCCGTGGCGGGATCGATGAAGGACACCAGCGACCGACGGGCGTAGGACCGGTCCTCGTCGGTGATCCAGATCTCGTCGCAGTCGGGGTCGTACCAGACGGCGATCATGGTCATGGTCCCGGCTGGGTGCTTTTCGGCATCAACAAGAGCGTCTCGCTGATGACGGTCACGGGCTTGGTGGCCTGGAGGAAGAACACCGCGCCGTTGGCGAGGAAGGTCGCCAGCACCTGGACGCTGAACGAGAACGTGGCGCGCTCGGTGATGCCGGCCCCGGCGAACAGGCTGGTGGTGTCGGACTGGAGGGGCCCGAGGGTGGAGCCCGTGTCGATGTCCAGCCGCAGCTGCGCGCCGGCCTGATCCGCCGTCACCAAGAGGTTCACGCGCATGTCGTAGAGGTCGCCCATGGCGCGGGGCACGATGCGGTTGTCGACGAAGAAGTGGTGACCGGCGAAGGGCGGGTTCAGCAGGTCCTGGGTCTGGAGCGCGCCGGGGGCGAACATGAGCTGCTGGCGGACGCCCGGCAGGAACGTGTCCTCCACCCCGATAGTGCGGTCGGTGTAGGTGACCTGGCCGAAACCGGTCTGGACGCCAGGCGCGCCGGGCCGGCCCTGCGGGGGAAAGGCGAGCGGAGTGACCACCGTCAAACCCATGTCGGGACGCCAGCGACGATGCGCAGCGTCTTTCCCTCGTCGAGGATCGGATCGTACGCTGGATAGGCCGGCGCGCCCTGCGGACCCATCACCATCGGCGCGGTGACGATCCGGCCATCATAGGGCTGGGCGTCGATGAGGACGGGTGATTGAGCCGGGAGGATGATCGCGTCCGAGATCGACCCGGGCAGCACCCGCAACTCGATGCGGCCGAGCCATTCGACCTGCGCCGGGTTCATCGGATCTGGCCGGCGCAAGATATCGCCACGCACCGATGTCGGCCGGGCGATGCGCCACGTCCGGTCCGCCACGCGCAGGTCGATGCGGAAGTACGGTGCGGCCCCACCGACGAAAGCCAGCGTGCCATCTGCCGTTGAGGCCGACATGACCACCGCCCCGCCCCGTATTGAGGCGAAGTCGACGGTCAGGGCCGTGCCGGAGAAGTCGATGGTCTCCCCGGGCGCAACCGTGATGGGCTGAGCCAGGAGAATATCGGCGGTGTCGATGACGGCGGTGGCGTTCATGCGCGCCCCCCGGCGGCCGGCGCGGCTTTGCCAATGGCGCTTCGGCTCATCATACAGATCCTCGCCTTGGGGGTGGGGGACAGGATGCTCGGGATCGGGATCACGACGTTCAATCGGCGCGAGCAGATCGCGGAGACGGTCGAGCATGTCCGCCGCTTCACCGAGGCGCCCTACCGGCTGATCGTTGCAGATGACGGATCGAACGACGGCACCGTCGAATGGCTGCGCGCCGAGGGCGTGCCCCACATCGCGGGCGCGAACCGGGGCGTCGCCTGGAACAAGAACCGGGCCCTGTACTGGCTTCACGCCGTGGCCGGCTGCGATCCGATCATCATCCTCGAGGACGACACCTTCCCGCTCTCGGCCGGATGGGAGCGGGACTGGATCGAGGGTGCCGCGCGGTACGGCCACGCGAACCTCGCCGGGGATTGGTTCTCGTTCTGGTTCAAGAAAGGGACCGGCACGCCAGCCGATCCATTCTACAGCCGGGCCGCCACCGCCCAATGCAGCGTCTTCTCGCGCGAGGCGATGGACGCGGTGGGCTACATGGACACCCGGTTCAAGCGCTACGGCTTCGAGCATGCCGAGCATTCTTTCCGGCTGATCCGCGCGGGCTACGGCGGGGACGACGGACCGGATTGGGGGACAGAGCGTCCGGCGTTCTTCCTGCTGAAGAGCGACCTGCGGGTGACCCACATGGGCGATCTGCGCGACACCGAAGGCCTTGCCGCCAACGAATTCGCCTACATGGAGATCAAGGAGGACCTGACCCTCTACCGGGCGCCGTGGCGCACCTCTGAGGAGGAGACTTTGTTGCGATCCGAGGTGGCGAACGCTTCGGTGCCCTAGCCGCCTCTGGTGCAACGCTACGCGGCGGCCTCCGGCAGCGGCCAGACGCCCGACAGGTCGCCCTTCGACACCCGGTCGGCGCGCCACAGGCTCTCGATCACGTCGGCCTCGGTGAAACCGAACACGTCCTTCAGCTGGAGAAGCTGCGCCAGGAGGACGTTGTTGCTGTACTCGACGCGCTCCTGGGCCACGACGCCGAGTGGGTTGCCGGCGTCCACCAGGGCCTTGATCCGGGTGAGCACATCGCCGAGCCGGCCCCAGAGCACCAGCGCCACGCGCCAGTCGCCGAGCGTCGGGTTGTCGGGGATCGGATTACGCGCCGCAATCTCCTCCGCCGTCAGCGCCACCACCTCCCGCACCGCCGGAATGGTCTTGGTCTTGGCGTCGGGCTTGCCCTCGATGGGATCGGAGAGGCGGTGGGTGTCGGGATCGAACGGGGGATCGTCCGCGACGATGACGGGCCAGTAGCCCTGCCCCGTGCGCCCGGACCAGCCGAGGTCGGCGATCTGATCCTCGGACGGGTTAGCGGCCACAAGCCATGCCGGGAGCGGGCCGGCAGACTCTAGGGGTGTCTGGGTGGAGAGGGTGAGGAGGCGGTAGTTCATGGTTGCCTTTCAGCGGAAACGGCACGGCTGCTAAGCCTCGTCCTCGCCCGGACTCGGTCGATCAGTGCGATTTGTTGACGCTCGAATCTATGCCAAAGCCGCATCGCTTCGAGCTGGAAGCTGCCGTTAGGAAAAGTGAAATGGCAAATAAACTCGACCCAAACGCATTGTATAGAATGCAGTTTCCAGAGGATCCTCTGAAATCTACTGATCTTTTCAAGCAGTATGAAATCAGTATCACGATAGATAACATGCATACGATCAACATCGGCCGATTCTCGACGCCGATTGTAAATCGACTTACAGTAATTGGACGGCCGATCACGGCGCAGATATTCAAGTGCGGTGCATTTTGCGAAGCTGCGACCGATGCTCAGATTGTGGTTTCCGGAGAGCATTCGAATAATAGGTCAAGTAACATTACATTTGGCAGCTTGGGAGATGTGTATGCTCTGTTTTTGTCAGAAGACGAGCGTAAGGCATATGCTCCGAATGGCCCAGGATCAGAAATTGGAAACAATGTAATCCTGTCGACTTCTTCGGTTGTTCTGGGAGGGACTATAATTGGAGACGGCACGCTTGTGGCCGCTGGCGCAGTGGTAACCTCGGATTGCGAGCCCCGATCAATATATGGCGGCGTTCCTGCCAAAAAGATTCGAGATCGCTTCGACGCATCGACCCGTGATCATTTCGATCTGTTGAAGATGCAAGATATACGAGGGCACTGCGTGCACTTGATAAATCAGTGGTCATTATTACTAGAAAAAGGAATGTCTTTCGAGAGTCTTGAAATCGAACATATGCCAAGAAGGCCGCGCATCCAATTTGAGGGAACGATAGGTCCCGATCGAAAAGTAAAGTTTTTGAATATTTTAGGATATTGGATTGGTGATGAAGCAATTGTTTCCCCAAAAATTAAGCAGGGTCTAGATGACTACTTCAATCAACTTCTAAAGCCAAACGTTCCGGTTCAATGGTCTCCTGACATATTCTATGCTATGGGTATCACTTGATGTCCGCAGCGCATCATGGCTTGCCGCTCCAGAACTCGAGTACCGCAACGCCGCCAGCGCCCGAACCGGTAGGCGAGGCGGAAGCGCTGAAGTATCCGCCTCCGCCGCCTGGGAATGCTGCTCCGAAGATGCCGGACTTTCCGTCCCCACCGCGAATAATGAGGTCGGGTGCTCCGTGACCTGACCGGTATTTTGGACCGAGCCAATTGGAAGGCTACTGCATGGTGGCGGCCATGGGTAGCCGGAAGGCCAGATCCGGGAGGGTGACAGGCGC
>NZ_LMNG01000009.1 GCF_001423295.1 Methylobacterium sp. Leaf112 | reverse complement strand
GGGCTTGACCCTGATCAGTCGGCTGCCGCACCGGCGTTTCCGTAAGGGACGTCGCGTCGCGCGGAGGTGGGCCGCTACTAGCCGAGTCGCCGAGGCCGAGAAGACGCCGTGACGAAACGGATCGGTCCCGAAAGGGGCCGGGCCGGGGGACGCCGGGAGACCGGCTAAACTTACAAAAACAGGGTCTCGCGGCGTCCCGCGTCTCCCGTTTCCTCAGGTCGTCCCCCGCGCCGAACCGGCGGCGGGGCGCTGGCGCGTGCGCGCCGGGCAGTTGGCCCTGGAGGGCAGGGCTTGGCCCGGGAGGGCAGGGCTTGGCCCGGGAAGAGACGAAAAAGGCCCTACTCGGGCCGGTCGGCCCCGCACCGCACGAGCCCCGCCCGCATATGCGTGGGGGCCGGCGCCTCCACGACGATCGGCGGCTTCTTCGGATAGAGCGGCAGGGTGAGCGCCCGCGCATGAAGCTGCAGGCCCGGTCCGCCGCTGCGCGGGCCGGAGCCGTAGATCGGGTCCCCCACGATGGGAAAGCCGGACGCCGCGCAATGGACCCGCAGCTGGTGGGTCCGGCCGGTCACGGGGGTGAGGGCGAGCCACGCGAGGCCGTCCCCGCGCCCGAGCACCTGCCAATGGGTGAGCGAGGGATCGCCGCACGGGTCCGCCTTCATCCACCACGAGCGCGGATCGTCGGAGCGCCGCGCCAGGGGGAGATCGATGCGGCCGGTGTCCTGCGCGGGCCCCCCCTCGACCAGGGCCCAGTAGGTCTTGCCGACGCTGCCGCTCGCGGCGAACAGCTTGTTGAGGCGGGCCAGCGCCTTGGCGTGGCGGCCGAGAGCAAGGCAGCCCGACGTGTCGCGGTCGAGGCGATGGGCCGCCTCCGGGCGCCGGGGCAGGCCGAAGCGCAGGGCGTCGAGGTGGTCGGTGAGGGTTTCGCCGCCTTTCGGGCCGGGATGGACCGGCAGACCCGCCGGCTTGTCGATGACGAGGACGAGGGCATCGCGGTAGAGGAGGCGCGCACCTATGTCTGTTACGAGGGCATCGGCTGGGGGCATGGCCTTGGCGCTTACCATGCCGGGTCCGGGGAGCAAGCGGGAATGAGCGAAGACAAGAGGCCGGGCTGGCTGCTGCGCAAGATGTTCGGCACCAAGGAGGAGCCGCGCCCCGAACCGGTGCCCGTGCAGCCCCCCGATCCGAAGCCGCTTCCGCCTCCCGTTCCCCGGCCGGTGGCCGAGGCGCCGGTGGTCGCGCCTCCGGTGGCCGAGCCCGTCGCCCCCCCGCCCGAATCTCCGGCCTCGTTCTCCGAGGGCCAGCCGGATTTCGCCACCGCGGCGACGGACGTCTCTCATGTGCCGCCCCCTCCGAGCGAGCCCGCCGCGGGCACGCCCGGCAAGAACGCGGTCCCGGACGAGATCGAGGGCGCCGACCTCCAGCCCGTCGAGGGCACGCAAGAGCGCCCGCCCGCCGGCACCGCGGGCGACGATCCGGCGCGCGGCGCCGAGGCGGCCGACACCACGTCCCAAGCCTTCGCGCCGCATGGGGCACCGGACCCCGAACCGGAGGTCGCGACCCAGATCTTCCTGCCGGAGCCGGAGGCCGAGCCCGAGGGCGAGAAGCGTGGCTGGTGGAGCCGCCTGACGGGGGGCATGAAGCGCACCTCCTCGGCGCTGACCGAGCGCGTCACGGGCCTGTTCACGAAGCGCAAGCTCGACGCCGACACCCTGGAGGAGTTGGAGGACGCCCTGATCCAGGCCGATTTCGGCCTCGAGATGGCGACACGGATCTCGGAGGCCGTGGGCAAGGGCCGGTACGAGAAGGGCATTTCGCCCGATGCCGTGCGGGAGATCCTGGCCGCCGAGGTCGAGCGGGCGCTGACCCCCGTGGCGATCCCGTTCACCATCGACACCACGAAGAAGCCGTTCGTCATCCTGATGATCGGCGTCAACGGAGCCGGCAAGACCACCACCATCGGCAAGCTCGCCATGAAGCTGAGGGCGGACGGGCATTCGCTGATGCTGGCGGCCGGCGACACGTTCCGGGCGGCGGCCATCGAGCAGCTCAAGGTCTGGGGCCAGCGCACGGGCACGCCGGTCATCGCCCGGGCCCAGGGCGCGGACGCGGCGGGCCTCGCCTACGACGCCTACGAGGCGGCGAAGCAGCAGGGCACCGACGTGCTCCTCATCGACACGGCCGGCCGGCTCCAGAACAAGGCCGGGCTCATGGCCGAACTCGAGAAGATCCTGCGGGTGATCCGCAAGATCGACCCGGAGGCCCCCCACGCGGTGCTCCTCGTCCTCGATGCCACCGTCGGCCAGAACGCCCTGAGCCAGGTCGAGCTGTTCTCGAAGGCCGCTCAGGTCACCGGCCTCGTGATGACGAAGCTCGACGGCACGGCGCGGGGCGGCATCCTGGTGGCGCTCGCGGCGAAATTCGGTCTGCCGGTTCACTTCATCGGTGTCGGCGAGGGGGTCGAGGACCTCGAGCCGTTCGAGGCCCGCGACTTCGCCCGCGCCATCGCGGGATTGGACAAGGACTAGCGGCGCGTCCGCCAGGACCGGGCCCTCACCCCCAAAAGCCGCGACGCGCCGCGCGCGGCCCTCTATGACGGATGCCATGCAGATCGAAGCCGTTCCCCCGCACCGCCACCTGCCGCCGCTTCTGAAGCTCGCCCTCGAGCTCGGGCCGCTGGTGATCTTCTTCCTCGGCAACGCCTATGCCGAGCGGTTCGGGGTCCTCCCCGAGCAGAAGCTGTTCGTCGCCACCGGGGTGTTCATCGCCGCGACGGTGGTGGCGCTCGCCATCCACTTCGCCCTGGTGCGGCGCCTGCCCATCATGCCCCTGGTCTCGGGCGTGGTGGTGGTGGTGTTCGGCGGCCTGACCCTGGCCCTGCAGGACAAGACCTTCATCATGATGAAGCCCACCATCGTGAACACCCTGTTCGGGCTCGTGCTGCTCGGCGGCCTCGCCTTCGGCAAATCCCTGCTGTCCGTGGTGCTCGACAGCATGTTCGCCCTGACGGAGGAGGGCTGGCGCAAGCTCACCTTCCGCTGGGGCCTCTTCTTCCTCGTCCTTGCGGTGATCAACGAGGTGGTGTGGCGCACGCAGACGGAGGATTTCTGGGTGAGCTTCAAGGTGTTCGGCATCATGCCGCTCACGGTCGCGTTCGCCCTGGCGCAGACACCGCTCCTCCTTCGCCACGAGCGTAAGGATGCGGGCGCCGCCTGAGACGCGATGGGGTTCGAGGGGGCTTTGCCCGCCTCGAAGCCCTGTTCAGCCCAGGACGCGCTGGTACTCGGCCTCGGGGCCGCCGTAGGCGTCTCCCGCGATGGCGAGCATTTGCGACCGGTCGCAGATGCCGATGCCGCCACGCCGGGTCCTGACGGCACCCGCGTCGCTGAGATTGCGCAGGGCCGTGGTCACGCCGGCCCGACGTACGCCGAGCATCAGCGACAGGAGTTCGTGCGTCAGCGGGAGATCCTCGCGATCCGTGCGGTCGTGGCACATGAGCAACCAGCGTGCGAGGCGCTGCTCAAGGGTGAAGCGGCTGTTGCACAAGCTGCCCTGCGCGAGCTGAATCGCGAAGACCTGCGCATAGCGCAACAGGCGATCGTGCAGGGGGCGGCATTCGGTCAGAGCCGCCCGGAACGCCCGCGCTTCGATGCAGAGCGCCCGGCATGGAATCTGGACGATGGTCTCGTGCGGCCAGCTGTCGAGACCATGCAGTAGGGGAAGTCCCGTCATTCCCTCGGGGCCGATGGCACCGACCTCCGCCTGCACGCCGGCGGGGGTGCGTGCCATCACGGAGATCATTCCGGGCTCGGGGAAACACACCTGGGCAATGGCTACGTCGGGGGTTTCCAGGACGATGCCGCTCTCGAACGAACGGCGCTCCAGTTCCGGCTGGAGTCGCGCAAATTCATCGGGGGTCAACGCTCCCAGCAGCCGGTTGCGTACTTCGAGTTGAACAATGCGCGACGTCAAGGCTCTGCCGATCCATAGGCACGATCAATTGCCACCTGATGCCTGCTGCCCGTCCTTATCAACGAACGATCCGCTTACAATACCCCCAAAAACCAGACCTGTGAACAGCTTATCTACGTATCAAAAAGTACGATCTCGTACATAAGGAAACTTTATATCGGAATCAAACTTTTTGAAAATCGCGAGAAGAGTTTATTTCTGCTTTATATTCTACCGTTTTCATCAAGCAGTAGAAAAACACCCTTCCATAGATAACCCTGCTTATTCGCAGCCGAAGAAGATCTGCTTTGGCCGAAGTGACCCTGACCTTCCGACTATCGTAGAAGCAGTTCGCGCGAAGCACCGCGCAGAAACCCACGCATCCGCTGGCGATGCGGGCCTCGGGACTCTCGAATGACGCCGAAGCCAGAGCCGAGGATGGGATCCATCGTGATCTCGGGGACCACCAAGCGTGGGACGCTCCCGACGCCGAAGTGCGGCCTCGACGCGACCGCTAAGGCACGGCCTCGGCCACGGCGCCTGCAGCGCGCATCTTGTCGACGACGTTCCGGTAGTTCTCCGGCGTGACGATCCCGACGAGCTTGTCGCGGATGGTCCCGTCCGGCCCGACGATGAAGCTCTCGGGCACGCCGTAGACCCCGAAATCGATGGCGGTGCGGCCGGTGGAATCCATGCCGACCGCCCCGAACGGCACGCCGTTGCGGGCAAGGAAGCGACGGGCGTTCTCGGGGGCGTCCTTGTAGGCGATCCCCACGAGGTGGAGCCCGGGCTCGCGGGCGAGGCGCATGAGCTGCGGATGCTCGATCTGGCACGGCGCGCACCACGAGGCCCAGAAGTTGACGAGGGTCACCCGGCCCTTGAGCGCGGCGCTGGAGAGGCCGGGCAGGGGCACGCCGTTGGCGGTGGCGCCGGGGAGGGCGGCCAGATCGAAAGCTGGAGCGGGCCGGCCGATCAGCACGGAGGGGACGGCCGAGGGGTCCGCGCCCGAGCGCAGGCGCACGAAGAACAATCCCGCGAGCACCACGAAGGTGACGAGGGGCACGATGAGCAGAAGGGAGCGCCGGGCCGGCTCGGACCCGCTCATGCGCCTGCCCCCGAAGACCGGGCCGAGGGCGCAGCGGGCTCCTGCAGGGCCGCCAGGGCGCGGGTCTGGGCACGCCGATCGCGCACCGCGTGCCAGATCAGGCCGGCGATGACGAGGGCCGTGAAGGCGTAGGCCCCGAGGATGAAGCCCGCGTGGGGCCCGAGATCATGAGGTCCGAGATTCATGATCGTCACAGGCCCCGGATCGCCCCGAGGGGTACGCTGGTATCGAGCCGTTCGGCCTCGCGGATCGTCAGCGTCCGCACGCGGCGCCGCAGGATCTCCGTGCGCATGGCGGTGAGATGCAGGGTGATTCCCAACAGGGTGAAGGCGAGGATCATCTCGAGGAGCGGGTAGAGCATCGAGGGGTCGATGGACGAGCCCCCCATGCGCATGATCGAGGCCGGCTGGTGCAGGGTCGACCACCAGTTCACCGAGAACTTGATGATCGGAAGGTTCACGGCGCCCACGAGGGTCAGGATCGCGATGGCGCGGGCGGCCCGGCTCGGATCCTCGATGGTGCGCCAAAGGGCGATGATGCCGCAATAGATCAGGAACAGCACCAGCATGGAGGTGAGACGCGCGTCCCAGACCCAGTAAGTGCCCCACATGGGCTTGCCCCAGAGCGAGCCGGTGACGAGGCAGATCAGGGTGAAGGCCGCACCGATGGGGGCGGCGGCGCGCTGGGCCACATCCGCCAGGGGATGACGCCAGACCAGGGTGCCGATGGCCGAGACCGCCATGGCGCCGTAGAAGAACACCCCGAGCCAGGCCGCCGGGACGTGGATGTACATGATCCGCACGGTCTCGCCCTGCTGGTAGTCGGGCGGAACGGTGAACCAGGTGAGATAGAGGCCGAACGCCAGGAGTATGCCCGAGAGCCCGGCGAGCCAGGGCATCAGCGGGGCGGTCCAGCGCAGGAAGTTGCCGGGATGGGCGAGGCGTGTCCACATGGTTCGCGATCTAGCCCAGGGTGCGGTGCAGCGGCAATGCGGGCGTTGCGCGCAAGGCTGCTTCGCACACAAGGGTGCCTGCGCGTGTGCGAGGGTGCCTGCGCGTGTGAAGGAGACGCTTAGACGCTTCCTGCCTGAAAGCCCGCCAGGGGCGCCGCGAGGCGGCACACCAGACCGGCGGGTTCGTAGTCGAGGCTGACGGTTCCGCCGACGGCCCCCACGAGACCGCGCTCGATCAGCCGCGAACCGAACCCTTTTCGCGATGGTACCATCACCCGCGGGCCGCCGGACTCGCGCCAGGTCATCCGCACCGTGGGCTCCCCCGCCTCGAGGGCGACGTCCCACGCCACGGTCACCCGGCCGGCAGGGACCGACAGGGCGCCGTACTTCACCGCGTTGGTGGCCAGCTCATGCAGCGTCAGGGCGAGCGACAAGGCCGCCTTGGCACCGAGCTCGATGGCCGGGCCGGAGATGCGGAAACGGTCGGGCTGACGATCGTCGTGGATGGCCAGCGCACTCGCGAGGACCGCTTCGAAATCCGCTCCCTCGCTCTCTCCGGAGAGCAGGATGTCGTGGGCCTTGCCGAGGGCGATCAGCCGCGCCGCCAGGGCCTCCTTGGCCGCCTCGACGTCGGTGACGTTGCGCAGGGTCTGCGACGCGATGGCCTGGACCACCGCGAGGGTGTTCTTGAGACGGTGGCTGAGTTCGCGGTTGAGGATGCGCTGCTGCTCGTCGGCCTCGATCCGGGTCAGGCCACCCCAGGCGCGCTCGGCGACCTCCCGGGCGAAGGCGATCTCCTCCGGCGTCCAGTCGTGGGGAACCGCGTCGAGGACGTAGAGGATGCCGACGAGGCGCCCGCGCTGGAGAATCGGCACCTTGACCACGGCCCGCATGCCGATGCGGGCATAGCCGGCCGCATCGTCGACGCGTTCGGGGGTCGCGGCGATGTCGGCCACTGCCAGGGCTTCGCCGCGCCGCAGGCGGGCGACGCTCGCCGCCACGGTCGCCAGGGTCTGCGCCCCGGCCTCGGCTCCGAGACCGGCGGCGATCCAGTCCGGCGCAACGGAGGAGAGGCCGCCGGCGGGATCGACGAGGGCGTAGCCGGCCCGGGCCACGCCCAGGGTCCGCCCAAGGCTCGCGGCCGTGGCCTCCACCACGGCCGCGTTGGTCTGCAGGTCACGCAGGCGGTCGCCCAGCGCGATGAGAGCCTCTCGCCGGGCATCGGCGCGCTTCTCCTCGGTGATGTCCTCGATCATCGCCGTGGCGTGGACGCTGTCGCCCAACGTCTGCGACACGAGGTTGACGCGGGCCCAGATGATGCGGCCGTCGAGGCGGCGGTAGCGCTTCTCGAGGCGCTCCTGCATGGTCTCGCCCTTGGCGAGACGGCGGTGCAGTTCGGCCCGCTCGGCATCGTCCTCCGGCGGCGTCCAGCGCGCCAGGGAATGGCCGAGGATCTCGGATTCCGGCGCGCCCCAGATCTCGCAGAGCTTGGCGTTCACGGCGAGCGCCCGGACGCTGCGCGGATCGAACTGGACGATGCCGATATTGGCGCCCTGGAACACCGCGCGGAATTGGGCGCCGGTGCGGTTGCGCTCGGTCACGTCGAGCATGGCGCCGATCATCCGCTGGGGCGTGCCGTCGGCGGCTCGGACCATGTAGCCGCGGTCGAACACTTCGGCGTAGGTGCCGTCGGCGCGCAGGAAGCGGTACTCGTAGCCCCACTCGTCGGCTCCGCCGGCGATCACCGCACCGATATCGGCCTCAACGGCGGCCCGGTCGTCCGGATGGACATGCGCGATCCACCACGCCCCGTCCGGCACGACGCGGTCGGGCGTCCAGCCGTAGGCGGTGGCCAGGGCCTCGTTCCACAGGACGGTGTCGGTGGTGAGGTCCCAATCCCAGATGGCATCGTTGGTGGCGCGTGCGACGAGGCGGTAGCGCTCCTCAGTTGCCCGAAGGGCGATCTCGGCTAGTTTGGCCGCGGTGACGTCGCGCACGGTGCCGACCATCCGAACCGGGCGGCCCTCGCTGACGATGAGCTGGCCCCGTGCCGCGATCCAGCGCGGGACGCCGCCATCCGCCGGGACGACACGGTATTCACTGTCGAACTGACCGGTCCCGGCTGGATCGAGGGCGGCCTGCAAGGCGGCATCGACCCGCTCGCGATCTTCCGGGTGCAGGCCTTGCAGGAAGGTCTCCGCATAGGTGACGGGCACGTCCGGGGCCACGCCGAACAGGCTGCGGGTGCGGGCGTCCCAGCGCAGGATCGTGGTGGCGAGGTCGTAGTCGAAGATGCCGATGCCCGTAGCCTCGACGGCCAGCCGCAGGAGCACGGCGCTCTCGGCCGGGTCCACCACGTCGGGCGCCGCGCCGTCCGGGACCGGCGCCCTCGAGACAGACGTTTCGGCCACGGGCGTTTCGGCGGAGCCGGTCCGAGGTCCGGTCGCGCGCGGCACGGGAGGGGCGGCGTGGTTCGTCATCGGCGGGGTGGCGGCGTCCGGCTCGGATCGGGTGTTGTGGCGGGGATTCTATCCTGGGCGGGAAACCGCGGGATCTCAGGCCGTCTCCCGCTGGGCGTAGGGCCGCTCGGTGGGAACCGTTTCGTCGGGAGGCTCGACGCGGACGAGTCGGCCGAGACGATCGTAGCCCGCGCCGAGCACCGTCTCGTAATGATGCCGGACCACACCGTGGCACTCGCAGGCCGCAGCCTCGACCTTGGCGCGGTCCCTGACCGTGATGCGGCCACGGCCGACCTCGATCAATCCTTGCTGCTGCAGGGTACGCAAGATCCGGGTCAGGTAGGTGCGCTGAACGCCGAGCATCGCCGCGAGCAGCTCCTGGGTGACCGGCAAGGTGTCGCTGGCGATCCGGTCCTGCAGCGTCATCAACCAACGCAGGCAGCGTGCCTCGATGGGATGCAGGGCGTTGCAGGCAACCGATTGCAGCACCTGGGCGAGGAGGCAATCCCCGTAACGGGCGAAGAGGTTGCGCAGGCTTTCCGAACGGCGCTTGGCTTCTTGGAAGCGCACCGCGTCCATGCGCAGGACCGGGCCGCCGATCTGGATCACGGCGTGCGTGGAGGCGGGAAGATAGCCCTGGCTGACTACACCGCCGACGGCGCCCTCGCGGCCGATGGTGGCGGTCTCGGCGCTGCGCCCATCCCGCATGGCGATGATCAGGGTCGCCACCGTCTGGCCACACGGAAAGGCGATGGTGGTCACCTCGGCGCCCGCTGCGAACAAGGTTTCCCCGCGCTGATGCACCGACCACTCGAGATGCGGCGCCAGCAGGGCGCGATCCTCGGTCCTCAGGGCCTTCAGAAGCAGATTGCCCTGGAAGAGTGGATCGGCGGCCGAAGGCATGGCGTGCGCTGCGTTCACGGTCTGTCTTCCCGCCACTAGCGCACGAAGCTCTGGCACGTCTGTCTAATAGTATACAGAAGCCGAACGATTTTGTCGTTTTGATGGGATGCGGCGGAACTTCTCATCACTTGGCAGCAGAAACTCGTCCGCATGAACGAAACGGTGATGCCGGACGCGTGCCGCAAGCTCCCCCACCGGAGTTCGGCAGAATCAGACAAATTCGATCAGGCTTGGGGTGAATTCGATCAGGCTTGGCCGGCTTCGTCGCCTTCGCCGACGCAGTCGAGGGCGCGCTCCACGGCCGTCACGGCATCGAGGAGGTTCCGCACGGTGCTGTCGACTTCGCGCCGGGGGCGGTTCATGGCCGCCGCGCGGGCGCCCACGGCCTGGAGATGCTCGAGGACCGCGAAGAGGTCGTCGGCGACGGCCACCACGTCGTGCACCGCCGGAGCGGGCGGGGAGGGGCGGCGACGGAAGGAAATGACGTTACTCATGACCACGATGTTTCGCGTGGTTCGGGGCCGGGCGCCAGGAGGCCGGGGGGTGATTTCGTGCGATCGGAGGGGTTGTCCGGGTCTCAAAGCGCGGCGTGGTGAGCGCTTCCGTGGCGATGCCCCATCACTCTGCGACGTGGCGGCGACGGTTCGTTATCCTTTCCCGGTTTGCCCCGGCGGCGCTTGACGCGGGACGCCCGGCGGGCCCACCTCCGCCGATCCATCTTGCAGGACAGACCCCCAGGACAGCCCCGATGCGCCTTCTTCCTCTCGCCCTCTCCACCCTCGCAATGGCTGGCCTGTGCGCCTGCAACAGCGCCGAGGGCCCGAATTCCCGCAGTGGGATCGCCGAGACCTTCGACACCAGCAACTACCGTCGCTCGTCCGACACCAACGGAACCCAGACCCGCCGCGACGTGAACCGCCTCTACACCCAGCCCTCGCTGCCCTCGATCTCCAGCCGCGGCAACTGACCTCGAACCTCATGGATCCCGCTCCGGTCGGGTTCCATGAGGTCAGGGAACCCTCAGGCGTAGGTCGCCTCGGGCTCCTCGACGCCCTCGTCCGAATCGAGCCTGTCGTCGAAACGTCCGTCGCCCGGCGGGGCGACCGGCACCAGGAAGGCGGCATGCAGGTGTCCGTCGATCAGGCCATCGTGGTTCAAGTCCACGCGTGCCCAGTCCCCATTCGGGCCGTCGAATGATTGAACCGTCAGTTCGCTCCCAGGGCCGATCGTCCGCAGCCGATCGAAGGTCAGCCCCGGCCCTGCCCGCAGGCGTAGACCGTCCCGGGCCGCCACCATGAAGCGGCCCACGGTCCCGGCCAGCGGCAGGGCGTCCGCCAGCCTGCGGCCCGACGCCACCGGATTGGCCCAACCCTTTTGCGCGGCATTCTGAAGCCATATCGGTGCATTCGCGACGTGCCCGCCTGCGCCCCAAACCAACTCGGACCGATCCCGCGGGGATGTGCCGAATCCAATGTGAAGCGTCGTCTTGCCCATGTAGTCGACGCCCGCCCCGATCCCGTTGGCGCCGAGGGCCGCGGCGGCGGTGACGAAAGCCTCGACGATGGGCAGATCATCGGGATCGGTGAAATCGAGGGCGCGACTGCCGTCGACGAGGAGTTGTAGGTCGGCGGCTCGGCCGTGATCATGACGCGTCGAGCCGGTGCGCTTGCCACCGGACCCTTTGGGCGCCTGCCCCCCGGAGGTGACCCGCACCAGGGCGACGCCCGCCACATCGGCCGCCAGGCTGAGGAGCTGCTTCAGCTCCGCCGAAATGGCCCGACACCGAATCTGCATTCGAGTGTCCTCACGAACCGTCGCCATGATCCAAGCCTCCTGATTCCACGAGAAATGTCGCGAAATCCCGGCAATAAATCAACCTCAGGTTTACTTCAGTTCTTGGCGAGGGCGTCCGCGAAGGCGGTCATGCGGTTGCGTGCGTAGGTGGGCAGGCCGGCGCTGATGGAGGTGCCGGTGTTGAACGACGAGTTGCCCATGAGTACCTGGGCCGGCAGCAGGTTCTTGAGCACGGGCACGCGGGCGTATTCCTGCTTGCGGTCGAGGACGTCGGCCTTGATGGCCAACGCCATATAGGTGGTGACCACGGTCTTTGCGGGATCGCCCGGCATCGGCTGAAACACGGCGAGGAACTTGCCGAAGCGCAGGATCTGGTTGACCCAGAAGATGGTCTGTTCGAGCCCCCCCGTCACCGGCGCGTCGATCTTGGTGAGTCCGGCGAGCGGCGCGGTCTCGGCGGGGGGAAGGGTGCGCAGCTCGCTCTGAAACGAGACGAACTCGGCGACCTTCTTCGACGCCCCGTCCTCGAGCTTGTTGGCGAGCTTCACGCCCAGCGGCAGCTTGCCCTCGAGGTCGTAGCGCGATTCGATGCAGACGGTGCCGAGATCGCACCACGGCCGGTCGGGGCGCTTGGCGAAGGCGGCGGCCGGGTCCTTGGTCGGCGTCACGTCGGCGGGGTTCAGGGTCTTGTGCTTGATGACCGGGTCCATCTTCGCCACGAAGCCGAGGGTGGCGTAGGAGGCGAGATCGATGGAGTCGGCGGGCCTCGGCACCACGAAGCGCCCCTGCGCCACGTAGACCTTGAGGGTCTCGTGCCGGCGTTTCGACACGCCGTTGAGGGTCTGCAGATAATCGGGCTCGGCGTAGCCCGCGTAGGGCGCCAGCGCCGCCCGCTCGGCCGGCCGGACCCGGCCCCAGTCGAGGTAGGGCACGAGGCCGTTCTCGGGCTTGGCCGGGTCGTCGCGATGGTCCGTGAACAGGATGGTGCCGGGCTTGAGGCCGGAAAGACCCACCGCCTCGATGGACGGCACCTCCTTCACCCGGTCGGAGGCTGCGGGCTGTTGTTTCATGCCCTCCTGCGCGTGCGCGGGGAGGGACAGGGCCAACAGGGCGGCGAGACGGAGAAACGCGGAAGGGTGCATCGGCACGTCGAAGCCTTTGGTCGTTCGGGATAGGGGAGGTGGGGGTTGCCGGCCCGCGCTCGGCGCAGGCCGACGCCCCCTGGTCCCTCTCCACGGGGGAGGGAGACCCGCTCGTCGCCGGTCGGGCGAAGCGGGTCGGAATGACGGGTCAGTAGCGCGGGTCGTCCCCGAACAGGTAGTCGGGATCGCGGCGGCGCGGACGGGCATAGACCTCCTCGTCGCCGAAAGGCGAGCGCTGGGTGCCGGGCCAGACCGGATCGGGGTCGCGCTGCGCCCGGCGGCTCGGGGTCCGGCTCCGGGATTCGCCGAACGGGTCGAGGACATCGGGCTCCGCGCGCCGGCCCGGCAGGGAGCCGAAGAGGTCGCCGGCCACATCCGCCCCGTCCTCCGCTCCGCCGAGGTCGCCATCCTCCGCGTCGGGCCGCATGGCGGTCCGGGTCTCGCGCGGCAGGAGCTTGTACTGGGTGTCGGCCATGCGCCCATTGGCGAGGCGGAAATGCTCGAGGAAGCCGCCGCCCGACACCTGTTCGCCGCTGCGGGCGTCGATGGGCAGGTCGGCCAGATACGGCCGGGCCTCGGCCGAGGGCGGCGCGAGGTTGGTGCGCGGCACGCCGTTGGCCCAGGCCGCCTGAAGGATCGACCCGGCGATGGGCACGGCGAGATGCCCACCGGTCTGACCACGCCCGAGGGTTTTTCGCGTGCCGTCGGCGTTGTCGTAGCCGACCCAGACCACGATGGTGATCTCGTTGGTGAAGCCGGCGAACCACGCGTCGTTCTCGTTCTCCGAGGTGCCGGTCTTGCCGGCGATGGCGGACGAGAACCGGCTCAGCGCCGCGGCCGTGCCGTGCTGGGTCACGCCCTGGAGCATGGTCTTCAGCTGGTAGAACGCCACCCGGTCGGCCGAGGCGATGCGCACGGGCTCGCGGGGGCTGCGGGTGTAGAGAACCCTGCCGTCCCGCTCCACGGATTCGAGGGCGTAGGGGGCCGGGCGCGCGCCCTCGTTGGCGATGGCCGCGTAGAAGGCCGCGAGATCCACCATCCGCACGGGCTGGGAGCCGAGCACGAAGGGGTAGTAGCGCTCGCACTCGGCGTAGAGCTGGGCTTCGAGGGCGAGGTCGCAGACCTTCTGCAGGCTCGCCGGCGCCTTGTCGGCGATGCCGCCCTGCAGCAGGCGCGCGGTGACGAGGTTCTTCGAGAATTCGAGGCCGCGCCGCAGGGTCGTGGCCCCGGCTCCACCCCCGTCGTAGTTCTTCGGCGACCAGGAATCGCCCACCCCGCCGATGGGCGGGAGCGTCACGGCGGCATCCATCACCAGGGTGTTGGGCTGCAGGCCGGCATTGAGGGCGGCGAGATAGGTCACGGGCTTCAGGGTCGAGCCCGGCTGGCGCACGGTCTGGGTCACCCGGTTAAGCTGGCTCACGGGGTAGGAGAAGCCGCCCGCCATGGCGAGGATGCGCCCCGTGCGGTTCTCCAGCACCAGGGCGGCGCCCTGGACGCTCGGGCGCACCCGCAGGTCGGCGCGCGGGGTCTTGGCTGAGGGATCGCGCAGCTTCACCCGCACCACGTCGTAGGGGGCGAGCCGACCGCGCGCCGGACCGGGCTCCAGGCTGATCGTGCGCCCGTCGGCCAGACCCGCCTTCGCCGGACCGCCGCGGCCGGGATCGAGCACCACGGCCAGCGGCCAATGCACATCGTAGAGGACGGGCCGCGCGTTCTCCAGGGCGCGCTGCCAGGTGGGCTTGGGACCAGCCGGCTTCGGGGACGTCACCTTGGCGGCGGCCACAGCCGCGGCCCGTGCCGCCTTGCGCTCGGCCTTCGTGCCCGTGGGCACGGATTTGGAGGCCTCGGAGGGTTTGGTCTCGCCGCCGACGAGGAGCGGCACGGAGAGCGTCGAGCCCTCGGGGGCGGGGGCGGCCCCGTCGAGCTTGCGCACCGCCTCGGCGAGGTTGAGTTCCGGCCCCTCGTAGCGCTGGCGCCCGGTGGCGCGCTCGTAGCTGGCGAGTCCGTCCTGGAGGGCGGTCTCGGTGGCGGTCTGGAGGCCGGCGTTGAGGGTGGAGCGCACGGTGTGCGAAGCCGAAGTCAGGGAGTCGATCCCCGCGAAGGTCCGGGTCTCCCGGGTGAGGTGATCGACGAAGTAGAAACCGGAATCGCGCCGTGCCGCCTCCATGGAGGCGAGGCCGAGGGGCGCATTGGCGGCCTGGACGAGCTGGGCCTCGGTGATGACGCCCTCCTCTTTCATCCGGGCCAGCACGTAGGCGCGGCGCTCCCGGGCGCGATCGGGGTACTTGTCGGGATTGTAGAAGTTCGGCCCCTTGGGCATGCCGGCCAGAAGGGCGGCCTCCGGCACCGTGAGCTGGCCGACCGATTTGCCGAAATAGCTGCGCGCGGCCATCTCGATGCCATAGGCGCCGCGCCCGAGATAGATGCCGTTGAGGTAGAGTTCGAGGATGCCGGCTTTCGGCAGGATGCGCTCGAGCCGGGATGCCACGATCATCTCGCGGATCTTGCGCTCGTAGGTGACGTCGTCGCCCACCGACAGGTTCTTCACCACCTGCTGGGTGATGGTCGAGCCGCCGGCCGGCCGGCCCGGGGAGGCGAGGTTGCCGATGAAGGCGCGGATCACCCCGCGCTCGTCGATGCCGTGGTGGGTCTCGAAGCGCTTGTCCTCCGCCGCCACGAAGGCCTTTTGCACCATCGCCGGCACCTCCGCGATGGGCACGCTGAGGCGCCGTCCGTTGGCCTCGAAGGCCTCGGCGTAGCGCTTACCCGCCCCGTCGAGGATGAGGCTGGCGCCCGGCAGCTTGCGCTCCTTCAGGGCCTCGGCCGAGGGCAGGTCGAGGACGGCCTTGTTGTAGAAGGCGATGACCTCGCCCGCATCGAAGGGGGAATCCTTGGGGTTCTCGCCCTTGCAGAACTGGCGGTAGCTGACGTTGAGCTCACCGATGTCGAGGCCGTGCAGGAGCTTCGGCGCGCTCGCGCCCGCGATGGCGGTCGGATCTTCCATCGCCGTGGAGATGAGCTCGTCGAGGTTGATGTCCTCGATGTCGAAGGCCTTGCGCATGTGGGCGCAGCCGTCGCGCAGGATCTGCACGACCTGCCCCTTGTCGGCCACCGGATCGAACTGGGTCTTCACCGCATCCGACCGCGTCGTGACCTGACTCAGCGTCAGGGCCGTCGCAAACAGCTTGATCAGAATGATGTTCATGAAAGCCGAGCAGGGGATCTTCGGGGCGCGGCGGGTCGGCGCGCGACTGCGGCCAAGACTGCGCCGCACAACGCGGCTGATTTAAGGTGGCGCTTGGGCCGACCCGGCCTCCGGGAAATCCAGTTCGGTTCAGCGGTTTTCGCCTACTTGTTGCGCCCGAGCAGCACCAGCCAACCGATCCCGATCACGCACACCATCGCCCCCACGGTGACGAAGGCCGGGGTGCCGAGATCCATGAACCGGGGCGCCAGCTGCGTCGCGAAGGCCGCGACGATGAGGGCGACGGCTATGCGGGCGGCGGCGCGCTCGATGCCGCGGGTGAGCTTCTCGATGCCCTTCAGCTCGATCTCGACGGTGACGCGGCCCTGCTTCAGGCGCACCAGCATGAGGTGAATCAGGGTCGGCAGTTCGGAGGCCGCGCCGAACAGGCCGGCGCCCACCGCCTCCACCTTGCGGGTCAGGCCCTTGATGGAGAACTGCGAGGCGAGTTTGCGCTTCACCGTGGGGCCGGCGGCCGAGAACAGGTCAAAATTCGGGTCGAGCTGGCGCATCACCCCGTCGGCGGTCACCAGCCCCTTGAACAGGATGGCGAGGTCGGTGGGCATGGCGAGATCGTTCTCGCGAGCCATGGTCATGAAGTCGGTGAGCAGGGCGCCGAAATCGAGGGATGCCCCGGTGTGGCGGGCGATGAAGGCCTGCGACGAGGCTTCGAGCTTGGTCAGATCCGGGTTGCTCGATCCGGTCCAGTCGAGGAGCACGGCCATGAGCCCGTCGGCATCCTCCTTCAGCATCGAGCCGATGAGCATGAGGAGCTGGGTGCGGCGGCGCTCCGACAGGCGGCCGATGATGCCGAAATCAATGAAGCCGATCCGGTCGCCGGTCATGATCAGCATGTTGCCCGGATGCGGATCGGCGTGGAACACGCCCTCGATCAGAGCCATCTGCAGGAAGGCGTCGGTGCCCTTCTGGGCAAGCACCACCTTGTCGATGCCGGCGGCGTCGAGGCGGGCGTGGTCGTTGGGCGGAATGCCGTGGATGAACTCCTGGACGAGGACGCGCTCGGAGGTCCATTCCCAGTGGATCTTCGGCACCACGATGTCCTCGCGGTCGGCAAAGATCGCCGCGATGGTCTCGCAGTTGCGTGCCTCGTTGATGAGATCGAGCTCACCGTAGAGGCCGCTGGCCAGGTGCCGCATCTGCTCCTGCGGCTGGTAGCGCCCGAATTCCGGCCACTCGGTGACGACGACGCGGGTGGCATGGGCCAGGAGCCGCAGGTCGGCCTCGATGATCTTGCGCAAGCCCGGGCGCAGAACCTTGACCACCACCTCCTCGCCGGTGTGGAGCCGTGCCCGGTAGACCTGAGCGATGGAGGCGGCGGCAAGCGGCACCTTGTCGAACTCGGCGAAGACCTCGTCGGCCGGCGCCCCGAGGTCCTCCTCCAGCTGCGGCT
The DNA here is from genome assembly GCF_001423295.1 of Methylobacterium sp. Leaf112. Classification (GTDB taxonomy): domain Bacteria; phylum Pseudomonadota; class Alphaproteobacteria; order Rhizobiales; family Beijerinckiaceae; genus Methylobacterium. The sequence continues at coordinate 48,458 of NZ_LMNG01000009.1, read as the reverse complement.
GGATTCGCTCCCACGGGATCGGCGCGACCTGGCTGTGGAGCTTCTCGAGTTCCTCGGTCCATTCCGGGGTCAGGAGGTCGGGGCGGCTCGCCAGGATCTGCCCGAGCTTGACGAAGGTGGGCCCGAGGGCCTCGATGGCCCGGCGCACGCGCTGCGGCTGCGACAGGCGGGCGATATCGACACGGGGCGTGCGGCGCTTGGCGAAACGCGCCACGTGGGCGATGCCGAGGCGCTCGACCACCTTGGTGACCCCGTAGCCGATGAGCACGGAGGCAATCTCGCCGAGGCGTTGCCGGTCGCGCGCGGCGACGAAGGCTGTTTTCAGCATGTGCGCTTGGGACTCGACTGGGGAGGAGGCGGCGCCCTGACAACGAGCCTGGGCGTGGTACGGTTCGGCTAGGCCCTTGGCGAGGCCGAAGTTTGACGGCGATGATCACGCGGCGGATTCGCCCAACCCGTCATCTCGCGCTAGACAGGCGGCTTCCCGCGCCCTCCCGGCGCCGGTGGAGTTTCCGCGCCTCTCGGGGCGCATGTGCAGTTTCCGCGCCCTCGAGGCGCATGTGCGAGAGACGCGATGCCAGGCACGCCCCGCGCCGGAATCATCCCGGTGACGCCCTTCCAGCAGAATTGCACCCTGATCTGGTCCGACGAGACCAAGATCGGCGCCGTGGTCGATCCGGGCGGCGACCTCGACCGGATCGAGGCGGCGATCCAGGCCCAGGGCATCACCATCGAGAAGATCCTGCTCACCCATGGCCACATCGATCACGCCGGCGGCGCGGACGAACTGCGCGAGCGCCTCGGGGTGCCGATCGAAGGTCCGCACGAAGCCGACCGCTACCTGCTCGACAGCCTGCCGGAGACGGGCGCCAATTACGGGATCGAAGGGGCGCGGGCCGTGACGCCCGACCGCTGGCTGGTGGAGGGGGACGCCGTCACGGTGGGGGGCCTCGCCTTCGACATCCTCCACGCGCCGGGCCATTCGCCGGGCAGCGTGGTGTTCGTGAGCCGGGACGCGCGCTTCGCGCTGGTGGGCGACGTTGTGTTCAAGGGGTCGGTCGGCCGCACGGACCTGCCGGGCGGGAGCCACGACCAGCTCATCCGCGCCATCAAGGAGAAGGTCCTGCCACTCGGCGACGACATCGCCTTCATCCCCGGCCACGGCCCGACGAGCACGCTCGGCGAGGAGCGTCTCACGAACCCGTTCCTGCAGGATTGACCCGACGCGACGACACCGTGGACGGGGCACCCGTCAGCCCCCGCCACGCACAGCGAAAGCAATGCTTTTTCAAGGCGGAAGGCTTATAAAGGCCGTTGACGCATTGCAGGCGTGTCCGGGGCTCGCGCCGGGGCACGAAGGATCACGCCCGGACCCGCCTGCCCGAGGAACTTCATGTCCGACACGACTCACAACAGCTCAGACGCCACCCACAACAGCGCGGCCGCGGCCTACGGCGCGGAATCCATCCGGGTCCTCAAGGGCCTCGATGCCGTGCGCAAGCGACCGGGCATGTATATCGGCAACACCGACGACGGCTCGGGCCTGCACCACATGGTCTACGAGGTGGTGGACAACGCCATCGACGAGGCGCTCGCGGGCCACGCGGACCTCGTCTCCGTCACGCTCAACGCCGACGGCTCGGTGACCGTCTCGGATAACGGCCGCGGCATCCCCACCGACATCCACAAGGAGGAGGGGATCTCGGCGGCCGAGGTCATCATGACCCAGCTCCATGCGGGCGGTAAGTTCGACCAGAACTCCTACAAGGTCTCCGGCGGCCTTCACGGCGTCGGCGTCTCCGTGGTCAACGCCCTGTCGCAATGGCTGCGCCTGCGCATCTGGCGCAATGGCAAGGAACACGCCATGGAGTTCCGCCACGGCGACGCAGTGTCGCCGCTGGTGGTGGTCGGCGACGGCAACGGGCGGCGCGGCACCGAGGTGTCGTTCCTCGCATCCACCGAGACCTTCACGAGCATCGAGTTCGACTACGCCACCCTGGAGAAGCGCCTGCGCGAGCTCGCCTTCCTCAATTCCGGCGTGCGGATCGTCCTCACCGACGCACGCCATGCCGAGCACAAGCGCGAGGAGCTGTACTACGAGGGCGGCGTCGAGGCGTTCGTGCGCTACCTCGACCGCTCGCGCAAACCCATCGACGGGATGGCCAAGCCCATCATGGTGCGGTCCGAACGCGACGGGATCCGCGTCGAGGTGGCGTTCTGGTGGAACGACTCGTTCAACGAGACCGTGCTGCCGTTCACCAACAACATCCCCCAGCGCGAGGGCGGCACCCACATGGCGGGCTTCCGCGCCGCGCTGACCCGCCAGGTGACGGGCTACGCGGAATCGTCGGGCATCGCCAAGCGCGAGAAGGTGACGCTCACGGGCGAGGATTGCCGCGAGGGCCTCACGGCCGTGATCTCCGTGCAGGTGCCGGAACCGAGTTTCTCCTCGCAGACGAAGGACAAGCTCGTCACGGCAGCCGTACGGCCAGCGGTGGAGAACGTCCTCAACGAGGGCCTGTCCAACTGGCTCGAGGAGAACCCCGCCCAGGCGAAATCCGTCATGGGCAAGGTGATCCTGGCGGCCTCGGCCCGCGAGGCGGCGCGCAAGGCCCGCGAGACGGTGACGCGCAAGGGCGTCCTCGACATCGCCTCCCTGCCGGGCAAGCTCGCCGATTGCCAGGAGCGCGACCCGTCGAAGTGCGAGATCCTCCTGGTGGAGGGCGATTCCGCCGGCGGTTCGGCCAAGCAGGGTCGCGACCGCACCTTCCAGGCGGTTCTCCCCTTGCGCGGAAAGATCCTCAACGTCGAGCGGGTGCGCGCCGACCGGATGCTGTCGTCGGACCAGATCGGCACGTTGATCACGGCGCTCGGCGCCGGCATCGGCCGCTCGTCCACGGACCGCGAGGGCTTCAACCCGGAGAAGCTGCGCTACCACCGCATCATCATCATGACCGACGCGGATGTCGACGGCTCGCACATCCGCACCCTGCTGCTGACGTTCTTCTACCGGCAGATGCCGGAGGTGATCGAGCGCGGGCACCTCTACATCGCCCAGCCGCCCCTCTACAAAGCCTCGAAGGGCAAGCGGGAAATCTACCTCAAGGACGAGCGCGCGCTCGAGGACTACCTCATCGACGCGGGCGTCGACGGGGCGGTGCTGCGCCTGGCCTCCGGCACCGAGTTCGGCGGCCAGCAACTGAAGGCCCTCGTCGAGGAGGCGCGCCAGTTCCGCGGCCTGATGCAGGCGCTCCACACCCGCTACGACCGCGCCGTGGTCGAGCAGGCGATGATCGCCGGCGCCTTCCGGGTCAATGTCGACGAGAACGCGGCGGAGGCCGAGGTTCTGGCCGACCGGGTGGCCCGACGCCTCGACCGGATCGCCGACGACATCGAGCAGGGCTGGGAAGGCTCCGTCAGCGAGGGCGGCTACGTCATGAGCCGGACCTTGCGCGGGGTGCGTCAGGTCGCGACCCTTGATGCCGGGCTCATCGCCTCGCAGGAAGCGACGCGGCTCGCCGACCGGGCCGAGGCCCTGCGCGAGATCTATCACGAGCCCGTCACCTACGCCCGCAAGGGCGACGAGACGACCCTGCACGGCCCCGTCGGCCTGTTCGAGGCGGTGATGGCGTTCGGCCGCAAGGGTCTCCAGCTCCAGCGCTACAAGGGTCTGGGCGAGATGACCGCCCAGCAGCTCTGGGAGACCACCCTCGACCGCGACGTGCGCTCGCTCCTCCAGGTGAAGGTCAAGGACACCCAGGACGCCGACGACTTGTTCGTGAAGCTCATGGGCGACGTGGTCGAGCCCCGCCGCGAGTTCATCCAGGACAACGCGCTCAGCGTCGCCAACCTCGACGTGTGAGGCGCGTCATCGAGACGGCGCGGGGCGGCGCAGACGCCGCCAGCCGAGCACGATCCCCGTGAGAGCGATGCCGGCGCCGAGCCCGTTCAGGGTCCACAGGACGAGGTCCCAGGCCGGGCGGTGGCGCGTCAGGATCGCGAAATCGAAGCGGTGGGGGGCGGAGAACAGCCAGCGGTTGGCCCGGCCGCTTCGGTCGAGACGCATCAGGATCTCGCCCGTTTCCGGGTCGAGATAGGCCGAGGTCTCCGCCGGATCGTCGAACCGGACGCGCAACACCGGCAGCACCCGTGTCTCGTGGTGCGGGTACCAATAGGCGTCGTAGGCCGTCAGGGTCTCGGCCGCGACGACCTGCGCGCCCGGCAGGATGCGCGCCGCCGCCGTGCTCAAGGATTGCGGCGCCACAGGCGGTTCGACATGGCGTCGCCCGTCCGCATTGGTGGCGACCGCGTGGACCTGTTCGGCGATGCCGGTGAACCGAATCTCGACGGGACCGGACACGGCGACGGTGCGCAGGGCGTCGAAGCCGGGGAGGGGCGCTTCTCCCATGACGGCGCTCCGCATGGCGGGTGTTGGGCTCGGCCCGGAGAACCAGCGGTTCGGGTTCATCGACAGCCAACCGCTCGCGACCCAGCCGAGGAGCGCCACGCCGCCGACGATCCCGAACAGGTGATGCCAACGCATAACGCCGCGATAGGGCGAGACTCCCATAGCGTAGGGCCGGCGCAGGCGCAGGCGCCAGACCCCGAGGACGAGGCCGCTCAGGACACCGGCCACGGCGATGCCGGAGATCCACAGCACCACGTCGCGCCACAGCTCGGCCCGGGCGCGCAGGGGCGTGAGGTAGATCCAGTGCGGGATCGACCCGAGCCAGTTCCAGCCGCGCGCGAACCGCGTCGTCTCTAAAACGACGGCGCCGGTGACCTGCGAGACGTAGCGCTCGGTGCCGGCGGAATCGTCATGGGCGACGACGTGGAACGGGCGGAACGGATCGTAGCGCGCCGTCACGGTCCACTGGTCGCGCTGGATCGTCGTCACGCTGGGGTTCGGACCGGTCCCACCCCGGGCCCGAACGAGGGCCAGCGCTTCCACCCCCGACAAGGGTCCCAGCACCGCGCCGGTCTCGGCCGAGACCGTCCCGAGTTCGCCCGTCGGGAGGATGGTCCGGTAGACCGGCGCATCGCCGCGCATGCCGAGCGACAGGGCGAGGGGCAGGCGCGTCAGGCCGAGGGGCTTCAGCGCCGCGTCGGGGCCGAGCCGCACCCGATCCCAGGCGATGGGGGGCAGGCCGGCGAGCCGCGCCGCCTCCGTCAGGTTGGGGAAGGGGACGTACATCATCACCAGGCCCGATAGGACCCAGGTGGCGAGGAACATCCCCGTGGCGATGCCGAGCCAGCGGTGGCCGAGGATCAGCCACCGCTGCATTGGTTTCAGGAGGCGGCGCACGGCGCGTCAGAAGCTGACGCTGTAGGCGACCTCGAACGAGCGTGGCCGGCCGAGGAGCCAGTTTGTGCCGACCCCGTTCACGGCGTTGCCGCTGATGGCGTAGACCGTGTCGGCGAGGTTGTAGGCCCGCACCGACAGGCGCGAGGCCGGCCCGACCTGATAGTCGAGCCCGGCATTGAGCAGGGCGTAGTCCGGGCGCCGGGCCATGTTGCCGAAATCGCTGAAGGTCTCGCCGACATACTGCACGCCGATGCGCGCCTCCCAGGCCGGGGCGAAGGCCCAGTTCACCCAGAGGTTGGCGACGCGCTCCGGCACGTCGATGGGCTGACGACCGGCATAGGACACCACCGCACCAGCCACCGCCTGATTGAAATCGTCGTACTGGGCGTGGAGGAGGGCGACGTTGGCATCCACCCGCCAGGCGTCGAACAGGTGAAGGGACACGGCCGCCTCGACGCCCTGCGAGGATTGCCGGCCGACCTGGGTCGAGACGGTGGGCTGGCCCGGCACGGTGGAGACGAGGTTGTCCTTGACGATGCGGTAGCCGGCGAGCGTCCACTCGGCCAGCCCCCCGAAGGCGATGCCCTTGGCGCCGACCTCGACCTGCTGGCCGGTGGAGAGGCGGAAGTTCGCCAGACTCTGCGACAGGGTGATGAGGCTCCCCACCGGATCGGTGGCGGTGGCGTATTGGGCGTAGAGGGAGAGGTCGGGCGTCGGGGCGTAGACGGCACCGAAGCGGTAGCTCAGGGCCTGGAAGTCGCGCTGGAAGGTGGCGCCGGAGACGAGGTTCCGGCGGTTCAGGGTCGGGGCGTCGAAGCGCACGCCCGTCAGCAGCGAGAGCTGATCCGACAGGATCAGGCGGTTCTCGGCGAAGACCGAGGCCTGGTTGGTCGACGTGGCATAGGCGGGCGAGGCGCGGCCGTTGGCCGGGAACAGGCCGGGATCGTAGGCGAACGGATCGACGCTCGTGGTGAGACCGCCGCCCTCGGACTGGAAGTTGTTAGTGTGCCGGAAGGCGATGTGATTGACGTCGAACCCGGCCAGAAATTCGTTGCGGAACCCGAACAGGGTGCCCCGGACCGTCGCGTCGAGGCGGTTCCCGACCTGTTCCTGCTGGTGGTAGATCTCAAGGTAGTCCGAGCGGTCGATGCGGCCGGTGCCTCGGTTGAAGGCGTATTGCTCGACGTCGAGCCACTGGCGCCGGCTCTGGAGCCGGTAGGCGGTGTTGCGCACGGTGATGTCGGCGCTCGGGCTCCACTCGGTCCTGAGCTGGGTCCAGTTGTCCGTCCAAAAAATCTTGGCGTCGCGGACGTTGTAGTTGTTGAACCGGATGGAATCGAGGATCCGCCCGTTGACCAGCGGCGTACCCCAGTAGCGGGCGGGCTCCTGGTAGCCGAGGTCGTGGCTGAGTGTGAAGGCGAGGTCGGGGGCCGCCTGCAAGGTCAGCGCGCCGGAGACCGCGAGGTTGCGAAAATCTCCGTCGGGCTGCATCCAGCCGCCGGACCGGTTGCCGCTGATGTTGAAGCGGTAGGCCAGGGCCTCACCGATGGGGCCGCCGGAATCGAGGGCGAGGCGGGCGAGACCGTCCGAGCCCAGGGCCGCGCGGGCCTCGTTGATAGGCGTGAACACCGGCTTCTTCGTCACCACGTTGACGACGCCGCCGATGGCCCCGTCGCCGTAGAGTACCGAGGCCGGGCCGCGGAGGACCTCGATGCGCTCGACGTTCCAGGTGTCGAACGGGAAGGTGACGGTGCCGGCGCCCACGTAGAGGCGCGTGCCGTCGTAGAGCTGCTGGATCGAGTTCGGGCCGGCGAATCCGCGCGCCGTGAAGGCCCCATTGCCGTTGCCGGGGGCCGCCACGGTGGTGATGCCGGTGGCGTTCTCTGTCACGGCCTCCGCGACGGTGTTCTGGCCACGCCGGCGCGCGGTCTCGCCCGCGATCACGTCGACGCTGGCCGGCGTCTCCAGGGGCGTCAGACCGAGGCGGCTGGCGCCGCGATCCACCGTGCGCAGGTTGAGCCCGGCGGGCGCGACGCCGGAACCGGCCACCGACAGGGTGTCGAGGGTGACGGCCGGCTCCTGCGCCGAGGCCGCGATGGGAGCAAGGACAAGGAGAAGACATCCTCCGACGATCCCGGGACCGGGGCCGGGATGATGCGCGAGGCAGGAACGTGGAAACAGCATGGCGATGCGAATTGTCCGAGGGCGCGCGACGTACGCGACGACGCTTCCACTACGCCTAAAACGAATGTTATAATGTTACAATCGTTCAGTCCTGGCCAAGCCTTTTCGTGCGACGACGCATGAGCTCGACGGCCGCACGGGTGCGGTACGCGATCACGATCGATAGGCAATGAAGGCAGTGGTTCGGGCGGGCGCATGCGGAAACGGCGGGCGCGCACGGGGCGCGGTGTGGCACGTCACCGCGAACGAGGCCGATCCGTTCGCGGCATGCGAACGCCCCGACACCCATCAGGACACCCCGCCCGATGCGTTTCGCGTGTGACCACGACTGACGGCAGGTCTCCTGGCTCGCGGGTCACCGCCCTCTCATCGTCTTCCCAGGCCGGGATCTTGGCAGATCCGGAAGACCCAGTGACGTGTTGATGATGGGCTCGCCGCTTACAGTTGCGGGGGCAGCCGCGGCATCGAGCCGAAGCCCTCACCGCGTTCCCTTTTGATCCTCCGAAGAGGAACCGTCACGGTCACGCTAGGACTTCGCCGATCACCCCGTCAAGCCGAAGCGCGGATCGTGACGGTCGATCCAGCAGCAAAGCGGAATTCCAGGCACACCAACGGACCGACGACGACCAAGCGCCGAAAACGACGTTGACGCTTGATTGGAGTTATTCTAATTAAGAACAGAACGGGTGGAGCGACTGCCCATCCGACCGGGAGAGACACGATGACCAGCAACCACAGCAACGCCTGCGAGAGCTGCCGCTTCTTCGACGATCACAAGCTCAACGGCGGCGCGGCAGCCGGCGATGCGGGCCTGTGCCGCTTCAATCCGCCCGTGAGCCAGCCGGAGCCGAAGTCCCCGGGCCTTTGGCCGGTGGTGGCGTCCAAGGATTGGTGCGGTCACTTCACGGCCGAGATGACCGCTGCCGAATAAGCGCGCCCCCATCACGAAGCTCTACGAGCCGGCGCGAAAGCGCCGGCTTTTTGCGTTCGGGTCCGGACCGACGACCTGCGAACCGGATTCCAGCGACGGCAGGGCGTCGTGGTCATGATCCGGTCACCTTCGCGTCCGAAGGCGGGGCATCACCGCACGGGGCGACGACCGCGTGTGGCCCGGTGACGGTCGTCCGGCGCGGCTCCGGCGGGCCGACACGACACGGCTGATGGCGCCGCCCGGCAGGTTTTCGAAGTTTGAGGATGTCCAACAGATGATCGACCGATCGACCCTCGCCGCTCTGGCCGGCCTGACCCTGGCCACGCTGCCCGGGTCCGCCCTGGCCGCCACGCCCAACGACGCGACCGGGACCTACCTCACCGAGGATGGCCGCGCGCGCATCCGCGTCGAGAAATGCGGTCCGCAGAACACCAACCTGTGCGGCTACGTCGTCTGGCTGAAGGTGCCGTTGAACGACAAGGGCCAGCCCCGCGTCGACTTCAAGAATCCCGACACCAAGAAGCAGGCACGCCCGTCGCTGGGGCACCAGCTCATCATGGGTCTGAAGCCGGATGCCGACGCCCGTTACGCCGGGAAGATCTACAACGCCGACGAGGGCAAGTTCTACGACGTGACCATGTGGGCCGATCAGCCCACCGAATTGTCCGTGCGGGGCTGCATGCTCGGGTTCCTGTGCGGATCGCAGACCTGGAGCAAGGTCAACGACGTGGTTCCGGGCCAGCTCACCGCGGCGACGAACCAGCCCGGCGGCCCGCGTTCCGACGCCGAATGGGCGCCCAAGCCCGCGGCCCCGAAGCCGGGCGCGAAGCCGGCCGCTCCCGGAACCGCACCCGCCGCCCCCGCGGCGGAGTAGGATCGCGCGTCGCCCGCATCGGGCGGCAGGACTCATCGGGAAAATTTCGAGCCGGCTTCGCCCAGCGGAGCCGGCTTTTTGTAGCTCTGGATCAGTCCACCAGGGCGGCGTAGGTCAGCACCCGCAACTCCCGGCGGATCGGCAGGGCCGAGGACGGGATGAGCTGGGCGAGGAGCACCACCGCGAGATCCTCGGCCGGGTCGACCCAGAATGCGGTGCTGGCGAGCCCGCCCCAGGCGGCCTCGCCGGGCGTCCCGACGATCTGCGCACGGGCCGGATCGAGCATCACCGAGAAGCCGAGCCCGAAACCGATGCCCGTATAGGCCGTCTCGGAGAAGCGCGGCTGGCCCATGGCGGCCAGATCGCCGTCGAGGTGGTTCGTGAGCATGAGATCGACGGTCTTGCGCCCCAGCAGCCGCACGCCGTCGAGTTCTCCGCGCGCCAGGAGGAAGCGGCAGAAGCGCATGTAGTCCCCCGCCGTGGAGACGAGGCCGCCGCCGCCGGAGGCCACCACCGGCGGACGCGCGAACCGGCTCCCGACGCAATCGTCGTAGAGCTTCAGGCTGCGCTCGCGAAACAGACTGTAATTCGCCGCGAACCGCTCGACCTTGTCGGGTGGAACGAAGAAATCCGTGTCGAGCATGCCGAGCGGCGCCAGGACGCGCTCCCGCATGAACTCCGCGAAGTCCTGGCCGGACACGACCGCGACGAGGTAACCGAGGACGTCCGTGGCGACGCTGTAGTTCCACTCGGCCCCGGGCTGGGCCAGCAGGGGCTGGCGGGCAAGGCGCTCCACCACGGTGGCGAGGCTGTCGGTCTGCGCCTCGCCAAAATCGACGCCGTTCTGGCGGTAGAGGCCATCGACGAGGGTGGCCTCCATGAAGCCGTAGGTCAGGCCGGAGGTATGGGTGAGGAGGTCGCGGATGGTGATGGCGCGCTGCGCCGGCTCGCTGTCGAACTTCACCCGGTTGCCGCCGGTGAGCACCCGCATGTCGGAGAATTCCGGCAGGAAACGGGTGATGGGATCGTCGAGCTGGAAGCGCCCCTCTTCGTAGAGCATCATCACCGCCACCGAGGTGAGCGGCTTCGTCATCGAATAGATGCGCGCGATGGTGTCGGGGGCGAACGGCTTCTCCCGGGCGATGTCGGCGAGACCGTGGGTGCGGAAATACGCGGTCTTGCCCGCCCGCGCCACCATCACCGAGAGGCCGGCGAGCTTCCCGTCGGCCACCAGCCGCTCCATCCAGCCGTCGATTCGCCCCAGGCGATCCGGGCACAGCCCCACCGCCCGCGCCTCGACGTCGATCTCACCGTGCATGCCATCGCTCCATCACACCGTGACGGCATGTAGCCGGGCCTGGCGGGGACGCAACCCCGGCGCCATGGTCCTACCAACCCATGGAGCCGGGACCACCCTTGAACGGGCCGACGAGGCCCGGCGTGATCCAACCGCCGTAGAACCCGCCGGGCTGCGGCGTGGCGCGGACGTCGCCGACGAAGCAGCCGTCCATCGGTCCGGCATAGAAGGCGAGGTATCCGGCGATGGCGCGAAAATCCGGCGTGGGATCGGGATAGGCCCAGGCCGCCCCCTCGGCGCGGCGCCCGCCGGCCGAGACGTCGTGGAGCACGGCGCGGCCCTTCCACTCGCAGAGGCCGGCCCGGCGCGGCGGGCCGAGCACGCCTGGGGCCACGTCGGCGGGCGGGATGTAGTAGGTCGGCGGATGGCTGGTCTCGAGGACGCGCCAGCCCGCCACCGTGCTGGCGATGGTCTCGCCCGAGAACACCACCCGCAGGCGCCGGGCGACGCGCTCCAGGCGGGGCGGCCGCGGGTAATCCCAGACGCTCTCCTCGTCGGGACCGGGGTGAATCGGTGTCGGCCACATGCGCAGCGGGCTCCTGGCGTCGGGATACGGATGCGTGAGTTAGGGCACGGCGTGGGCCGCGCCCCGTTTTCCACTGGCGCGCGTCATGCTAGCGCAGGCCGGTCTTGGATGGAGGGACGCGAAGCGTGACCGAGAGCGTGACCGAGCCGACCGACTTCGCCCTCTACCTCGACTTCGACGGGACCCTCGTGGAAATCGCCCCCCGGCCCGATCTGGTCCGGGTCGATCCGGCCCTGCCGGGCGCCCTGGAGCGGCTGCGCACCCGCCTCGGCGGCGCGCTCGCCGTCGTCACCGGTCGGCCCATCGGGGTGATCGACGATTTCCTGGCGCCGGCCCGGTTCGATATCGCCGGCCTGCATGGGGTCGAGCGGCGGGTCGACGGCATCGTGAGCGGGGGAGGCGCCGAGAACCATCCGGAACTGCGTGCCCGCATGGCCGGCCTGACCGCGGCCGTCGCCGGGCTCGATGCCGTTCTGATCGAAGACAAGGGCGCGTCGGTGGCGGTGCATTGGCGCCTCGCCAGTCCGGCCGACGCGGCGCTCGCGGAAGCGGCGGTCAAGATCACCGCCGATGCCCTGGGTGCCGCCTACCGGCTCCAGCTCGGCAAGGCGGTGGGCGAGATCGTGCCCGCCTCGGCCACCAAGGGCCAGGCCATCCGGGTGTTCGCGCAAGCCCCGCCCTATGCCGGCCGCCGGGCGATCTTCCTCGGCGACGACCTCACCGACGAGAAGGCCTTCGCGGTGGTCAACGCGAGCGGGGGCGTCAGCGTCCGCATCGGCGCGGCCGAAACCATCGCCACACGGCGCCTCGCCACTCCGGAGGACGTGCGCCGGCTGCTCTACGCCTGGGCCGACGGGGCCCCCATCGATCCCGACGCCCTGCCGCCGGCCTGACCCGGCCGCGCCCAGAACGGCCTCACCCGCGTCAGCCACACCTGAGAACCCGGCCTTTTTCGAGAAGGAGCGCGCATGTTCGAATTTCCGGTCCTCGTCGGCGATATCGGCGGCACCAACGCCCGCTTCGCCGTGGTGCCGAAGTCCGGTGCACAGCCGCGCCTTCTCGCCCATGTCGAGACGGCCGGCCATCCAGACCCGAGCGCCGCGATCCGGGCGGCGCTCGCCGAAGGTGGCGGTCCGCCGCCGCGCTCGGCCATCCTGGCCGTCGCCGCGCGCGTCGATGGCCCGGCGGTACAGCTTACCAACGCCCATTGGGTGATCGAGGGCGCGCGGATCGGCCGGGATTTCGGCCTGTCGCGGGCGGTGATCGTCAACGACTACGTGCCGGTGGCGGCGGGCGCGGCCGAGATCAGTCCCGGCGAGTTGACCCCGGTGGGTCCCCATCGCGAGGGTGGGATCAAGGGTGATCAGGGCGCCCGCCTCGTCCTCGGCCCCGGCACGGGTTTCGGCGCGGCGGCCCTGCTGCCCGTGGGGGATCGCCTCGCCATCGTCTCGACGGAGAGCGGGCACGTGGATTTCGGCCCGAGCGACGCCGAGGAGCACGCCCTGTGGCCGCACCTGGAGCGGATCGAGGGACGGATCACCGTCGAGGCGTTGCTCTCCGGGCCAGGCCTGTCGCGCCTGCACGCCGGTCTGCATCGTCTGCGCACTGGAGAGGACGGCCCCAGGCTCGATCCCGCCGCGGTCACCGAGGCAGGACTCGGCGGCACGGACCCGGATGCGGCGGCCGCCCTCGCGCTCTTCGCCAAGCTGCTCGGCCGGGTCTGCGGCGACCTCGCCCTGACGTTCCTCGCCACCGGCGGGGTCTACATCGGCGGCGGCATCGCCCCCCGGATCATCGATGTGCTGCACCAGGGCAGCTTCCGCGCCGCCTTCGAGCACAAGCCGCCCTTCGTCGCGCAGATGGAGGCGATTCCAACCAGCGTGATCGCCCTCCACGACCCGGCCCTTTCGGGCCTCGCCGCCTTGGCGAGCCGGCCGGACGTGTTCGTGTATCACGGTCAGACCTGGACGGCGGACTGAGCGCGGGGATGCAGCTGCATCACCCCATCGTCGTACCCGATCTGGTCGAGGCCTGGATCCTCGACCGACTGTCCGTTGCCCCGACAGGAGACGGCGACCGGCCGAGCCTGCGCTTCTTCCGGGATCGCACCGTGGCAGGCCTCGTCGCCCAGGCGATGCAGGACCGCCGGGACGACGGTGCGGCGGGGCTCACCGCCCGCGATGTTCGGCAGGGTGCCGTCCTGGCGTTCGACCGTACCACCCTGTCCTCCGCGACCCAGCTGATCTCCGTGCGGGAGGCCCGCGACGACCTGCGCGAGGACGAGGTCGAATTGCGCGCACGCACCGATCTGCTTCGCCTCCGCCAGCGAATCCGGACGATCCACCTCGGCGACGAGGAGATCGACTTCTGGATCGAGGCCTATGCCGGCGGGCATCCCGGCGACGACGGGACGGGACGCTGGACCAAGGCCGTCCTCGGGGCGCTCGACGACCTCTACGGCGACCCGCGTCGGATTCCCGGCGACCTGGCGCCACCCGAGCGGGAACACTGAGCGAAGAGTCCAAGGCGATTTTACACAGGCGTAAACGCTCGCCTAAGATGCGGCGCATGCGCACCGGACGGACACGATCACGGGCGAGCGGGCGCCCCTTCAGCGCGGCGCTTCTCGGAGGCGTGTCCACCGTCTTGTGCGCAGCCGCCCTGGCCCAGGGTCCGTCACCCATCAACAACTGGATGGATCTTCGCACCGCTCTAGCCGCGTGCTGGTCGGTGCCGCCGGGGACCGAGGGATCGTTGATCGCGTTCCGCTTCGGCCTCGACAAGACGGGCGCCCTGCGAGGGCCGCCCCTCGTCACCGCCCGGCGGCTGAACGGCGACGGGGAAGCCCGCAAACGCTACGAGGACGCTGCGACCGGCGCCCTGTCACGGTGCCTTCCGATCTCCGTCACACCGGCCTTCGGGGCGATCCTCGGCGAAAGTCCTATCCGCCTGCGGTTCGTCAACACGCCGCCCGCCCCCGCCTATCAGCTCAACAGCAACATCACGGTGTTCGCGCCGCACTGAGGCTCACGCGATCACCCGGGCCATTCGGGCAAATCCTAAAAAAGCGACCCTATCGCGGAACCGAATGGCAAACCCTGCGTTATCGCCTCCGCTCAAACAATTAATGTAAACACAAAGTAAAGGACTGGTCTTTTCCATTGATGATGCGATCCAATCTCGGTGTTGCCGAAATACACTAGAAGCGTCGTGCCAAGCCTTGCTAAGCCCAGGTCACGCCGCACCGAGAGTGCGCCTCAGCTTTTCTGGCAGTCACACAATGTTCAAGACGCTCTTCCTCGCCAGCACCGCCGCCGCCCGCGCCGCGCGGCTCCGCCGGTGTTCGTGCCGGTGCCGGTGTTCACCTGGACGGGCTTCTACGCCGGTTTCAACGCCGGTTACGGCTTCGACGCCTCGAACCGCGACACCAACGTCTACAACAACGTGTTCCCGAACCTGGTCCGCGGCGGCGCCGCTGGTCTTGCCGGCGCCGGTGGCCCCTCGCAGGTCGCCTACTCCGACCGTTCGAACGAAGGTTTCACCGGCGGCGGTCAGATCGGCTACAACTACCAGTTCACCCCGGGCTCGGGCGTGGTCGTCGGTATCGAAGCCGACGCCCAGTACGTCGACTTCGGCCGTAGCCGGAACAACTTCGTCCTGACCCCCGGCTTCGCTCCCGTCGCCGGCGTCACCTTCGTCGATCCCCGCGGCACCGCCAGCCTCGACTACTTCGGCACCGTCCGCGGCCGCCTCGGCTACGCCTTCGACCGCACCCTCGTGTACGGCACCGGCGGCTTCGCCTACGGCGCCGGCAGCGAGGAGCGCTCCTTCGGCGGCTTCCGCGGCAACGACAGCTTCCGCACCGGCTGGGCCGCCGGCGGTGGCATCGAGTACGCCCTCCCCACCGACTCGTTCTTCAACTTCTTCAAGTCCTCGGCCGTGACGTTCAAGGTCGAAGGCCTGTACGTCAACCTCGACCAGAACAACCGCAACGCCGGCGTCTACGCCGTCGACACCAACAACGTCGTCTACCGTCAGCCCGGCTTCGCCGGCCGCAACTCCGGCACCGAGTTCGCCGTCGTCCGCGCCGGCCTGAACTACAAGTTCGGCTCGTACTAGGACCTGCGGGACCTTCAGGTTCGGCCTGAGCGTCCCCAGCCCCGATCATCTGGCCGCTTTCGTCGAGGCGACACCCCGAGGAGAAATCCTCGGGGTGTCGCTGTTTGGGGGTCGCGAAACGCGTTATTCGTTCACGGCGGGCGCCCCGTCGGCCATCGCGTAAACATGGTCGGCGATGGCACCGGCGGTGGTGAGCCAGACCGCGTCCCGGTGCGCCGCGATGTGCTCCAGGGCCGCACGCAAGGGCTTCAGGCGGTGTGGTTGGCCGACGATGTAGGGATGCAATGCGATCCCCATGACCAGAGGGGCATCCTGAGACTGGACCAGCATCTCGTCGAAGCCATCGACGAGGGCTTCCGCGAACTGACGGCCGGTGTCCTTACGGGCGACGATGGCCGGGATATCGTTCAGTTCCTGCGGATAAGGCACCGAGAGGATGCGCCGCCCTCCGCGCGTCGCGAACCACACCGGCTGATCGTCATGCGCCCAGTCGAGAAGGTAGCGGTACCCGGCCTCGGCCAGGAGATCCGGCGTCACCCGCGATTGCGAGATCCAGGGGCCGAGCCAACCAGCCGGCGGCTCGCCCTCGTGCCGGGCGAGGATCTCCGTCGCCTCGGCGATGAGGCGCCGCTCGGCGGCCTCGTCTAGGGTGCCCTGACGCTCGGCATTGGTGCGGCCGTGGCCGACGATCTCGTCGCCACGGGCCCGGAACGCTTCGATGAGTCCCGGGCAATCCGCATAGAGCCGACTGTTGACGAGCACGCTCGCCGGCAGGGCGAGACTGTCGAGCATCGCCTTCATCCGCCACGCGCCGATGCGGTTGCCCCAATCGCGCCAAGCGTAGTTCAGCACGTCCGGTTGGGGGCCTCCGGGCGCGAGCTCGGCGCCGAGCCCAGATCCGAAATCGAAGGTTTCGAGGTTGAGGGCGACGTACACGGCCAAGCGCTTGCCCCCCGGCCAGTCGTAGACCGGCCGATCGGGCAGCGCGCTGTAGCCGTATCGGCCATGGCCTGCCGATGTATCCATGCTGATGCCTTTGCGCTCGAGGTCGGGGCTCCGTGCCTCCCGAGATAGGTCACCGCCGAGCCTTTGGCTTCCCCGGCCCGAACCGGATGGCTACGCTCCGCGAGGCGAACGCCAGAGCATCGCCCCGAAATGCTGAGACCGGCCTTCGGCGAAAGTCGCGACAACGACGGGAATTTGGAGCGTCGCCCTCAAACGGACGAAGGACAGCGCTTCAGATCCCCCCGCCGGCGACCTCGCGGGCCACGGCGCGGCGGCCGATGTCCCGGCGGCAGAACCCTTCCGGCCAGTCGATCCGGGCGATGGCCGTGTAAGCGCGGGCCTGGGCTTCCATCATACTGGCCCCCAGGGCCGTCACGGTGAGCACGCGTCCGCCATCGGCGAGCAGCTGCCCGTTCTCGATGCGGGTGCCGGCCTGGAACACGATGACGTCGTCGCTCGCATCCGCCGCGTCGACCCCCCGGATCACCGAGCCGCGCATCACCGCGCCGGGATAACCGGCCGCCGCCATCACCACGGTCAGCGCCGCGCGACTTTCGTCGAACGGGAGATCGACGCCGGACACGTTGCCGTCGCAGGCCGCGATCAGGGCCGGGAGGAGGTCTCCGGCGAGGCGCGGCATCAGCACCTGCGCCTCGGGATCGCCGAAGCGGGTGTTGTACTCGATGAGTTTCGGCCCATCGACCGTGAGCATGAGGCCGGCATAGAGGATGCCGGTGAACGGCGTTCCACGGGCGCGCATGCCGGCGAGGGTCGGCGCGATGATGGTCTCCATCACCGCCCGTTCCAAGGCGGGGGTGAGGATGGTGGCGGGCGAGTACGCGCCCATGCCGCCGGTGTTGGGACCGCGATCCCCGTCGAACACCCGCTTGTGGTCCTGGGCCGTACCGATGGGGACGGCGCGCGTTCCGTCGCACAGGGCGAAGAAGCTTGCTTCCTCGCCGAACAGGCACTCCTCAATGACGATTTCGGCGCCGGGCTCGGTCAGCATGGCCCGCACGGCGGCCTCGGCCTGATCGAGGGTCTCGGCCACCACGACGCCCTTGCCGGCGGCGAGGCCATCGGCCTTCACCACGATGGGCGCACCGCGCTCGGCAAGGTAGGCGAGGGCGGCATCACGATTCGTGAAGCGCGCGAAGGCAGCGGTGGGAATGCCGTACGCGGCGCACAGATCCTTGGTGAAGCCCTTCGAGCCCTCGAGTTGGGCGGCGGCCTTCGTCGGACCGAACGCGCGGATGCCGGCCGCGGCGAGGTCGTCCACGAGGCCGGCCACGAGGGGCACCTCGGGTCCGATCACCACGAGGCCGATGGTGTTCTGCGCGCAGAACGCCTGGACGGCGGCGTGGTCGGCGACGTCGAGGTCCGGTCGATTCTGACCAAACGCCGCGGTTCCGGGATTGCCCGGCGCGGAAAACAGGCGCTCGCAGAGCGGGCTCTTGGTCAGCGCGTAGGCGAGGGCATGCTCGCGCCCCCCGGAGCCGATGAGGAGGATGTTCATGGGCCAAGCTCTTCCCCAAAAGAGCGCCCTTGAAAAGGCGGATTCGGACAGTCCGCGCGGCTTTGCACGGGATGGAGCCCCAACGCACACCCAACCCGATCTTCTCGACAGGACATGGGGAACCCGGTGCCCGTTCCGGAGTTCTAGATGGATCATGCCAGGATGTCGCAAATCCGTCTCTTATTCGATGGCTTCGCCCAGATTCCAGGGCATCAATGCCGCGCGGTATGTGGTCAGCGGGCGGATGCCAATGCGGGCGTGCAACGACAATCGCCGTTCACACAGCGCACCGAGCTGGTACTGGGCTTTGGCCGTCGGCGCTTTCCCCACCGCCTGCGTCGCCCTGCTTCTCTCCATCTTACTATAGTCGACCTCAGAGCGGCCTGATGCTCGAATACCCTCAGGGTGCCGCCCTTTACCTGCACGGCGCCCCACACTAGCGTTCGCCGCCATGGCCGTTCCTCCCCCGCCTTCCGCCGTTTCGAGATCCGGCGTGCCCGTCTCGAACGTCCCCGAATGGTCTGTCGGCGACCTTGCCTCGGCCCTGAAGCGGACCTTGGAAGACGCCTTCGGCCATGTCCGCCTACGAGGTGAGATATCGGGCTTTCGCGGCCAGCACGGCTCGGGCCACGCCTATTTCTCCCTGAAGGATGGCACCGCCCGCATCGATGCGGTGGTGTGGAAGGGCACGTTCGCCCGCCTTCGCCAGAAGCCGCAGGAGGGGTTGGAGGTCGTCGCCACGGGCCGGATCACGACGTTTCCGGGCAAATCCTCGTACCAGATCGTCATCGAGACCCTGGAGCCCGCGGGCATCGGCGCCTGGATGGCGTTGCTGGAGGAGCGCAAGCGCGTGCTCGCCGCCGAGGGTCTGTTCGCGGCCGAGCGCAAACGGCCGATTCCCTACCTGCCGCGCGTCGTCGGCGTGGTGACTTCGCCCACGGGGGCGGTCATCCGCGATATCCTCCACCGCCTCGCCGACCGCTTCCCCCGTCCAGTCCTCGTCTGGCCCGTGCGGGTGCAGGGGGAGGGGGCGGCCGACGAGATCGCCACCGCAATCCGGGGCTTCAACGCGCTGCTCCCCGGTGGGGCGATCCCACGCCCCGACGTGCTCATCGTGGCACGCGGCGGCGGCTCCATCGAGGATCTGTGGGCCTTCAACGAGGAAGTGGTGGTGCGTGCCGCCGCGGACTCGGTCATCCCACTGATCTCCGCGGTGGGCCACGAGACCGACACCACCCTCATCGACTTCGTCTCCGACCGGCGGGCGCCGACTCCCACGGGAGCCGCCGAGATGGCGGTGCCGGTGCGCGCGGACCTCATGGCCGAGGTGACCGACCTCGCTCGGCGACAGCGCGAGGCCGTCGAGCGCAAGCTCGACCGGGAGGGCAGCGATCTGCGCGCCCTCGTCCGGGCGATGCCTGGGGTCGACACCTTCCTGGCGGGCAAGCGCCAGCGCCTCGACCTCGCCGAGGCCCGTCTGGGGCCGGCGCTGGCCGGCAATGCCCGCGTGCATCGTTTGAGAGTGTCACGCCTCGTCGAGCGCTTCGTACGGCATCCGCCGACCCTCGCGCTCGCCACCGCACGGGGACGTCTGGCCCGCATCGGTGACCGGCCGGGCGCGGCGCTCCGCCATGGCACCCGCCACAGGGGCGAAGCCCTGGCCTATCTCGGCCGCCGTCTCGTCGTGGCGCGCGACGCCACTTTAGCCCGAGCCGATGCCGAGGGCGCACGGCGCCGCGACCGGCTCGATGCCCTCCAGGGCCGCCTCGACCGGGCCGGCGGCCGACTCACGGAGCGCCGCCGCGACCGCCTCGGGACCCTGGCGAGCCTCCTCGCTTCTCTGAGCTACCGCGCCGTCCTGGCGCGCGGCTTCGCCCTGGTTCGCGACGGGTCGGGCGCGGCCCTGCGCAGCACCGTGGCCGCGTCGGCGGCCGAGCGCTTCACCCTGGAATTCGCCGATGGCACCCTGGCGGCGCGGGCCGAGACCGCCGCCGCATCGAGCGGGGAGGGCGTTCCGGCACCGGCACGTCCCAAGCGCGCCCCACGGAAACCGGCGGCCAAGGCCCTCGTCCAGGGCTCCCTGTTCGAAGGCTGAAGGCTCGGCCTCGCGAACGGCCCCGGCTGTGCCGCGCACGCCTGCCCACCCGTGGGTTGACGAACGGGGCCGCGTTTGCGAACCGCGGCACGGCGCATGCCTGAGCCAGCCCCGAAGGCAGGCCGCACGATACGAAGGAGCCGCGATGACAACCACTATCGACAGCGCCCAGAAACTGCACCTGGTCTTCGGTGGGCAACTGGAAAGCCTCGACGGCGTGAACTTTCGCGACGTGAAGGACCTCGATATCGTCGGCATCTATCCCGACTATGCGTCCGCCCAGAGCGCCTGGAAGGCCAAGGCGCAATCCACGGTCGACAGCGCCGAGACGCGCTACTTCATCGTGCACCTGCACCGGCTGCTCGAGCCCTGATCTGTGCAGGGCGCAGGGGCAGAGTGCGTGAAGGCATTGTGACGCCCCCCCGTCGGCTGGTATGGACCGGCCCGACAAACCGCTCCGGGTTTCTACGATTTGGTTCGTGACCCTGGTTGGACGGCTCGGCGGGCGAAGGATCGCGAGATGAAGACCCCGGCATGACGTCATCGATCAAGATCATCGCCGGCAATGCCAGCCGCCCGCTCGCCGAGGCCATCGCGGCCTACCTCGAGCTGCCGCTGGCGAAATGCATGGTCCGGCGCTTCGCCGACATGGAAATCTTCGTCGAACTGCAGGAGAACGTCCGCGGCGAGGATGTCTTCATCGTCCAGTCCACGTCGTTTCCAGCCAACGATCATCTGATGGAACTGCTCATCATGATCGATGCGGCCCGGCGCTCCTCGGCCCGGCGCATCACGGCGGTGATCCCGTATTTCGGCTATGCCCGCCAGGACCGGCGCACCTCGGGCAGGACCCCGATCTCGGCCAAGCTCGTCGCCAACCTCATCACCGAGGCCGGTGCCGACCGCGTCATGACCCTCGATCTGCATGCCGGCCAGATCCAGGGCTTCTTCGACATCCCCACCGACAATCTGTTCGCCGCCCCCGTGAAGGTGCGCGACATCAAGGAGCGGCTCGACCCCAAGGACTGGATGGTGGTCTCGCCCGACGTCGGCGGCGTGGTGCGCGCCCGCGCCATCGCCAAGCGCATCGACGCGACGCTCGCCATCGTCGACAAGCGCCGCGAGCGCCCCGGTGAATCTGAGGTGATGAACATCATCGGTGAGGTCGAGGGTCGGTCCTGCATCCTCGTCGACGACATCGTCGATTCCGGCGGCACCCTGGTGAACGCCGCCGAGGCCCTGCTCAACGCCGGTGCCAAGGACGTGTCGGCCTACATCACCCACGGGGTGCTCTCGGGCGGCGCGGTCTCGCGCATCGCCGCCTCGCGGATGAAGGAGCTGGTCATCACCGATTCGATCCAACCGACGCAGGCGGTCAAGCTCGCGCGCAACATCCGGGTCGCCACCATCGCGCCGCTGCTGGGCGAGGCCATCGGCCGGACCGCGACGGAATCGAGCGTGTCCAGCCTGTTCACCTGATACCGTGCTGAGCGGGACGGGATGCGCGCGATCGCAATTGCGCATCCCCCTCCGCAACCTGTATAGACGCAACTCCCCTATTGCAGCGTTGAGACGGGATGCTGCCGGCCAGTCCCAGGCCGGAGCGAGCGGCGCCACGTCGGCGGCGCCCCGACGCCCGTCCCGCCCCAACCGTTGGAGTTGCCCGATGACCCAAGGCCCGTTGATGCCGAAGGCCACAGCCGTGTGGCTGGTGGAGAACACCTCCCTGGCCTTCGAGCAGATCGCTGAATTCTGCAAGCTGCACCCCCTCGAGGTGAAGGGCATCGCCGACGGAGAGGTCGCGGCCGGCATCAAGGGTCTCGACCCGATCACCACGGGCCAGCTCACCCGCGACGAGATCGAGCGCGCCCAGCGGGTGCCGAACTACAAGCTCAAGGTCGCCGTCTCGAAGGTGAAGCTGCCCGAGGTCAAGCGCACCACCAAGGGTCCGCGCTACACCCCGCTCTCGCGCCGCCAGGACCGCCCCAACGCCATCCTCTGGCTCCTGCGCAACCACCCCGAGCTCAAGGACGCGCAGGTCATCCGACTCGTCGGTACCACCAAGTCGACGATCCAGCAGATCCGCGAGCGCACGCACTGGAACTCGGCCTCGCTCCAGCCCATGGACCCGGTGACCCTAGGCCTGTGCACGCAGATCGACCTCGACTTCGAAGTCCAGCGTTCGGCCAAGGATCGGCCCGCCGTGCTGCCGACGGACGGTGGCGCCACGCTGCTGCCGACGGAAGTCTCGACGGCGACGGACTACACCGAGACCGACGAGCATCACCGCTCCGTGCGCGACGAGAAGCTCAACGCCGATTCCGTGTTCGCCAAGCTCAAGGGCATGCGCAACACCGACACGGATGACGACGAGGACTGATTCTCGCCGTCAGATATGGACGAACCCGATCCGCACCGGAGTTCCGGTGCGGATTTTTTCGTCCGGGCTTCGGTGTTGCCCTCAGGATGGCGTCGAACGGCACGATAACGAGACATGGCGACTGATCCCAGGTCGCCAAATCCAAGAAAATGCGCAATATTGCCGACCCTCGCTGGCCGAGGCAGCATTTTCCGGGGATCACGATGATCGCGTTGGGTACCGGACATGAGATGGGAACGGTAGCCGATCCAGTGGGCCTGACGGACTTGCCCCTGTCGTCTGGCCAGACCTCATCGGTGCCCGACCTCTGGGCTTCCGAACCCGTGACCCTCGCAGAATCTCTCATGGCCGAAGCCGGGTGGAGCCCGGCGAATTTTGGCGATGCCGGCCCGAACCCGCCCTATCTGCGCATCGGGGGCAAGCTCTGGGTGACGCTGACCGAATTCGAGCCATGCTTCTCGTCGTTCCACCGCGACCGGGTGCTGTTCCGTTCCAAAGTCTCCATGGCGGATCACCTGTCACGCTACGACCAGATCATGGTGGATCCGCTTGCATTCGAGGAGTGCTTCGGCCCGCTGGAAGGGACCGATGCCACCTTTCCGTTCGGCGTCTGGCTCGCCATTCGCGAAGTCCGTTTCACCGGCATCGAATTGCTGGGCAAGCGACACGGACCGGTGGTGCTGCCCCTCGAACCCCTGGCCGTTGCCTCGGCGGTCTGGCTGCGCAACACGCGCCGCCCTGGCCGGCCTCCGGCGTGATGGCCGCGCCGAACCTCATCGCGCGTCATATTGCCGAAAGCGGCGCGATCCGGTATGGAACCGCCGTTCTCCGATTGGAATCGACGAGGCGTGGGCGTGTTTCGCGTCGCTCCGTCCCGTTGGAGAATGGCCCTCGACCATCGTTTCAGAATGCGTCGGCCCTCCTTCCGGGGGGTGAGCCCGTCCGGTCCCCCGGGGATCGCGGGCGGCGATCGCCGAGGGTGCCCCGTCACACGAACCGCCGACGCCGGCCTCCGATGAGGCCTGTCAGGAGACAGAATGACCGCTGGTAACGCCCTGCAGCGTAACCCGAGCCGCGACGATTTCGCGGCTCTCCTCGAGGAGAGCTTCCTCGAGCACGAGATCACCGAAGGGTCCGTCGTCAAGGGTCGCGTCGTCGCGATCGAGAAGGACGTGGCTGTCATCGACATCGGCGCCAAGACGGAAGGCCGTGTCGCCCTCAAGGAATTCAACGGCCCCGGCCGCGAAGGCGATCTCGCCGTCGGCGATGAGGTCGAGGTCTACGTCGACCGCATCGAGAACGCGCTGGGCGAGGCCGTCATCTCGCGCGACAAGGCGCGCCGCGAGGAGAGCTGGGTCAAGCTCGAGAAGGCGTTCGAGGCCAACGAGCGCGTCACCGGCGCGATCTTCAACCAGGTCAAGGGCGGCTACACCGTCGACCTCGACGGCGCCGTGGCGTTCCTGCCGCGCAGCCAGGTCGACATCCGCCCCGTGCGCGACGTCACGCCCCTGCTCGGCACGCCCCAGCCGTTCCAGATCCTCAAGATGGATCGCCGCCGCGGCAACATCGTCGTGTCGCGCCGCACCGTCCTCGAGGAGAGCCGCGCCGAGCAGCGCTCCGAGCTCGTGGCCAACCTCGAAGAGGGTCAGGTCATCGACGGCGTCGTCAAGAACATCACCGAGTATGGTGCGTTCGTGGATCTGGGCGGCATCGACGGCCTGCTTCACGTCACCGACATGGCGTGGCGCCGCGTGAACCATCCGTCCGAGGTCGTGACCATCGGCCAGACGGTCAAGGTCAAGATCATCAAGATCAACCACGAGACCCACCGCATCTCGCTCGGCATCAAGCAGCTGCTCGCCGATCCGTGGGAGGGCATCGCCCAGCGCTACCCCGTCGACGCCAAGCTCAAGGGCCGTGTCACCAACATCACCGATTACGGCGCCTTCGTGGAGCTGGAGCCGGGCATCGAGGGCCTGATCCACGTCTCCGAGATGTCCTGGACGAAGAAGAACGTCCACCCGGGCAAGATCGTCTCCACCTCCCAGGAAGTGGAAGTGCAGATCCTCGAGGTCGATCCGGTCAAGCGTCGCATCTCGCTCGGCCTCAAGCAGACCCTCCAGAACCCCTGGGAGGCCTTCGCCGAGCAGCATCCGGTCGGCTCCGAGGTCGAGGGCGAGGTCAAGAACAAGACCGAGTTCGGCCTGTTCATCGGCCTCGACGGCGATGTCGACGGCATGGTCCACCTGTCGGATCTCGACTGGAACCGTCCCGGCGAGCAGGTCATCGAGGAGTTCAAGAAGGGCGACATGCTGCGCGCCCAGGTTCTCGACGTCGATGTCGAGAAGGAGCGCATCTCGCTGGGCGTGAAGCAGCTCGGCGGCGACCCCTTCACGGAGGCCGGTGAGCTCAAGAAGGGTCAGATCGTGACCTGCGAAGTGACGGAAGTGAAGGATTCGGGCGTCGACGTGAAGATCGTCGACACCGACCTCACCACCTTCATCCGCCGGGCCGAGCTCGCCCGCGACCGCGGCGACCAGCGCCCCGAGCGCTTCGCCGCCGGCGAGAAGTTCGACGCCCGCGTGATCCAGTTCGACCGCAAGGCGCGCCGGGTCCAGCTCTCCATCAAGGCCCTCGAAATGGCCGAGGAGAAGGAGGCGATGGCGCAGTTCGGCTCCGCCGATTCCGGCGCCTCGCTGGGCGAGATCCTGGGCGCGGCCTTCAAGAAGGCCCGCACCAGCGACGACAAGGACGACGCCCAGGATTAATCGTCCCGGCGCGACACCCCGGGATCCACGATGGCTCCCGGGGCCCTGAACTGAAGACGCCCGTGCGGGGATCAAACCTCGCGCGGGCGTTTTTGCGTCTGGCGGCGCGATATCCGTGCGAGAACTGGCATCCCGCACCGCGAAGACTTGCCGGAGATGACTTGTCCGGGCTGCGAGGACTTGCGAATTCCGCCCGCTTCCGCCGCCCGCCCCCTCTTGCCGGTCCGTGGCGGGCAAGGCTAGAACACCCACGCCGAGGATGCGAGGCGGGGCAAGGGCTTGAGTCCATCCGGCGACGGATGGCACAGGGTCCTGGGCA
This sequence comes from Methylobacterium sp. Leaf112, assembly GCF_001423295.1. Lineage (GTDB taxonomy): Bacteria > Pseudomonadota > Alphaproteobacteria > Rhizobiales > Beijerinckiaceae > Methylobacterium. The sequence continues at coordinate 23,079 of NZ_LMNG01000009.1, read as the reverse complement.
CTGCCGCGAACCGCGGCGAAGCCGGGCGGCGCGAAGCTCGGACAACCCATCACGGCCGGGAACGGTCGGTGCGCGAGGGAGCGAACCATCGCATGGCCGCTGACGCCGAACTCCTGATCGATCGCAGGCGCCTGCGCCGTAAGCTTTCCCTATGGCGGGTGGTGGGGATCGGCGGTCTCGTTCTCGCCGTCGGCGCGGTGGGTCTGCGCATCCGCAGCGGCACCGAACCCCTCGGCTTCGGAGCGGTCAAACCCCAGATCGCGCGCATCTCCATCGGCGGCTTCATCGCCGGCGCCGAGGCCACCACCAAGCTCATCGAGCGCGTGCGCGACGCTGGTGCGGTCCAGGGCGTGGTGGTTTCGATCTCCTCGCCCGGCGGCACCACCACCGGCTCGGAGGAACTCTACCGCAACCTGCGCGCGCTCGCCGAGAAGAAGCCCATGGTGGCCTTCGTCGACGGCACTGCCGCATCCGGCGCCTACATCGCCGCCATCGCGGCCGACCACATCGTCGCGCGGGAGACGGCGCTCGTCGGCTCCATCGGCGTCCTGTTCCAGTATCCGGACCTGTCCGGCCTCCTCGACAAGGTCGGGGTGAAGGTCGAATCGGTGAAATCCTCGCCCCTCAAGGCCGAGCCGTCGGGCTTCACTCCGACTTCGCCGGAGGCGCGCGCGGCCCTCGCTGCCGTGGTCGGCGACACCTACGCCTGGTTCAAGGGACTCGTGTCCGAGCGCCGCAAGATGAACGACCGCGAACTCGCCACCGTCTCCGACGGGCGGGTGTTCAGCGGGCGCCAGAGCGTCCCCCTGAAGCTCGTCGATGGGATCGGCGGCGAGCGCCAGGCCATCGCCTGGCTCGAATCCGAGCGGGGCGTCGCCAAGAACCTGCCAGTGCTGGATTGGAAGCCGAAGGCCAAGAGCGACTTCCAGATTTGGTCGGCGCTCGGCCTCGGCGCCGATCTCGTGGGCCTAGACGGGCTCGCCGCACATCTCCGCCTGATCGGTGACGAGACGGCGGGCGCGGCGCAGGGCGGGCTCCTGGCCGTTTGGCGGCCCAGCCCCGCCGAAGCCGCCCGCTGAAACCGTTCATGACGTCGTGAAGGCCGCAGCATGATCAAATCGGAGCTCGTGCTCAGGATCGCCGAGCAGAACCCCCACCTCTACCAGCGCGACGTCGAGACCCTGGTCAACGCGATCCTCGACACCATCGCGGATGCCCTCGCCCGGGGCGACCGGGTCGAGTTGCGCGGCTTCGGGGCGTTCTCGGTGAAGCGACGGGATGCACGGCGCGGGCGCAACCCGCGCACGGGTGCGGCCGTTGCCGTCTCCGAGAAGGCCATCCCGGTGTTCAAGACCGGCAAGGAGATGCGCCTGCGCCTCAACGAGGCCGGCATCGGCGAGGAGGCGGCCACCGCCGCCGCCTCGTGAACCGCCGGACTACAGATTCGATCGGAGTGCTTCGATGATCCGCTTCTTCAAGGGTTTGGTCCTGCTCCCGGTGGCGGTCGTCGTCGTCGCCCTGGCGGTGGCGAACAGGGACGCCGTGCGCCTGTCGTTCGATCCGTTCTCGCCGGACATGCCGGTCTTCAGCGTGACCCTGCCGCTATACGTGATCCTGTTCATCGCCGTCGGGCTCGGCGTGCTCCTCGGCGGCTGCGGCGCCTGGCTCGGCCAGTCGGGCACCCGGCGCACCAGCGCCGAGCGCCGCCGCGAGATCCGCCGCCTCGAAGGCGAGACGGCACGCCTGCGCACCACCGCGCCGAATCCGGTCGGGGAGGGGCTCCACGGCCTGTCGCGCGGCCCCTCCGACCGCGTCGCCCTGCCGGCCCCGCGCTGAGAACCCGATGTCCGCTATCGCCATCAAGATCTGCGGACTGAGCACCGGGCCGACCCTCGGGGCAGCCCTCGACGCCGGCGCCGACCTCGTCGGCTTCGTCCACTTCCGGAGGAGCCCGCGCCACGTCGACCTCGCTGTGGCCAGTGACCTGTCGGAGCGGGCCCGGGGCCGGGCGCAGCGCGTGGTCCTCCTCGTCGATCCCGACGATGCGCTCCTCGCCGCCGCGGTCGCCGCCACCGATCCCGACTGGGTTCAGCTCCACGGGCGCGAGACGCCGGAGCGCGTCGCCGCCATCCGCCACCTATCCGGACGCCCGGTGATGAAGGCGCTCGGCATCGCGACGCGGGCCGACCTCTCGGCAGTCCAGACTTACGCGGACGTGGCCGACCGCCTCCTCCTCGACGCCAAGGCGCCCCTCGGCGCGGCCCTGCCGGGCGGCAACGGCCACGCCTTCGATTGGGACCTCCTTTCCGGCGCTCTCCTGCCGGAAGGCACCATGCTGTCGGGCGGCCTCACCCCCGAGACCGTCGGCGCTGCCCTCGCCCGCACGGGTCTTCGCGCCGTCGACGTCTCGTCCGGTGTCGAGAACCGCCCCGGAGAGAAGGATCCGGGTCGAATCGCCGCCTTCATCGCCGCTGCGCGCGCTCGCTGCACGGTGGCGGCGGCCTGACATCCAGCGTCCGAATTCGGGAAACGGCGGGTTGGCCGCATTGTCGCCCCCCCTATGCGGGTCTAGATCATGCGCTTGGCTCGCCGCAGGCGAACGGCATGGCCGAGACCGCTCCATGGAGTGGACCATCCGTTCCGTCGTCGCATCTGCCCTGGCCGCCCAACCCCAGGCCGCACGCAAAGTCATCCAAGGACGCCGCCCGTGACCCTCGCTCCCCCTCCGAACTCGTTCCGCAACGGCCCGGACGAGCGTGGCCGCTTCGGCATCTTCGGCGGACGCTTCGTGGCCGAGACGCTGATGCCACTGATCCTCGATCTGGAGGCGGCCTACGAAGCGGCCAAGGCCGATCCGGCGTTCCAGGCCGAGATGGACAGCCATCTGACCCATTACGTCGGCCGCCCGAGCCCCCTCTACGAGGCCGAGCGCCTGACCGAACACCTGCGCGCGAAAGCGCCCTCCGGCCATGGCGCCCGGGTGTTCTTCAAGCGCGAGGAACTGAACCACACCGGCTCGCACAAGGTGAACAACGTGCTCGGCCAGATCATGCTGGCGCGCCGCATGGGCAAGCCACGCATCATCGCCGAGACGGGGGCGGGCCAGCACGGCGTCGCGACCGCGACGCTCTGCGCCCGCTTCGGCCTCAAGTGCGTGGTCTACATGGGTGCCGTCGATGTGGCGCGTCAGGCCCCCAACGTCTTCCGCATGAAGATGCTCGGCGCCGAGGTGATCCCGGTCCAGTCCGGCACCAGGACCCTCAAGGACGCCATGAACGAGGCCCTGCGCGACTGGGTCACCAACGTCGCCGATACGTTCTATTGCATCGGCACCGTCGCCGGCCCGCATCCGTATCCCGCCATGGTGCGCGACTTCCAGTCGATCATCGGCCGCGAGACGAAAGAGCAGATGCTGGAGATGGAAGGGCGCCTGCCCGATTCGCTCATCGCCTGCATCGGTGGCGGCTCCAACGCCATGGGCCTGTTCCACCCGTTCCTCGACGATTCGAGCGTCGAGATCTACGGCGTCGAAGCCGCCGGCCATGGCATCGCCTCGGGCCTCCATGCGGCCTCTCTGTCGGGCGGCAAGCCCGGCGTGCTGCACGGCAACCGGACCTATCTGCTCCAGGACGGGGACGGTCAGATCGCCGACGCGCACTCGATCTCGGCCGGTCTCGATTACCCGGGCATCGGCCCCGAGCACGCTTGGCTGCACGAGGCCAAGCGCGTCACCTATCTCTCGGCCACGGACGCGGAGACCCTGGAGGCGTTCAAGCTGTGCTCGCTGCTGGAAGGTATCATTCCGGCCCTGGAGCCGGCCCACGCCCTCTCCAAGGTGTTCGAGATCGCGCCGACGAAGCCGGCCGACCACCTCATGGTCCTCAATCTCTCGGGCCGCGGCGACAAGGACATTCCGCAGGTCGCCGAAATCCTCGGCACCCAGCTCTGACCACCGGGTTCCGGCGGTTTGCCCGTCGAAACCCCGTTGACACCGCAAGGCGGATTTCCTATTCCGCCGATCTCGCCGCCGCAGCGGAATTCCCGCAGTGGCGGTGACTTGGCGGGGTAGCTCAGTTGGTTAGAGCAGAGGAATCATAATCCTTGTGTCGGGAGTTCAAATCTCTCCCTCGCTACCAAGTTTCTTAGTCGTGCGAACGACTTAGCTGAGAAGCCCTGGACCGATGGTCCGGGGCTTCTTCGTTTCCCGGCCCTCTTCTGTACATGTCCGTCGTGAAGGCGAACCGAGGTCCGTTCCCGATCGTATCGAGAGCCGCCCCCGACCGTTCGGCCATCGCCACGGCTACGCAGGGGACGGGGGTTTTTTAGAGAGGCGGGTCGGCGTCGACGCGGCCGGCTTCGGACCTCGAACGATGATCGGACGCGCCTCAGCACCGCGTCGCACCGTAGGGCACGCGAAAATCCTGCGAGCGGGACGATCCCGTGCGGCAGATCCCGGACCGGATCACGTTCGTGAAAGTTCGGGGGCGTGTGCCGATGCGTCTCAGGCCGTGGCGGCGGCTTGTGCCGCCTGGATCAGGTCGTTCGCCAGGGTCTCGTCGTCGATGGCGCGGGCGAGGACGACGGCCCCGACGAGCGTCGCCAGCGTCGCCAAGGCACGTTGCCGTCGGCGCTCCCGGGACGCCTTCGGCGTCAGGTCCGCCAGGATGGAGGCGAGACGCTCGACCCCTTGCGTGAACCGCGCCCGGATGGGGCTGCCCGGTGCCTCCCGGGAGACGTCGTTCGCCAAGGCCGCGAGGGGGCAGCCCTTTCCAGGGGAGCGGACGTGCGCCAGGGAAAGATAAGTCGCCACGATCGCGTCCACCTCCCCGCGCCGATCCTCGGCGAGGGCGGAATCGAACGCTTCGGCCGCCAGGGCATCCTTGTTCGCGAACTGGCCGTAGAACCCGCCATGGGTGAGGCCGGCGGAGGCCATGATGTCGGCGACGCCGACCCCGTGCAGGCCCCGCTCACGGAACAGGGCCGCCGCGACCTCGACCACGCGCTGGCGGTTCAGCTTGGCCTGCTCCTGCGAAACTCTCGGCATTCACTCATCCTTCGACGACCCGACCCGACATATAAATGCGTTCTGTCATCTAACGAAGCGGTGGCTGCCCCGGCCGACCCCACGAAGCCGACGAGGAACGACATTCGACCGGCCTGCACGAGGGGGCAGGAGTTGCAGGCCGGTCGTCGTACCGCACGCCCCGTCGACGGCGTACGATCCGTGTATGCCCCCGATCGGGGCACGTTCTCATCCGGCCGGGCCCGCGGCCTCGGCCTGAATCGTGCCTCGTACGCCTCCCGATGCGACGGTGCGGCGCGGCTCCCGCGCGACCCGGAACCACAGGGCGTACAGGGCGGGCAGGAACAGCAGGGTCAGCAGGGTGCCGACGCCGACCCCGCCGATGAGCACGTAGGCGAGCGCCCCCCAGAACACCGAATGGGTGAGCGGGATGAAGGCGAGCATGGCCGCCGCCGCCGTCAGGATCACGGGCCGCGCCCGGCGCACGGTGGATTCCACGATGGCGTCGTAGTTCGACAGGCCCGCCGCCCGGTCGTGGTGGATCTGGTCCACCAGGATCAGGGTGTTGCGCATCAGGATGCCCGACAGCGCGATCAGCCCGAGGATCGCGTTGAAGCCGAAGGGCTGGTGGAAGAGCAGCAGGGTCGGCGCCGCTCCCACGAGGCCGAGCGGCGCGGTGGCGAACACCATGAACATCGTGGCGAACGAGCGCACCTGGATCATGATCACGGTGAGCGTCACGATCAGCATGATCGGGAACACCGCCACCAGCGACAGCATCGCCTTTTCGCTCTCCTCCACCGCACCCGCCGTGTCGATGCGGTAGCCCGGCGGCAGCTTCGCCTTGATCGGTGCCAACAGGGGGAAGACCTGGGCGTGGATGTCCGGGGGCTGACGGCCGTCGAGCACGTCGCCCTGGACCCGGATGTAGGTCTCGCGGTTGTAGCGCTTCAGCACAGCGTTCTCGGTGCGGGTCTCCAGCCGCGCCACCTGAGAGACCGGCACCTGGCGCCCGTCCTTCGTCGCCAGGGTCAGGTCGCCGATCTCGCCGAGGGAGCGCCGCTCGGGGCCGGGGCTGCGCAGCAGGACATCGACGGAGCGCAGGTTCTCACGCACCTGGGTGGCGGGCGTACCGTTGAGGTAGCTCTGCAATTGCTGACCGGCCTCCTTCGGAGTCAGACCGATCAGGCGCAGGCGCTCCTGGTCGAGGGCGAGGTGCAGGCTCGGGGTCCTGTCGCCCCAGTCGAGGTGGACGAGGCGCATGTTGGCGTTCGCCGCCATGACCTCCCGCACCTCGGCGGCGATGCCGCGGATGACGTCGAGGTCGGGCCCGACCACCCGGAAGGCGACGGGGAAGCGGATGGGCGGCCCGAACACGATCTGCTGCACCCGCACGCGGGCTTCGGGGAAGCGGCCCTCGTCGACGAGCTTTCGCACCTTGCCCCGCAGGGCATCGCGAGCGGCGGCGTCGGCGGTCTGCACCACGATCTGCGCGTAGGCGGGGTCCGGCAACTCGGGATCGAACGAGAGCACGAAGCGCGGCATGCCCTGGCCGATGTAGCTCGTGATCTCACCCGCCTCGGGCAGGTCGCGCACGGCCGTCTCGATCCGCTTGACGCTGGCTTCCGTCGTGGCGAAGGCCGAACCGGCCGGCAGGGACACCTCGACGATGAGTTCGGGCCGTTCGGAATTCGGGAAGAACTGCTGCTCGACACGGCCCATGGCCACCACGGCCAGGGCGAAGAGCCCGACCGTGATGCCGGCGGCGATCCACTTGTGATCGACGGACAGGCGCACGAGGCGGCGCAGGCGCTCGTAGTTCTTCGTGGCGTAGATCGCGTCGTGGCCGCCTTCGACCTTCTCGATATTCGGGAGCAGCTTGACGCCGAGATACGGCGTGAAGGTCACGGCCACGATCCACGAGATGATCAGCGAGAAGGCCACCACCCAGAAGATGTTGCCTGCGTACTCGCCCGCCGTGGAAGCGGCGAAGCCGACTGGCAGGAAGCCCGCGATGGTGACCAGGGTGCCGGTCAGCATCGGCGCGGCCGTGGCGCTCCAGGCATGGGTCGCCGCCTCGATGCGGTCGGCGCCTTCCTCCATGCGCACCACCATCATCTCGATGGCGATGATGGCGTCGTCGACGAGGAGGCCGAGCGAGATGATGAGCGCACCGAGGGTGATGCGGTCGAAGTCGCGGCCCGTGACCATCATGACCACGAACACGGCCGAGAGGGTGAGCGGCACGGCCAGCGCCACCACGATGCCGACCCGGAAGCCGAGCGCCACCAGGGATACGAAGATCACCACGCCGAGTGCCGTGAAGAACTTGACCATGAACTCGTGGATCGCGTCGTCGATGACCTTGGCCTGATCGGTGATCTTGGTGAAGCCGATGCCGAGAGGCATCTCGTGATGGATCGCCACCTCCTCGGCGTTGAGGGCTGCGCCGAGCTTGAGGCCGTTGAAGCCGGGCTTCATCACGAGTCCAAGCATCAGGGCGGGCTCGCCGTCGTTGCGGATCTCGAAGCTCTTCGGGTCCTCGTAGCCGCGCTTGACCTCGGCGATGTCGCCGAGCTTGAGGCTGCGGTCGCCGGCCGCGACCGGCAGGTCGCGGATCGCGTCGAGCCCGTCGATGGCCCCGTCGAGGCGCAGGTAGACGCGCGGACCCGCCGCCTCGACGAAGCCGGCCGGGGTCACGTCGTTCTGGTTGGAGAGCGCCGCCAGGAGTTGCTGGCCGGTGATGCCGAGGGTGGCGAGGCGTTGGTAGGAGATCTCGACGAAGATCTTCTGCGCCTGCTCGCCCAGGATGTTGATCTTTTCGACGCCGTTCACGCGCAGCAGACGCTGGCGCAGGTCCTCGGCGCGCAGCACCAGCTGGCGGTGGGGCAGGCCCTGGGCCTGCACGGCGTAGAGAGCGAAGTAGATGTCCGAGAACTCGTCGTTGAACAGAGGCCCGAGCACCCCGCGCGGCAGGCTCAAAGCTTGGTCGGAAAGCTTCTTGCGGGTCTGGTAGAACTCCGATTGGAGCTTGGCCGGGGGCATGTTGTCCTTGAAGATGACCTTGGTCACCATCAGGCCGGGGCGTACCGTGGTCTCGGCCCGGTCGTAGTAGACGAGCTCCTGCAGGCGCTTCTCCAGGGGGTCGGCGACCTGACGCTGCATCTCTTCCGCCGTGGCGCCGGGCCAGGCGGCCGAGACCGTCATGACCTTGACGGTGAAGGCCGGGTCCTCCGCCCGCCCGAGCTTGCCGAAGGCGAAGAAGCCGGCCCCCGTGAGTGCGATGATCAGGAACAGGGTGACCGCCCGCTCGCGGACCGCCAGGGCGGAGAGGTTGAGGCCGTTCATCGCACGGCTCCGGTCAGGCTCGGGGGCGCTTGGCGCACCTTCTGGTCGGCTTTGAGGAGATGGGCGCCGAGCGCCACGATCCGGTCGCCGGCGCTCAGACCCGTGACGATCTCCGCGCGTTCCTCGCCCATGCGGGCGACCTTGACGGCCTGCGGGCGCACCGTCTCGGTGGCGGCGTCGTAGCGCCAGACCGCCGTGCCGTGCCCCTGGTCGAACAGCGCGCCCAAGGGAACTTCCACCCGCTCGGAACGAACCGCATCGAGGGCTTTGAGCTGCAGGGTGACGGTGGCACCGAGCGGCGCGTCCTCGCCGCCGCCGGACAGGATGTACCGCGCCCGGTAGGTGCGTGTGGCGGGATCGGCAGTGGCCGACAGCTCGCGCAGTCGCGCCGGGTAGGTCGCCTCACCCTCCGCATAGAGCGTCGCGGAAGCCTCGCCCTGCGCCAGGCGCCGGCTGCCCTCGGGCAGGAACACCTCGGCCTCACGGGATCCGTCGCGGGCGAGCCTCACCACCGTCTGACCGGCCGCAACCACCTGGCCGGGCTCGGAGGGTACCTCCATCACCACGCCGTCCGCATCGGCCTTGAGCTCGGAATAACCGGCCTGGTTCTCGATCTGGCCGGCCTGGGCCTGCGCATTGGCGAACTGGGCGATGGCGGAATCGGCGGCACCCTTGTTCTGATCGTAGGTCTGCTTCGAGGTCCAGCCGTCCGATACGAGCTTGCGGCTGCGCTCCTCGTCGGCCCGGGCCTTGATCATCTGCGCACGCGCCGCTTCGACGGAGGCGCGCGCGGCATTGAGCGCGAGGGTGAAGTCGGTCCGATCGAGGCGCATCAGCGGCTGGCCACGCGTCACCCGGTCGCCCGGATCGACGAGGCGCTCGAAGATCTTGCCGCCGACCCGGAAGCCGAGGTTGCTCTCGGTGCGGGCTCGGATCACCCCGGTGTAGCGGGCGACGCCCCCCACCCCGGGCACGACCGCGACGGTCTGCACCAGCGGTGGCTCCGGAGACACGGCGGTCTCGGCCGGCGAGCAGGCCGCGAGCGCCAATGCGCTCAGCCCAAACACCCATCTCGCATCCATGCCCGCCTCCTCGCACCGAACCGGCGCGTTTTAAATTATGTTCGACATTTATTATGGCGCGGAGCAGCCGTCAATGGTCGCTGCGGGCGCTTCCGGGACTGCGACGGAGCGGCGGAGCGGCGCGTGCTCCCACGAAAGCCGGAACCTTCGATCGCAGCGACCGGATGGCGGTCCCGGTCGAGCTCGCTCGGGCCCATCGCACGGATGTGACTTTTGAGCCCTCACAAACGGACCGATCCGTGGCGTTGGCGCGTAGGCGGGGAAGTTACGCAGTGTTACATGATCCTAAACCTCCGGCTCCGACGAGCCGCCATCGCGGGAGACTGTTCCGGTTGAAGCCACGGATGGACACGATGCCGAGGATCGACCTCACGGCCTGCGACCGCGAGCCCATCCACATCGTCGGCAGCGTGCAGCCCCACGGCTTCCTGCTGACCCTGGACGCAGCGAGCCTCGTCGTGGCGCAGGCCAGTGCGAACGCGCCGGCTCGGGTCGTCGCCGGCGCGAGCCTCGATGCTGTCCTGCCCGAGTTGGTCGCGGTGGTGCGCCGTTACCTCGACGCTGCGCCGGCCGAGGACGGGGCCCACTACCTGCGCACGGTGACGCTCGGCCCGGCGGGTGCGCGGCAGACCTACGAGGTCGCGGCACACCGGGTCGACGACCTCGTCGTGCTCGAACTCGAAGAGGCGGATGCTTCCGTCGAGGAAGGGCTCGATGCCCTGACGCCACGGCTGCGTGCCTTCGTACAGCGTCTGCGGGTGGCCCGCTCCATCGAGGAGCTTTGCGACATCGTCGCCGAGGATATCCGGCACATCACCGGCTTCGATCGGGCGCTGGTCTACCGTTTCGACCGGGACTGGCACGGCACCGTGCTGGCCGAGAACGGAAACGGGGTCCTGCCGTCCTACCTCGATCTGCGCTTTCCCGCCTCCGACATCCCGGCCCAGGCGCGTGAACTCTACCGCCGCAACCGCCTGCGCATCATCCCGGATGCCGGATACGCGGCGGTCCCGATCATGCCGCCCCTGACGCCGGCGGGTACGCCCCTCGATCTCAGTCAATCCGTCCTGCGCAGCGTCTCGCCCGTGCACGTCGAGTACATGCGCAACATGGGCACGATGGCGTCCATGTCGGTGTCGATCCTCGTCGACGACACGCTCTGGGGCCTGATCTCCTGCCACAACCGCACTCCGCACCGGGTGCCCCTGCAGGCGCGCAACGCCTGCGACGTCCTCACCCAGATCTTCGCCCTGCAACTCTCCGCCCGCGAGCGGGGCGCCCAGGCCGAGCAGCGCTTGGCACTCGGGGCGGTCCAGGCGCGGCTTCTCGGGTTCATGGCCGAGGAGGACAGCTTCGTCGACGGTTTGTTGAAGCATCCCGACGACGTCCTGGCGCTGGTGAACGCGGCGGGAGCCGCCATCGTCACGGGCGACCATTGCCGCGTCATCGGCACGACGCCTTCCGAGGCCGAGGTCCGGACCCTGTACGACTGGCTCTCGGTCGAGGGCGATGCGGCGGAGGTCTTCGCCACGGAGTCGCTGTCGGAGCTTCTGCCGGCGGCCGCGGCTTTCGCCACCGAGGCCAGCGGCCTGCTCGCGATCTCGGTTTCCAAGAAGTACGCGAGCTACATCCTCTGGTTCCGGCCGGAGGTGGTGCGGACGGTGAAGTGGGGCGGCAATCCGGTCAAGCCGGCGACGCCCGATCCGGAGGGCGGCCCCGACCGCCTGCATCCGCGAAAGTCGTTCGAGATCTGGAAGGAAACGCTGAAGGGGCGCGCGCTCCCCTGGAGCGTCCCGGAGATCGAGGCGGCCAAGGATCTGCGCGCCTCGGTCCTCGGGATCGTGCTGCGCCGGGCGGAGGAACTGGCCGCGCTGAGCGAGGAGCTTCAGCGCTCCAACAAAGAGCTGGAGGCATTCTCCTACTCGGTCAGCCACGACCTGCGGGCCCCGTTCCGCCACATCGTCGGCTACTCGAACCTCCTGAAGACCCGCGAGGGCGCCAACCTGTCGGACAAGGGCCGGCACTACGTCGACACCATCATCGAGGCGGCGTTCTCGGCCGGAACCCTCGTGGACAACCTGTTGGCCTTCTCGCAGATGGGCCGCAACGCCCTGAACCGGGTATCGGGCGACATGAACGCCCTGGTTGAGGAGGTCCGGCGCAAGGTTCTGCGCGATGCGGCGCCCGCACACGTCGTGCGCTGGGAGATCGGGCCCCTGGGCCGTGCCTACGCCGACCCGTTCATGCTGCGCCTCGTCATCGAGAACCTGCTTTCGAACGCGCTGAAGTACAGCCGGAACCGACCCGAGGCGGTCATCGAGATCGGACGGCTTCCCCCAAAAGACGGCGAGGCTGTCTTCTTCGTCCGCGACAACGGGGTCGGCTTCGACATGACCTATGTCGACAAGCTCTTCGGCGTGTTCCAGCGCCTGCACCGAGTCGAGGAGTTCGAGGGCACCGGCATCGGGCTCGCCAACGTGCGCCGCATCGTCGAGCGCCATGGCGGCCGGACCTGGGCCGAGGGCCGGCTCGGCGAGGGCGCGACCTTCCACTTCACGCTGCCCTTGCGGGGCGAGGCACCCTGAGAGATGGCCAACCTGAAACCGATCCTTCTCGTCGAAGACAATCCCAACGACATCGAGCTCACGCTCGCGGCACTGGAAGCGGGTCAGCTCGCCAACGAAATCGTCATTTGCCGGGACGGGGCGGAGGCCCTCGATTTCGTCTACAGGCGAGGCGCACACGTGAACCGAGCGTTGCAGGACCCGGCCGTGATCCTGCTCGACCTGAAGCTGCCCAAGGTCGATGGCTTGGAGGTCCTGGCCAAGGTGAAGGGCGATCCGCAGACCCGGTCCATCCCGGTGGTGATGCTCACCTCCTCGCGCGAAGAGACCGACGTGGTGCGCTCCTACGACCTCGGGGTGAACGCATTCGTGGTGAAGCCCGTTGGGTTCAACGAATTCTTCTCGGCCATCCAGGAACTCGGCGTGTTCTGGGCCGTCCTGAACGAGCCGCCGCCGCACAAGGGAGGCTGGCCATCGAACACCTGATGGACGCCGACGACGCGATCCGCATCCTCCACCTGGAGGACAGCGATCTCGACGCCGAACTGGTGGAGGCCGCCCTCGACGGCATGGGGCGCCCCTACGTGATCGATCGGGTGATGGACCGCCCCGATTTCGCCGCCGCCGCCCTACCGGGCCGTCATGACTTGATCCTCGCGGATTTCGTCCTGCCGACCTTCGACGGCATCAGCGCCCTCGCCGTTGCACGGGAGCAGTGCCCGGACACGCCGTTCGTCTTCGTGTCCGGCACCCTCGGCGAGGAGACCGCCGTCGAGGCGTTGAAGAACGGCGCCGTCGACTACATCACGAAGCAGCGCCTCGAGCGTCTTCCACGCACCGTCCTGCGGGCGTTGGCGGAGGCCCAGGCGAAGGCCGACAAGCGTCGGGCGGAGGCCGCGCTTCAGGCGCTCAACGATACGCTGGAACTCCGCATCGCCGAGCGGACGCGGGAACTCGCCACCTCGAACGCCGAATTGCAGATGCAGATCGTCGAGCGCGAGCGGGTGGAAGAGGCCCTGCGCCTCGCCCAGCGCCTGGAGGCCGTCGGGCAGCTCACGAGCGGTGTCGCGCACGACTTCAACAACCTGCTCACCGTCATCTCGGGCAACATCGAGTTCCTCGGGCGCGAAGTCTCGACCGAGCGCTCGAAGCGTCGGCTCGCGATGATGAAGGGAGCGGCGGATCGGGGCGCGAATCTCACGGCGCAGCTCCTCGCCTTCTCCCGCCGCCAGAGGCTGGAGCCCACCCCGGTCAGTCTGAACCAGACCGTCGCCTCCATGCGCGACCTGCTCCAGAGCTCCATCGGCGGCGCGGTGCGCATCGAGACGACCCTGCAGCCCGACCTGTGGCCGGCCTTGGTGGATGCGACTCAGATCGAACTCGTCATCCTCAACCTCGCCATCAACGCGCGCGACGCCATGGTGGTCGGGGGATGTCTGACCATCGAGACGGCCAACGTCACGGTCACCGGCCCCCAGACGCGCCCCGAGCAGCCGATGCCGGGCGAGTACGTGATGGTGGCCGTCAGCGACACGGGCACGGGCATGCCGCCGGAGGTGGTGGCGCGCGCCTTCGAGCCGTTCTTCACCACCAAGGAGGTCGGCAAGGGTTCGGGGCTCGGGCTCGCCCAGGCCTACGGCTTCGTGAAGCAGTCCGGCGGCGGCATCCGCATCGACACGATCGTCGGGGAGGGGACCTCGATCCGAGTCTACCTGCCCCGCGTCGAGGACGGAACGAGCGCCGTCCACGAGGCCCCCCACATGACCGCATGCGGGCTTGGCCGCTTGCCGGGCGGACAATCGGTCCTGCTCGTCGTCGATGACGACACGGCTGTGCGCGAGGTCACCACCACCCGCCTCGCGGAGGCCGGTCACGCGGTGCGCGAGGCGGGCTCGGGCCTCGCGGGACTGGCGTCCCTCGAGGCGGACCCTTGCGTCGATCTCGTGGTGCTGGACTTCGCGATGCCGGGCATGAATGGGGCCGAGGTCGCCACCGAGATCCGCAAACGCTGGCCCAGCCTGCCGATTCTGTTCGTCACCGGCTATGCGGACACCACGGCCCTGATGCAGGTCGGCGCGGTCGGCGCCGACAGTATCGTTCAGAAACCGTTCCGGGACGGCGAGTTGGAACGCAAGGTCGGGGAGGCCATCGTGAATCGACCCGCGCCCGGTCTGCGCCTGGTCTCGGGCGGCTCCTCCGGCAGCTGAATCGATCGTCCGCCCCGGATCCGCGGGTTTCGAGGAAGACAGCCGGCTGGCGTCCTGGACCTCGCCGCCTTCGTCCTCGGTGTGCGCGGCGCCGGGGCTCGCCACGATCCTGCGTGTCTCGGCCCGGCAGGTCTCGCGCCGTGACGTTCCGATCGGCGGCCGAGGGCGCTCGGCCTTGACTTCTCCGGACCCGGATGGAACCGTACAGCCGTCAAGGTTCTCGCGGTCCTCGGATCGCGAGCTAAGAGGGAATTCGGTCGAGCCCATCGGGGCGATGCCGAAGCTGCCCCCGCAACTGTGAGCGGTGAGCCGCTGCCGAGAACGGTCACTGGTGCCATGCACCGGGAAGGCCAGGCAGAGGCGTCGATCCGTGAGCCAGGAGACCTGCCTTGGCGACGAACGTCTCTCGGGCGGGGTGCTCCGGTGGGTCGCATGATCGACGTCGGCCCGTCATGGTCGGCGCGCGCCCGTGCTGCTCGGCCTGACACGTCCAGAACCATTTGGATGGTGTTGATGGCCGCGATCGATCACCCCTTTCCCGAAAGCGTTCCCGCTCAGAACCGGCCCGGCGACACGGAGCCCGTGCCCGAACTCGGCTTGCTTGGTTTCGGCGTGCAAGGTTTCAGCTTGCATGGTCAAGCTTCGCAACGTAATAATGTTTCAAACGCCATTCAGGCTCCTGAGCCGGTGCCGGGGGGCGTCCCGTCATCGGGCGACGGGCTGGAGCGGCGCTCATCCCGTTCGAGACCCGATACGATGCTCCTGAAAAACGGCCTGCGCCTCGGCGTCGCCCTCGCGGCCCTGTCCCTGACGCCGTCGGTCCGTGCCGAGGAGACGGCGGTCACCCTGGACACCCTCACGGTGGAGGGCACCGGCATCGGCCTCAACGTGCCGGAAGGCGCCATCGGACTCATCGGCCCGACCCCGGGTTTCAGCGCGGCGCGCGCCGTGAGCAGCACCAAGACCGACACGCCCCAGCGCGACGTGCCCCAGGTCGTCACGGTTGCCTCGCGCGAGGTCATCACCGATCTGGCCGCGACGCGAGTCGACCGGGTGTTCAACTACACCCCCGGCGTCGCCCAGCAGAACAACTTCGGCGGCCTCACCGTGTTCAGCTACGCCGTGCGCGGCGTGACCACGTCCGAGATCTTCAAGAACGGCTTTGCCATCAACCGAGGGTTCCCGCCGCCGCCCGACACCCAGAACGTCGAGCGTATCGAGGTGCTGAAGGGCGCGGGCGGCGCCCTGTTCGGGCGCAGCGATCCCGGCGGCGTGGTCAACATCATCACCAAGCAGCCGACGGCCGAGCGCTTCGTCGAGATGGGCGGCCTGTGGGGCAGCTTCGAGCAGTTCCGCGGCACCGTGGATGCCGGCGGCGCCCTCAACGAGGACAAGACGGTCCAGTACCGCTTCAACTTCGCGGGCGGGCGCCAGAACAGCTTTCGCGATTTCGTCGACGGCGACCGGCTGTTCGTGGCGCCGTCCCTCAGCTGGCAGATCACGCCTGACACCAAGGTCACCGTCGAGACCGAATTCGTGCGCAACCGCATCGTGTTCGACCGGGGCGTGATCGCCATCAACCGGCAGCTCGGCTTCCTGCCGATCTCGCGCTTCCTCGGCGAGCCGGGCCAGAGCACCGAGCAGACCTCGAACACGATGCAGGTGCGCCTGGAGCACCGCTTCGACGCCGATTGGCAGATGCGGCTCGGCGCACATTTCAACACCGGCACCCTGGAGGGCGAATCCGCCGAGGTCCGGAGCATCGCGGCCGACAATCGCACCGTTGCCCGCGACCGCAACTTCCGGGACTACCGCTGGGACACCGCCATCGGCCAGGCCGAGGTGGTGGGCCGCTTCGCCACCGGGCCCCTGGCGCACACCCTGCTCCTCGGCTTCGAGCGCGAGAGCACCGACAGCCGCACGGTCTATCTGCGCTCGAATATTCGCCAGAACCCGTTTTCCATCGACATCTACAACCCGCGCTACGGCCAGCCCCTGCCGCCGCTCACCATCCCGCGCAACAACCTCGAGCGGGTGACCAATACGGCCCTCTACGCCCAGGACCAGATCGCGCTCAGCCCCGAATGGAAGGCGCTGCTCGGCGTCCGGTTCGATTTCTTCGAGCAGTCGTTCCGCGAGCGCATTCCGCGCAGCGACGTCGAGCAGTCGCGCGCCGCCGCGACGCCCCGCGCCGGACTCGTCTATCAGCCGCTCCCCGAACTCGCCCTCTACACCAATGTCGGCACGAGCTTCCGGCCGAACATCGGCCCAGATGCGGCGGCGGCCTCGCGCGGGGTGCCGTTCGCCCCCGAGACGGGCATCGGCTACGAAGTCGGCGCCAAGCTCGACCTCTATGGCGGGGCGCTCGGCCTCACCGGTGCGGCGTTCCATATCGAGCGTGAGAACGTACTGACGCCCGACCCCAACAACAGCGGCTTCTCCCTCGCGGCGGGCGGGGTGCGCAGCCAGGGCTTCGAACTCACGGCCACGGGCCAGATCTCGCCGGAGCTGCGTCTCATCGGCGGCTACGTCTACGCCGACGCCGTAGTGACGAAGGACAACGTCCTGCCCGTGGGTGCCCCCCTCATCAACATCCCCAAGCACAGCGGCAGCCTGCTCGCCGTCTACGAAGTCCAGTCCGGCCCCTACGCGGGCCTCGGGATCGGGGGCGGCGTGCGTGGGGTCGGCGAACGCGCCGGCGATGCGGGCGGCACCGGTTTCGTCCTGCCGGCCTACGTGGTCGCCGACGCGCTGGCGTATTACCGCTACGAGAACATCCGCTTCGGCTTCAACGTCGAGAATATCTTCGACAGTGAGATCTACGAGAGCTCGCTCAACGTGTTCCGGGTCTATCCCGGCGCACCGCGACGCTTCACCGGCACCGTCTCGGTGCGGTTCTGATGCTGGAGTCGCACGAACCGGTCCTGGCGATCGGCGACGTCGTCATGACCTTCGGCCGTCGCAGGGCCCTCGACGGCCTGACCCTGACGTTACATGCGGGCGAAGTCTTCGCCCTGCTCGGCCCCAACGGGGCCGGCAAGACCACGACCATCAACCTCATCCTGGGTTTCCTGAAAGCGGAGAGCGGGACGGTCCGGGTCTGTGGAATCGATGCGGGCGCCGCCCCCATCGCGGCGCGGGCGGCCATCGCCTACATCCCCGAGCAGGTGGCGCTCTATCCCACGCTCTCGGGCCGGGAGAACCTGCGCTACTTCACGACGCTGGCGGGCCTCGCCCTGTCTCGCGATGCGGCCGACCGCCTGCTGGCGCAAGCCGGTCTCGCGACCGAGGCGCACGCGCGCAAGGCTGCGACCTATTCGAAGGGCATGCGCCAGAAGGTCGGCATCGCCATCGCCCTGGCGCGCCGCGCCCGGCTGCTGCTCCTCGACGAGCCGACCTCGGGCCTCGATCCGAGCGCGTCGGCGGATTTCTCGGCCGTGGTCCGGGCGGCCGCCGCCCGCGGCACAACCGTGCTGATGGCGACCCACGACCTCTACCGGGTCAAGGAGGTCGCCGACCGGGTCGGCGTGCTCCAGACCGGACGCATCGTCGAGGAGATCAGCCCGGCACACCTCGACCATGCGGCGTTGGAGCGCCTCTACATCGAGCGGCTCGCGTCGTGAGGCGGGTCCGGGCCGAACTCGGCCAGCTCCTGCGCGACGCCCGCCTGCGCTGGATCGGCGCCGTCCTGGTGGTGCTCCTCGGCGTGGCCCTCGCCGGAGCCTGGCGACAGGCCGTGCGCGATGCCGGCGATGTGAGAGCGATCGCGCAGGCCGAGCGCGGACGCTGGCTCGGCCAGGACGCCAAGAACCCGCATTCGGCCGATCATTACGGGCTGTGGGTGTTCAAGCCGTCCGCGCCGCTCGCGATCCTGGATCCCGGCATCGAGCCCTATACCGGCCGCATGGTCCGCATCGAGGCCCACCTGTTCAACGATGCGGTCTTCCGGGCGGTCCAGGACGCCAACCCGCTCGCGCGCGCCGGCCTCGGCAGCGTCGCCGACATCGTCCAGCTCATCGTGCCCCTGGCCGCGATCCTCCTCGGCTTCTCCGCCTTCGCCGCCGACCGCGAGCGCGGTACCCTGCGGCTGGCACTCGGCAACGGCGCTGCGCCAGGCCGGCTGTTCATGGCCCGCTTCGGCGCGCTCCTCGCCGCCCTGGCCCTCCTCGTAGGCCTGCCGTTGCTCGTCCTCGGCGGCCTCGCTGCGGTGAGCCTCGACGCGCCCGGCTGGGAGGTGTGGCCGCGCCTCGTCCCGTGGGTGGCCGCACAGCTCACCTATGCGGCCCTGTTCCTCGTTCTGGCCATGACCCTGTCGCTGACGGCCCGCACGGCCCGCTCGGCGCTGGCGGCATCGCTGCTGGCCTGGGTGCTCGTCTGCGTGGCCGCTCCCCGCCTCGCCACCGTCGCGGTGGACGCCACCACACCGGCGCTCTCCTACGGCGAGACCCGCGCCCGGATCGAGGAGACCTTCCGGGGGCACCGCACCGCGGAAGCGAACGACGACCGGGCCAAGGCCGTCCTCGCCCGCTACGGCGTCACCGACCCGGACGCCCTGCCCGTCGACCTGCGCGGCCTGATGATGAGCGAGAACGAGCAGCACAATTTCGCGGTGTTCGATGCCGCGTTCGGCGCCTTCTTCGACAGCCTGCTGCGCCAGGAGCGGGCCTATGCCTGGGCCGGGCTCCTGTCCCCGCGCATCGCCCTCCAGGCGCTCTCCGCCGCCCTCGCGGGAACGGACTTTCCCCAGCATGTCCGCTTCGTCTGGGCCGCCGAGCATTACCGCCGGGGCATCTCGCGGCGGATGAACCAGGCGATCATCGACAATCCGCAGGGCGGAGAGCGCCGCTACACCGCCGACCACGACCTCTGGGAGACGGTGCCGCCCTTCGATCATGGCCCGATGCCCCTGGCAGACGCGGCCTGGGCCGTGCCCCTCGCCATCCTGGCGACGTGGCTCGCCGTCCTGGGCGGAGCCGCCGTCCTGGCGGTCCGGCGGCTGACGCCATGAAGCTGACGCCATGGAGAACGGATCACGCCGTGAGGCGCGCCCTTCGCCTCCTCGCCGCCGAGACCGGCATGGTTCTGCGCGAGCGGCTGACCTGGGCGGTACTGGCGGCCCTGTTCGCCGCCCTGCTGCTCGGCGCCCATACGGGGGCCGTACGGGTGGAGGCCGAGCGCGCCGCCCTCGCGACGCTGGCCGCGGAAGAGGGGCGGGCCGTCGTCGCCGCCCGCGAGGCCTACGCCCGCTACGCACGGGCGACGCCGGTGAAGATCAACTACTGGCAGGATCCGACCAACGCCTTCGGCTACATGACGCAGTTCCTCACCGTCCACGCCGTGAAGCCGCCGACCCCGCTCGCTGCCCTGGCCACCGGGCAGTCCGACGTGCAGCCCTCGTTCATGCGCGTGAGTTTCGGGTCGAGCACCGTCTTCGACGATGTCGCGTACGAACTCGGGTCGGCGGCGCGGCTGAAGCTCGGAGCCTTCGATCTCGCCTTCGTACTCGCCGTGCTCGTGCCGCTCGCCATCATCGCGCTCGCCGGCACCCGCCTCTCGGTGGAACGGGATTCCGGCACGCTTCGGCTCATCGCGGCCCAGCCCATCGGGCCGCGTGCCGTGGCGGGGGCGAAGTTCGGGGCCGTGGCCGGGATCCTCGTGGTGGCGGTGCTCGGGCAAACCGGTCTCGCCCTATGGCTGACCGGCGCGATCCGGTCCCTCGCCGGCTCGGGCGTCACACTGGGGCTGCTGGCGGGCGCGCTCGCCGCCTACATCCTCGTGTGGGTCGCGGCCTGCGCCCTCGTGGCGACCCTGTGGCGGGGCGCCGTGGCCGCCCTGTCGATCCTCGTCCTCGCCTGGACCCTGTTCACGGTGGCGGTCCCGGCAGCGGCCTCCATCGCGGTCGATTGTCTCACGGACAAGCCCTCGCGCATCGCCGCCATCGATGCGAGCCGGCAGGTGCAGGACGCCTTCGCCAACGGCGGCGCGGGACCACGGCTCACGGCCCAGTGGTTGGCCCGGATTCCCGGTGCGGCGGGGCGCGCCGACCTCGTCGAGGCGCCCGAGATCAAGCGTCTCGCCCGCGACGCCCATTACGACGTACAACTCGATGCGCGTCGCGAGAGTTTTCGCGCGCACGACCGGGAGAGCGCCGCGCTGAGCCGGTGGCTCGCCCTGGCCTCGCCCGTCACCACCTTCGACTTCGCCCTCCAGCGGGCCGCCGGCACCGATGCCGGGCGGCACGCCGCCTTCCTCGCCTCGGCCGCTGCCTACCGGCGGACCCTGCGGGCTTTCTTCGAGCCGCGCATCGTCGCGCAGGCCCTGAACCCGGTGCCGGTCTGCGCCGGCTGCCAGGCCCGCCTCGATTTCGACGCCTACGACGACGTGCCCCGCTTCCAGCCCAGCATCGATCTGACAGCCGGGCGCCGGGGCGCCCTCATGGCCCTGGCCTGGCTCATCGTCCTCGCGGGCGGTCTCGCGCTGTCCGCCCGGGCCCGGCTGAAAGCCTGGCCGGCGTGAAGCGGACTGCCCGGCGTTCCCTGCCCGCACACCCCATGGACCCCATGCCCGAGACCTCCGGTGCCGGCCCGCGACCACGCCGTTGCGGCGATGCCGGGCGGCGCGCCGCCATCGCCCGGGCACGGGGATTCGCGCGCGGCCTCGCGCCGGTCCTGCTGGAGATCCGGGCAGAGGGATTCACGACGCCGAGCGGCATCGCCCGGGCCATGACCCGGCGCGGGGTCCGCAAACCGCGCGGCAGCACCGTCTGGGCGGCGAGTTGCGTGCAGAAGCTGCTGCGCACACTTGGGGAGGGAGCGGAACGATGACGATCTCCGGTCCGGCGCGGCCGACAGGGCGCATCGCCGCCATCGACGCCCTGCGCGGGCTCGTGATGCTGCTCATGCTCGTCGATCACGTGCGGGAGTTCTTCTTCCTGCACGCCCAGGTCCGCGACCCCATGGATCTCGCGGCGACGGAGCCCGGCTTGTTCTGGACCCGGGCGGCCTCGCACATCTGCGCGCCGGTCTTCGTCCTGCTCACCGGCCTGTCCGCCAGCCTCTACGCGGCCAAACAAAACACCGGCAAGCACGGGGATCGTGCGAAAGCCTCGGCCTTCATGCTGAAGCGGGGCCTGATCCTGGTGCTCCTCGAAGTCACCCTGGTGAACGTCGCCTGGACGCGCAGCCTCCTGCCGCCGATCCTCTACCTCCAGGTGATCTGGGCCATCGGCATCAGCATGATCGCCCTGGCCGGACTGCTGTGGCTACCCCGCGCGGCACTCATCGGCGTCGCCCTGGCGATCATGCTCGGGCACAACCTGCTGACGTCCTTCGCCCTCGTGCCGGGTGAGACCGGCTACATCCTGTGGACGATCCTGCACCAGCGCGGCTTCATCGACCTGCCGTGGGGTGTCGCGCGCACCTCCTACCCCGTCCTGCCCTGGATCGGCGTCATCGCGGCCGGCTACGCTCTCGGGCCGTGGTTCGTCGGAACGATGCCGGGGCCGACGCGCCGGCTCCTCGGCCTCGGGGCGGCGGCGCTCGCGGGCTTCGCGATCCTGCGCGGCCTCAACGGCTACGGCGAACCGGTGCCGTGGCAAGCCGGCGCCTCCTGGGACGCGACGCTCAGGGCGTTCCTGAACCTGACGAAGTACCCGCCCTCGGCCGATTTTCTCCTGGCGACCCTCGGCCCTGGCCTGATTCTGCTGGCATGCCTGGAGGCGGTTCCGCCGCGTCGGCTCGCCTGGCTCTGTACCTTCGGCGGCGTGCCGCTGTTCTTCTACGTCACGCACCTCTACGCCCTGCGCCTGCTCCACGACGGACTCCTCTGGGCGGGCCTTGCCGGCTCCGCCGGACGGATCGAGGCGCCGGGTCCGGGCTATCTCTGGCTCATCGCCGCCGCCCTGAGCCTCGCGCTCTACCCCGCCTGCCGCTGGGCGGTCCGGTTCAAGCGCCGCAGCACCGCGCCCTGGGTCAGCTACTTCTGAGGGCGTATCCCCAGATCCGACGCGATGAGCGCCGATCCGGCGGATCGCGTTAAACGTTCCGTGAGGCGGTCATGCCAGGGGTTGTGGGTCGCGTTTCCCCTCGTGAAACGCCCCCTGCGCCCTGTTGTCCGGTTTCAGAACCGGGCGTGGCGCGGGGCACGCCGCATGCCCTGAGATCTGGAGGCTTCGATGCCTGCCTTCGACGTCCGCGATTTGTTGGAGGCGGCGGGTCAGACGGACCGGCAGGCCGCCGCTCCCACGACCCAGCCCATCGGGACAACCGAGGCGCAGGGACGGGGGAATGCGGGGAGGGGGGAGCCGCTGTCCCCGGTGGTGCTCGTCGATTGCGTGCGGGCCGGCGAGTTTCTCCTCATCCTCGCCCTCGGCGTCGCGGTCCGGCACCTGTCCGCCACCTGCCTCGCCCCACTCTCGTTTCGACAATTCGCGGCCGCCTTCGGTGTCGCGGTTCTGGCCGTCGGTCTGTTCCAGGCTGCCGGCGCCTACCGCATCGACGCCGTACGCAGCCTGCGCACGGGCCTGCGGCTGGGCCTGGCCTGGACGGCGACGGTCCTCGTCGTCGGCACCGGCCTCGTCCTGGCCGAGGCCGACGATCCATGCACCCGGGCTTGGCTCGCGAACCTCTTCGCCCTTGGCCTCGGCCTTCTCCTCGCCGAACGCTTCGCCGTCGCCCGCATCATCCGCACGCGGATGCGGCGTGGCCGGTTCGACCGGCGCACGGCCATCGTGGGCGGCGGGCCCGTGGCCGAGGACCTGATCCGCGCCCTCGACGCCCAGGCCGAGTCCGGCATCCGCATCGTCGGCGTGTTCGACGACCGCGGCGACCGGCGCTCCGACACCGTCGTGGCGGGGG
>NZ_LMNG01000008.1 GCF_001423295.1 Methylobacterium sp. Leaf112 | reverse complement strand
GGCCTCGACGGTGGCGGCGGTCAGATCCACGAGTTCGTAGCGCGCGAACGTGCCCTCGCTCGTCGACACGTCGGCCCCGTCCACGATGGCGCCCGTCGTCGGGCCCGCACCGGGTAGGATCGAGGAGCAGCCCGACACCGCCAGGGCGGTGCAGAGGGCCAGGGGCAGAACGCGCATGCAGGATCGCCTGTCGGTTTCTCTCACCTGCTGCCTAGACCATCGCCACCGCCCTGTCCGTGGCGGGGGGGTCACAGTCCCCCCATGAGCGGCCGAGCACCCGCGCCATCCCCGCTGTACACCGGCCGGACGGGCCGTCGATCCGCCGGGGCGCGATACTTGCCACAACCTTGTCTCGGCGCTTGCCGGAACCTCAGCGCCGTGCCCCTTGTCTCTGACCGTGCAGGCTTCGACCTCCCGAAGCCATGAAAACCGATGCGCCATGCTCTCGTTCGACTACACCCCACCGGCCCTGCCAGAGGCGATGCCGGGTGCCGTCCGGCGGCGCCAGATCTTCTATGTCCCGGGCTACGACCCGGAGGGGCGCACCCGCTACCGGCTGCTGTTCGTGCGCGAACTAACCCGCTACGCCAAGCGCTTCGGGCAGCCCAAGCCCAGGATCGGCCCCGCCACCCTGGAGGCGGACGGCCTGGTCCAGAGCTGGACCGTCGCCGACGAGCCGGCCACGGGAAGCGCGCGGACCCATTACGACGTTCTGCTGTGGGACGACCTCGTGGTCCGGGACTTTCGCCGCTGGCGCCTCATCAGCGCGGGGCTCCTCGTCCTCGGCACCCTTCACGCCGTGCTCGGCGGACAGATGCTGCGGTTCTACCGGCTCAACTGGAAGTACGGCAACGTCATCCTCTATCCGTTCGTCCTCCTCGTCGGCCTCGTCCTGGCCACCCTCGCCATCGCGGGCTTCGTCCATGCGCATCTCGGCGACGGATTCGGGCACAGCCTGGGCTGGCCGCTCTGGGCGACGGTGCCCCTCGGTCTCCTCGCTGGGCTCGGCTGGGTGAAGGCCATCGAGGCCATGCTCAACCGGATCTTCTTCTGGCAGCTCCTGAACGACTGGGTGTTCAACTGGCAGCACGGGCAGGGCTGGCGCCCGGATTACGAGACTCGCCTCACCGCCTTCACCGACCATGTGATCGCCCGCCTCGCCGCCTTCGCGGAGGCGGGGACCCCCATCGACGAGGTGATCCTGCTCGGCCATTCCTCCGGCGCCCTGACGGCGGTCGAGGTCGCCGCACGACTGCTGGCGCGCGACCCGGACCTCGGCACGGGGAGCACCAGTCTCGCCCTCGTCACCCTCGGGTCGGGCCTGCCCCTGGTGGCGATCCAGCCGCGGGCGCACGGCCTGCGCGCCGAGATCGCCGATCTCTGCACCAGTCCGCGCCTCGTCTGGGTCGATTATCAGGCGCCGCAGGACTGGATGAACTTTCCGGGCTTCAATCCCGTGCGCGATCTGCCTCTGGCCCTCGGGGACCGGCCGATCGCCAATCCCCTCGTGCGCTCCGCGCGGTTCCGGGAGATCATCGGCCCGGAGACCTACCGCAGGGTCCGGTGGCGGCCGTTCCGCATGCACTTCCAGTTCCTCATGGCGAACGACCGGCCCGGCGCCTACGATTTCTTCGCCATGACCCTCGGGCCCCAGCGCGTGCGCGCACGGGTGTTCGATCCCGCGCCGATGCCCAGCGCCGAACCGACCGGGCGCGCGGGCGAGGCGGCTCTCGCGACGAAGTGAAGGCCGGTCCCCCCCGGGTCCTGGGACAGGGACTTCGGAATGTGGCCCGATCCTTCGGAATGTGGTTCGATCCTGCCGCATCGGGCACGGCTCCGTGCCCCTGCTCCCTTGACCCGCGCCTTCGGGGCAGGCGACACGGCCCACCTGACGGACCGGGGTACAGCATGCAGGCAGGCCATCTCGCGTCCCTCGATGGCGGTCCCGGCGTGATCGTGGTGATGGGCGTCTCGGGCTCGGGCAAGAGCACCGTGGCGGCGTGCCTGGCGGAACGTCTCGGCTGGGCTTTCGTCGATGGGGACGATTTCCACAGCGCCGCGCACGTGGCCAAGATGCACGCGGGCCATCCCCTGGACGACGACGATCGCGCGCCCTGGCTCGCGGCCATCGCGGCCTGGATCGACACCCGGCTCCAGACCCGCGAGCCCGGCGTGGTGGTCTGCTCGGCCCTGCGGCGGGCCTATCGCGACGCCCTCGTGCGCGGGCGTCCCGAGGTCCGGATCGCCTACCTGGCGGGGGACCGCGCCCTCATCGAAGGGCGGCTCGCCCAGCGCAGGGGACACTTCATGCCGTTCTCCCTCCTCGACACCCAGTTCGCCATCCTGGAGCCGCCGGCGCCCGAGGAGAACGCCGTCGTGGTCGGCATCGACGCGCCCGCGGTGGATGTCGCCGCAACGATCGCGGCCCGCCTGGGATTGGAGAAGAACCGGAACGAGACATAGGCCGCCCATGGACGCCTCCGCCCCGCCCATCGCCCTCGTCATCTCCGACGTGGACGGCACCCTGGTGACCTCGGACAAGCGCCTGACGCCGGCCACCCGGGCGGCGGTGAGGCGCCTCGGCCTGGCCGGCATCGGCTTCACCGTCGCGTCGAGCCGCCCGCCGATGGGGCTCGGAAGCCTGGTCGCGGCGCTCGACCTGCGCCTGCCGCTCGGTGCGTTCAACGGCAGCACCCTGGTGGCACCCGATCTCGCCGTGCTGTCCGAGACCCTGATCCCGGCCGCCGTCGCGCGGGAGGCCGTCGATCGGCTCGCCCGGGACGGCCTCGACATCTGGGTGTTCGCCCACGGGGCCTGGAACCTGCGCGATCCGCGCGCGCCCTACACCGACCTCGAACGGCGGACCCTCGGGGCCGAGCCGAACGTCGTGGCCGATCTCGACCCGCTCCTCGACCACGCGGCCAAGATCGTCGGCGTCGGCGCCGATGCCAAGCACCTCGCCGCCTGCGAGACGGCCCTGGCCGCCGCCCTGGGGGAGGGGGCCGACGTCCACCGCTCCCAGGCGTACTACCTCGACGTGACACCGGCCGGCGCCGGCAAGGGCGGCTTCGTCGACGCCTTGAGCCGGCGCCTCGGAATCGACCGCAGCCGGATCGCCACCCTGGGCGACGCGGGCAACGACGTGCCGATGTTCGCCCGCAGCGGCCTGTCCATCGCCATGGGCAACGCGGGCCCGGACGTGAAGGCGGCGGCCGGGGCCGTCACGGCCGACAACGACAGCGAGGGGTTTTCCCGCGCCATCGAAGAATTCGTTTTGCACCGCCCGTCGGCCTGAACCCCGTGGCGCGCCGGGGCCGGGCCAGGCCGTTGCGCGGACAGGGAAAATCCGCTGCGGGACCGCCCCCCACGTTTCCCGAGTGTGTATCATGTGCGCCACAGCACGTGGGGAAAGCCCGGCCAGGTCGCCGCAATCGGGGCACCGGGTCGCTTTCCAGCCTTATTTGACCCCGACCTTGGCCGCTCAGAACAAGGACGATCCGGGTCACCGCATGAACCAGCGCCTCCTGCTCCTCGCCGTCGCCGCGCTGGTCGTCCCGACCCAGATCCTGTCCACGCCGGCTTGCGCCCAGGGCAAGACCGCACGGGACAACATCGACGCGCTGATCGAGGAGCAGGCCCGCGCGGCCGGCGTGCCTGCGAGCTTCGTCCACGCGGTGGTCAAGCGCGAGAGCAACTACAATCCGAACGCCAAGGGCGGCAGCGCGCTCGGCCTCATGCAGATCAAGCCCGCCACGGCGCGCGGCCTCGGCTACCAGGGCGACGCGGCCGGCCTGTTCGATCCGGCGGTGAACCTGCGCTACGGCGTCGCCTACCTCGCCGGCGCCTACAAGACCGCCAAGGGCGACCTCGCCCGGGCCTACGGCTACTACAACCGCGGCTACTACTACGCCGCCAAGCGCCTCGGCATCCCGGCGGATGTCCCCGAGGGCGTGACCATTGTCGCCTCCGGGGCGAAATCCGGCGCCGCCTTCACCAGCGCCTTCGATCGCACGGCGGCCCTCGATCCCAACCTCGCCGCCGCCAACACCGCCCTGGCCTATGCGCCGAGCCCGACGGCCAACGGCGTCCCGACGGAACGCGTCGAGGTTCCCCTGCCGCCGCGCCGGCCGGCCTCGCTCGCGGGCGCACCCACGGCCATGGCGAGCCTCGACCCGGCCCCCGTCGCCATCGCGCCCAACGCACCGGCGCCGACCACTCCGATGTCCATGACGGCCCCCCATGCCGTCGACGCCGCCCCGAGCGACCTGGTGGAAGTTCCGCTGCCCCCACGCCGTCCCTCCGCGGTGCTCCTCGCCGTCTCGGGGCGGCAAATTGTCGCGAGAAAGACCGGCGGCGCGATGGTCCTCGAAGCTACGGCCCTGCCTGCCGACCAGTGAGACGACCCGTCTCGCGCTCGAATTTCGATCGATCGCGGGTCCGGCTGGTTCGATCCCGCGTCGGGCAGCCCCGTTTTCCCGACTTTTCGTCGGTCTGACGTTTTTCGGGGCCAGTGCCGGGCAGGCGGACGACACCGTGTTTTTTCCTAATCCGCCTCCGGGAAGCGCTTGCGCTCCTGCACCCGCAGCCTCACATGCTGCGCTGCACAGGAACTCCGCCGCCAAGCGGCTTTCCGAAAGCCGTCGCGGCCTCGAGCGATACGATCTGCATACGAGGCGGCTGGCACGACCTGATATTCGGGGTTTGTTCCGACGGCGTCATCCATCCTCCACCCGAATTCTCACGATGCTGTCGTCGTGGGTTGATAATGGGTGATGGTCAGTTGAGATTCAGTAGTTGCGCAGGCGTCGGGCCTGCCAGCGCATTAGGAAGACGAACGACGGCATGGCCGGCGCTGCAGAACAAGAATCGCTCTTCCTGACGGAACTCGGCCGGCGCGTCCGCCACGCCCGGACCCTCCGGGGACTCTCGCGCAAGCTCCTGTCCCACACGTCCGGCCTGTCGGAGCGCTACATCGCGCAACTCGAGAGCGGCCAGGGCAACGTCTCGATCATCCTCCTGCGCCGGGTCGCCAACGCCATGGGCGTGCGCCTCGACGACCTCATCGCCGATCAGGACAATGCGGCCGACTGGCACGTGGTCCGCGACCTCCTCGGCAACGCGTCGAGCGAGCAGATCGCCCTGGCCAAGGGCATCCTGTCCGGCCAAGCCCCCGCCGGGGGCGACACGCCTCAGCCGCGGGTGGCCGTGGTCGGCCTGCGTGGGGCGGGAAAATCCACCCTCGGGCGCCGGGTCGCCGAGCGCCTCGGCTGGACCTTCGTCGAGCTGAACGCCGAGATCGAGCGCGAGAACGCCCTGTCGGTTAAGGAGATCTTCGCGATCTACGGCCAGGAGGGCTACCGCCGCCTGGAGCAGGCGGCCCTGCGCCGCCTCACCGAGCATCCCGGGCCCCTCATCCTCGCCACCAGCGGCGGCATCGTCGCCGAGCCCCTGACCTACGACCTCCTGCTGCAGGCGTTCTTCACGGTGTGGCTGCGGGCCCGGCCCGAGGAGCACATGCAGCGCGTGCGCGAGCAGGGCGACCTCGCCACCACGGGCGACCACCCTTCGGCCATGCAGGAGCTACGGGCGGTCCTCGCCAGCCGCGAGCCGCTCTACGCGCGGGCCCCCTCCGTGGTCGACACCTCCGACGTTCCCGTGGAGACGATGGTCGACCGCCTCGCGGCCGCCATCGAAGCTCGCTTCGGCAACCTGGGCCAGACCCACCGCGCCTGAAACGTCCGTCGCGCGGAGGCTGCGTCCACCCGGCGCCCTTGATCGGCATGGCCTCGCACCACACGCTAAGGACGGGCCTCGTGCTGCACCGCACCGGGGCAAACGTTCTCCGTAGGGCTCGCCGCACGCGGCCCCTCACCTTCGGCAGTGATTCCGCGTAGTGTACCGCCCTCGTGGCGGCCGAACCGATTTTTCGACGAACCAGGTCTCCATGGACCGGGATCCCGGTGAACCCGATTCCGTTTCAGAGGCCTGTTTCGAGGAGGAGCCCATGTCCGTCCGTTCTTCCCTGACCAGACCCGCAGACCGGGAGACGGTCGCGAGCTTCGATCCGATCTGGACCCGCGTGCGCGCGGAGGCGGAGGCCCTCGTGCGCGAGGAGCCCCAGCTCGCCTCCTTCATCGTCGCGACGCTGCTCAACCACTCGACCCTCGAAGCGGCGATCGCCCATCGGGTCGCGGCGCGCCTCGGCCATCAATCCCTGCCGGCCGAACTCGTGGCCCACGGCTTCCACGAGGCCATCGCCGACGATCCGCGTCTCGGCGAGATCTTCCGCGCCGATATCGGGGCGGTCCTCGACCGCGACCCGGCCACCACCCGGGCCATCGAGCCGGTGCTGTACTTCAAGGGCTTCCACGCCCTCCAGGCCCACCGCCTCGCGCACTGGTACTGGACCCACAACCGGCGCGACCTCGCCCTCTACCTGCAGAGCCGCTCGTCGGAGGTGTTCCAGACGGACATCCACCCGGCGGCGCAGATCGGGCGCGGGGTGTTCCTCGACCACGCCACCGGCCTCGTCGTCGGCTCCACGGCGGTGATCGACGACGACGTCTCGATCCTGCACGCGGTGACGCTCGGCGGCACGGGCAAACAGGGCGGCGACCGCCATCCGAAGATCCGCCGCGGGGTGATGATCGGCGCCGGCGCCAAGATCCTCGGCAACATCGAGGTCGGGGAATGCGCCCGGGTCGCGGCCGGCTCGGTGGTGCTGCGCGCCGTTCCGCCGCACACCACGGTGGTGGGGGTGCCGGCCCGCGTCGTCGGCACCGCCGGCTGCGCCGAACCGTCCCGCGCCATGGACCAGCTGCTCGGCTTCGACGCGTTCATCCACATCGCCGACGGAATCTGAGCGCTTTCGGAATCGGACGCGCGCGGGCATCGGTCCGACGCCGTCCGGGGAAGAGGACGCCGCCCGGGGAAGAATCTGCCCCGTGCTTGCCCGGGCCCCGGCGGCGTGGCAAGCGGTCCCGGACGAACCCGCCCACCGGGTGCGGGCCGATCCGACCCCGAACGCGAGAGGCGATCAGCGTGACCAAGACCGACATCACCAAGGTACAGGACTTCCTCCGCCGGACCTTCGCCAACGCCAACATCCGCCTCGTGCCCCGCCCGAAGAAGGACGATTCGGCCGAGGTCTATATCGGCGAGGAGTTCCTGGGCGTGGTCTCCGTGGACGACGAAGACGGCGACCGCTCATTCAACTTCGCCATGGCGATCCTCGACATCGACCTGGAAGACTAGAGCTTCGTCCTGGATATCGTATCCAGGACGAAGCTCTAGTGCCATGTTTTTGCGTCGACTTTTCCGAAATCCGGCGTCCACCTCTCGGGTCGACGCTCCAAGGGGCTCCGGCGCGACGGGCCATCGGCCGATGGCCTGTGCGCGGACTTAACCCTGAGACGAAGAAAGTCTTAACGTTTCGTAAACGGCAGGGCAGAGTGGGCTTCACGGTTCGTTAAGCGTGGAGCGTTTGCGTGATGACCCTCAGCCCCTCGGCCCTCGACTCCCTCCAGACCCTGTGCGTCGGCCTCGCCCTGTCGGGTCTGCTCGCCAGCGCCTTCGAACTGTTCACGGAGCGCCGCGCGAGCTTCAGCCTGCTGGAGCGCGGCGGCGTCACCGCCGTGGCGGCCCTGCCGATGCTGGCCTTCGGCGCCCCCTTCATCATCCTGCGGAACACCGTGCGGGGCCGGCGCTTCGAGCGCCGGCCGATCCCCTTCGTGATGATCGCCACGATGATCGCCTGCGGCTGGAGCCTGATGTCGGGCCGGGTCGCCCTCGATCTCGCCCACCTGATCGTCGGCGCCTGACGCCTACCGGTTGGCCGTGGCGACGGGCGAGGCGCCGCCGTTGAGGGTGACCCAGGCCGGCCCGTCCTGGCCCTCGCGCTTGATGAAGGTGTAGCCCGTACGCGGTCCGGACAGGATCGCGTTGGTCTTGTTGTCGAGGATGAGGTCGCCCCGGTCGGTCCGCACCATGAGGACCGCATGGCCCTCGCCGATGTCGTCGATGACCACGGTCATCCGCAGGGCGCGCCGGGGCAGGCCGCGTTCCACCAGCATCCGCCGCTTCAACAGCTGGAAATCCTCGCAATCGCCCGCGCCGTCGTCGGGAAAATCCCAGCGATCGACGACGCCCCAATGGGCCATATCGGTGAGGGGGCGGATGCGCGCGTTGACCCGGCGGTTGACGCCGTCGAGGGTCGACCGGACCGCCGGCGTCAGGGTGATGCGGGTCGGCTCCGCGAGGTCGACGGCGCATTCGCCGGGGTGGCGCCCGCAGAACGCGTTCCAGGCCGCCACCGGGCGCGCATCGGTGCCGGCACCGAGGGCGGGCGCATCCGGGAGGGCGGCGAGGGCGCGGTCCTGGGCGGGCCGGGCCTGCGTCCCGGCACCGCCGAGGAGCAGGATCGAGCCGACGAGGGAGCAGCGGGCCAAGCGGCCGAGACGCTCGCGAAGGGCGCCCCCCTGGCTCGTCGTCGGTTCGCCGAGGCTGTGCAGAATCGCGTGCCGCATCCGGGTCGCCCTGCCGTCCATTGCTGATACGGCAAAGTTGGCACGGCCGAGCCCGGCGCTCAATCGTAAAGTTAAACCCCTGTTAACCGCCCCGGGCGCGTCCGGTTCCAATTCGCCGCGTGGGCGGCATCCGCGCCCGCATCGCGATCGGGGCGATCGCTGCGGGCGGGCCGGCGTCAGCGATTCGCGGTGGTGGTGGGCGAGGTCACGCCGCCCAGCGAAACCCAGGCCACCGCCTCGGTGCCCTCGCGCTTGATGAAGACGTACCCGGTGCGGTGCCAGGGCAGGACGGCACTGGTCTTGTTGTCGAGGACGAAGTCGTCGCCCTTCTCGTCGATGACCACGGTCATCCGCATGGCCCGGCGCGGCAGGCCGGCCTCGGCGAGCAGCTTGCGCTTCAGGAGCTGGAAATCCTCGCARTCGCCCGAGCCGTCCTCCGCCAGATCCCAGCGGTCGGGGGTGCCCCAGTGGTCGAGGTCGGTCACGGGGCGGATCTGGGCGTTGATCCGGCGGTTCACCGTCGCGATGGTGGTCCAGGCCGCCGGGGTCAGGGCGATCCGCGCCGGCTCGTTCGCGTCGATGGCGCATTCGGCGGCGTAGCGCTCGCAGAAGGCGACCCACGCGGCGATGGGACGGGCGGCCCCGACGGGGGCCGCGAGGGTGGCGGGGGCCGGCAGGGCCGCGAGGGTGGTCTGGGCGCGGGGGGCGGTCGAACCCAGGGCCGTGGCCAGCACCGCCAAGGCTCCCAGAGCGATCGTCTTCATCCCGCGCATCGCAACCCCCGTCGTCAACGAGGTCACGATGCGGTGGCGGCGGCTGCCCCGCGCTGAAGCCGATCCGCGCAATTTTATCGATTCGGCCCGGTGGCGTCAGCTCCCGCGCGACAGGACCAACCCGCCGCTTCCGCCATCGTTAGGAAGTGCGGCGCCGGATTCACGGTCCGGAAACCATCGGGCCGGCCCGCGATCCGGTGCGGGCCGGCGCGCGTGCATTCCCGTCAGAGCCGAAGGCCTTCGTGGAACAGATCCGGCGAGATCGGCAGCAGGAAGTTCACGCCGATGCCCCCCTCGAAGTGACGCACCACCCGCCCGGGGGTCCGTCCGACCACGACGCTGCTGCCGAGGGCCGGTACGATGCCGGTGCTGAGGGCGACGCCGGACATCGAGACGTCGACGATCCGCACCGGAATCTCGCGGCCGGTGTCGAAGCGCAGGGTCGTGGCGAGGTTGACGGGCTTGAGGCGCTCGTGGGTTCGGCCCTCGGGCAGCCCGAGGTTCTCCCGGTTGGCGAGCCAAGTCAGCTGGGAGGCGATCTTCTCGCGCTTGCGCGGGGTCGCGCTGAGGCGCACGGCGAAGCCCTCGGGCATCAGGCGGGCGATGGTGCCTTCGAGGCGGCCGATCTCCTCCAGATACAGCACCACGCGCTCGTCGAGCAGACCCGGCTCGACGCAGGTGAGGCGCACGCCGCCCGGCGACATGTCCACGGTCTGGCACGGAAATTCCCGGCGGTCGGTGAGCATGTAGCGGCCGAGCAGGGCGACCTTGACCCGCTGATGGCGGCGAAGGTCCGATGCGCGGATGCCGCGTGTCAGTTTCGCCTCGGGGCGTACGAGGGCCTCAAGCATGATGG
This sequence comes from Methylobacterium sp. Leaf112, assembly GCF_001423295.1. GTDB lineage: Bacteria > Pseudomonadota > Alphaproteobacteria > Rhizobiales > Beijerinckiaceae > Methylobacterium. Next base: position 61,976 of record NZ_LMNG01000008.1, on the reverse strand, counting down.
ACCAAGGTCTCGGTTTCGTAACGGTAACGAACCCTAGACGACCCTTGGTTACGAAACCCTTCAGCAACCCGGCCGAAATCACGCCCTACGTGTAGTTCGCCATCGACGCGATCCGCCCCAGGAACAGAGGCGTCGCGGAGCCGGCAGGCCTATGGTCGCTCTTGCAGAGCGTGGCCGAAACCATGCCTCTCCGGCCATGACGACTTGGCCTCTACGTGAACGATCTCGATGATTTGATCACGGCGGCCCGCGAATTCGAGCCCGGCCCAACCCTGTTGGATCGTTTCAGCCTTCGAAATCCCTGATCGTCGCCCGGCCGTCTCGCCTAAGTCGGCACCGACATCGGCGACGGAGCGCTCAGCCCCGGCCGCCCGGATGGACCAGCAGGTGCCCGCGGCGGAAGGGCAGCGAGTCGTTGGCGGGCGTCGGCAGGTTGCGCAGGGCCGCCTCGGCGTCGTCCATGCGCCGCGGGGCGGGCTCCAGCACGCGCAGGGAGGTGGTGCGCAGGCGCGTGACCGGACGCAGGCCGAGCCAGTGCGGCACGCAATGCGGGCTGAGGGCGCCGAGGATCCGCGTCTGGGTCTGGCCCCGATGGCGCAGGGGGAGGAGGATGAGTTCGAGGTCGATGGTCTCGTTGCGCACCGTCGTGCCGGTGAGCCCGGCCACCATGCCGAGGGTGTCCACCGCGACGGTCTCGACGAGGCGCCACGGGTCGGCGTCGGGCGCGCCCCACAGGTCCGAGAACGCGTCGGCGCGCAGCTCGCGGCCGAACAGGGCGCAGACGCGGGTGCCGGCCAGGCGCACCGACGCGGCGCTGCCCGGAACGTCGACCTCGAGGATCAGGCTGTCGGCGAGGAGGTTGCGAATCGCACCGGGTTCGATTTCGCTGCGCTCGGGGGCGGCCCGCTCCCGGCGCAGACCATCCCAGTAACTGTGGAGCAGGCGACTGGTCGGATGCTTCATGGTGTCCTGCGGTGGCACGGCCCGTGGGGGCATCTTCGGGATGAGTTCCATTTCGGGACACGGGCAGCCGTGCCGTGAAGGAATTCTTCATCCCTGCGCACACCCTATGCCGGCCCTTCGGGACGCGCGCGCTTAACTCTTGTGTAAGGTTAATATCCTTAAGGTTAAGGGTTCCGTCCATCCGCCGCGGCAGGTTTCCCCTGCAAGTTTCGCGAATCCGGGGGTTGCCGCGTCCGCGAAAGCCCGAACATGGTGGCGCCATGGATGCCATGCCCGACCTGCCGCGCCAGAACCGCGTTCCGATCTTCAACATGCCGGACGTGGTCACGGCCTCCATCGCTGTGCTGCTGGGCATCCACGCCCTGCGCGAATTCATCCTCCCCGATGCCTGGGACATCTGGGCCCTCATCCACCTCGCCCTGATCCCGGGGCGGTGGAGCGTGGCCATCGACCCGTCTCGCATCGCGGACCTGCTGACGGCGGCCTCCGCCGCCGGCGACCCGGAAGTGATGGATGCCCGCCAGGCCTTCGCCCGCTACATCGCGGCCGAACCGGACGCGAGCCCCTGGACCTTCGCGACCTACGCCCTCCTGCACGGCTCGTGGACGCACGTGATCTTCAACACCGTCTGGCTCGCCGCCTTCGGCTCGCCCGTGGCGCGCCGCTACGGCGCCTGGCGCTTCGGACTCGTCGCCCTCGTGGGCGCGGTCGCCGGGGGGGCCCTGCACGTGGTGCTCGATCCCTTGAGCACGGCGCCCCTCATCGGCGCCTCGGCGGGCGTTTCGGCCCTGATGGCCGCCGCCGCGCGCTTCGTGTTCCAGCCGCCCCCCGCCTTCACGCCGGCCCAGCCGTGGCACCTGGCGCCGCGCCAGCGCCTGCAGACGATCCCGGAACTCATGCGCAACCGCACGGCGGTGGTGTTCCTGGTGATCTGGCTCGCGACCAACTTCCTGTTCGGCATCATCGCTCTGCCGCTCGGCGCTGAGGCGACGGCGGTCGCCTGGGACGCGCATCTCGGCGGCTTCCTCGTCGGATTCTTCCTGCTGCCGCTGATCGACCGTCATCCGGGCTGACGAGCCGGCCATCGCTGCCTTCGCCGGACGGGCGCGACGCCCACCCGGTCCGTCGGGAAACGCGCGCCCGGCGTTCGCACGCGCGCTGCCGCTTGCCAGAACGCGACGCGGGCCACACAATCGCCACAGAGCCTCCCCGCGTCCGAGACCGGGACGCCGGAGCCGATCGACCAAGAACCGCGAGCCAGGGGCAAACCCGGCCGCAAGGCCGTGTGCCCCCACCAGGAAGGAAAGACCCATGACCGTCGCCCGCATTCTCGCCGAGAAAGGCCGCTCCGTCGTCACCGTGGAGCCGCAGCGCACCCTCGACGAAGCGATCCATCTGCTCGCCGAGAAGCGCATCGGCGCCGTCGTCGTCAGCGATGCCGCGGGCACGGTGCTGGGCATCCTGTCCGAGCGCGACATCATGCGGGCGCTCGCCCGCCAGGGGGCCGGGGCGCTCGATGCCCTGGTCTCGGAGCACATGACCGCCACCGTCGTCACCTGCGCCCGCGACACCAGCGTCGAGGACGTGATGCACCTCATGACCGACGGCCGCTTCCGCCACGTTCCCGTTCTGGAGGAGGGGCGCCTCGCCGGCCTCATCTCCATCGGCGACGTGGTCAAGCGCCGGATCGCAGCCGTAGAGGCGGAGCATCAGGCCATGCGCGACTACATCACCATGGCGTGACCCCTCCGCGCCGCGCCCTCGCCCCGATCGAGGGACGGGGCGATCAGACCCTGGCGGCCGCCGACGCGAGGGTCGCGCGGATGGCCGGCAGGGCGGCACGGGCGGCCTGGCGGCCGAGTTCGATCCCCTCCGCCGCGCGGTGGAACTCGAACAATCCCATCTCGGCGAGGCGCGGCGAGATGGTGACGTCGGGCGGATCGCCGGCCAGGCGCGCCCGCGAAATCTTGTCCTGGGTGATGTTGAAGGCATCGAGCATCACCCGGGCCATGCCGGGGCTCGGCGTCTCCGGCGGTACGCGCCGGCCGCGTCGGAACAGGGCCCAGGACCGGCGGCGGCGCGGGGCCGGAGCCGGCCGCGCCTCGTCCGCGCGCTCGTCCGGGTCGAGGACCACCGGTCCGCCGGCCTCGCGCGGGTCGCCGTTGAGATTGATGCAGATCACCACGTCCGCCCCGAGGGCGCGGGCGAGGCCGACGGGGACCGGGTTGACCAGGGTCCCGTCCATGAGGAGACGGCCGCCGAGCCGCACGGGCGGAAACACCCCCGGCAGGGCGTAGGAGGCGCGAAGCGCCTCCACGAGGTTGCCGCGCGTCAGCCAGACCTCCTCGCCGCTGCCGAGATCGGTGGCCACGCTGGCGAACCGGACGGCGAGGTGCTCGACGCGGCGGTCGGCGAGGTCCCGCTCCAAGCGCTGGCGCAGGCGAGCCCCCGCGATGAGGCCGGAGCCGAGGCGCAGATCGAGGAGGCCGACGACGCGGCGCTTGGTCAGGGAAAGGGCGAAGGTCTTGAGCAGGCCGAGTTGGCCCGCCGCATAGCAGCCACCGACGACGGCGCCGATGGAGCAGCCCGTCACCACGCCCGGGTGGATTCCGGACTCCTCCAGCACCTCGATGGCGCCGATATGCGACCAGCCCCGGGCCGAGCCGCCACCGAGCGCCAGGCCGATGCGGGGGCTGCGCGGGGCAGGGGCCGCGACGGGCTCGACGGCATCGGCGCCGAAGCGCCCGCGCTCGCCGCCCGACCCGTCCCAGGTCATGGCGCCCAGGTCATGGCGGGAGACAGGTCATGGCGGGAGGATCGTCGCCGCGGGAATCATGGTGCCGCGCCGGCGTGCAGGCGCACGGGACCGTCCGGGGATCCGAGTTCGACCGCGCGATAGAAGCAGTCGCGCCGCCCCGTGTGGCAGCAGCCGCCGTCGCCGCCGACGGCGACGCGGATGAGGACCGCGTCCTGGTCGCAATCGACCCGCATCTCGACGACGCGCTGGATCTGACCGGAGGTGGCGCCCTTGTGCCAGAGCTCCCCGCGCGAGCGCGACCAGTACCAGGCCTCCCCCGTCTCCAGGGTGCGGGCGAGGGATTCGGCGTTCATGTGGGCGAGCATGAGCACCTGCCCGTCGGTGGCGTCGACGGCGATGCAGGCGATGAGGCCGTTGGCGTCGAAGCGGGGGGTGAAGACCGTCCCCTCCTCGACCGCGGCCTTCGTACCGGGTGCGGCGAAGGCGATCGTCATCGCGACGCTCAGGGCTTGTTGCGCACGAGGGTCAGGAAGCGGACCTGCTCGTTGGCGTCGTTCCGGAACGCGCCGCGGAACTGGGTGGTGATGGTCGAGACGCCGGCCTTCTGCACCCCGCGCATGGCCATGCACAGGTGCTCGGCCTCGAGCATCACGGCGATGCCGCGGGGCTTGAGGATGCTCTCGATCACGTCGGCGATCTGCGCCGTCATGGTCTCCTGGGTCTGCAGCCGGCGCGCGAAGGTATCGACCACGCGGGCGAGCTTCGACAGACCGACCACGCCCTTGGTCGGATAATAGGCGATGTGGGCGAGGCCCATGAACGGCACCATGTGGTGCTCGCAATGGGAGTAGAACGGGATGTCGCGCACGAGGACGATGTCGGAATACCCTTCGACCTCCTCGAACACCCGCTCGAGGAGCTTGTCGGCATCCTGCTCGTAGCCGCCGAAGAGCTGGCCGTAGGCCTTGGCGACGCGGGCGGGGGTGTCGCGCAGGCCCTCGCGGTTCGGATCGTCGCCGGCCCAGCGCAGGAGGGTCCGCACGGCGGCCTCGGCCTCCTCGCGACTCGGGCGCCCGGTGGCGATGGCCTCGGGCACGCGCTTGGCGGAGGCCGGCAAGGGAGCGATCTCGGGAGCGATCTCCGCAGCAGGCACCGGGGCGTTGTCGTTGCGCATGCCGTTGAGGGACGCCGCCGGAGCGGACCCGTTCGGACGCGCCGTATCCGGGGTTTTGGGAGCCATCCGCGAATCCTCCGTCTCGGTCAGGCGGTAGGACAGGGATTTGAGCGCAGCATCCATGGCATCTTCCGCCCGAGCGATCCGGGTCGTCATCGTGTTGCTGTCGGGCTTGGCGTACATCGTCGAACCACTGGCCGTCTGGGGCATCGGCCGGCGGGGACGCCCTGGCCGCAGGCGCGACCCTGGCCGTGGGCGCAGCCCGGATCGACGATCCGCCTCCTCGCGAAACGGTGCGTTGGCGCCTATATCGTCGTTATCGCGTCGCCGCGCAATGCGGGGCGCGCGGATCAGACAACCGGGACCGGACGCCGGCCTCGAACGAGGCTGCTGCAGGGATCCTGCCGAGAGGACGCCGCCTATGCTCGACGACATCTACAACCGTCGCATCCTCGAACTCGCCGCCGACATTCCCCGCCTCGGGCGCCTGCCCACGCCCGACGCCAGCGCCACCGCCCACTCGAAGCTCTGCGGCTCCACCGTCACGGTGGACCTGTGCGTCGCCGACGGGGTCGTCACGGATTTCGCCCACGAGGTGAAGGCCTGCGCCCTGGGCCAGGCGTCGTCCTCCCTGATGGCCCGCCACGTGGTCGGGGCCACGGCCGACGAGTTGCGGCGCGCGCGCGAGGCCATGCGGGCGATGCTGAAGGAGAACGGCCCCGGCCCCCAGGGCCCGTGGGCGGACTTCGCCGTGCTGGAGCCCGTGCGCGACTTCAAGGCCCGCCACGCCTCGACGCTGCTCACCTTCGACGCCGTAGTGAACGCCCTGGATCAGATCGCCGCCGGCACGCCCGTCGGCAATCCGCAGGCCGCCGCAGGCCCACAGGCGGCCGCCTGAGCATGGTCCGGCGCGCCGCCCATGGGGCGATCCGCGCCTACCAGCTCACCCTGTCGGGCCTGATCGGCCGCCAGTGCCGGCACTGGCCGTCGTGCTCCGCCTACACGGACGAAGCGATCGGGCGACACGGGCTCTGGGCCGGCGGCTGGATCGGCCTGTCGCGAATCTGCCGCTGTGGCCCCTTCGGAACCCATGGCATCGATCTCGTGCCGGAGGCGCTGCCGCCCCGTGCCCGGTGGTTCGTGCCGTGGCGCTTCGGCCGCTGGCGCGGCGTGAACGCCCCGGCCTCGCCATTCGCGTGCGAGGGCGTGGAGGATACCGCACGGGCGCACAGTGCGGCCAACCGTCGTTCGGGGGGACCCTGACCGGCAGCCCGCCGCGCCCCATTCTCGCAGAATAGCCTACGGCCGTAGTTCGCTGCACCAGGCGTAGAGTTCGGCCGCCAGGGAATCGATGGATCCCACGGACAACTCCATGCCGCCATGGGCGCAGTGATTCCGGGTCGCGTAGGTCCCGAGGATCTTCCCGAAGGTCGGCGAGCGACGGTCCAGCACCAGGGACAGCTTCGTCTCGAACGGGATCTTCCGCCCCTGGAGCGAACCAGTGTCCCATCCCCTGCGAAGCGCCCAATCCGCTTCTCCGAGGCGACGGGTCCTCGCGGTTTGAAAAATGGAATCCACGGCCACCTCGAACTGACCGAACATCAGAACGAAAACGCCCCGTTCCAGCGTGTCGCGCTTCTCGTCGAGTTTCGCGAGGGCAGACACGTCTCCCGCCTCTGCCAACCGGCTCGCTTCGCGTTGCCACTGCCCGTAGAACCAATCATAGGCAGCCTTGATCCGCGGCAGTTGCTGCATTTCTCAAGCCAGTTCGGCCAGGAGTTCAGGCGTGTAGGGAATGCCCTCCGGCTTTTCGCGGACCCTGAAGAGTCGCCAGAGCGGTTCCCGGAATTCGTCCGCCTGATCGATGAGAACGTACACCCCCTTTGAGGTGTAGAGATCGACGCGCCCATTGGCGCCGATCACCCACAATCCCTTCGGCTTGAAGACCGCATAGGCCCCCTGCGGGCCCTCGACTCTGAGAATCGGCTGCTCCGCAGGCGCAACGTCATGCCTCTGTACGAGGTCTTCGTTCATGGCGACCGTACCGGGGTGCGAGGCCGTCCAGCCATGCGCATCGGCCCACGCTTCAGCGCCCTGGAAGAGGGTTCCCAACCGCGCGATCCAATCGTCGATCCGGTGCTGGACATCCTCCTTCGAGAGATCGCTGCCGGGCAGGAGCGGCAGATCGTCGTCATTGAGCATGTGGGTCGTCATTCCCTCGCTCCGTCCGTTCGCAACAGCATTCCCGCCGACAGGCTATCACAGGCGGAACCGGACCTCGTCCGGTCCGCTCACCCCCCGCTCACCCACCGCATCACCACCAGCGTCCCCGTGACCGTGAGCGCCCCGCCGATGCGGGTGGCGATCTGGGCGAACGGCATCAGGCTCATGCGGTTGGCCGCCGTCAGGATGGCGACGTCGCCGGTGCCGCCCTGGCCGCTGTGGCAGGCGTTCACGATGGCGGTCTCGATGGGGTACAGGCCGAGCCGGCGCCCCACCACGAAGCCCGTCGCCATGAGAGTCACCACGGTGGACACGATGGTGATGAGGTTCGGGATCGTGAAGGCCGCGACGAGCTTGTCCCAGGGGGTCAGCGACACGCCGACGGCAAAGAGCAGCGGGTAGGTCATGCTGACCTGCACGAACTTGTAGGCGACGAAGCCGCCGGCCTGGAGCCGCGGCGACACGGCGCTGGCGAGCTTCGCCATCACCGCGAGGAACAGCATCGCCACGGGGGCGGGCAGGCCGGTGAGGTGGTGCATCATCACGCCGAGCAGGTAGAGCGTCACCGCCGTCAGCGCCGCCGCGCCCACGGTGGCGGCGTCGACGGGGATGCCCTCCGCCTTCACGGCGGCGACGTCGTTCTCCCGGTCGGGCTGCAGCCGGCCCTCGCCGGTGAGGTGGGGCAGGCGCTTGCCAACGGCATTGAGGGTGCCGGCCAGGACGATGGCCGTGAGGCTGCCGAGCATCACCGGCGGCAGCACCTGGGCAAACACGTCGCCCTGGCCCTGACCGAGGATCGCCGCGTAGCCGATGGAGAGCGGGATCGCGCCCTCGCCGACGCCGCCGGCCATGATCGGCACCACGAGGAAGAAGAAGGTGTTGTAGGCGCCCAGCCCCAGCAGGGTGCCCACCAGGGTACCGACGATCCCGGCCGCCACGGAGCCCGCAGCCAGGGGCACGAAGATCTTGAGGAAGCCCTTGATCAGGACGTCGCGGTCCATGCCTAAGATGCTGCCGACGATGATGGTGGCGATGTAGAGGTAGAGGAAGTTGGTGAACTTGGTGAAATCCACGATCGCCTTGAAGATCTGCGGCGGGATCCACCCGTAGAACACCAGGGCCGAGGGGATGAAGGTCGCGAAGATCGCCCCCGCGCCGATGCTGCGCAGCACCGGCAACCGCTTGCCGATCTCGGCGCAGGTGAAGCCCCCGAGCACCAGCACGGCGATCATCGTCGGCGCGTCCGATTTGATCTCGCCCTCCTGGGTCAGGATCGCCAGCAGGACGACGAGGATCGCGTAGACCGGGAGCGGGATGATGCCGATCTTGATGTCGACGATCCGCCACCAGCCCTGCGGCCAGAATTTCTTCGCGGGCGCCCCGACCGCGCCGTGGGTCTCCGCCGGGGAGACGGAGAGGGGATTCGACATGGGTGTTCTCCCGTGAGCCCGTCGCCCCATGGGGCCGGCTCGCCTGTTCGAACCTCGTGGCGGCGCGTGTCCTGACGCATGTGCTGGCCGACGCCCCGCCCGGGTCCGTATGCGGACGATGGGCTGTCCGGAGCGGCGGGTTGTCAACGTCAGCTTGTATCAACCGCGCCGGATCGTAGCTGAACGCCATCCGCCGCGCGTCGGACGGGTCCCGGACGCGAGGCGGATTCCTTCCCTCCGCGAAACGGTCTAAACGGCCGGGCACGGCGCGTGTCGCGCCCGATCCCACCCCACCCGGCTTACCTGCTGCGTTCGCAGGAGTGAGCCACCGCGAGAGTGATCCCGATGCCCATCCTGACCTTCCCCGACGGCAACACCCGCAGCTTCGAGGATGCCGTCACCGGCCGCGCCGTCGTCGAGGGCATCGCCAAGTCGCTCGCCAAGCGCACCGTCGCCATGGCGCTGGACGGCCGGGTCCGCGACCTCTCCGACCTCATCGAGCACGATGCCCGCATCGAGTTCCTCGACCGAGCCGATCCGCGCAGCCTCGAGCTGATCCGGCACGATTGCGCCCACGTGCTGGCCGAAGCCGTGCAGGCCCTGTGGCCGGAGACGCAGGTCACCATCGGGCCCGTCATCGAGAACGGGTTCTACTACGACTTTTCCCGCGACCAGCCGTTCACCCCCGACGATTTTCCGACGATCGAAGCGAAAATGCGCGAAATCATCGCGCGTGACGCCGCCTTCACCAAGGAAGTCTGGAAGCGCGACGATATCCGAAAAATCTTCTCGGAGAAGGGCGAGGCCTACAAGGTCGAACTCGTCGACGCGATTCCCCCCGGCGAAGACCTCAACATCTACCGGCAGGGCGACTGGTTCGACCTGTGCCGCGGCCCGCACATGACTTCGACGGGCAAGGTCGGCACCGCCTTCAAGCTCATGAAGGTGGCGGGCGCCTATTGGCGGGGCGATTCCAACAACCCGATGCTGACCCGCATCTACGGCACCGCCTGGGCCACCAAGGAGGACCTCGACGCCTACCTGCACCGCCTGGAGGAGGCCGAGCGCCGCGACCACCGCCGCCTGGGGCGCGAGATGGACCTGTTCCACTTCCAGGAGGAGGGGCCGGGCGTGGTGTTCTGGCACGCCAAGGGCTGGACGGTGTTCCAGGAGCTCATCGCCTACATGCGCCGGCGCCTGAAGGGCGATTACCAGGAGGTCAACGCCCCCCAGATCCTCGACAAGGCCCTTTGGGAGACCTCCGGCCACTGGGAGTGGTACCGGGACAACATGTTCGTCACGAAGACCGAGGACGAGCGCGTCTTCGCCATCAAGCCGATGAACTGCCCCGGCCACGTGCTCATCTTCAAGCACGGCCTGAAATCCTACCGCGACCTGCCTCTGCGCATGGCGGAGTTCGGCGCGGTCTCGCGCTACGAGCCGTCCGGCGCGCTGCACGGGCTCATGCGGGTGCGGGCCTTCACGCAGGACGACGCGCACGTGTTCTGCACCGAGGACCAGCTCGCCGCCGAGTGCCTCAAGATCAACGACCTCATCCTGTCGACCTACGCCGATTTCGGCTTCGGCGACATCGTGGTGAAGCTCTCGACGCGGCCCGAGAAGCGGGTCGGGTCGGACGCCCTGTGGGACCACGCCGAGGAAGTGATGACCCGCGTGCTCGCCCAGATCGAGGAGCAGTCGGGCGGCCGGATCAAGACGGCGATCAACCCGGGCGAGGGCGCCTTCTACGGGCCGAAATTCGAGTACGTGCTGCGCGACGCCATCGGCCGCGACTGGCAGTGCGGCACCACCCAGGTGGACTTCAACCTGCCCGAGCGCTTCGGCGCGTTCTACGTCGATGCCGACAGCGGGAAGAAGCCGCCGGTCATGGTCCACCGCGCCATCTGCGGTTCCCTGGAGCGGTTCACGGGCATCCTCATCGAGCATTTCGCCGGGCATTTCCCGCTGTGGCTCGCGCCCGTGCAGATCGTTGTGGCGACCATCACGGGGGACGCCGACCCCTACGCACGGGAAGTGGTGGCGGCCGCCGACCGCCTCGGCCTCCGGGTGGAAGCCGATCTGAGAAACGAAAAGATCAACTACAAGGTCCGCGAGCATTCGCTGGCGAAGGTGCCGGTGATGCTCGTGGTGGGCCGCAAAGAGGGCGAGGAGCGCACGGTCTCGGTCCGGCGGCTGGGCAGCCAGCACACCCGCACGGGCGGCCTCGACGAGACCCTCGCGGCCCTGGTGGCGGAAGCGACCTCCCCCGACCGCATCCGCGCCGACAGCATCGCGGCGAGCGTGCCGAGCGCGGAGGTCACCCTCGACGGCCAGAACGAGGAAGCGCCGACGCCTTGAGGGACTGCGCCCCTTTCGATCCAACGATCGGAAGGGGCTTTCGGGAGCCGGTTGCACGTCCGCCGCGTTTCTTCCTATGATTGGGGATCAACGGCGCGCTGCCATGCGCGATCGACGTCGGAGGTGCCGGGATCATGACGGATGAAAAGCGTCGTGCGGCCATCAAGGTTCTGATCGCCAAGCGTACCGCCGCGAATACGGCAAGTCCCGCTGCCGCGCGGGCGGCCCTCATCGAGGAGGGCATCTATACGAAGGACGGCGAGCTTCGCGCGACTTTCGGTGGTCCGGACGAGAAGGCGACACGCGCCGCTTGAGCCGTCTCGCGACTTCCTTCGTCCTGGGTTACCACGGATGCGACGAAGCCATCGGGCGCGAGGCAATCCGTGGCGATACCGCACTCATTCAGAGCGACAAGGACTACGACTGGCTCGGGCCCGGGGCGTATTTCTGGGAGTCCGATCCGAAACGCGCCTGGGAATGGGCCGAAGCGAAGTTCGCGACCTCAACGACGGCAAAGCCCTTCGTCGTGGGTGCGGTCATCGATTTGAGACATTGCCTCGATCTGACCAATCGCGAGGATCTCGGGATCGTTCGGTTGGCTTACGATTCCTTCGTGGCAACGCAGACGATGGCGGGCCTGCCGCTACCGGAAAACCGAAACGTCAAGGGCGCCCCGAATTCCGATCGTCTGTTGCGGTTCCTGGACCGGGCCGTGATCAAACATCTTCACAGCATGATCGACAGTGCGGGGAAGGGGGTCCCCGAACTGGAACCCTACGATACCGTGAGGGGGATGTTCACGGAGGGCGGTGAGCTCTACCCGGGCGCGGGATACATGCGGCGAAGCCACTCGCAGATCGCCGTCCGCAACCCGCGGTGTATCCTGGGCCTGTTTCTGCCGCTTCCCATCCGATAGGCCCTCAGCCCTTCAGAGCTTGCCCAACGCCACGGCCACGCGCGCGGCGCCGTCCTGCGGCGTGCCCGCATCCGTGTGCAGGTGGAGGTCCGGCTCGGCCGGCGCCTCGTAGGCGGAGTCGATGCCGGTGAAGTTCGGGATCAGGCCGGCACGGGCGCGGCGATAGAGGCCCTTGGGGTCGCGCTTCTCGCATACGGCCAGCGGCGCATCGACGTAGACTTCGAGGAACGGGATCTCCCCCGCGATGGCACGGGCCTGGGCGCGCTCCTTGCGGAACGGCGAGATCAGCGAGACGATGGTGACGATGCCGGAGCGCGCCAGGATGCGCGCCACCTCGGCCGCCCGGCGGATGTTCTCGATGCGGGCGGCGTCGCCGAAGCCGAGGTCGCGGCTGAGGCCCTGGCGCAGTTCGTCGCCGTCGAGGATCGTGGCCTGGTGTCCCTGCGCGGCGAGCAGGTCCTGCAGCGCTTCGGCCGTGGCCGATTTGCCCGCGCCGGACAGGCCCGTGAGCCAGACGATGGCGGGCTTCGTGAGGGCGGGTGTCATGGGCGACTCCTTCATGCCGGGCGGCCTATCAGGCCGCGCAGTTGGCGGCAAACAGCGCCAGCGCCCTCTGCATCGCCGCGTAATGCGCCGGGCTCGCCGGGTTGCGCAGCTCCGCCCCGTCCGGGACGAGGGCCGCGAAGCCCGCCTCCAGATCGGCGACGAAGCCGCGCGGCCCGACGTGTTGGCCCATCCGGTTCGTGGTGTCCACCTGGCCGCAGACGGCCCCGGCCCGGCCCATGCGGAGCCGGTCGAAGCGCGCGGTCTCGGGCGCCTTCAGGCCCCGGCCGAGGAGCGCGACGGCGGCCTGCGCGGTCTCCGGCGGAAGCGCGGAGGCCTCCGGGAGGGGCTGGGCGTGCGCGGCCGGGGCGACGAGCGTGACGAGGGTCAGGCCGACGGAAATCCAGCGGTGAAGGATCATGGGGCGGTCTCGCGGCGACGGAGCGATCGGGGCGAGGGTCACGTCGCCTTGGCGACCACCTCGATGTCCCGGTCCAGCCCGCTCTCGACCTTGAACTCGCGGGTGTAGACCTGCCCGTCGTGGCGGGCGATGAGCACGTAGTCGCCCTCCGCCAGGACCACCTGGGGGAAAGCGCCGATGGCCTCCCGGATGGTGTCGCCGCCCGGCGTCAGGACGCTGAAGGCGGTACCCGCGAAGGCCTCGGCCCCGGCGGCGGCCACGAGCTTGAGGGTGACGGTGGCGGCGTGGTGGCTGAGGGTCGCGTCGGTGACCTTGCCGTTCTCGACCTTGAGGTCGGCCCGCTGGATGGCGTTCGATTCCCCGTAGGTCGAGACCACGTGGTAGGTGCCCTCGGGCAGGCGCAGCAGCTCGCCGGCCTTGACGCCGCTGCGCACCAGGCGCCCCTCGGAATTGGTGCCAATGGGCACGAACACCGAGAACGCCACCTCGGCGGGCGGGATCTTCACGTCGCCGATGGCGCCCGAGAGCTTGAGGGCTCCGGCATTGACCCTGAGCCCGTCGGAGACCGGCACCCCCGCCATGGTGAGGCGCTTCGAGGCGCTGGCGAAACCGTACGTGACCGTGGCCACGTAGGCGCCGGGCGCCAGGGTGAAGGTCGGCTCGGCCGCCTCCGAGCGCGCGACGATGCCCGGCCGCACGCCGTCGGCGCGGTCCTCGTAGATGCGCCAGGCCAGCCCCGAGCGCATGGGCTTGTCGCTGCCGGCGAACATCGCCTTGAGGCTCAGGGCGGCGTCGGCCTGGGCCACGGGCGGCGGCAGCTCCGGCCCGGTGACGGAGGGGGTCGGCAGGTTCGGCCCGATCCGGTTGTGGAAGCCGCTCTCCTGGGCGCCGCCGGGCGTCGCCAGCAGGGCCGACAGTGCGACCGTCAGTGCGGCGCCGAGCATCGGGCCCCTCGTCATGCGACCTCTCCCTTCGCGCATCCTTCGCGCGTCCGATCCGCATGCTCTGGAACCGGAGCGTGGCGACGGCATGACCGGCGTTCTCGGACCGAGATCCATGCTAGATCACGCGCAGCACCGCAAGACTCCAACGGACTCCGCCTCATCCCTCCCAAAAGGTCTCGCAAAAGGTCTCGATGAACGCCACCCTCGATCTCCTGCGCACCCGCCGCTCCGTGCCCCCGATGCGCCTCGACGGCCCCGGCCCGGCGCCGGCCGAACTCGACGCGCTCCTCACGCTGGCCGCCCGGGTGCCGGACCACGGCAAGCTCACGCCCTGGCGCTTCCTCGTCATCGCGGGCGAGGCGCGGGTGCGAATCGGCACCGTCATCGCCGACACCTACGCGGCCGACCATCCGGAGGCGGATTCCGGCCGGCTCGATCTGGAGCGGGCCCGCCTCGCCCACGCCCCCGTGGTGGTGGCGGTGGTGTCCCGCGCCGGGCCGCACGTGAAGATCCCCGAATGGGAGCAGGTGCTGTCGGCGGGCGCCGTGTGCATGAACCTCGTGGTCGCCGCCAACGCGGCGGGCTACGCCACGTCCTGGCTGACGGAATGGTACGCCTACGACCGGCGCGTCCTCGACACCCTCGGGCTCGCCCCGAGCGAGAAGCTCGCGGGCTTCATCCACATCGGCCATCCCCAGGAGGTTCCGGGCGACCGGCCCCGGCCGGTGCTGTCCGACATCGTCACCCGGATCTGAGCTCCATGCATTACGATTCCGAGACCAAGGGTCTGCCGCACAATCCCCTGAAGGCCCTCGTCGCGCCCCGTCCCATCGGCTGGATCAGCGCGATGAACCGGGCCGGTGAAGTGAACCTGGCGCCCTATTCGTACTTCAACGCCGTGGCCTCGGGCCCCGACATGGTGATGTTCTCGTCCTCGGGCCGCAAGGACGCCATGACCTTCGCGGAGGAGGGCGGCGAGTTCGTGTGCAACTTCGCCACCTACGCCCTGCGGGAGGCAGTGAACGCCACCTCGGCCCCGCTGCCGCGCGGGCAGAGCGAGTTCGATTTCGCGGGTCTCACGCCAGTCCCATCGCGAAATGTGCGGCCGCCACGGGTGGGGGAATCGCCCGCCGCCATCGAGTGCAAGTGGGTGCAGACGGTGCCGCTGACGCCGCTCGGCGGCGGGGGCGCGAACCACTTCCTCGTGATCGGGCAGGTGGTGTCGATCTACATCGACGACGCCTTCATCGTGGACGGCGTCGTCGACACCGGAGCGATGCGGCCGATCCTGCGCGCGGGCGCCTTCGACTACTTCACCGCCGAGCCGGAGACGCGCTTCTCCCTCGAGCGGCCGGCGGGCGGCGGGGGCCGGTAACTCGGCCCCGTCAGAGGAGGCGCCTCACCGCGTCAGGCCGCCCTCGCCCTGCGAGACGGCCACGTGGATGAGTTCGGCGAGCGTCCGCACGCCGAGCTTGTGCCGCAGGCTGGCGCAGGCGCCGATCACCGTGCGGTAGCTCACGGCGAGGCCGTCCGCGATGGTCTGGTAGGACTGGCCCCGGCCGAGCAGGGACAGGATCTGGAGTTCGCGGGCCGTGAGGTCGGCGAGCGGCGCCCGCTGCCCGGCGAGGCCCAGCACCGCGACGCGGGTGGCGAGGTCGTGGTCGAGGTAGCTCCGCCCGGCCCGCACGGTCTCGAACGCCGCGTGGAACTGCGCCGCCGGCACGTCCTTCAACACGTAGCCCGTGGCCCCGCTCTCCAGGGCACGCGACACGATCACGGGATCGTCGTGCATGCTGAAGGCGAGGATGCGGGTGTCGCGCTCCAGGGCGCGGATCTGGCGGATCAGCGACAGGCCCGCCAGCGCCCCCGTGCGGAAGGTGAGGTCGGCCACCACCATGCCGGGCCGCAGGCGGTGGAACAGACGGTAGCCGCCGACGATGTCGGTGGCCTCGTGGACGGTCTCGACCCCGGCATCCTCCATGATGCGGCGGAAGCCCCGCAGGATCACCGGATGGTCGTCCACGATGAGGACGCTCGTCATCGCGCCGCCCCGGGAGCGGGGGTCGGGCCTGATCTGTCGTTCCCGTCGTGATCCCCGCCCCCCCTGTCGTCCCCGCTTCCTTGCGCGGCGTAGCGCTCCGTGAGGCGGGCCAGGGCGGTGGCCCGGTCGGCGCCCTGCCGGCGGGTGTTGTAGTATTGCTGGCACATCTCGCCGTAGAGCTGCTTGCGCGTGGTCACCGCCGCCACGGCCTCCAGGCCGTCGAGGAGGTCGGCATAGGGCTCGGGCGTGCCCGCCTCGGCCAGCATCTGCCCGAGCTGCACCGTGCGGTTGGCCACCATGCGGGGATCCTCGATGAACGCGTCCTTGGCGCGGGCGAGGCTGTGGCGCAGGTGATCGGCCCCTGATCCGACCTCGGGCACCGGGCGGCCGAGTTCGCGGCTGGCGAGCCAGCGGGCCGGCTCCATGGCATCCGTCGGCGAGAGCCAGGGCGGGATGTCCGCATCCGATCTCGTCGCCACCACCGTCTGCTCCTCCGGCGCGCGCGACGCCTCCGCGGGCTCCTCCGGCTTGTCGCAGGCCGAAAGCCCGAGCACGAGGCAAAGAGCGAGCCGCCGGAAGGGCGCAGGCCGCCGCCGCTCCGTCATGGGATCTCCTTCGACATCAGAACGGCGAGGCCGCGCGGTCCCTCGCCGACGGGCAGCCGCGCCGTCTCCGTGAGGGTGGGAAGGTCGATCACCGAGACGGAATCCGAGAACCAGTTCGCCACGTAGGCCCTGTCCCCCGAGACCGCCACGCCCTCGGGATAGCGGCCCACGGGAATCGTCGCGACGGGCGTCAGGGCGGCGTCGAGGACCACGAGGGTGCCGGCCTGCTGGTTGGTGACCAGGATGCGCGCGCCGTCGCCGCTCACCGCGACGCCGTACGGCATGCCGCCGAGGGCCGCGCGCCCGACGATCGTCAGGGTGGCGGTGTCGATGGCGTGGAGGTCGCCGCTGCGCACGCATGCGACGTAGAGCCGGTCCTGCGCCGGGTTCAACGCCAGGGCGAACGGTCCCTCGCCGACGGGCACGGTGGCGATCCGGGTCATGGTCGCGGTGTCGACCACGCTGACCTGACGGCTCTCGCGGTCGGCGACGTAGAGGAGGCCGCGCGTGTCGAGGACGAGACCCGCCGGATCGCGCCCGACGCCGACGCTGCCCTCCACCGCACCCGTGGCGGTGGAGAGTCGCACCACGCGGGCCCCCGACCAGTCGCCGACGAACAGGCTCCGGCCATCCGGGGCCACGGCGACGCCGAAGGGCTGGCCCGCGAAGGGCAGGCGGGCCAGCACCGCGCCGCTCGGCCCGTCGACCACCGACACCGTATGGGTGTCCGAATGGGCGAGGTAGAGCCGCCCGTCCGGCCCCGCCGCCACCTGCGCCGGCCCCTTGCCCACGGGGATCGCCGCCCCCGACGGCGCCACCGGCGTCACGGTGCCGCCCTCCTGGCTCACCGCGTAGACGGTTTGGGCCAAACCCTTCTCAGCCGAGCCCTTCTCCGCCAAGGCCGGGCCGGAGACCGCGCCGGCGAGGAGGGCCGCGAGGGCGAGCGTGGCGACCCGCCCGATCACTTGGCCTTGCCACCCTCGACCTTGGCCTTCAAACCCTTCAGACCATTGCCGAAATAGGCGTTCATCGCCGTCTTGCCTGCGGCGTCGCTCAGCTCCTCGGGCGGCTCGTTGCCGGTGTCGCCCCGGTAGAACCGGCCGAGCCACTCGACCTTGGAGCCGTCGCCGTCGGGCGTCACCGTCAGGGTGGCCGAGTAGGACGAGACCGGCAGGGCCTTCAGGTCGGCATCCGACAGGCGGTACGAGTAGGTGAAGGTCTTGTCGTTCATCTCGTCGAGGCCCTCGTCGAGGGTGCCGCCGTTCTTGAGGGTGACCTTGCGCCGTCCCCCGGCGGCGTTGCCGTCGACGGCCTCGCTCCTGGCGACGTCGGGGTGCCAGGTGTCGATGGCCGCGAAGGTGCCGACCACCTTCCACACCGCCTCGGGCTTGGCCGCGATGGTGACGGACTGGTCGACCTTCTGCGGCGTCGGGCCGTGGGCCAAAACGGGGGTGACCGGGGTGGCGAGGGCGAACAGGGCGAGGAACACGGTCGGGGCGACGAGGCGCATACGGATCAGGCCTTTTTCAGGGTGAGGGCGCGTGCGCGACCCGAGGGGAGGGCGCGCACCATGGGAAACAGGAAGGCGGCGAGGGCCAGCGCCAGGGCGGCCCCGCCGAGGACGGGGCGCAGGTCGAGGCGGCCGGGCAAGGGGCGCGGGGTCGCGGCGGCACGGAGCGGAGCCGCTAGGCCGCCGGGCCCTTCGAGATGGACGTAGGCGAGGCCGGTCTCGCCCGCGAGGGTCTTCAGGTAGGGCTCGCGCACGGAGGAGAGGTGCTCGTTGCCCGTGGCGGCGACGCCGCCGAAGGGGGCGTTGCGCGGGTTGTAACCCTCGCGGCTCTCGGCATCGGCCGGGGGCGGGCCGAAGCGGTTCTCCTGCTGGACGTCGCCCGACCCGTAGAAGCCGATCTCGCGGCCGCGGTCGTTGTAGCGCGGGATCGGCGACAGGGCGTAGGCGCCGGCCCCCACGATGAGCCCGCGCACGGCGCCGGGCTTGCCCTCGAAGCGCGGCCCGCCCGTGCTGGGCAGGGGCGGCGCCTCCTGCCCGTCCGTGACGAAGAGGAGGTCGGTATCGAGGCTGGCCGCCATCTCCGCGGCGCGGAACAGGCCGGCGGAGATGCGGCTGTCGCCCTCCCAGGCCATGCGCCAGTCGAGGGCCGCCAGGGCTCCGTCCAGCGGCGCGAAATCGGCGCAGACCTCGATGGGCGTGAACAGGAGGAACGGCCGGCGCTCGGTGAACAGGCCCAGCGCCACCTGCGAGCCGCAGGGCAGGGCGGTGACGAGGTCGCGCAGGGCCCCCCGCGCCGTGTCGAGGCGGCTCGCCGGCTTGCCGTCGGCGCTCGCGTAGTCGCGCACGTTCATGCTGCCGGTGATGTCGACCACGGCCAGCACCGAGACCCCGGTCCGGGTCAGCGGCACGGCCGGCAGCACGAGGGCGAGGACGACGAGGAAAGCCGCCCCGGCCAGGGCCTGGAACCGGCCGTCGCGCAGGTTGCGGGCGAGATGCTCCCTCATGGCGCCCCCCTGGGGAGGCCCGGGACCTCGGTCCAGATCTGCTTGGGCTCGGCCTTCAGCTCGTCGCCGGTCTTGCGGTCGAATTCGGGAAAGTCGCGCAGGAGGCGCGAGGCGACGTCGAGGTTGAACTTGGCGTCCCAGAGGTCGGGCGCGTTCTGCAGGGCGCGCCGGTAATCCTGGCGCGCCAGGGTGATGAGGGGCCCGGCCGGGTCGAGGTCGCCGCGCTCCAGATGGGAGAAGGCCTGCCGCAGGCGGGTGTTGGCCAGCGCGTAGCGGGCGCGCGCCACCCGGTCGGTGTCGCCGGCCCGCGCGAGCGCCTCGACGAGGGGCTCGATCCCCTCGGGCAGGCCGCGCCGGGCGAGGTGCTGGACCCGGGCGAGCAGCAGGGGGGCGGAGGCGTCCGTCCCCACGGGCACGTCGCGCCCGGCCTGCAGGGCACCGATCGCGGCGTTGTCGCGCGCCACCCGCCACGCCGCGACGCCGAACCCGAGGGCCGCGAGGCCGAGCAGCACCGGCAGGGCGAGGAGCAGGCGCGGCCGGGCACGCCGGAGGGTGTTGACGATGCGGGCGCGGAGGAGGGGGCCGGCGCGTTCGGTGGGGAAGGCGAGCGCCGTCATCGGGTGGCCTCCAAGGCGATAGGGCGCGTCCCCCTCTCCCCGCCAGGCGGGGAGAGGACCGCAGGCACCCCGTCGTGCCTGCGGTGAGCGAAGGCGAAGCCGAAGCGACGGTGAGGGGGGCTCGCCGGACGAGCCTCGGGCGGAGCGGCCTCCTCACCTTCGGCTGCCGCCTCGTTTCGGCCCCGGCAAGGGGTCCGAAACCCTCTCCGCGCAAGCGGGGCGAGGGGGATGCTCACGAGCGTCGTGAAACGATGCGGAGCCGGGTTCATGCGGCGATCCTTTCGGATGGAGCTTCGGCCGCCTGCGGAATGCCCCTGCGCCCCCGCCGCACATCCGCCTCCGCGAGCTTGCCCGCCACGAGGACGAGGAGTCCGAGCAGCGCCACCCCGAAGGCCACCCACGACAGGTCGCGGCGCGGGCGCTGCTCGGTGTAGGGAATCGGGTCGCGCTCCAGGGCCTCGATCTGTCGGATGGCGGCGGCCACCGCCTCGGGGCCCTCCGCCTCGAAGGCGCGGTAGGGCGTGCCGAGGCTCTTGAAGAACAGGTCGAGGTGGCGCTCGGGCGCCGCCTGGGGCGTGTCCTCCCCGGCGGGCTTGTCGGCGATGGAGGGCGAGCCCTTGGTGCGCAGGAACAGCCAGTAGAGGTTGGGCCGGATCTTCGCGAACTCGGCCCGCAGGGTGCCCTGGACGCGCGGATCGATCACCGCCGCGCCGTCGGAGACGATGAGCAGCGCCCGCGAGACGGTCCCGCCCTGGGCCCCGAACTGGGACAGGCTCATGGCGAGGCCGCGGGCCACGTTGGTGTAGTCGAGGCCCGGCCGGTCGATGGCCCGGATGGCGGCGCGCACGGCCTCGTGCCGGTCGGTCATCGGCACCACCAGCATGGGGGCGGTGGAGAAGGCGGTCACGGCGAACTGGTCGTGGGCGCGGCTGCCGACGAAGTCGCCGAGCAGCCGGCGGGAGGCGGCGGCCTTCGATTCCTCGGCGCCGGACGGCTGACGCCCCGCGAAGGTCTCGTTCATGCTGCCCGAGCGGTCGACCAGGATCGACACCTGGGCACCGATCCCGGTGCGGGTCACCGTCTCGCCCCGGCGATACGGGCCGGCGATGCCGACGATCAGGCCCGCCAACGCAAGGCTCCCGGCGATCCGCAGGGCCCAGCCGATGGCGCGCGAGAGCGGGTCGGCCGGGCCGGCGTCGAGGGCCGCCACCGGCACCACGCGCTGGGCCGACGCCCGGAACGGCAACAGGGCCAGCGGCAGCAGCCACAGGACCAGGGGGGTGTCGACGGCGAACCGGGACAGGGCTTCCATCGGGGTGGCGCCGCCCATCACGCCGCCCGCTCGGCGGCGGCGAGGCGCCGGGCCAGGGCTTCGAGCTGGGGCCAGGGCAGGGCGGCGCGGGCGGCGGCGGGGCCGGGACCGAAGAAGGCGAGGCGCGAGGCGGCGAGCAGGTCGCGCAAACCCGCCGCGTCCGGGCGGTAGGCGGGGTGGCGGGCGAGGAAGCCCGGCAGGTCGTCGGCCAGCACCCGGCGGCCGTCGGTGGCATCGAGGCCGCGATGGAGGGCGCGCAGGGCGTCCCCGTAGGCGGCGTCCGCGTCGGGGCTGCGCGCGAGGCGGCGCAGGCTGGCCAGGGCGGCGCCGAACGGGCGCCCGCGCCGGGCCCGGAACGGCCCCCAGGCCCGGTCGCGGGCGAGCGCCCCGAAGGCCAGGAGGGCGAGGGCGGCACAGCCCCCAGCCCGCCACCACAGGGGCTGTACATCGACGGCGGCGACGCGCCCGTCCGGCCGCATGTAGTCGGCCGGGTTCTCGCGGGCGGGCGGCACCACCTCCCGCAGGGGTGAGATGGTGAACTGCCAGGCCGGCACCTGCGCCGTCGTGGTGGTGGCGCCATGCGCACTGGCGCTCTCGAAGGTCACGGCAAAGCCCGGAATCTCCAGGGCGCGGGCGTCGAGGGCGGCATAGAAGTTCTGGTAGGTCAGGAAGATCCGCACCCGCCGGGCATCGCCAGCGACGGATTCCTCGACGCGCAGGTCGCGCAGGTCGAGCCAGTAGGCCAGGGGGCCGGCTTGCGGCAGGGACGCCCTCTGGAGGGTGAAGCCCGCATCCACGACGATGTCGGCCTGCGCCCGCACGAGGTCGCCGAGGACGTAGCCGAAGGCGCGCGGCGCGCGAACCTCGACGGTGCGCACCTGGGCCTCGGCCGCGCCCGACACGGCGAGGAAGACTACCAGAACAGGGATAAGACCGCGCATCACGTCCCGATGAGGTGGCGGGTGAGGGCGTCGGCCTCGAAGCGCCCTTCGAGGCGGAACGGCGGGCGGCCGTAGGTCATGGCGATGCGGCGCAGGGTGTCGGCGCGGGCCCGCTCGTGGGCGAGCCAGCGCCGGCGGAGCGCCGGGCGCATGAACACCGTGCGGCGCCCGGCGCCCTCGAGGTCGTCGAGCTCCATCAGGCCCCAGGCGGGCAGGTCTTCGTCCTCGGAGGCGTCGGCCAGCACCACGGGCACGATGTCGTGCCGGGCAAGGGCCGCGAAGACCTCGGCGACCAGCGCTTCGGGCCAGCGGAAATCCGAGACCACGAACACGATCTTGGGGCGTCCGACGAGGCGGCGGGCGGCTTCGCGCATGCTGTCGGCCCGCGCGCCGGTGCAGCGCGCCGCGAGCAGGCGGGCCCGGACGGACGCCCCGATCCCGCGCCGGCGGGTGGCGGGCATCGACACGTCCTCCCGCAGGGTGCCGTCGCAGCCCATGAGGCCGAAGCCGTCGCCGATGCGGGTGGCCGACGCCGCGAGCCCCCCGCACAGGGCGGCGGCGAGCGCCATCCGGTCGGCCGCGCCGCGGTAGCGCATGGAGGCGGAGAGATCGACGAGGGCCCAGACCTCGATGGCCGTGCGGCTCTCGAAGCGGCGCACATGGGTGCCCTCGAACGGATCCCGCAGGGTGGCGCGCACATCGATGCGGCGGGCATCCGGCATGCGCAGGAACGGCACCTGATCGCGGAAGGTGCCGAGCCCCCCGGCGTCGCGGCCGCGATGGGCACCCACCGCCGTCCCGGGCACCCGCCCGCGCGGCCGGTAGACGATGTCGGCCTCCGGGCCGGCATCAGCCGGCGCGGCATCGGCCGGCGCCGCATCCAGCACCGTCATGGGGCCGGCACCGTGTCGAACACGGCGCGGCAGAGCTCGGGCACGAGGGTGGCGCGGCGCATCTCGTAGACCGGTTCGAGGAAGACGCGGTGGGCCATCACCTCGGGGAACACGGCGCGGATGTCCTCGGGCACCAGCCATTCCCGGCCCTCCAGCCAGGCGCGGACCTTGGCGGCGCGCACGAGGAAGGCGACGCCGCGCGGCGAGGCCCCGCCCTGCACCAGGGCCTCCATGTCGATGCCGGGGAGCCGGATGCCGGCGGAGCCCGGCCGCACCAGGGCCTCCCACAGGCCGACGACGTAGGTCTCGATGGCGGGGCTCGCCTGGATGCCGTGCTGGATCGCGCGGGCGATGCCGGGGATCGCCGCGTGATCGAGGACCTCGGCGTCGATGCCCGCGATGAGGGTGTCGGTGTCGTGGAAGCGCGGATCGAACACCAGGGCGCGGCGGCTCTCGGCGTCGCGCGGGGCCTCCATCCCGATCTCCATGAGAAAGCGGTCGCGGGCGGCGGCCGGCAGCTCGAAGGTCTCCTCGCGCTCGACGCGGTTGCGGTCGGCGAAGACCTGCAGGTTGGGGAAATGGTACTCGCGGTTGAACGCGGTCAGGCTGCGCTCGGCCATGAGGCGCAGGAGCAGGGCATGCACCTGGGGCCGGGCGCGGTTGATCTCGTTGAAGAAGAAGATCGACAGGTCCTCGGCCCGGCGCAGCACCGGCCCGGGCTCGACGCGGGGGCGCCCGTCCTCGGCGAGGTAGGTGTGGTAGATCAGGTCGGTGGGCATCATGTCGACGGTGCCCTCGACGCGCTCGTAGGCGCCGCCCAGCGCCCGGGCGACGGCCCGCAGCAGGGTGGTCTTGCCGACGCCGACATCGCCCTCCAGCAGGACGTGGCCGCGGGCGAAGATCGCGATGGTGAGGAGGCGGATCGCCCGCGCCTGGCCGACCACGGCGCCGCCCACGGCCCGCTCGAACCGGCCGGCGGCCTCGCGCCAATCGGTGAGCATCGCGTCGCCGGAGCGGGTCTCGTTCATCACGCGGGGGCCTTGGTTTACTTTATGAGAAGCGGGTGCACGGCATCCCCGGGGCGGAACCTCGACCGGGTCTACGCGCGTCCCCTCGCCCCGCTCGCGGGGAGAGGGCCGCGACGACCCCGTCGTCGGCGCGGCGAGGCGGCAGCCGAGGGTAGGGGGGCGAATCCGGAGGAGACTCCTCTGGATTCGCCCCCTCACCCTCGCTTCGGCTTCGCCTCTCGCTCACCGCAGACACGACAGGGTGTCTGCGGTCCTCTCCCCGCAAGCGGGGAGAGGGGTCGGCGCGCCAGTCGCGGATAGGCAAGGGCGCGTCGTGGCTTCAGTTCGCCGACAGCTTGGTGACGTCGTACTCGAACTTGCCGGACTTCTTCGCGGCCTCGATGCGACGGGCGTTGCGCTCTTCCATGCCCTTGATCGACTCGGACTGCTTGTTGAGTTCCTTCGGGTCGTGCTTGGGATCGTACTTCGAGCCGGCGATCTTCTCGGGGAAGCCGGGCTTGGGCTCCCAGCAATTGCCGGCGGCCTTGCACTTGGTGCCGTCGTAGGCCATCGCCGGGGCAGCGAGCACCGCGCCAGTACCCAGCGCCACCGCAAAAATGAACGTCCGCATGTTCGTCTCCTCCGTTTATGGTTGGCGCGGCGCGTGGGCCGCTCATCGTTCACCGCGCGGTCGAGGCGCGGCGTGGCTTCCCAGGGACGCTAGTTCTCCAGCGGCTTGCACTGGCCCTTCACGTCCGTGGGGAAGGTCTCACCCTGCTTGTAGGGGGTGTAATTCTTCTTCTGGTCCGCACTGAGCCAGACCGCATCCTTCACCGGGCCGGTATAGAGATGGCGGATCCAGGCGATGGTCTGCAGCATCTCGTCGGGGGTGAGGTTCTCGTTGTGCGGACCCATCATGCCGTTGGCGCCGCCGAAGATGGTGGCGAACAGGCCGGTATCCTCGGTGTTGGACGGGTAGGTCCAGTAATTGTCGTTGAGGCCGGGCCCGAGCTTGCCTTCGGCCAGATGCCCGTGACAGCCCGAGCACGAGGTGGCGAACAGGGACTCGCCGTTGCGCAGGCAGGACTTGTCGTCGATGTAGAGGTTCTTGCCGGTCTGGAAGAACTCCTTCACGGCCGGCGTGTCGCGGCCGCCCTCCTTGCCCTGGGAAACGTCGAGCTGCTCGCCCGTCACGGTGTTGCGGAACACGAACCCGCTCTGCGGGCCGGAGGCCGGCTGCGCGAGGGCGGACAGCCCGGCGGCCGCGAAGCCAAGGCCGACGAATCCGGCCAGAAGGCCTTTGATATGACGCATGAAATCGCTCTGATGGGGTTCTCCGACCGACCGGTCGGGTTCTGGGCGGGCCGCCCCTGCGAGCGGCCCGGGGCTGGCGCGGATCAGTTCGAGGCGACGGAGAGGGGCACCCCTTCCTGCTTCAGGATCGCATCGATCTGGGGCTTCGCCTTCGCGATCCCGGCATCGAGGGCGGCTTTCAGGGCGGTGTCGTCCCGGCGCACGCCCATGGACTGGTCGAAGCTCTGGGGCATCTTCTGGCCGTCGCTGCGCACGGTGTCGTCGGGCACCGGCGTCACCCGGAGCGGCGTGCTCGAATCCTTGACGTAGCGGGCCACATCGGGCCCGAAGGCCACGGCGACGTCGGCCTTGCCGCCGGCGACTTCGCTGATCATCCGGGCCGGGTCGATCTGCGTATACTGGTTGCGCGGGGCGCGAAAATTCACCAGCGAGTAGAGGTAGGCCATGTCCTCCTCGTAGCGGCCGATATCCTTCAGCATCGCCTCGCCGGGGGTGCCGAAGCCGACCACCATGTGGTCGACGCTCTTCAGGCGCGGGTCGGCCCAGGACTTGATGTCGAGGTCCCGGTCGGCGCGGGTGATGAAGACGTAGCCGCTGCGGTAGTACGGCTTGGAGACGAGGACGCGCGGGTCGTCGCTGTCGAGGCCGACCACCACGTCGCAGAGCTTCTTGTCGAGCCCGTCGCGGACGAGGTAGATCGCCGGCTTCTCGGACCAGACGAACTGGACCTTGCGGTCCATGGCTTCGGCCACGGCGCTCGCGATCCGGTTCTCGAGGCCCGATCCGTCCTTCATGGAGAGGGGCGGCTGCACCGCCGCGCAGACGCGCAGGGTCTTGTCGTCGGCGGGGGCCGAGGCTTTCACGTCCTCGGCCGCATGAACGGAGGACACGAAACCCAGCGCCAGGAGCGCGCCGGCCGAGAGCGAGGCGGCCAGCGCCGCGCGGCGACGTCCGGTGACGAGCGACATGGGGGACATCCGTTGTTCGGTTGTTTTCTGGGCTGCGCGACGGCGGCATATCTCGGGTCAGGACATGGCGTGTCCTCCCGTTGGCCTTCGCGCGCGAAATCTCAGGGCGGGGCGAACCCCGCCGGCCTTGAGGCCGGCGGAGTCCTCTGTTGGTCTAGAGACTTACTTCTTGGCGGCGGTCTGGTACTCGCCGACGTTCGGATCGTCGTACGGACCCTTGCCGTTCAGGGAGAACACCATCACGCCGCCACCCATCTGGGTGTAGTTGGCGAGCTTCTTGAAGGCGCCCACCGCGCCGAGGCCGGCGGTCGGATCCTGCAGGTCGAACACCAGGCCGACGCCCGGCCATCCGCCGACGCCGTAGTAGATGGCGACGAACTGATCGCCCTTGTGGCTGTAGGTCATCGGGTAACCGATGGCGCCCGACGGCAGCTTGAACTTCCACAGAAGGTCGCCGTTGTCGGCGTTGCGCGCCTTGATGTAGCCGTCCAGGGTTCCGTAGAACACGAGGTCGCCGGCGGTGGCCATCGTTCCGCCCCACACGGCGAAACGCTCCATCTTGTCCCACTTATACTCGCCCGTGATGGCGTTGTAGGCCTTGATCTGGCCGAGACCCTCGTAGTTCTGACGGTCACCCTTCGGGCCGGGGTACATGTTCAGCGTCGCACCGACGAAGAACTGACCTGCGCGGTACGGAAGCATGAAGGGCTCCCAGTCCATGCAGATGTGGTTGATGCCCATGTAGAAGAGCTTGCGCTCCGGATCATAGGAATCGTGGCCCTGGTTGTGATAGCCCATCGCCGAGGGGCAGACGTCCTTGGCGAGGTGGTCCATCCGGGTGCCGTACTCGGGATCGCGCACCGGCTGGCCGGTCTTCAGGTCGACGGACTTGAAGACGTTGACGGTGTCGTCGATCTTGTTGGCCGAGACGAGCGAACCGTCGGTCCGGTCGAGGGTATAGACGATGCCGTTGCGGTCCGGATGGGTGAGGAGCTTGCGATCCTTGCCGTCCTTGTCCTTCTGGTTCGACAGCATCATCACGTTGACGCCGGCGTAATCCCACTCGTCGTGCGGGGTCTTCTG
The DNA here is from genome assembly GCF_001423295.1 of Methylobacterium sp. Leaf112. Classification (GTDB taxonomy): domain Bacteria; phylum Pseudomonadota; class Alphaproteobacteria; order Rhizobiales; family Beijerinckiaceae; genus Methylobacterium. The sequence continues at coordinate 34,951 of NZ_LMNG01000008.1, read as the reverse complement.
GTAGCCGAACTTGGCTTCACCCGTATCGGCGTCGCGGCCGAAGATGGTCATCGTCCACTTGTTGTCGCCGGGACGCATGGTCTCGTTCCACGGCGCCGGGTTGCCGGTGCCGAAGTAGATCAGGTTGGTGCCGGGATCGTAGGCGTACCAGCCCCAGTTGGTGCCGCCGCCGATCTTCCAGGCATCGCCCTCCCAGGTGGAGGTGCCCAGACCCTTCTGGCCGTAATGGGCGTTCTTCACGTTGAAGTCGGGCCCAAGCAGCAGGTCCTTGTCGGGACCCGTGGCGTAGGCGCGCCACACCTGGGCACCGGTCTTCACGTCGTAGGCGGTGAGGTAGCCGCGCACGCCGAGCTCGGCGCCGGACGACCCGATGATCACCTTGTCCTTCACCACGTAGGGGGCGATGGTCAGGGTCGAGCCCATCTTGATGTCGGAGTTCTCGACCTTCCACACCGTCTCGCCGGTCTCGGCGTTCAAGGCGGCGACGTTGCCGTCGAGCTGCGTCTTCAGGATGAGGGACGGCACCTTGCCGTCACCCGGCCAGTAGGCGAGGCCGCGGTTCACGAGATCGCAGCACGCGACCGCACGGGCGGCCGGGTTCTGCTTCGGCTTGTCCTGCCAGAGGATCAGGCCCGGATCGTCGAGGCCGAGGGCGAAGGTGTTGTTCGGGAAAGACGTGTGGATGTACATCTTGCCGTCGACGACCAGGGGCGCGCCCTCGTGACCGTTGAGCAGGCCGGTGGAGAACGTCCACGCCGGCTTCAACTGCTTGACGTTGTCGCGGTTGATCTGCTTGAGCTTGCTGTAGTTGTCCGAGTCGTAGTTCTTGCCCGGCATGATCCAGTTTTCGTCGCTCTTCGACATCTCGACGAGCTTGTCGTTGGCGGCCGCGCTGGTGGCCATCCCGATGGGCGCCAGGGCCATCACGGCCAGCACCGACACGGAACTCAAGTACCTCATCATCGTGCGTCTCCTCAGCTGCCGCCCCGTCTATCGACCCTGCGGTCGCGCGTGGCTGTTTCTCCCGCCGTTTCGGAACATTGGCGCCGCCGCTCTTAGAAGAACCGCTGCCCTCTTAAGCTTTTATCAGACTATCTAAGTCTTATAAGAAGCTTATTACTGTTCCTTCAGCCCTTATTTCTAGCCATCTTCATGCAGCAAAGTCTCTAGACGATCCGACATTTCTAGCCGGGCAACTTCGGCAAGTTCAGCATGAGGATCGCGCAGCGGCGTCCCGACGCTTGACCGTCCCCCTGGCGCATCGCACGACTGTCGCAACGGCCCGGGCGAACGGGCCGATCAGGGGGGCGAGGGCCGATGGCGCCGAGGGCTTGGCGGACCTGGACGTGGCGGACCTGGACGTGGCGCATCCGGACGTGGCGCATCCGGGCTGCACGGAGACGCGGGATCGCGGGTGCTCCGGTCGGGGCGGCCCGCCGCATCGCCGCGCTGATGCCCTGGGCGGTGCTGCTGCTCGGTGTCTTGCCTGGTGTCTTGCCTGGTGTCTTGCGGGTGGAGGCCCAGGACCTCGCCGCCCTCTATCCCCGGGACGGGCGCCGGGACCTCACGGGCGCGGACATCGACCGCTATCCCGGGGCGGGCGTGCTGTTCTGCCACGGGCCGGACGGCATTCCCCGCAAGGCCGCCGCCGCCTGGCTCATCGGAGACCCCTCCGTGGTGGTGCTCAACGCCCACAACTTCCGCAACCGCCGCCTCGAGACCACGCGGGAGGTGGCCGATTGCTTCTTCCAGATCGGCGGCCGCAACTACGATTTCGTGCCGGGCAGCATCCAGCTCGGGGCGGTGCCGGCCTCGCAGGCGCTCCACATCACCGACGACTGGGCGATCCTGCGCCTGGTCCGGCCCGCCGAGGGCGTGCGGCCCCAGCCGATGCCGGCGGCGCCGGACTTGGGGGAGGGGCCGATGCGGCTGCCCATCGTCATGGTCTCGCCCGGCGGACACGAGAATTACCGCGGGCCGGCGAGCCTCGAAGCCTGCGCCGTCCGGCAGGTCGATCCGCCGAGCGAAGGCGGCATCCGGCGCCTGCGCCACGATTGCAACGACGGCTTCGGCGGCTCGGGCTCGGGCCTGTTCGACGAGGCCGGGCGCCTCGTGGCCATGCAGAGCGCCTCCCTGTCCATGAACGCCCGCAAGCCGTTCGACATCGAGTTCCACTACGGCTCGGCCCTGGCCTTCGAGGGCGAGCTTCTCGCCGCCCTGCGCAAGGCGGTGGCGGCCCGCTGACGGTCCTGCGCCCTCAGCGCCGCCGGCCGAGGCGCTCGGCGATGGCGATGCCGCCGATGACGAGGGCCAGCGCCAGGGCGTCGTTCCAGCGGAAGGGCTCGTCGACGAGGAGGATGGCGAGGCCCGCGCCGAAGATCGGCACGAGGTTGACGAACAGGCCGGCCCGGTTCGGGCCGATGAGCTCGACCCCCCGCATGAAGGCGAGCTGGGCGACGAGGCTCGGGCCGAGCGCCACGAACGCGACGATGAGCCAGCCCGTCGGCGTCGGCCAGACCGTGTGGCCGAGCGCCCATTCGGCGGCGAGCGGAGGCAGGGCGGTGAGGAAGGCGGCGAGCGCCATGGCGGTGAAGAAGGTCAGGCCCGAGACCTTCGGGCGCGCGGAGAGCGCGACGGTGTAGCCGGCATAGAACAGGCAGGCGCCGAGCATGAGCACGTCGCCGCGGTTGAACCCGAAATGGGTGAGGACGCGCCAGTCGCCGTGGGTGGCGGCCACCATCGCCCCGGCGAGGGTCACGGCGACGCCGAGCGCCTGCGCCCCGGTCACGGCCACCCGGTGGACGGCGTAGTTGATGAGGATGACGAGCACGGGGATCGCCCCCTGGAACAGGGCGATGTTGATCCCCGTGGTGAACCCGCCGGCGGCGTAGAACAGGCTCGCGTAGAGGGTGTAGCCGCACGCCCCCATGAGCAGCACGTAGGCCCAGTGGGGCTTGAGCCGCCCCCATTCGGCGACGAGCCCGGGCCGGGCCGGCAGGGCCAGGACGACGCAGACGATGGCCCAGCGCAGGCAGGTGAGCACCTGCGGCGAGACCTCGCCCACGGCCCATTTGCCCGCCACCACGTTGCCGCCCCACAGCAGCATGGTGCCGACGAGGAGCGGGTAGGCGGAAAGGGGCGCCGGACGGTGCGGGGCAGGGGAGGCGGGGGGTGTCACGCTCACGAAACCGGGGGTGTCTCCATTGGCCGGCCCCCTCTTCCCCCGCTCCGGCCGCGCGGACAAGGGTGGCGCACGCATGGCGGGGCCGGTCACTCCGGGTCCAATCCCGGCGGGTCCGATCCCGGCGGGTCCGATCCCGGCGGGTCCGATCCCGCACTCTCTCGAGCCAGAAGCGCGGCCTTGCGCGCCACGCCCCAGCGGTAGCCGGAGAGCGCGCCGTCGGTGCGCAAAACCCGATGGCAGGGGATCGCCACGGCGTGGGCGTTGGCGGCGCAGGCCAGCGCCACGGCCCGCACGGCGGCGGGCCGGCCGATGGCTCGGGCGATGTCCGCGTAGGTCGCCGTGCGCCCCGGCGGGATCGCGCGCAGGGCCGCCCACACCCGCTGCTGGAAAGCCGTGCCGCCGATGTCCAGCGGCAGGGGGAGGCCGCCCTGCGGGGCCGCCACGAAAGCCACGATCGCGGCGAGCCACGCGGCGAAGTCCGCATCCGCCCCGGTGATGTCGGCGCGGGGGAAGCGCACCCGCAGATCCTGCGCCAGGGTCTCGGGATCGTCGCCGAGGAGAATGGCGCAGAGGCCCCGCTCGGTGGCCGCCGCCAGGACGAAACCCAGGGCGCAGGCCGCCACGGCGAAGCGGATCGCGACCCCGGCCCCGCCTTTCCGAAAGACGCCGGGCGTCATGCCGAGGTGCTGGCCGGCGGCGGCATAGAATCGGCCCGCCGTGCCGTAGCCCGCCGCATAGGCCGCCTCGGTCACGGTGCCGGCCGCGGGCAGGGCAGCGGCGAGGCGCTCGGCCCGCACGGCCCCGGCATAGGCCTTCGGGGTCACGCCGGTGATGGCCTTGAAGACGCGGTGGAAGTGGAACGGGCTCAAGCCCGCCGCCCGGGCGAGCGCCGCGAGGGCAGGGGGCTCCACCGCCTCACCGATGCGGCGACAGGCGCGGGCCACGGCCTCGGCGTGACGCTCCGCCCGGGGCGGATCGTCCGGGCGGCAGCGCAGGCAGGGGCGGAACCCCGCCGCGCGGGCCGCCGCCGGGGTGGCGTGGACGCTCACGTTGTCCCGGCGCGGGGTGCGGGCACCGCAGCCCGGCCGGCAATACACCCCGGTGGTATGCACGGCGTAGACGAAGCGCCCCTCGGCCGCCGGATCGCGGGCGGCGACGGCGGCCCAGCACGCGTCGTCGATGGCGGCCGGGGCATCGTCCGGGGGAGCGGGGAGGGAGCGGCTGGGAACGGGACCGGTCATGCCCCTACCCTGGCGCCTTCGGGCCGGGGGCGCATCCCGGTTCTTGCTGCCGAATTCCGTTCCGGTCGCCCTCGCTCGCCCAGAGGTGGAGCACGGCGTAGGACCGCCACGGCCGCCACGCCTGCGATCGGGCCAGCAGACCGGCGGGGCTCGGCCGCCCGCCCCCGTCGTCGAGGGCGCGCAGGAGGGCGAGGTCGCCCGCCGGCAGGGCGTCGGGCGCGCGCAGGGCCCGGAGCGCGATGTACTGCGCCGTCCAGTCGCCGATGCCGCGAAGGCGCCTGAGGGCGGCGACGACCGCCTCGGGCGGCTGGCCCGGCGCCAGCAGGCCGGGCGCCTCCGCCACGACCGCCGCCAGCCGCTCCGGCGTTGGGAAGACGTGACTCGAGGGAAGGACGTGGCTCGAGGGAAGGACGTGGCTCGGGCCCGGCGGGTCGGTGGGGTCCGTGAGCGGCGCGCCGAAGGCGGCCACCAGCCGGCCGGCGAGGCGGGTCGCCGCCGCCACGGAGACCTGCTGGCCGAGGATGGCGCGCGCGGCCAGTTCGAACCCGTCCCACGCGCCGGGCACGCGCAGGCCCGGCCGGGCCGCGACGAGACGCGCCAGACGGGGATCTTCCGCGAGGCCCATGCGGATCGCCGCCGGATCGGCATCGCAGTCGAACATCGGCCGAAGGCGGGCCATGACCGCCGGCACGGCACCGGGGTCGGGATGCCGAATCCGCGCCACCAGGACGTCGCCCTCGCCCGGGCCGACGGTGACGTCGCCGTGCCGTCCGTACAGGTCGATGGTCCGGCGATAAGCCTCCGGCGTGACCGCCTCCACGCCCGGGATGGCACGGGCGGCGAGGTAGTCGCGGATCGCCGGCCAGTCGTAGGGCGGGGTGTAGGGCAGGGCGACGGACGGCACGGCGGGGCGGACCTCGAAACTTGGCCCTCGAAACCGCGCCGACACTACCCGAAGTCGCCCCAAGGCGCTTTCCCACCTCCCGAACGCCGTTCGCATAAGATATATTATGGAACCTAGAGCTAGGGAATCAGGGGCAGGGGGCCTTCGTACCCCAGGGCGTCCCGACCCGATCGGCGGGCTCCTCGACCCGTGAACGTTGAATTCATTCTGTCCGCCGACTTCGGCGCATAACCCGAACAATCCTGTCCGGTTGTGGCACAGCAGGCGCTAAACGCCCTCGCCTTCGTCATAATCCCGGCTCACAAGGGGTGCTACACGGCTGCACCGCCCCGGGCGCAGACCGTTACCGAAGCGAATGTGATGCCGATCCCCGCACGCCTTCCCGTCATCCCGATGCTCGGCCTCGCCCTGGTGGCGCTCTGTGCGCCGGCCCGGTCCGAGCCCGTTCCCGTGCATGCGGTCCATGCCGGACTGGACGCGGAGACCGCGATCCCGCAGCCCAAGACGGTGCGTCCCGCGCTTCACGCCCGCACCCTGGCGCGTCTGCCGCGCCTCGCCGGCCTCGTGGCCAAGGGGGCGGATATCCGCATCGTGGCGTTCGGCTCGTCCTCGACGGAGGGCATCGGCGCCACCTCCCCGGCCGCGACCTATCCGGCGCAGCTGCAGGAGGATCTCGAGTCGCGGCTCGACAAGGCCGCCTCGGACCACCAGTTCGTCACCGTGCTCAACCGGGGCAAGGGCGGCGACGATGCCGAGGCCATGGCCCGGCGCCTGGAACGCGACGTGCTGGCCGACAAGCCCGATCTCGTGATCTGGCAGACGGGCAGCAACGACCCGATGACCGGCGTCAGCGTGGAGCGCTTCGCCGAACTGACCCGGGCCGGCATCCTGGCGATCCGCGCCACGGGGGCGGACGTGATCCTCATGGACCAGCAATGGTGCAAGCGCCTGTCCGGCACCGCCGGATCCGAGCTCTACGGCACCGCCCTGCACGCCGTCGCCAGCGAACTCGACGTTCCGGTGATCCGGCGCAACGCCATGATGCGCGCCTGGGTGGCCAAGGGCCTGCTCACGCCCACCCAGATGATCGGCCCCGACGGCCTCCACATGACCGATGCGGGCTACAACCACCTCGCCAAGGCGGCGATGACGCAGATCCTGGTGAGTGCCGGCCTGCCGGACGAGACTTCGGCCCGCAACTGATCCCGGGACCACCCTCCTCCGCCGCCGCTCACACGTCCACGGTCACCCGCAAGCCGTCATACGCCGGCACCACGTGCGGCGGGAGCTTGCGCGCCAGGGTGGCGTAGTCGAGGTCGGTGTGGAGGTTGGTGAGGATGGCGCGGCGGGGCCGCACCGTCTCGATGAGGGCGAGGGCGTCCGAGACCGAGTAGTGCGTCGGGTGCGGCGTCTCCCGCAGGGCGTCGATGATCAGCAGGTCGAGGCCGTGCAGGTGCGCCTGGGACCCCGCCGGCATCAGGCTGACATCGGGCGCGTAGGCCGCCGGGCCGAACCGGAATCCGAGCGCCGCCTCGTTGCCGTGCTCCATGGCGAAGGGCAGGGCCGTCACCGCGCCGCCCGCCCCGCCGACCTCCACCGTCTCGCCCGGGACGAGATCGTTCATGTCGAGGATCGGCGGATACTCGCTGCCCGGCGGGGTCTCGAAGCAATAGCCGAAACGTCGCTCCAGGAGCGCCCGGGTGAGGGCGTCGGCATAGACCGGAATGCGCCGGCGCATGTGGAGCACGAGGGGCCGGACGTCGTCGATGCCGTGGGTGTGGTCGGCATGTGCGTGGGTGAACAGCACCGCGTCGAGATGCGTCACCCCCGCGCCGATGAGCTGCTCGCGCAGGTCCGGCGCAGTGTCGACGAGGACGCTGGTGCGGCCGGTCTCCGGGCCGCGCTCGACGAGGAGCGAGCAGCGCCGCCGCCGGTTCTTCGGCTCGGCCGGATCGCAGGCGCCCCAGCCATAGGCGACCCGGGGCACGCCGCCGGACGAGCCGCAGCCGAGGATCGTCACCGTCAAGGAACCCATCGCCACCTCCGCTGCCGTTGGTATCGGAGGGGGGAGGGGCATGTCACGCCCCCCTCGCCTGTCCCCTGCCCGCTCAGGCGGCGGCCTTGTGGAACAGGCGGTGGAAGTTCGCGGTGGTGAGCGCCGCGAAGGCGTCGAACTCCATCTCCAGGGTCTTGGCCAGGGCCCGCGCCGTGTCGGCGGTGTAGGCCGGCTCGTTGGTGCGGCCCCGGTGCGGCTCGGGCGCCAGGAACGGCGCGTCGGTCTCCACCAGCAGGCGGTCGCGCGGCACCTTGAGGGCGATGGCGCGCAGTTCGTGCGAGCGCCGGAAGGTGACGATGCCGGAGAACGACACGGAGAGGCCGAGATCGACCCCGACCTCGGCGAGGCGGGCGCCCGACGAGAAGCAGTGCAGCACCGCCTTGAAGGCCCCCTGCCCCATCTCGTCGACGAGGATCGCCTCCATCTCGGCATCGGCGTCGCGGGAATGGATCACCAGGGGCAGGCCGGTCTCGCGCGCCGCCGCGATGTGGCGGCGGAACACCTGCTCCTGCACGGCCTCCGGGGCGGCGTTGTCGTAGTGGAAGTCGAGGCCGGATTCGCCGATGCCCACACAGCGCGGATGCCGGCTCAGGGCCACGATGGTTTCCGTCGCCACATCGGGCTCGTCCCCGGCCCCGTCCGGGTGGGTGCCGATGGTGTGCCAGATCTCGGGATGGGCCTCGGAGATCGCCGCGTAGGTCTCCGCCTTCGCGACCCTGGTCGAGATGGTGACCATGCGGGTCACCCCCGCTGCGCGCGCGCGGGCGATGACGCCCGGCAGGTCCTCGGCGAAGTTGGGGAAATCGAGGTGGCAGTGACTGTCGACCAGCATTGTTGCTCAGGGTTTCTTTGCGGACGGAAATGCGACGGGCGCAACTGTTTCCCAGAAGCCTACGGGAATCACACCAGCGTCCGGATCGGCCGCGGCGCGGCTGGCGGCTTCCTCGTCGCTCAGCGCGTTGTAGGCCGAGCTGAGGGGCTCGACAGGCAACATCGCATCGAGGCTATCGAACCTCACGATCTCGAGCCTGGATGGACACGTGATGCCGAAGCTGTTTGATCGCTTCGGATAAAGCGGTCGCGGCAGGCTCCCTCTCCTTCCAAGGGAGGGGGCACGCGCGAAACCTCATCCTGGAACGGCGGCCTCGACCCCCGCATCACCCCACACTGGCCGCCGGCTCGACGAAGCGCGGGAACAGCCCGACGGGGGCGGGGAGCGGCGTGCCGGGCACGAGGCGACCGCCCTCCCCCACATGGGCGAGCTGGCGTTGGTCGCCCGGCACGGCCAGCAGGTCGAGGAGCTTCCCCGCCGAATCCGGCATGAACGGCTGCACCAGGATGGCGATGGCCCGCAGGGTCTCGGCCACCACGTAGAGGGAGGCGGCCATGCGGGCCGGGTCGGTCTTGCGCAGGACCCAGGGCTTCTGGGCGTCGAAATAGCGGTCCGAGGCCGTCACCACGGCCCAGATCTCGGTGAGCGCCGTGTGGAGCGCGAGCCGGTCCATGGCATCGCGCACGGCGCCCGGCAGGGCGTCGGCCAGGGCCAGGAGCGCCCGGTCGTCCTCGGTGAGGTCGCCGTGCTCCGGGACCAATCCCGAAACGTTCTTGGCGATCATCGAGAGCGAACGCTGGGCGAGGTTGCCGAGCCCGTTGGACAGGTCCGCCGTTGTGCGGATGACGATGGCCTCGTGGGAGTAGTTGCCGTCGCCGCCGAAGGGTACCTCCCGCAGGACGAAGTGGCGCACGGGGTCGACGCCGTAGGTGGCGATGAGGTCCATGGGGTCGACGACGTTGCCCAGCGACTTCGACATCTTCTCGCCCTTGGAGAGCAGGAAGCCGTGACCGAAGACGCGCTTGGGCAGCGGCAGTCCGGCCGACATCAGGAAGGCCGGCCAGTACACCGCGTGGAAGCGGACGATGTCCTTGCCGATGACGTGCAGGTCCATGGGCCAGAACTTCTTGCGCGCGTCCGCCTCGTCCGGGAAGCCCGTGACGGTGAGGTAGTTCGTGAGTGCGTCGACCCAGACGTACATGACGTGGTCGGGATGCCCCGGCACCGGCACGCCCCAGTCGAAGTTCGTGCGGCTCACGGAGAAGTCCTTGAGGCCGGAGCGTACGAAGCTCGCCACCTCGTTGCGCCGGGTCTCCGGGCCGATGAAATCGGGCTGGGATTCGTAGAGGGCCAGCAGCCGGTCCCCATAGGCCGAGAGGCGGAACAGGAAGTTCTCCTCCTCCATCCAGGTCACGGGCGTGCCGGTCTCGCGCGACCGGCGCTCCCCGTCGGGGCCGATCTCGGTCTCGTCCTCGGCGTAGTAGGCCTCGTCGCGCACGGAGTACCAGCCGGAATACTTCGACAGGTAGATATCGCCGTTGGCCTCCATCCGGCGCCAGAGCTCCTGCGCGGCGGCGTAGTGCACGGGCTCGGTGGTGCGGATGAAGCGGTCGTGCGAGCAGTTGAGGGCCTTGACCATGGTCTCGAACAGGCCGGCCATGCTGTCGGCGAGGGCCCGCGGCGACAGCCCGGCCTTGGCGGCGGCCTGCTGGATCTTGAGGCCGTGCTCGTCGGTGCCCGTGGAGAACAGCACCTCGTAGCCGTCGAGGCGCTTGAAGCGCGCGATGGCGTCCGTGGCGATCGCCTCGTAGGCGTGGCCGATATGCGGGGCGCCGTTGGGGTAGGAGATCGCGGTGGTGAGGCCGAAGGTTTTTTCGGAGGCCGGGTCGGTCACGTCGAAGTATCCCCGGAGGCTGGGTTCATGGGATCACAGGACGAAGACTCGCAGGACGTCCGTCCGGTTCAGGCCGCCGCGCGCAGGGCGCCGGCGAGGTCTCCGAACAGGGACAGGACCAGCGGCCGGCGGTCGAGATTGTAGGTCGCGGCCTCCCGCGCGGCGCGGGCGATCTTGTCACACACCTCGACCAGGGCCGCAAGGCGGGCCGGCCCCACGTGGGCGCGCCGGTCGAGTTCGGCCGAGACGAAGCGGAACACCGTGTCGAGGCTCGCGGCGAACAGGTCGTCGGAGTCGCGGCCCGAGAGCTTCTCCGCGAGCGCCAGGATGCGGCGCCAGTCCGGGTGGTCGAGGCGGGCGAGCAGGGTCTCGACTTCCGCGATGAGGTTGGCGGTGGCGGGATCGAGCATCGCCATCGCCTGCGCCACCGAGCCCTCCGACAGGGCGGCGGCCCGGGCCAGCGCCTCGGCTTCGGGCTGGACGAAGGGCGGGGGAAAGCCCGCCACAACCCGGGCGACCTCGGCCTCGGGCAGCGGCCGCAGGGTCAGGGCCCGGCAGCGCGAGCGGATGGTCGGCAGAAGCCGGCCCGGCGCGTGGCTGACGATGAGGAACAGGGAGCGGGGCGGCGGCTCCTCGACCATCTTCAGGAGGGCGTTGGCGCTGTTGGCGTTGAGGTCCTCGGCGCTGTCGACGATGCAGATGCGGTAGCCGGCCGCCCCCCCGGTGGAGCCGAAGAGCTCCAGGGCGCCCCGCGCGGCATCGACGGAGATCTTCGTCGCCAGGGTCTTCGCCGTGGGCGGCCGTGTCCGGCGCAGGGCGACGAGGTTGGGGTGGGACAGGGCCGCGACCTGGCGGGCCGCCGGGTGGCCCGGATCGACGTGGAGGGTTTCGGGGATCGCGTCGAGGCCCGGATTGGCGATGAGCCAGCGCGCCATGCGGTAGGCCAGCGTCGCCTTGCCGATGCCGCGGGGGCCGCCGATGAGCCAGGCGTGGTGCAGGCGCCCGGACGCGATCCCGGCGACGAGGGCGGCCTCGGCCTCGGTGTGGCCGACGAGGCCCGCCTGCTCGCGGGGGCGGGGGATGTAGGGCAGGTCGCCCGGCTCGACATCCTCGGGCGGGCGTTCAGGCCGCATCGCCATGTCCCTCCCTGGTATGTCCCTCACCGATAGGCGCATCGCCGAGAAGGGCGGGCAGCCGCGCCGCCACGGCCGCCCGGATCGCCGCCTCCACCGCCTCGGGGGCGGTACCGGCGTCGACGATGGCGCAGCGCTCCGGCTCGGCTTCGGCGATGGCGCGGAACGCGGCGCGCAGGCGGGCGTGGAACTCGAGGGCCTCGGCCTCGAACCGGTCGGGTGCCGCGTCCGAGCGCTTGGCGGCGCGGGCGAGGCCGAGCGCCGGGTCGAGGTCGAGGATCAGGGTGAGGTCGGGCCGCGTCGGACCGACGACGACGCGCTCCAGGCCGAGGACGAGGGCGGGATCGAGGCCGCCGGCGGCGCCCTGGTAGGCCCGGGTCGAATCCGCGAACCGGTCGCACAGCACGGTCTCGCCCCGGGCCAGGGCCGGGCGGATCAGGGTGTCGAGGTGGTCGATGCGGGCGGCGGAGAACAGCAGGGCCTCGGCGAATGGGCCGTGCGGCTTGGCGATGCCGGCGAGCAGGGCGGCGCGGATCGCCTCGGCCTTGGGCGAGCCGCCGGGCTCGCGCGTCACCACCACGGGGCGGCCGGTGCGGGCGCGCAGGTGCTCGGCGAGGCGCCGGACCTGGGTGGATTTCCCCGCCCCCTCCCCGCCCTCGAAGGTGATGAACGCCCCCGTCGCGCCGATCCCTGTCGCGCCTTCCGTCAAGACCTGTCTTCCGTCACGACTCGCTGTCCGTCACGATTTGGCGCCGGCCTTCTCGAAGGCGCGGCGGAACAGGCCGGTGCCGACCTCCAGGGCCGCGTCGAGGGCCCGCTGCGGGATCGTGCCGGCCGGGACGTCGGCGCCGGCATAGAGCGGCTGGTCGAGGGCCTGGATGTCGCCGCGCATGATCCGCAGGCGGCCCACGGCCTTGCCCTCCTGTACGGGGGCGACGAGAGGCCCGTCATAGACCGCCTTGGCGGTGATCTTGTCGCCGGTGCCGCGCGGCAGCAGCACCCGCACGGGTTTCTTCGCCACCAGCGGCACGCTTCCCTGCGCGCCGCCGTAGACGGAGGCCTCCGCCACGGTCTCGCCGGCGGCGAAGACCTGACGCGGCTCGAAGGCGCGAAAGCCCCACTCCACCAGCTTGCGGGATTCGGCGGCCCGGTCGCGCGCGGTCTTGAGGCCGCTCACCACCATGATCAGGCGCTGGCCGTTCTGCACCGCCGAGCCGGTCAGGCCGTAGCCGGATTCCTCGAGGTAGCCGGTCTTGAGCCCGTCGGCGCCGATGTCCAGCGCCAGCAGCGGGTTGCGGTTCTGCTGCTTGATCTTGTTCCAGGTGAACTCGCGTTCGGCGAACATCTTGTAGAGGTCGGGGTAGGTCTCGATGAGGTGCAGGGCGAGCTTGGCGAGGTCCCGCGCGGTCACCTTCTGGTCGGGCGCCGCGTAGCCGGTGGCGTTGCGGAAGGTCGAGCGCGACAAGCCGATCTCGCGGGCCCGGTTGGTCATCATCCGCCCGAAATTCTCTTCCGAGCCGGCGATGCCCTCACTGATCGCGATGGCGGCGTCGTTGCCCGACTGGACGATGAGCCCGCGCAGGAGGTCCGACAGCTTGATGCGGCTGTTGAGCTGGGCGAACATCGAGGAGCCGCCGCCGCCGGCCCCGCCCCGGCGCCACGCGTCCTCGGTGATCTGGAATTCGGACTCCATGGTGAGCCGGCCCTGCCGGATCTCGTTGAAGACGATCTCGGTGGTCATCAGCTTGGCCATGCTGGCCGGGGAGAAGGGCTCGTCGGCCCCCTTCTCGAACAGCACCGAGCCGGAATCGGCATCGATGAGGATCGCGTGCGGCGCCGCCGACTGGAAGCTCTGGGCAAGGGCGCCCCAGGCGGAGGCGGCGAGCAGGCCGCAGACCAGGGCCGTCCGGCTCGCGTGAAGAACCATCGCGCGCATCTTTCGCCTCACACCACTCGACGCCAGAATCTCGTCACCCCGATCACCGGCCCCCACCAGTGATCAAGCGTGACGATACAGGGATTTGCGTGCGAGATCGAACCCAAATGCGTGATGCCTCACGGCATTTCGCATCGCACAACGCCGCAGAGTTCCGGGGCAGAGTTCCGGGTCAGCGCGCCTCGGCCACCCGCGCGCGCGCGGGCTTGCCGGCCACGACGGCGGTCCTGGCCGGGGCGGCCTTGCCCACGGGTGCCAGCGTGGCCTTGCCCACGAGGACAGGCGTGGCCTTGGCCGGCACCTTCGCGGGCGGCAGCGTTGCCTTCGCGACCGCCACGGCCTTCACGGGTCCGCCCGCCTTGGCTGAGTCGACGGTCTTACCCACGCCGCCCTTCGAGGCAACGACGGTCTTGTCCGCAGCGGTGGTCTTGCCCGCAGCGACGGCGTGCACCGGGGCGACGTCCCTGCCCGTCCCTCTGGCCACGGCCTTCGGCTGAACGGACGGCGCAGGCCAGGCGGCGGCGGTGCGGGTGAGGGGCTGGGCGGCGGCCTGCATCCGGCCCCCGGTCCGGTGACCGTCCTCGATCCCGCGCGCCGCCAGCCGCACGGGCGGCGGGGTCAGGGCCAGGGGCGCCGGCGCGAGGCGCACGGGGGCGGTGGGCACATGCCGGAAGGTGGTCTCCCGCACGGCGGTCGGCTGGACGGCGGCCGGCACGGCGAGGCCGGCCGCGCTCGCCAGGAGGATCGGCTGGACCCGTGCCGGACGGGGCGCCTCGCGCGGCGTCTCCTGAACGGTCTCGGAAGCGGCCTCCGGCGCGGTCTCGCGCGGTGCCTCGTCGGCGGCGGGCTTGAACGCCAGGGCGGAGCGGCCCCGGGCCAGGGGTTCGTCGGGGCCGAGGTCGGCCACCATCACCGGCGAGGCCCCGCGGATCGCGGCGGGCACGCCGTCCGTGCGCAGGGTCGCCAGCAGCTTGCGGTCGTCGCTGCCGGCGGTGGAGGCCTTGCCGACATACTCGACGCGGACGCGGGAGGTGCCGCCGCGGTGGAATTCCAGCGCCTGGGCCACCTCCTCCGACACGTCCATGATGCGGTCGGCGTGGTAGGGCCCGCGATCGTTCACCCGCACGATCATCGAGCGGCGGTTGGCGAGGTTGGTGACGCGGGCGTAGCTCGGCAGGGGCAGGGTCGGGTGCGCGGCGGCGATGGAATTGCGGTCGAACACCTCGCCGTTGGCGGTCAGGCGACCGTGGAAGGCGGCGCCGTACCACGAGGCCTGCCCCTCGCGGACGTAACCCTTGGCGTCCTCGCGCGGCACGTAGGTGCGGCCGGCCACCACGTAGGGCTTGCCGGAGAAGCGGCGTCCGCCGCCCTTCGGGATCACGTCGCCCTCTTTGTAGAGGCGCGGGCTCGCCTTGACCCCGTATTTCGGATCGAGGGTGGAGCCCGAGGGCCCGGCGAATTTCTGCTGCGGATTCTGGGCGCAGTTGGCGGTGGTGAGCGCCACGGCGCAGACACCGAGGAGCTGCCACAGGGGGCGGCCCGGCACAGCGGATACGAGGCCGGCCTTCGTCGAACGCGTCATCCCAAGAATCCGCCCCGCCGCCTCGTTACGCAACACACACCCGCGACCGAGACGACGAGGTCCACCGGGGCCCGGAGCGGCGCGAACGCACGCCATCCCGAGGGCCACAGGTTTGTCGCTTTGCCGTAAACGAAGGCTGAATGGGATCGACGGGATTGCCGTGCGGGCGGGTCAGCCGGCCTGGCGCAGGGTCACGCACTACCTTCAGGATCGGCGCTAACCCTTTGCACTATCCAAAGAATATGAAAAACGTGACGATCAGTACAATGAATTTGTGAGCCGCCTTGCTCGCGCGAAGGCCGGGGTTCGGGCGTTGCGCTGAGAGGTTGGATCGAAATCCCAGCGCAACCACCTGAATCGAAACGAGGAATCATCCCGAGCGCGGAGACTCGGCTGTCCAGGGCAGACACCGAACCCTGCCGCGCGGAAGCGACACGGGTCCGCGCCGACCCGCCTCAGCGCGGGTCGGTCTCCGTCAGCTGCTGGATGGAGCGGGCGCCGCGCTGGCGGAACAGCAGGTCGAGGGCCTCCAGCATCAGGCCGTGCATCTTGGCCCGCTCGGCATGGGCGATGTCGCGCAGCTGATCGTAGACCGGCGGCTCGAGGTAGACCGACATCTGCCGCGCCCGCTGCTTCAGGGTGGCGGCGGGCCGGGGGCGGGGGGGGCCGACGTCGAGCTGGACGATCTCGGCGGTGGCGTGCGGGGGGCGCCCCGTCGTGGCCGAGGCCGCAACGATGGCGGCGAGGCTCGGCTTAGGCGGCTTTGACATGCTTGGAGACCTGCATCCGCTTCTCGATCCAGGTCCAGAGCTTGCGGATCTCGCCCGCGGCTTGGCCCTTCGGATTGAACTCGGTGACGCCCTGGCCGACCCCGATGGCGTCCTGGTGGTCCGTGCGGGCGACGATGTTCACGTCGGGCAGGATGCCGAGCACCGCGAGGCCGTCGGCGGCGTCGCGGATGCGGTAGGAGCGCGGCGGGGTCTGGTTGAGGACGAAGGCGAACTTCTTCTCGAGGCGATAGACGGCGGCCAGGGTCGGCTTGAACGCCCGCAGGTCCGCCGGCGTCGGCCGGCACGGGATGATGCAGAGATCCGCCGCGCGGATCGCCGAGAGGGTCCCGGTGGAATCGACGCCCGGGGTGTCGATGAAGACGTAATCGTAGGAGGATTCGCGCAGCTTGGCCATGACCCCGTCGATCTGGGTCGCGTCGATCTGTGCGACCTCGGGACCGTCGGCGGTGCGATGGTCGAGCCAGTCGGAGATCGTCGCCTGCCGGTCCATCTCGAGGATGCACACGGACAGGCCGCGCTCCTGCGCGGCGACGGCGAGCGAGATGCACAGGGTGCTCTTGCCGCTGCCCCCCTTCTGCGTGACGAACGTGATGGCCTTCATCCTGGCGCCCCTTCGCGGCTCTCGACGTGTCCCGGCCACCCAGGACCTGCCGCGCGGGCCGGTTCGTCCTGTGACGCAAGGATGACCTGATCCATCTCCCCGATCATGGTTAATCCTTCGTTAAACCGCGGCCCGTCCTCCGCCCCCGCCGCCACTCCCAAAATCCAATCTGAGGTTGCTGATTGGCCATAAAAGCGCAACCGCCCCCTTCTCCTGAGTTGGTTTCACGGGTAGCCTGGGTCGACCAGGGCGTGTCGCGCCGCGCGCACGATCAACCTCAGGTAAATTCCACCGCCTGCCCCGCGACCGGCTCCGGACCCCGCGCTCCGGCGGTGCCCCTTCGCGGTGCCCCCTCCAGGAGATCCATGTCCCGGCTCATGCACGCGGCGGCGAACGGCGACGAGGTGCAGGCGGCCCTGGCGGCCTCCGGCGTCGTCGGCCTGTGGACCTACGACATCTGGACGGATCGCCTCGTGCTCTCGGGCGACCTCGCCGAAATCCTGGATCCCGGGCAGGAACTCGAGCCCGGACAGGAACTCGAGCCCGGGCAGGAACTCGATCCCAAGCAGGAACCTGCGGCGCCCGGCATGCCGCTGGAGAGCCTCCTCGGCGGAATTCACGACGAGGACCGTGCCCGGGTGGAGAACGTCGTCCACGCCGCCATCGTGGGCGCCGCGCCGTTCGACGTGGCCTTCCGCACGGCGCGGAGCGGGCGCACCCTGTCCTTGCGCGGACGGATCGAGTGCGACGACGCCGGGCAGCCCCGGCACGGGCGCGGCATCGCCCTCGACCTCACCCACGAGGAAGGGCTCGACCGGCCGGCCCAGCACGCGGTGAACCGCATGGCCGAGCACGCCATCGCCCTGCACGGCCTCGTCGGGCACCTGCACCGCCCTGCCCTCGCCCGGCTCCTCGACGGCCTGATGCGGGAGATCGGCCGCGAACTCGCCCGCCACCTCCGGGACGCGGCCGGCGAGCGCCGACACTGACCCCCTGCCGGGCCGCGGCTCCTGCCGCGCCGTGGCCTTCCGTGGGAGTCGGCGACCCCTTCGGATCGATCCGGCGGGATCGCGGCCCGCGGCGAACCCGGCCCCCGCCTCGCCGCAACGGCGGGCCGACGGCGAGAATCCGCCCCCCCTCGCCCCGGAAGATGATCTACACCGGCCTTTCCGAACGCGATCGTGCCCACGGCCACGGGCCGGGCGACGACGCGCCAGTGCATTTGGGAAGGCAGCGGATGTCCGCAGGGTCAGGTCGCCACGTCGTCGTCATCGGGTCGGGCGCGGTGGGCACGGTGAGTGCCCTCGAATGTCTGCGGGCGGGGCACCGCGTCACCGTGGTCGATCCGGGCCAGCCGGGCGGCGAGCACGCCACGAGCTACGGCAACGCCGGCTGGCTCTCCTCGCATTCCGTGATCCCGCCGGCCGAGCCGGGGATGTGGCGGCGGGTCCCCTCGTTCCTCCTCGATCCCCTCGGCCCGCTCTCGATCCGCTGGACCTACCTGCCCAAGGTCATGCCCTGGCTGATCCGCTACCTGCTGGCGGCCCGGAATCCGGCCCTGATCGAGCGGACGGCGCGGGCGATGCGGACGCTGCTGGTGGATGCGCCGAAGCTCCACGCGGGTCTGGCGGCCGAGGCCGGGGTGTCGCACCTCATCGAGCGCCGCGGCGTGCTGCACGTCTATCCCGACCGGGCGGCCTTCGCGGCCGAGGCCCGGTCCTGGGCCATCCGCCGGAAGGTCGGCGTCGCATGGCTCGAACTCTCGGCCGAGGAGGTGCGGCAGCGCGAGCCCCATCTCCATCCGCGCTACACCTTCGGCGTCGTGGTCGAGGAGGCGGGGCATTGCCGCGATCCCGGCGGCTACGTCGCCGCCCTGGCGGATCTGGCCCGCGCGCGGGGCGCGACCCCGGTCACCACCCGGGCGACGGGGTTCCGCCATGCGGCGGGCCGGCTCGCCGCCGTGGTGACCGAGCAGGGCGAGATCGCGTGCGACTGCGCCGTGGTGGCGGCCGGCGCGCGTTCGAGGGCGCTCACCGCCGCGCTCGGCGACCCGCTGCCCCTGGAGAGCGAGCGCGGCTACCACGTGATGCTGCCCGACGCGGCGGTGGGTCCGCGCACGCCGGTGATGGCCTCCGACGCCAAGATGATCGTCAACCACATGAACGGCGGGCTGCGCGCCGCCGGGCAGGTCGAGTTCGCGGGGCTCGCGGCGCTGCCCAACTGGAAGCGCGCCGACATCCTGCGCGATCACCTCGTCTCGATGTTCCCGGATCTCGCCGGATCCGTGTCGGCCGAGGGCCTGCGGGTCTGGCTCGGCCACCGGCCGAGCATGCCGGACGGGCGCCCCTGCATCGGAACGGCGCGGACCACCGCCGACGTGATCTACGCCTTCGGGCATGGCCATGTGGGCCTCGTCGGCTCGGCCCGGACCGGCCGCCTCGTCGCCCAGCTCGCGAGCCGGGCCGAGCCCGAGATCCCCCTCGCGCCGTTCGATCCGCGCCGCTTCCTCTGAGGGGATCGGCGGAACCCGCCCCCCCCGCGCGGTCACGGCAGGGCGGACGCCGCGCGCACGGGGCGGGCCACCCGCGCCGCGAGGGCGCGCAGGGCCGGGGCCGCCTCGGCCGGGGGCTTGCCGAGGGCCCGGGCATAGGCGTGGATCTCGGCGGTGCAGCCGCGCGGCGCGGCGGCCGCGGCGTCGGACACTGGCTCGATCCACGGGGCGAGCCCGGTGCGGGCCACCAGGGCCGGCACCTCCGTCGCATCGGCCAACACCTCCCCGGCCTCGACGAGGTCGGCCCCCGCGCCGATCCGCGCGCAGGCGTCCCGGTCCTCCGTGCGGGCGGCCAGCATGGCCCGCAGGAGCACGCGGCCCGCGGCCAGCACCGTCGGATCGTCGGCGCGGGCGAGGCCGCGGGCGACCCCGAGGGCCGCGCGCCGGCGCAGGCCCGCGACGGACTCGGCCTCCGGGCGGCCGTCGCGGTAGGCGTCGGCGTACCAGGCGGCGAGCCCGTCCACGGCGCCCGGGGCCGCGGCGAGGAGCGGCAGGGTGCGCAGGACCGCCGCCCGGGCACCGGCGGGGCTCGCATCGTCGTCGAGGGTCGAGTCGGGAAACCGCCCCGTGTCGACGATCTCGGTGACGACGCGGGCGGCGAGAAGCCGGCCTGCCTCCGGAACCCAGAGGTCGGCGGAGGCGGTGGCCAGGGCCTCGGTCACGAAGGCGGGGTCGAGGCCGGCGGCGAGGTAGGCCGCGCGCTCGAACGTCCCGTCCACCTGGATGGCCTGCCCGAACAGGCCGGCCTCGTAGGGGGCGTGGAACCCGAGGCGGCCGCCCTCCACGAGGAAGCGCCGGGGCCCGCGCACGAAGGCGAGGGTGCAGGCCGAGACGCAGTAATCGGGCACGTAGGTGGCGAGCCCCCGCGCCGCGACGAGGTCGCCGAGGGCCTGGCCCTCCTCCACGAGACCGCCCTCGCTGGTGAGGTGCAGGCGCTCGGCCCGGGGATTGGCGTCGAGGAGGGCACGCAGGCGCTCCGCCGTCCCCTCCCCCAGCTCGCCGGACAGGCGAATGTCGCGGCCGTGGGGCCCGAGGACGACCCGGGCGGGCGCGGCGGGCGTCTGGGTGCCGAAGCGCTCTTCCAGGCGGAGCGACACAGCCGCATAGGCCGCGCTCATGACCGGACCCAGACCGGTGCTCACACTGGTGTTCATGCCCGGATTGTTCATGCCCGGCCGGTCGAGGCAGGCGAGGGTTGCGAAGGTCAGGCACCCGGCCCCGGTCAGGCAGGCGGTGCCGGCCCCGAGGATGCGTCCGAGGCGTCCGAGGCGTCCGCCCCACCGTGCCGTTCCCGTACGCGTTGCCATCCGACCGAGGCCTCCCGAACGCGTCGCAACGACGCGTCAGGGGGATGATCACCCCTGGCGAGGCTCCGGCAAATCCCCCACCGGCGCCGGAAATCGCCGCGCCGGGCGGCGCGCGGGCCTCCGGAGACGGTCTCGCCTGCCCGTGCCGACGCGGGCGGATCGATCTCCCGCCGCGAACGTCGCACGCAGGATCGCATCCTCAGGGCCGGCCGAATATGTCGCAGGGGCAAGGGGTTGGGCGGCTCACGCCTCGCCGGGCGCGCGCAGCAGGTAGGTGTCCATGATCCAGCCGTGGCGGGCGCGGGCCTCGGTCCGGGTCCGGCCGATGGCGTCGGCGGTGTCGCCGAGGCGGCCGGACAGCACGATCTCGTCGGCGGTGCCGAGGTAGGCGCCCCAGTAGATCGTGAGCTCCGGGTCGAGGTGGTCGAAGCGCGGATGCCCGTCGAGCATCACCACCGTGGTGTCGGCACCCGGGGGCAACCCCTCGGCGATCTGCCGGCCCGTGGTGATGTGGATCGGCGCGCCGATGCGGTTGAGGGCGATGCGGTGGCTCGCCGCCAGGGCCTGGACGCTGCTGATCCCCGGAATCACGTCGTAGACGAATGGCACGCGGCCGCGCGCCACGATGCGCTCGATGATCCGCAGAGTGCTGTCGTACAGGGAGGGGTCGCCCCAGACGAGGAAGGCGCCGCACTCGTCGGGCCGCAATTCGCCCTCGATCATCGCCTCGTAGAGGGCGGCCCGGGCGGCGTGCCAGGCCTCCACCGTCGCCCCGTAATCGGCCGGGTTGCGGTCGCGCTCCGGGTCCTGCGCCTCGACGAAGCGATAGGGCCGCTCGGTGATGTAGCGCTGGCAGATCTCGCGGCGCACGGCGACGAGGTCGGCCTTCTCGCTGCCCTTGTCGAGGACGAACACCACGTCGACCGTGTTGAGGGCGCGCACCGCCTGGACGGTGACGTGCTCGGGGTTGCCGGTCCCGATGCCGATGACCCGGATGGTTCGCAACATGTGACGCGCTCTCAGACCCATCGCCCGGCTTCGGCCTCGTTCCCTGGACCGAAGTCCGGCCCGAAGTCCCTGTTTTATCATGCTCTTACGGCGACGAACCGGAATTCGCGCCGCGGCGTCAGCCTAAGCGAGAAAATCGCTTCTGTCGCGGGGCGACGGCCAGCCCGGGCGGGACAACGCCACGGATGGAGGCCAAGGATGGAGGTCGAGGACCGTGCGCGGCGGGCCGCCGGCTGGGCGCGAGACGCCTCGACAACGGACGCGCCCCGATCCTACTCCTCGGCGCCTCGCCCCGTTCCGGCACCCATCCGCGTTCCGAAGAGAGCTGCACCGCCATGACGCGCAAGACGAACCCGCCTTCCAACACGAACACGCCTTCCCCCTCTAACAAGACTTCCCCCTCGAACAGGACCGCCCGCGCCGGCGCCCTCCTCCTCGGCCTGGCCCTGATTTCGGGCCCGGCCCAGGCCGCCCCCGGGCCCGACGACCATGCGGGCCACGGCACGCCCCACCATGTCCATCCGGTACCGGCGCCGGGCGCCGAAGCCCCCTCCACCCGCGCCTTCCGCGAAGCCGGGACGCAGATGCACGGCGACATGGACATCGCCTATTCGGGCGACGTCGACCGCGATTTCGCCGCCGGCATGATCCCGCACCACCAGGGCGCCATCGCCATGGCCAAGGTCGCCCTGCAATACTCCAAGGACCCCGAGGTGCGGGCGCTGGCCGAGAGCATCGTCAAGGCCCAGGATGCCGAGATCGCCCAGATGCAGGCGATCCTGAAGCGCAAGCCTGCGCCGGCGAAGTAGAAAGGCCGCGCCGGGGCCAGAGTACGCCATCGGAACGTCTCGGGCGCCCCCGCGCCCGATCCGTCCCCCCGCTGGTCGCACTCCGGCCCGGCCCTATCTGGACGGGTTCCAGACAAGCCGCGCGGAGCCGCCCGAGCATGAGCTTTCCCATCACGCTGATCGTGAACGGCGAATCCCGCAGCCTCGTCCTCGAGGATGCGCGGGTCACCCTCCTCGACGCCTTACGCGAGCGCCTCGACCTCACCGGCTCGAAGAAGGGCTGCGACCGGGGCCAGTGCGGCGCCTGCACCATCCTGCTCGACGGGGTGCGGATCAACGCCTGCCTGGCGCTGGCCGTGAGCCACGACGGCGCGGCCATCACCACCATCGAGGGGCTGGCCGACGGCGACGTGCTGCACCCGGTCCAGGCCGCCTTCGTCGATCACGACGGCTACCAGTGCGGCTTCTGCACGCCGGGCCAGATCATGAGCGCGGTCGGCCTCATCCGGGAGGGCCAGGCCGGCGACGATCCCGAGCGGGTGCGCGAGGGCATGAGCGGCAACCTGTGCCGCTGCGGCGCCTATGCGGGGATCACCGAAGCCGTGCTCGCCGCGCAGGCGGCCATGAACGCGCCGGACGTCCTGCCCGGCGGCCACCTGATCGAGGACGCGGCATGAACCGGTTCGACTATGTCCGCGCCGGCAGCGTCGCCGAGGCCGTGGCGGCCCACGGGGCGGGGGCCGCGTATCTGGCGTCGGGCACCAACCTCCTCGACCTGATGAAGGGCGGCGTCACCCGGCCCGAACGCCTCATTGACATCTCGCGGGTGTCGGGCCTCGATGCGCTCGAGACCCTGCCGGACGGCGGCGTCCGCATCGGCGCCCTGGTGCGCAACGCGACGCTGGCCCACGATCCGGCCTTCGCCCGGGCGTATCCGGCCGTGGCCGAGGCCCTGCTGTCGGGCGCCTCGGCGCAGTTGCGCAACGCCGCCACCACCGCCGGCAACGTCCTGCAGCGCACCCGCTGCCAGTACTTTTACGATACGGCGAGCGCCTGCAACAAACGCGCGCCCGGCGCCGGCTGCGAGGCCATTGGCGGGGCGACGCGCACCCATGCGATCTTGGGCTGGAGCCAGCACTGCATCGCCACCCACCCGTCGGATTTCTGCGTGCCGCTGGCCGCCCTCGACGCGGTGGTGGAGGTCGAGGGCCCGGCCGGACGCAGGGACATCCTGCTCGCGGACTTCCACCGCCTGCCCGGCGACGCGCCGGAGCGCGAGACCGAGCTGGCGCCGGGCGAATTGATCGTGGCTGTCCGGCTGCCCCCCGACGCAAAAGATTTCGCGGCCCATTCGCGCTACCTCAAGGTCCGCGAGCGCACCTCCTACGCCTTCGCGCTGGTCTCGGCGGCCGTCGGTCTCACCTTCGACGGGGGCCGCATCGGGCAGGCCCGCCTCGCCCTCGGCAGCGTCGCCCTCAAGCCCTGGCGGGCGCGGGAGGCGGAAGCCCTGCTCGCCGGGCAGGTTCCGAGCCCCGAACTGTTCGCGAGCGCCGCCGCGGCGGCGCTCGCCGGGGCGCGGCCGTCCGGCGACAATGCCGCCAAGATCGAGCTAGCCCGCCGCATCGTCGTGCGGGCGCTCACCCTGGCGCAGGCCGGCACCCCAGCGCGCATCCCGGCCCTGCCGGCCAGTCCTTTAGGAGCCCGACCATGAGCGAGCGCATGCGCCACGGCGCCTCCATCGGCCAGCCCCTGACCCGGCGCGACGGCCCCGCCAAGGTCACGGGCGCGGCCCGCTACAGCGCCGACTTCCACCCGAAGGGAATGCTCCACGCCGTCCTGGCCGTGAGCGCCATCGCCCGCGGCCGGGTGACTCACCTCGATGTCACGGCGGCGCAGGCGCATCCGGGCGTCGTCGCCGTGATGACGCCGGAGAACGCGCCCAAACTCGCCAAATCCCCGGACGACAAGGACAATCCCTTCGCGTTCCGCCTCGACCTCCTGCAGAATTCGGGCGTCCGCTACGCCAACCAGCCCATCGGGGTGGTGATCGCCGAGACCCTGGAGGCGGCCACCGAGGGCGCGGCCCTGCTCAATCCCCGCTACGAGGCGCAAGCTGCGAGCGTGGAACTCGGCGGCGAAGAGATCTTCACGCCCGGAACCGTCGGTGCCGGCTCGCCGACCGAGGAGGGCGCGGGCGACCTGGCGGCCGGGTTCGCCGCCGCCGAGACCCGGATGGAGGCCACCTACGAGACGGCGGCGCAGTATCACAACGCGCTGGAACCCCACACCAGCGTGGCGCAGTGGGACGGCGACCGCCTCACCCTCCACACGCCGACCCAGGCCCTGTGGATCGCCAAGGGCCGCCTCGCCGGCCTGTTCGGGATTCCGGAAGGCAACATCCACATCGTCAGCCACTATCTCGGCGGCGGCTTCGGCTCGAAGGGCTTCATCTCGTCCCCGCAGATTCTTGGGATCATGGCGGCGAAGCTCGTCGGACGCCCGGTGAAGCTGGTGACCCGGCGCGAGCAGATGTTCGGCCCCGTCGGCCATCGCGCGTCGACCCGCCAGACCCTCAAGCTCGGCGCTCGGGCCGACGGCGCCCTCACGGCGCTGGATCACCACACGCTGACGCTGACGAGCCGCCACGACGATTTCGTGGAGGCCTGCGGCCTCATCGCCCGCCACCTCTACGCCTCCGAGGCGATTTCCACGACGCACGCGGTCTCGCGGGCCGATATCGGCACGCCGATCTTCATGCGCGCCCCCGGCGAGGCCCCCGGCAGCGTCGCGGTGGAATCGGCCCTCGACGAACTCGCCCTCCGGCTCGACATGGACCCGCTCGACCTGCGGCTGAGGAACTACGCCGAGGTCGAGCCCATCACCCACCGGCCGTTCTCCTCCAAGGCCCTGCGCGAATGCTACACCCAAGGCGCCGAGCGCTTCGGCTGGAGCAGGCGGCCGAAACAGCCGCGCCAGATGCGCGACGACCAGGGCCTCCTCGTCGGATGGGGCATGGGCACCGCCACCTATCCGGCCGGGATGATGCAGGGCGAGGCCCGCGCGACCATCCGGGCCGACGGCACGGCGCTCATCGAGACCGCCGCCCAGGACATGGGCCAGGGCGCCTGGACGGTGCTGGCCCAGATCGCCGCCGACGGGCTCGGCCTCGACGGCGACCGGGTGGAACTCCGCATCGGCGATTCCGACCTTCCGAACGGCGGGCTCGCCGGGGGCTCCACCGGCACCGCCACCTCCGGCAGCGCCGTGCACGCGGCGACGCAAGCGGCCCTGGCGCAGCTCGCGGACCTCGCCGTCAACGACCGGGCCTCGCCCCTCTACGGCGCCGGCAATGCCGGCACGGTGGCGGAGAATGGGCGCCTCGTCCGCCGCGACGACCCCACCCGCGCCGAGGGCTTCACGGAGATTCTTTCGCGAGCGGGCCGCGATTCGGTGGAGGCGAAGGGCACGGGGGCGGGCGACCCGGCATCGCGAAAAACCTACGCCATGCACGCGCACGGGGCGGTCTACGCCGAGGTGACGGTGGACCCCGATCTCGGGCAGATCCGGGTGACGCGGCTGGTGGGCGCGTTCGCGGCCGGGCGCATCGTCAACCCGCGCCTCGTGCGCAGCCAGTATTACGGCGGCATGATCTGGGGCGTGTCCCTGGCGCTGCACGAACACGCGGTGGTCGACACCCGGTCGGGCCGGGTGATGAACCCGAATCTCGCCGAGTACCACGTGCCGGTGAACGCCGACGTGCCGTCCATCGAGGCGATCCTGGTGGAGGAGCACGATCCGCACGTGAACCCGCTCGGCATCAAGGGGGTCGGCGAGATCGGTATCACCGGCACGGCGGGCGCCATCGCCAACGCCGTGTGGCACGCCACCGGCGTGCGGGTGCGCGACTTCCCCATCACCCTCGACAAACTGCTGGTCTGAGGGCAGCCTTCGCCCAAGTCCGGGCGGCGGTCGCTGCGGGAAGACGCCGCCCGAACCTTTTGAAAGTTTGGCCGGCGACCTATCTCACGGTCTCTCGCATGAAGACGGTAGGAAAGACGCCCCCATGGCTTCGCCCGGAGACTGGAAAATCCCCGCATCCGTGCAGCCCAAGGCCGCCGATTATGCCTTCGACCTCGCGCAGGCGCTGACCGCCATCGTCGCCCTCTCGACCCGCGTGCCCGACGAGGCCTTCACCGCCGAGACGCTGGGCACCGAGCGGGCCGGCAACGGCGTCGTCATCGGCGACGACGGCCTCGTGGTCACCATCGGCTACCTCGTCATGGAGGCCGACACCGTGTGGCTCACCACCCAGGACGGACGCTCGATCCCCGGCCATGTGGTCGGCTACGACGCGGTGACGGGCTTCGGCCTCGTCCAGGCCCTCGGCACCCTCGGCCTGCCGGCCCTGCCGCTCGGCCGCTCCGCCGGCGTGAAGGTCGGCGACCGCGCCATCGTCGCCGGGGTCGGCGGCCGCCAGCGCAGCGTCGCCGTGGAGATCGTCGCCCGTCAGGAATTCGCCGGCTACTGGGAATACGTCCTCGACGAGGCCCTGTTCACCGCCCCCGCCCACCCGCATTGGGGCGGCGCCGCCCTCATCGGGGCGGCCGGCGAGTTGCTGGGGATCGGTTCGCTCCAGCTCCAGCAGGGCACCCCGGAGGGGCCGAAGACCATCAACATGATCGTGCCCATCGACCTCCTGACGCCGATCCTCGACGACCTCGTCACCCGCGGCCGGGCCGACCGGGCGCCCCGGCCCTGGCTCGGCCTCTACGCCAGCGACGGCGACGATGCCGTGGTGGTGATGGGGCTCGCCGACGACGGCCCGGCGGAGGCCGCCGATCTGCGGGCCGGCGACGTGGTCGCCGCCGTGGCGGGCGAGCCGGTGGCGGATCTGGCGGGCTTCTTCCGGCAGGTCTGGGCGCTCGGCGAGGCCGGGGTGCGCGTGCCCCTCACCATCCGGCGCGACGGCCAGACCATCAAGCTCGCGGTGACGTCGGCCAACCGCGACCGCTTCCTCGTCTCCCCGCCCCTGCATTGATCCGGGCGCCCGGCGGGTCTATCCCGACACGATGACGGACAGAGCAGACCCTTTGCCAATCCACATCGTCGGCGGCGGGCTCGCGGGCTCGGAAGCCGCCTGGCAGATCGCGCAAGCCGGCCACCCGGTGGTGCTGCACGAGATGCGCCCCGTGCGCGGCACCGAGGCGCATCACGGCCAGGATCTGGCCGAGCTCGTCTGCTCGAACTCGTTCCGCTCCGACGACGCCAACGGCAACGCGGTCGGCCTGCTGCACCAGGAGATGCGCACCCTCGGCTCCCTCATCCTCAAGGCCGCCGACGCGCATCAGGTGCCGGCCGGCGGGGCGCTCGCCGTCGACCGCAACGGCTTCGCCGCCGCCGTCACCGCCGCCCTCGAAGCCCATCCGATGGTGACCATCGTGCGCGAGGAGGTCGAAGGCCTGCCGCCAGAGGAGTGGGGCCGGACCATCGTCGCCACCGGACCCCTGACCGCGCCGTCCCTGGCGCAAGCCATCCGCGACCTGACGGGTGCGGAGTCGCTCGCGTTCTTCGACGCCATCGCGCCCATCGTCCATCGCGATTCCATCGACATGGACAAGGCGTGGTTCCAGTCGCGCTACGACAAGGTCGGTCCCGGCGGCACGGGGGCCGACTACATCAACTGCCCCATGGACCGCGAGCAGTACGACGCCTTCATTCAGGCCCTCGTCGACGGCGACAAGATCGGGTTCAAGGAGTGGGAGGCCTCGACGCCCTACTTCGACGGCTGCCTGCCCATCGAGGTCATGGCCGAGCGCGGCCCCGAGACCCTGCGCCACGGCCCGATGAAGCCCGTGGGGCTCACCAACCCGCACGACCCGACGGTGAAGGCCTGCGCCATCGTCCAACTGCGCCAGGACAACGCGCTGGGCACCCTCTACAACATGGTCGGATTCCAGACGAAGCTCACCTATTCCGAGCAGGTGCGGGTGTTCCGCACGATCCCGGGCCTCGAGAACGCCGAGTTCGCGCGCCTCGGCGGCCTGCATCGCAACACCTACCTCGACAGCCCCCGCCTCCTCGACGCGACCCTGCGGCTGAAGGCGCGGCCCTCGCTCCGCTTCGCCGGCCAGATCACCGGCTGCGAAGGCTACGTCGAGAGCGCCGCCATCGGCCTCATGGCGGGACGCTTCGCCCTGGCGGAGGCGCGGGGCCAGGCGCTGGCGCCGCTGCCGCCGACCACGGCCCTGGGCGCCCTCATCGGCCACATCACCGGCGGGCACATCGCCGCCGAGGATGCGGGCGCCCCGCGCTCGTTCCAGCCGATGAACGTGAATTTCGGCCTGTTCCCGCCCCTGGACCACGCCCCCAAGGGCGAGGCCGGCAAGCGCCTCAAGGGACCCGAGAAGGCGGTGGCCAAGAAGAAGGCCCTCACCGATCGCGGCCGGGCGGATCTCGCCGCCTGGATCGGGGCGGATGCGGCGCGGATCGCGGCGGAGTAGCGGGCGCCTGCCCCGACTCCATCGCGCCGGACACGCCCGGACCATCACTGCGCCCAGGGCGTATGAATCGTTACATTCCGTGAGCCCTGGGCGTAGGTTGACCCATGGACTTCGCGTGGCACGATGAGAAGTCGAACCGAAATC
This sequence comes from Methylobacterium sp. Leaf112, assembly GCF_001423295.1. Taxonomy (GTDB): domain Bacteria; phylum Pseudomonadota; class Alphaproteobacteria; order Rhizobiales; family Beijerinckiaceae; genus Methylobacterium. The sequence goes on along the minus strand of NZ_LMNG01000008.1, from coordinate 6,499 downwards.
TTGGGGAGCGCGGATTCGGCTTCGACTTCGCCGCCCTGATCTTCCTCGGGCGCACGCTCCTGAAGTCCGACGACCGGCTGGATTACGGCGAGGTTCGCCAGAACGCCCTGGGAGAGATCGAGGGCGATCTCTCCCACGTTACCTTTACGGATCGCGGCTCTGTGCGGTGGATCATTTCGGCCCGTTGCGCAAATCGCAGGGAGCGCCAACGATGGCACGCATCAGCCTCGATCAACTTCGACTGAACCGTCCTCAGGCGAACCGCGAAAAGATCGAAGCCACGACCGAGGCCGACATCCGCCGCCATACCCGCGAGGACGGAGGTGACCCGGACGCAGCCCCCACAGGGTATGTTCTCGCGCGCGCCGGCCGAGATCAGGAAGAATCTCGGCGTCACGCAGCAATCCTTCGCCGATGCCCTCGGTGTTCCGGTCACGACCTACCGGAACTGGGAACAAGGCCGGAAGGTGCCCGACCCGGCCGCACGCTCGCTCCTCACCATCTTCGACCGGGAGCCGGAGGCCGCTCTGCGGGCCCTGGGCATCCACTGGAGCAGTCTTCTAGGGAAGGACGCGGCGGAGACCAAATCCGGTTGATCGCGTCGCATCGAGGGCGCGCGACGCATGCCTCGATCGTCCTCGATTCAATCCGCTTTCGGCTCGTACGCGAAGATCGTCCGCCCCGGCCGGTGGCCCTCGTCCCCGGTGTCGCGGAACCCGACCTTGAGGAGAAGGCCGCGGGAGGCGGCGTTGTCCGGGCGGCACTCGGCGACGAGGAAGCGGTGGGGGAAGCGCTGGCGCAGCAGGCCGATGGCCGCGGTCACGGCCTCGGCGCCGTAGCCCTGGCCCCGTGCCCCGCCCCCGACCCAGTAGCCGAGCTCGACGGCGTGGTCGCCGCGCAGGTGCAGGCCGACGATGGCGACGAGGGCCCCCGCATGCGTGCGGGCGCCCAGGAAGCAATCGGTCCTCACCTTGGCGGGGCCGATGAGCCCGCGCGCCGCCTGCAGGGTGAAGGGGCTGGGCAGGAAGTCGATGGCGCCGGTGATGGCCGGATCGTCCGTGAGCGCCCGCACGGCCTCGGCGTCCCCGGGCCCCAGGGGCGCGAGGCGCAGGCGGGCGGTCTCCACGGGGGAGAGCTTGGCGAGGGAGTAGCGCGTGGCGAGCTTGAACATGGCGCCGCCATCCTAGCCCATCATCGGGTCTTCACGCGAACCGTTTGGCTCCCGCCACGCACAGGACGACGAGGCCGGCCGCCGCCAGCATGGACCAGGCGACGGGCTCGTGCAGGAGGAGCCCGGCCAGCGCCAGGCCGAAGAACGGCTGCAGGAGCTGCAGCTGCCCGACGCCCGCGATCCCGCCGAGCGCGAGCCCACGATACCAGAACACGAAGCCGACGAGCATGCTGAACACCGAGACGTAGGCGAGGCCGGCCCAGGCCGGCCAGCCGATCCCGCGCCAGGTCGCCGGCAAGGTCGCGAGGGCCAGGGCCGCCATCGCCGGCAGGGACAGGACGAGGGCCCACGAGATCACCTGCCAGCCGCCGAGGCGCCGCGAAAGGACCGCGCCCTCGGCGTAGCCGAGGCCGCAGAGCAGGATGGCGGCGAGCATCAGGAGGTCGCCGACCGACGAGCCGCCGCCGCCCTGGGCCAGGGCGAAGCCCGCCACCACCGCCGCCCCGGTGACGGAGAACGCCCAGAAGGCCGGACGCGGCCGCTCGCCGCCGCGCAGGATTCCGAACCCGGCGGTGGCCAGCGGGAGCAGGCCGACGAACACCACGGAATGGGCGGACGTGACGTGCTGGAGCGCCAGGGCCGTGAGCAGCGGAAAGCCGGCCACCACCCCGACGGCCACGAGGGCCAGGGATCCGAGGTCGCGCCGGGCCGGCCGGGTATGGCCGAGCGCCAGGAGCAGCCCCGCGCCGAGGAGCGCGGCGATCACCGCCCGTGCCGCGGTGAGGAACAGGGGCGAAAAGCCCCCGACGGCGACCCGCGTCGCCGGCAGGGAGGCGCTGAAGATGAGGATTCCGAGGAGGCCGCTGCCCCATCCCCGCGTCGTCCGTCGCATCGGGGTCCCTTTTCTGGCGAGGAACCCCGGCGATAGCTGCCTCCCCGCCCCCGCGACAGCGATGGCGCCGGACGATCCGGCCACACTGTCCGGGGCCCCGGCCGGACACCCCGCACGAAAAAACCCGCCCCGGCGGACCGGGGCGGGCTGCGTCGCGTTCGTCGGGCGTTCACCCTCAGGGGTGAATCACCATGGCGTTGAACGGGTAGACGTAGGCCTGGAGCATCACCAGCACGCCGACGAGGCAGGCGAGCACGATGGAGTGCCAGAACACGAAGCGCAGGATCTTGCTCTCCTGGCCGAAATACCCCGTGGCCGTGGAGGCGACGACGATGGACTGGGCGTCGATCATCTTGCCCATGACGCCGCCGGACGAGTTCGCCGAGGCCATGAGGATGCCCGACAGGCCGAGCTGCTCCGAGGTGATCTTCTGCAGGCCGCCGAAGAGCACGTTCGAGGCCGTGTCGGAGCCCGTGAGCGCGACGCCGAGCCAGCCGAGCAGGGTGCCGAAGAACGGGTAGAGGATGCCGGTGCCGGCGAAGGCGAGGCCGAGGGTGGCATCGACGCCCGCGTAGCGGGTCAGCACGCCGAGCGCCAGCATCGCCGAGATGGTGATGAGCGAGTAGCGCAGAACCCAGATGGTCTCGATGTAGGCGGTCACGAGGCGCCACGGCGAGAACCGCATGAGCAGGCCGGAGAGGATGGCCGCGAACAGCACGCCGGTGCCGGTGTAGGACATGTAGGCGAACTTGAAGACGGCGGCCTCCGGATGGGCGGTGGCCACCACCGGCGGCACCTTCATGATGACGTTGTGCAGGCCCGGCACCGGATAGTTCCAGATGAAGATCGGATCGACGATATCCTTGAAGAACTTGGTGCCCCAGATCGCCACGATCACCGAGAGGATGATCCACGGCACCCACGCCAGCAGGATCTCGGAGGAGGTGGCGGTGCGGGTGGCGGCGGCGGCCTTGGGGCCGTCGACGGCGGTGACGTAGCCGATGGACGGGTCGTTGCCACGCAGGGCCGGCGAGGTCCAGATCACGGCCGGGCGCCAGAAGCGCAGGAACAGCACCAGGGCGCCCATGGAGACCAGCGCCGCGCCGATATCGACGATCCACGGGTTGACGTAGTTCGAGATGCCGAACTGGGCGAGCGCGAACGAGCCGCCGCAGACGAGGATGGCGGGCCAGATCTGGAGCATGCCGCGGAAGCCCGCGAACACGCAGATGAGCCAGAACGGCACCAGCACGGAGAAGAACGGCAGCTGCCGGCCGATCATCGCGCCGAGGATGTAGGGGTCGTAGCCCGTCACGGAGGCGAGGCCGGCGATGGGGGCGCCCAGCGCCCCGTAGGCCACGGGCGCTGTGTTGGCGATGAGCGAGAGGCCGGAAGCCGCCAGCGGCGAGAAGCCCAGCCCGATGAGGATGGCGCCGGTCACCGCCACGGGGGTGCCGAAGCCGCCGGCGCCCTCGAAGAACGCCCCGAAGGCGAAGGCGACGAGGAGCAGCTGCAGGCGCCGGTCGGTGGTGATGCCCGCCACCGATTGCTGAAGGGTGGCGAACCACCCCTTCTCCACCGTCAGGCGGTAGAGGAAGATGACGTTGAGGATGATCCAGCCGATGGGGAACAGGCCGAGCGCGATGCCGTAGCCGGAGGCGCGGGCGGCGAGATCGGCGGGCATGCCGAACAGGAACACGGCGACGCAGAAGGCCAGCACCAGGGAGAGGACGGCGGCGATGTGGGCCTTGACCTTGCCGCTGGCGATCATGCCCAGCAGCGCGATGACCGGCAGCGAGGCGGCGAGCGTCGAGAGCCAGGGGCTCCCGAACGGGTCGTAGACCTGATTCCAGGTGGTCACGGTGTTCACGGGCAACGTCCTCCCAAGGTGGCCCCGATCTCCGCCGGAACCTTGGAATCGTTGCTAGCAGACGCCCGGAGCCGGCTCAACGCGGGTTAATCATGTATTCAGAGACAGTTGCGAGCGCGCCACCACGGCGCCGGCCGGGGCCGTGGCGCGTGCGGCCCGTCGGTTCCGGCTCGGTCGCGCCTGCGTGATCATGGCGCAACGGCGGAACATGCCCGCTTCGCTCCGGTTCCACCGAGACGCCGATCAGCCCCGGAACCGGAGAATAACTTATGTTTATGCGTGTCGATCAGCTTCAAGCCGAGCTTCCCGCCCCGAAAAAGAAAGATCCGAACGCCGCCGCGGCCCTACAGGAACTGCTCGGCGGCAAGTACGGGGAGATGTCGACACTGGGCAATTACATGTTCCAGAGCTTCAACTTCCGCAGCAAGTCCAAGTTGCGTCCGTTCTATAGTCTGGTTGCAGCCATCACGGCCGAGGAACTCGGCCATGTCGAGCTCGTGAGCAACGGCGTCGCCATGCTCAACAACGGCCCGGACAACGACGGCGACGAGACGAACGGCGGCGACATCTCGGGCGCCCCGTTCGAGGACATGAAGGACATTCGCCTCGCGGCCGCGTTCCTGTCCAACGGCGGCGGCGTGACCCCGGTCAATTCCAACGGTGCCTCGTGGAACAACGATTTCATCACCACCACGGGCAACGTGGTGGTCGATCTGCTGCACAACTTCCACCTCGAATGCGGCGCGCGCCTGCATAAGCTTCGGGTCTACGAAACCCTGACCGACCCGACGGGCCGCGAAGTCTGCGGTTATCTTCTGGTGCGCGGCTCGGTCCACGCCCACGCCTACGCCCTGGCGCTCAAGAAGATCACCGGCGTCGAGCTCGACAAGTTCCTGCCAACCCCGAACATCAATCTCGACAAGATCCCCGAGTGTCAGAAGTACCTGCAGGAGGGTTCGCACCGCCGGCTCTACACCTTCAGCCCGAGCGACTACAAGGAGATGGCGGGCATCTGGGGCAACGGCGAAGTCGCCCTTCCGGGCGATCCGCCCGGCGAGCTCTCCGTCGTCGAGGGCATGCCGGACGGCGGCAAGATCCACCAGCTCACGGGTGTCCCCTCGGCCTTCACCCCGGACTACGCCCCGGAGGAGATGTTCGAGATCGCCAAGAAGCTGACCCTCAAGGCGCGCTGAGGCGGGTTCTCTCGATGTGAAACAGAGGCGGCTCCTTCGGGGCCGCCCCTTCTGGTTCGGCCAAACGTGTCGACCCTGACTGCGCGCTCGGATCGCTCCGTCTGCGGCGGCTGCGCATCTTGGTCCGGGTGGTTTGCGAGCACGGGGCCAGTCCGGGCGACCGTCGCCCGGACTGGCCCCGAGACGACGCGCCGGCTGCGAAATCGAGATTCGTCGGGGCCGCCCGCCGGGGGACGGCGTGATCCGTCACCGCCACGGACGCCCCCACTTCGGCAAAGCGCAACCGCCGGGCCCACAGACTGCCTCCGCCGCGCAGGAAAAACCCGAAATGGATCGACTGGGCCTCCGGGGGCACGTCCATGACGATGGACCGTTCCTGCCACCCGACGGTGCCGACGAGCGGCCCCTCGCACGTGCGCCCATCCATGTTGTCGAAGGCCAACATGCGCCCCTTGTCACCATCGATCCGCATCCACAGCGATCCGGCGCCCGTGACGTCCCGTGCTCTCAGGTGCGCGCTGAGTTCGAGGCGCTTGTCGCGGAAGCCATCGGCGCGGAAGTTCTGCATGAGCGCCCCGAAGCCCGTCGATGCCGGACCGAGGGACGGGTCGGCCAGGGCGACCCGGTAGCGGATGAGCGCGCAGCCTTCCGCCGGATCGAGACCCATCTCGTAATCGTCGCTGCGGGTGCCGGCGACGGTCCAATCTTCGGGGAGGCGCAGGACGGGCCGGTCGAGCTGGGCCGCCAGGGTATTCCAGTCGCGCCAGCCGAACTGACGCGCGACACATTCCAGACTGTCGCCGTGGGAAATCTCGACACGGCGCTCGGCGAGCGCCTGACGAAGGCTCTTGGCCATCGCCTTCGGGTCATGTGGGATATGCATGCGTCCGATCCTCGAACCGGGCAGTCGCTCGTATCGGGGCTCGCTTTGCCGAGGGGACCGCCCAGGGGGTCAGACCGAATCGGGGGAAACGTACATTCACCATGCCTTGCGGCGCGAGCGGCCGGCTGCACGAGCCGACATGACAGAAGCGCCGGCAGACCTCGCTGTCAACCCGGGAGCGTGGCGCCCTTGGTGGGTGGGGAGCGGGCCCTGACCCCTTGCCCTGAAGCGGACGCTCCGCCCCCGGCCCATCATCGGCGTTGGGGTGTGCCCTCCGTAATGACCGAAATTCAACGAACTGGAGCCTTTGGAACGTCCATCGTTGGAGTGCTGCCGCGATCTGCGTCGGTCGGACTTCTTCCCGAGCCTGATCCCGCCCTACACAATTGTCTTAGGCTCCGGACCCATAAATTTGGCTTGTCAGGAGTGTCCGTGATTCCTTTGTGACGAAGGAGGATCGGATGGACGAGTTTTGGCTGACGGACGCACA